>JBKUJR010000103.1:0-1633 GCA_046952735.1 Clostridia bacterium | reverse complement strand
GCGTTTTTCGATCACTTTTAGCGCAGTGCCGTTGTTTCCATAAAAGATCACTTCTCCGCCCGGTTTGATGATTCCGGCTTTCGCGGAAGCAATGCTTTCGATCGTACCGCCCAGCTCCCGCATGTGATCGTAGTCTATGGCAGTAATCACGGCGGCTTCCGGCGTATCGATGATATTTGTGGAATCGAGCGTGCCGCCAAGTCCCGTTTCGAGAATGACGATATCGCATTTCTTGCGTTTAAAATATTCCATTCCGATTGCCGTTACGAGTTCGAATTCCGTCGGCTTATCTTTCATCGATTCGGCGTAAGCGCTGATGTGGGTCGTAATTTCCGCGAGCTCGGTATCGCTGATCGGCTGGCCGTTATACTGGATCCGTTCGTTGAATCGCCGGATATAGGGCGAAATATACAATCCTGTGCGATAGCCGCATTGCGAAAATACGGAAGAAAGCATCGCGCAGACGGAACCTTTTCCGTTCGTCCCGGCCACGTGTACGAATTTCAGTTCTTTTTGCGGGTTGCCGAGAAGCCCCAGCAATTCCCGGGTGCGGCAGAGTCCGAGCTTGCTGCCGCGCCAGTAAATTCCATGGATATAATCGATCGATTCCTGATAATTCATAGTAAAGCCTGCCTTCCCCGTATGCGGTCAGCCGCGCGGCTGCGGTTGCGGTTTGTATTTTTTTATGATTTTCCGGGTGTATAGAATATATAAGATCACTGCTTCGATTACAGACGTCACGGCGTAGATTCCAAGCCGCACCGAGAAGGTGAAAAAAAGCGGAGATCCGAAATAAACATACAAACCGTACGTTTTGAGGATTACCGAGCCGATGAAATGCGCCGGCACGATCGTGAGAAGGCAGCGGAGAAAACAGCCCGCTCTGGAAAAATGATTGTTTTCCCGCAGCAGCAGTTTTGCGAGAAGCCCTGCTGCGATGCCTACGGCAACGGCGCCCGCCGTAATGATCGGGTTGATCGCGTATCCGACGAGCAGACAGCCGATCAAATCCGAAAGACCTCCTACGATCGCGCCGGCCAGCGGGCCGTAGACGACCGCGGCAAGAATCGTGGGGGTATTTTCCAGGCTGATCCGGAAATTATGCGTAACGTTTATGGCAAGAAGTTTGCCGAACACGATACTCAGCGCTATAAAAAGCGCCATGACAACAATTGTTTCGACATTTTTGAAAATGCCGAGATTCCGTTTGATTTTTTCCATAATAAAACTCCCTTTCTTGAGATATAGAAAAGAGAGCATCATCTGTGTATCGTCTGAAAATATAAATTTTTCGGACACAGCGGATGTAATATTGTACCGCAAACGTCCGCCCAGCGTACCGCGCCGACGCTTTTCGCCCGAAGGCTCTACTCCCATCCTCCGGTACTTAACGCACAATACCTGCTCTGATCAATAGCTTTGCGATTCCCTTTGGAACCACATGCGCATTCTACTACCGCCGTCTTTCGTTGTCAATTCTGCAAATATAAAAAATATATGAATGACAGCTTTTTATTGTGGCGGTAAAATGGTATAATCTTTCTTATAGACAAGTTTCTGGAGGAGGATGTTTCCACTATGAAAAAAATTGCGGTATTTCTTTTACCACTGGTAATCTGTATATACTTATTCC
>JBKUJR010000102.1:0-1657 GCA_046952735.1 Clostridia bacterium | reverse complement strand
TATTTAAATATTGCAATAAAAAATTAAAAATTCTACACACATAAACAATATTATGCGGCGGTTTGCATCTGTGTGTTTGACTTTCCGGAAAAGCGGGATTAAAATGCAAAGAAAGCAGGAGGTGCTGCGGAAGTGGCGGAGAATCATATCTGGCTGGACTGGGCCGTTGAATTGCAGAGCCTGGCACAGGCCGGTTTATATTACAGCAAGGATCCTTATGATCTGGAACGGTTTCAGAGAATCCGCGATATTTCGGCTGAAATCATCAGTTTTCAATCCGAAATGACGTTTGCAGCCGTAAAAGACCTCTTTTGCGGGGAAACGGGTTATCAGACGCCGAAACTGGATTGCCGCGCCGCAATTTTTCAAGGGGAGCAGATTTTACTGGTAAAAGAAAATAACGGCGCATGGTCTTTACCGGGCGGCTGGGTGGATGCAGGACTGTCCGTCAGGGAAAATGTAATCAAAGAGGTCAAAGAAGAAGCCGGGCTCGACGTCACCGCTGACCGCATTATTGCGGTGCAAGACAGGGATAAGCATAATACCCCGGTTTCCGCTTATAAAATCTGTAAAATATTCGTGTTGTGTTCTGTGATGGGCGGCGCATTCCGCAAAAATATCGAAACGCTGGAAAGCGGCTATTTTCCGCTGGACCGGCTTCCCGTGCTGGCGCTTGAAAAAAATAATGAAGCGCAGATCAGCATGTGCTTCGATGCGTACCGCTCTGCGGATTGGCAAGTATATTTTGATTAAAATAAAAAGATCCGGCACGAAGAGGCCGGATCTTTTCGTTATGAAATCTGATTAATTGCAGACGACATTTTCCGTTTCTTTATCGAAGACATGGACTTTATTCGGATTGATCGCAAAGCGCATCGTATCGCCTACATAAATATTGCTGCGCGGCTTTACTCTGGCTACGAACAACGTGTTCTCGAGCATCATGTAAATAAGCGATTCTGCGCCGAGAAGCTCCACAACTTCTACCTTACATTCGATCTGGGAGTCTTTATATGCTTCCAGATACATTTGCTCATCGTGAACGGCTTCCGGACGGATTCCCATAACGACCGTTTTTTCGACATATCCGCCGGCCAGGATCTTTTCTGCTTTCTGTTCAGGCAGCTTTACGGTCCATCTGCCCATCCGCAGGAAAATATCGGCGCCCTGTTTTTCCACTTTGACATCGATGAAGTTCATCTGCGGGCTTCCGATAAAGCCTGCGACGAACATATTTACCGGTTTCTCATAAAGAACCTGCGGGCTGTCCACCTGCTGGATATATCCGTCCTTCATAACGACGATCCGGGAACCCATCGTCATGGCCTCGGTCTGGTCATGGGTTACGTATATGATCGTTGTCTGAAGTTTCTGATGAAGCTTGATGATTTCGGTACGCATCTGTGCGCGGAGCTTGGCGTCCAGGTTGGAAAGCGGTTCGTCCATCAGGAATACTTTCGGTTCCCGCACGATGGCACGTCCCAACGCAACTCTCTGTCTCTGGCCGCCCGACAGCGCTTTGATGGAACGGTCTAAGAGATGTTCTATTTCAAGGATTCTGGCAGCTTCGGTTACTCTCTTCTTAATTTCGCCCTTCGGGGTTTTTCTCAGTTTCAAACCAAACGCCATGTTTTCGAAAACAGTCATATGAGGATAC
>JBKUJR010000101.1:0-1678 GCA_046952735.1 Clostridia bacterium | reverse complement strand
GATAAATGTTTTTTGATAGATTGTCAGAAGGTTGGAAAGCGCTAAAGCCCTGTAAAGTTTTTCGGAGGGGAGGTTCATTTCCCGCGCATAGACGATCACGGGGATCGATGCAGCGATGCCTTGGTTTCCGCTTCCGGAATTTGTGATGACGGGCAGCGTGCACCCGCTCATGCGGGCTTCGCTTGCCGCCGCTGCGTACGCCTTTATTTTTGCGGCGAGGCTTTTATCGTTTGCGATGATGCTCGTTCCGATTCCCACGCCGTATTTTCCGGTAAGTCCCTCTTCTGCGATGCGTATATTGTCTTCGATCTGCGGCGTAAAGACCTCTTTCAGGCGTTCGATCGGCGTATTGACGGCAAAATCATAGATCCGGTCGAAAGAAAGGATGCTCCGGTCGGTAAGCACGCCGTAATACAGCCCGTCATTTTCTTTGGCGCTGTATATTTGTTTACCGTTCTTTTTTATGCTGGTGATATTGTCGTGCAGATTGCGGATTTCGACTTCCGCGCAGTCCTTTCCGGCTTCCGCGCGGATAATGAGATGCAGATTGAGAGGGGTATCCAGCAGCTCTACGTCGCAGATATGCTCGGCAAAGAGTTTTTTAGCCAGCTCGAGCTGTTCGCGCGTTACGTTGCTGAGAACTTCCATGCCCTTCGAAAAGTCTCCGCCGACGGCGCCGACGATTGCGCTTGCCTCGATGCCGACAAGGTTTTCCGTATTCGGCACAATCACGCATTTTACGTTTTTGATGAGGTTGCCGCTGCATTCGGCGACGATGTGCTCGGGAATTTTTCCCAAAACATCGCGCGCTTTCGCGCTGGCGAGGGCAATGGCGATCGGTTCGGTGCAGCCGAGCGCCGGAACGAGTTCCTCATGCAGAATATCAAAAAATTTTTCGGTCAGTTTTTTATCCATAGTGGTTCGTTTCCTTAAAATATCATAGCGTTGCGTAAATAATGGTAATGACGATCGACGGAAGCAGATAAAATGCTCCCGTCAGAATCAAAAAGAGGAAGGGTGTCTTTTTTGCGCCCTTTCTTTCGCGGTATTCCGCGTAGCTTTCCCTGTGGCCGTCTTGGTATTCCTTTGAATGCAGGGAGTTCCAGATTTTGCGCACCGTATAACCCATTCCGGAAAAAGTTCCTTGCCGCACGATCCATACCATGCAGCCGGCCAAAATCAGTACCAGCCCGGGTACGAGAAAGGCGTCGCTGAGAACGCGAAGCCTTTCCTGCGCCGTTTCCAGCCCGAAATACGCTTTTCCGAAGAGAATGGCGCACACGGCGGCTGCACCGGCAAGCAATGCAGCCGCGTACTTTATCCAACCGCGTTTCATTGTCCGTTCAGCTCGCTTTTATATCTGGCAAATTCTTCGTCGTTGCAGAGGACGAAGTGATTTTTGCCGACTTCCCGGAAAGTCGGTCGGTTTTCCGAGTAGTCGTGCATCAGCAGCGGATTATAGGTGACGCGCTTGCGTTTTTTCTCATAAACGGGGTCGGGCAGGGGGATCGCGGAGAGCAGCGAACGGGTGTAAGGGTGGAGGGGATGGTCAAAGAGTTCGTCGGCGTCGGCAAGTTCTACAATTTTGCCGAAATACATGACGGCGATGCGGTCGGAGAAATATTTGACGACGGAAAGGTCGTGCGCAATGAAGAGCACGGTGAGCCCGAAAGTCTTG
>JBKUJR010000100.1:0-2041 GCA_046952735.1 Clostridia bacterium | reverse complement strand
CACCTCGGCAACGGGCTGCGCACGACTGATCGGCAAGGAAGGGCTTGCGAGGTCCGAACAGTTTCGACTTACCGTTTTACCCGACAAAACGGGCTGCAACCGATCCCCTGTAAGTTCGCGATATGTCCAATACCCGATCCTGGACGGTTACTTGCGTCGGCGTCCAGGAGCTCACATGCCCAATATTGATCAGATAGGCCCGATGAATACGGACGAACCGATCGTCGAGCCGCTCAGCCCATTGCGAAATACAGGTCCGCGTCCGGTAAGACCTTCCTGCGTATGGAGAAGAACTTCTTTATCGTTAGACTCCACATAGAGAATCGCCTCGATCGGCAGCACAACCTTACGGCGATCGGAAATAAACGTCACATATCTCTCCTCTGAAAGTTTCTTTTTCAGATAATGAGACAGCAACTCCCCCGGGACGACAATCGCCACCAGCAGAATCAAAATAAAAACGGGATTCGAAAATAACCCGGGAAAAGGAGCTCGCATCAAATTCTCAGACGGAGTAGTGTGGAAACTGGCAAGGAGAAGCGACATCCATTCGATGATCAGAGTGCTTGCAACCACACAAATAACAGCCAAAACCCGGCGCCGTTCTGCCCGAAGAGCCATCGGCAGGAAAAATTTCGCACAGAACATTCCCGGCAGTAAAGACGTGGCAAGAAACAACGCCCGGCCGAACCGGTAATCGAAACTCACCAGAATAAGCGCCAGCGCAAAGACGGCAGCCAGCCAATAGAGAAAAGTCGCAAGGTGTTTCATTTAATACAAAGTTAATAAAAATCGCCATCCACAGAAACAAATCAGAGAGTTCCGGCCGATTTGACATCTGGAACAGGGGATTTGAATTTGCATCGTCACCACATTTGCGTCTATCTTTGCAAAAGGAATTCCTGCCAACTCATTATCTAACTTAAAACAAAGCCCCATGCAAACCTTCACCAAACTTCTGCTTGCCGGACTGCTCTTCGCTGCATCCGGAGCCTTTGCCCAAGACCAGATCAGTGTCCAGTCTTCCTGCGCAGCAACTGAATCGGCTGACAAAAACCAGCCGCCAGCCGGTATGATAAAAACCGGCGAAATGACCGTAACGAATGCGGAAACAGGAGAAACGACTACCGCAGACAGCTATTCACCTCCCCCGAAATCCATAGCCGATCTCTATATGGAAGGTGGCTACATTTGGATGTCAATGATCACTATTTGCCTGATCGCCATGCTGTTCGCAGCCTGGAAAGCTCCCCGCTGGGTAAAGGAAGCCGGTTTGGCTGCACTGATGCTGGGCTGGATCTATTTCATGACCGGATTATACGACATTTCGGAGATTATCGGCAGCGGTCAACTCGCAGGCATATCATCCGAAAGCAAGTTGGCGATACTTTTCAGCGGAGTGAGGGTAACCGTAATCGCACCGACATACGGCATGATCGTCTATTGCATCTCGCTTCTCCTGCGCATTGCCGTGAAACCGAGAATCTGAACTTAAATCGCCTCTTATCCGGTAATCAGGAACCGTTCCGATTATGAGCGGATAATCGGAGGCGACACCGCTTCAGCCGAACAAGAAATGACCGCCTTCGGCACGGTATTCTTTGGAAAACGAAACCTCCCTGTAACTGCGAATCGAAAGGGGTTATCGGAACCATTTCCCGCGGCATTCACCCATCTGAAAAAGACAACGGATCGGTAGTGATTCTTTCGCGCGACGCCTCTTCTTGTCTCCTTTCCGCTCGATGGGAGAATCACGAACAGAGCGGATTCACAGACCTGAAAAACAAACCGGTTATTTTATTCAACCCGTTTTTTTCCGCTTTTACGCTTATTTCCGTATATTTGTGCGTTAACTAATACGAAACCGCCAATGAAATAACACACAAAGTTGCAGTAATACAACAAAAAAGCGCCGGTTCCGCACGAAAAGCGGCGGCGCACACAGATAAAAGCGTTAGCTTTGACCTTGCTTTCTGAAAATCTGGAAAATTTAAAGAGCAACCAAGGAATGAAGTTTGACGCTCACGTTTCCAACGTGGGC
>JBKUJR010000099.1:0-2317 GCA_046952735.1 Clostridia bacterium | reverse complement strand
GCTGATGGGAGAACTCATGCCAAAGCTCTGCGAGCTTGCCTATGTGGAAAAAACGTGCGATATGCTTGCGGACGAAATGGAACGGACCCGCCGGCGGGTCAATGCGCTGGAATATGTGATGATTCCGGAGATGAAGACGAATATCAAATATATTTCCATGAAGCTCGCGGATAACGAGCTGGGAAATCTGACGCGTCTTATGAAGGTCAAGGAGCTGATGGCGGCGCAGGAAACGTCATAGTGGAGGTTTTCCGCGAGAATCCCATATTGACACGTTTTTTGTTTTGATATATAATTCTACGGCATTCGTACCTGCTGCTTTTTTATCGAATGCTGTTATATTTGGAAAGATGGTCGAGTTGGTTTAAGGCACCGGTCTTGAAAACCGGCGTAGGTTTGCACCTACCGTGGGTTCGAATCCCACTCTTTCCGCCAAAATCCTTCCAGAACTCCGGTTTTATCGGAGTTTTGGCGTTTTAAGAGATAAAAAGAATCGGTCTTTCTATCTTTGAAAGATTTTTGAGTTTCGCGAGACGAAGTTAAAAACTCTCGCTATTATTTTACGCTACCGGCGATCCCAACTCGTCAACAGGCATAGCTTTCATAAAAAGTTGTCTTTTTTATGATCATCTGAAAGAAATATTATATAAAGAGAGACTTGCGGGGAATCATTTCTATATTTCTATACGATGCCGAGCATTTTCATCAGATATTTGGCGTTTGTGCTTCGGGATCTGCCGGGATGCAGCTTATAATCAAAAATGATCCGATCGTTTTCATACGATTCGCAGAAGTGATTGTTTACTACATGGGGCGCCGTCTGCTCTAAATTGCATAAATCCAGATCGTGAGTCGTTATAAAACCGCTGGTTCCTGTTTGTGCAAGCCTGCTGATCACAGTACGTCCGCCTTCCAATCTGTCTGCAGAATTCGTGCCGCGAAAAATTTCATCGATTAGGAACAGCGTATTACAGTCGGTTTCGGCAGCCTCCAAGATCATTTTAATACGTTTTAGTTCCGCATAAAAAGTAGAAATGCCGGCGTTCAAATCATCTGCAATCCGCATAGACGTATAGATGCGGAACGCTGACAGGGCCATGCTTTTGGCACACACCGGGCCGCCGGCACGTGCTAGAACAATATTGATTCCCACCGTTCTGAGATAGGTGGTTTTCCCTGACATATTTGAACCCGAAACAATGATGATATTCTCTTGCAGGCGCAGCGGATTCGTTACGCGCGTCGCCTCCGGAATCAGCGGATGGCCCAGTTCTTCCGCCTCCGCACATCTGTGCGAGGAGGCGCGCGGATAACAGGTGTGAGAGCATACTTTACGCAGCGTGGCAAAGCATGAAAGGCTTTCGATTTCACCCAGGGCAAGGAACCATTTTTCGCAATGAGGCGCGTACTTTTGCCGCCAGTGTTCGAATAAAAAGGCGCACTCGAAATCCCAGAGCAATAATACGTTCAGCACGAAATACACGATCGCATTGCTGCGTACGCTGACTTTATCAGCGATTTTCGAAAGCTCTTTGATCGCCTTTGCCGCCGAAACATCGGAATTCGTTAAATCCGCCTGGATTTGGCGCAAATATTCCGATTGAAACGTAGCGTTTCCCAGAAAGCCGAGTACTTTGCCATAAGCAGCGAGCTTAAAGGGAAGCCGAAAAACACTTTTCAGATATTTTCCGGTAAAAAGCAGCCCTGCAAGCCAGAGAAACGTCTGGGCTACATAAAGGCATACGGCGAATATATAAAACGATTTCCAGTGGAAAATGATGACGAGTCCCACGAAGAAGAGGGTTGCCAAAGGCCAGTACAGGAGCAAAGCGCGCAGCATTTTGTTTTTCAGAAAAGGACGGTTCTCCTGCAGCTCTTTCACCAGCGCCGGCGCTGCGGGGTCGCAGCCAATCTGCGAAAACAGGTATTCCATTTCGTCGGTAAAATCAGGAGCAAGCGCCAATTCTTCTACAGCGGCCTGTCTCCGGCTGATTTCCTGTTCCGTATAATCCGCATACAGCAGATCCTGTATAAAGGTGTGGCGGCCATGCCATGTATGCGTCGTATTGAGAAATTGAAACAGCGACTTTTTTCCAACGATATCGAGATCGCAACAGTAGGGGTGTCCGGGATCGGCAAACTCCTCGCCGGTATCCGAAAATGCGGACCACCTGCCCTCCATCCGATCCAGATGCCTCTTGTTGATTTCAATGAGACCGGCGGCATGCGCCAGATTCTCATCCAAACGCGCATGGAAAATCCAGGCAGGGATCTGCGCGGCCAGCAGTATGCCCGACACGATTTTATAGATTGTAAA
>JBKUJR010000098.1:0-2408 GCA_046952735.1 Clostridia bacterium | reverse complement strand
GACCACGGCAGCGAGCTGTGCGGGGTTCAGGCCTTGCAGTATCGGAGATTCTTTGGGTTCCATGGCTGCAAAGTTAATACTTTTTCGCAAGCCCTTCGGCAGAGCCCTGCCGATTTTGGAATAAAATTTACCGGGAAAGCCCCGCACGCCGATTCGGGGGCACAGCAATCCAAAGCGGACTGCCGGCCGGCTGCAACACTGCCGGGACATCCGAAAACACAACCAACGACAGGGACAGAAATACCCGTTTCCGCACGGATGGTTCGGGTCACAGGCTGAAATCCACGTCGATGCCAGCCTCGTACACATTCCCGGCATCGTCGGTCAACCGGACACGGATGGTATGTTGCAGGTCGAGGGAGGGACGCGAGGTAAACAGGATAAAAAAGGAATCCGGCAACAGGGTCATGTCGTCCGCCGTAAGTTCCGAAACCAGGCAATAGACCGGATAGTATTCGCCCCTTTTCTTGTCGGAATACCGCTGCGTATAACCGCTCCGGATATAAGGCCAGGGGGTATCGCTTTTGAAACGCACGATGTCATCGAGCGGCGTTCCCGCCGGATGACCGGCATCCCAGTCGGCAGTGCTCCATATCTCCAAGTCCGTAAAAAAGCAGGAACACCTGGGAGGATAGTATTCATCGTAAGAGTATCGCACCTTACGGTTATAGGTCACATCATTGTATTTTTCGCAAAGTGCATCGTAGACCTGTTTTTCTTCACCGTTCCTGTTTGCCCGATAAAGTTTATCGGAAACAACCCGGATAAAATAGCCCAGGTTGTAATCGGGATCGTCTTCGGAATAATACCGACGTTCGATCGAGATATCGCTTACCTGACAATACCGCAAGACGAACGACCGGGAGTAAAAATCCTCGTAAGGCGCAGAGCTCGGAAGACATCCGCAAAACAGCAAGGAGCCCAATACGGCACTACACAATATAATCAGTTTTTTCATAACTATCGGGGTTTGTTATAAGTAACGATGCGGAACCACCATGTGTAATTTTTAGTATTGACCCCGCGAGTCGCCGCCGGATACCCGTTCAAATCCGCAGGCCCTTTTCGGGTGTCAAAAACCTTACTGGCATAATATCCGTTTTTGTCAGTATCCTGCCAGCCCCAATTACAGTGTACGAATAGTTTATTCACTGTGTTTGTTTTCAACAAAGTGGTAGGGCCGTTGTAGGTTTTGATGATGTTTTCGTAATTCAGATATCCGTCGATCACCCATGCGTGACCATGATTGCTGGAAGCCAAAGCCCCGATAAAGACCGGGCAGTCGTTATCCAGCGTTTTCTTAATCACGTCCGCGTCATATCCGAGATGTTTCTCGGTACCGGTATAGCCCACATCGCGAAGAAAACGCTTGGCTTTGGCCGGCGTGGAAAAAGTTTCCCCGGAGCCAAAAAAATTACATTCCACACGACAACCGCCAGCCACCTTTTTAGACAATAACGCGACTTCGTCCAGCACATCCTGGCCATTATCTTCAAGGGGGTCGTTAGGATTATATTGATTTACCAGCGACCAATCACAATAATTGCGCGGAAATTGGTGATAGTTCATAATCTGGGCCACGGCGATCGTGACACATCCGGCCGGAGCCCAGATAGTCCACGAAGCAGTAATCGGAAAACGTAGTTTAAACGGGGCTCCCTGATGCCATTGAGTCGTCAGCATGGGGCTCACGGATCGGCTCCTCTTCGCAATAAAGATTTTCAAGTGTCCGCCAAGCATCCGGATCGACCGGCGGTTCCCGCAAATCTTCCTTCTTCATTTTATACGTATCGTAGATCACGATAACAGGTTCGAGCCGGTCGTCCGCAGCCAGAATGGCACTGCCTTTTCCATCTTCGAACTCGACTAAATAAACAAGCGAGTCGGCAGAACATCCTCCGCTGCGGGTCGCAGACGCCCTCAGGTCGGCCCGCGTAACCGCCGTAACGCGTTGCACGGTTCTCGATTCACCCGGAGAACGGGTCGGCCCGTCAAGGGCAACCAGTGCCCCGGCAAGATGTTCCAGTGCCTTCGTTGCGGGAATCGTGTGCGAGACCGGAGCCGTCGCAACGCCTTCAACCGTTACAGCAGAGCTTCCATCCGCCAGCGGAGGCACTTCACAGGCGGTAAGGCCGGATAAGACAATACTGCAGGCTAAATAATACAATTTTCGCATAGCATGGGTTCAAGCGGTAAGTGATTACAAGATAGCAAAAAAGGGGAAATTCAAAACATTTTATCCGTAATTTTATTAATTTTGCAATAATTTCATTCGGGAATCGTTCCCAATAATAAATCAAGACTTGCGTATCCGACGACAATACGGCAACGTTTGCGCCGGGCGGATGCGGAAGCTGCGGGCAAAAGATGCCGGGCGCAGGGTATGAAGCATGAAATTCAACATATAA
>JBKUJR010000097.1:0-2504 GCA_046952735.1 Clostridia bacterium | reverse complement strand
ACCGATTCCAAAAAGAGGAATGGCGACAAAAAAGGGCGCAATACAGAAAACTCCCTTTGTCCCGTGCGAAGCACGGGACACCGCGGTCTTAATGCGTAAGAAATACGCATTAAGACACCCGCTACCATCCGAAAAGTGCGTAACATCGCACTTTCCGGCAATTTTGCCGACAGAATAAAGCAGGGGAAACATCTGTGCGGGAGGCAATATGTGAACGAACCCGACATTAATGTTTTAATCAGGTCGTTATGGAGCGTATTTTCAGTCGATTAACAGTTCAAATAATTCTCCGGAATCCAAATAGGACATAGGTTCGTAATTTTTGGACATGGGTGAATTTGTAGTTAGATTTGCCATTGGGACGCTCCTCGGATAGTCCCGGCACGGCAAAACAAAAACTACTATGACAGACAGAAAAATGGAGTTGTACGAGCGATATTTCGCCCGTAAACTGGACGATTATTTGGCGCGTAATCCTGCGGAGAATCCGGGTATTGCGCAAACACGCATTTCAGCAGCTTCGGCGGTTTATCTTGCGGACAGACAGGTTGCGCAACACCCGGCCGTCGCATTGGATAGGGCGCTGGGAATCCTCTATATCGACTTCTCCGGAGATACTGAAATCCTTTAACTTTTCGTAAACCAAACTCGAAAGGATGAAACCAGAACAGAACTATTTTTTGTTAGGGAGTGAGGACCCTATACGGGTGCGACTCACGGGTGTCCGAAAACCTCCGGTAATACGGCGCACTTCGGGCAACCGTAGCGCAGAAGTGGATTATTATACCACGTTGCTTATAGAACATTTGCAGGAATATTTTCCCGGTGAAATGTTGTTGCTGAAAGATTTGCGGGCACGGGCGCGTATAGCCTATAAAGAAAGCGTTCGGACGAATGTGCCGATTGCGGATGCTCTTGCTAATGCCTTGCGTTACTTGTTTTTCGGGTTCGAAACATCGGGCTTCGAACGTTTAAAATCGGAAATCTGGATGCAGGGCTATTATTCGCAGGCGAAAGGCCGACATATCGAGCTGCCGGAAGTCGCCCTGCAAATCTTTGCGGGCGAATTGTCGCTGCAATGCCGCGAATTTTTGGCGAAGTACCCGACCACAAAGGACCGGGAAACCCTGATCGCCCGCTATGGCATCCGGGAGATCGTCGGCGAATACCTGAAACGCAGGTGGGGCATATAGTTCCGGCCCGCGTATGAAAGGCGGCAGCCGCACCGAATCCGGTGCGGCTGCCGTCGTTGGGTCATTTGGTCGGGGGCAGTATTTTCTTCAACCGCTGCGGCCGGGTCGCAATTTCCGCAACGTTCACCATCTGCTCCAGCGTATAAACTTTTCCGCCCTGCCAGAACGTGCATTTGGGCGCGACTTTGGATAGTGTCTTTTCAAAAGTCTTGTAGTCGATTTTCAGGAAGTCGCACACGTCCTGCGGCATCATCATAAACTCCAGTTTCTTTTTGCAGCAAATAGCCCCTAAAAGCGTAAGCATATACCGCATCCGGCATTGCAGATTCATCAGCTCGATCAGTTTTTTACGGGTGATAACGATTAAATCGTCATTGGCTTGTTTTGTCATATATTCAGGTTGCATAATTTATCCTTTTGATTGAAATGTTCCGCCAGAAATTTCTGCACTACGGATCGCCGGAAAAACACGCGCCTTTGAATGATTACGGCTTCCAAAATTTTCTTTTTCCGGTAGTACTGCAAACTCTTTGGCCGGAGATCGAGAATTTCCGCAAGCTGGCGGTTTGGAATCAGCGGATCGTCCGCATTATGATCGCCGCCTTGTTTCAGCAAATTCATTTCGCGGCGGGTTTCCTGTATCAAATTCAGAATAAGATCGAGTTGGCGAAACATGCGCTGTACATCTGCATCTTTCATAAACTACTAATGTTTAAAGGTTTGCCCGTTTTTATGCTGTGTATATTGCCGAACCTCCGGCCGGGGCATGAGCCTGCGAAATTCTGTTGCCGTATGCCCCAGACGGAAGTAGTCGGATATATCTTTTTCCTGTTTGGTTCCTGCAAGCGGAAGTTCAATTCTACTGACGTTATATTCTGCAAGTTCCTGCTGTAATGCTATGGCCTGCTTTTTTCCCGTCACATCCATATCATAGAGCAGTATGATGTTTTGGAAACGCTGTGACAATTCTTTTATCAGTCGGTGCGGTATGCGGACCGTTTCGCTCCCGAAACAGATTGCCGGGAATCCGTGGGCGGCCAATGACAACACGTCCTTTTCCCCGCCTGTAATAAACAGCGTGTCACCCGTGGCGGGTAGTTGCTCCTGCCCGAAGCAATAATAATCTTTAAAACTGCCGCCGAATAGGAATCGGGACTGCGATTGGGGGCGGTAAACCTTTATTCCATTCTGGCGTACATACCCGAACATGGGTTCGGACGGGGATGACCGAAGCGTATAGGGATGACCGGAATTGCTGACCCCGCAATATTCTGCCAGCGAAACAACACCATACCGATTAAGTGTTTCAGC
>JBKUJR010000096.1:0-2733 GCA_046952735.1 Clostridia bacterium | reverse complement strand
CCTAAGTAGGACTCGTTCCCAGGAATACGGCTTTATTGTGTCATAAATTTTATGCAATACTATAATTTCCCACTGTTTTATTCTTTCCTCGCCAGCGTACAATCGCAGAGCTGTGCGAGCGTTCCAATCCAAGGTTACATGCTCAGCGTCATACCGTCATTTCTGTCATGTGCGGCTGCACGATTTAATTCTTCTTGCTGCCGGAACAAAACCGCAGCGTAAGCCGGGACAAGGATTTTCTCATACCGCGCGACGATATACCGCTGATAGAAGTCTTTTTGCAAGTTTGAAATATACGGAACGCCGTCGATAAACGCTGTGAGCTCTTGTGGCTTTATACCCGGCACGATTCGCAGGAGCGCGGCATTGCAGTCCGCGTTTTCCCCGCGCGTCAGAAAATCATAATAATTGATCTTTTTTCCATTCTGCTTAATAGCGGATGTGGGAAACTGATAAACTCTTGCATTCAGTTCATCCTCGTTTTCTATTACGTTTTTCATGATCTGATCATCCGCCTGCGGCAAAAGGCAGCTTCCGCAGTCATAAACCGGCGCTATCTCGGCGGACTGCGCCGTGTCGTCATAGAGAAAGCCCCAATTGCCGTTGTGCCGGTCGAAGTTTCCGAGTAGGGCATCCACGATAAAAACATTCCAGAAATATTCGAGCAACTGGTCCGGCGGGACAAACTGCTGCTTTTCGATGGATTCCAGCACGTCTGTCAGCTCCGTTCCAGTCCCGCCATGCTCTGAATCAATAATTGTGTTTTTGATCGAGCAAAAATCCAGAAGCCGTTTTCCGTCCGCCGTAAAATCCCGGCAGGCGCAGACCACTCTGTACTCACCCTTTACCTTGTAGGTACCGAGCAGAGTTTGTTGTGCCCGGATGTTCAGCATGCTGAATATGCTGCTGGCAATATGCTCGCTGATGCAGCTGTTGGTATAGAATAGCTCGGTCGGCTTTCCCTTACCCGAAGACGGAAACTTCAGCATATACTGTCCGCCATCGTATTCTACAGCAATCTTTTTGCCATTGGCCCCGTTATATGCCCTGCCCATGATCCGCTTGCAGTCTGTAAAATCAATTCCTACCGTCATTCAGCACGCCTCCAAAGGTATTTTTGCCGCAAAAATTCCGCGTGTTCCGGTGTAATTGCGCCATCGTCAATCTCCGCAATATTAATACTTCCGTACAGCTCGCCCCATAAGCAGTCCATTAAGGTTGAACCATGCTTCAGACCGGCCTTGTAAGCGTCCAGATCGTGCTGCAGATATTCCGGCAGCCCATGCTCATAAGATCGTTCCCGTTCGGTTTGCGGATCGGTCAAGGCAGGCGCGACCAGCAGCTCCATCGGCACATCCAGCGCCTTCGCTATTTTATACACCGTTTCCGCTGAACATTTCTCGATCCGCGCCTTGCCGCTGCAGATATCTCTCAATGTTGCATGCGGGATTCCCGCTCGCATAGCAAGCCGATATTGGGTCATATTTTGCTGTTCCAGCAGATCATTTAAAATCATGAGTTTATCCTCCTTGACATGATTATATCGGCAAACCGAAATCATATTTTATCTTCCTATGTTCAGCGCTTTTATTTATTTTGTGATTATACGTTAGTTCGATTCCATCTATAGCCTTAAATATTGTCGTGCCAATCTTTAAAAATCATCTTGTAAATTTACCATTTAAAACGCCAAAAAGCCCGATAAACTCAGGCTTTTTGGCTAGCGATCTTTCTTGTCTCACCTTTTATGGTCGGAGTGACCTGACTTGAACAGGCGACCTCTTGCACCCCAAGCAAGCACTCTAGCCAAACTGAGCTACACCCCGAAAACAGAAGTTATAATATCACATTTTAAAATATCCGTCAATCCTTAAATTTTAACAGGAAATCACTTCGATGCCCTCGAACGCCGCGTTCTCCATGGCGGCAAAGTCCGCTTTTTTTTCTTCCTCGAGGATCTCATTCAGGGAGGGCCGCGTTTTCGGATGCTTCGGCGTAAAAACAGTACAACAGTCCTCATACGGTAAAATACTCGTTTCGAACGTGCCGATTTTACGCGCAATTGCGACGACCTCCATCTTGTCCATGCCGATCAGGGGACGAAATACTGGAATATCCGCGGCGTGATCCGTGCAATACAGCGCCTGCATCGTCTGGCTTGCCACCTGACCTACGCTCTCGCCCGTTACCAATGCGGAGCAGCCGTTTTTTCGCGCCGCCCGTTCGGCAATCCGCATCATGGAGCGGCGCATGATTACCGTAGAAAGCTCCTCCCGGCAATTTTCGTCGATCGCAAGCTGAATTTCCGTAAAGGGCACGACGAGCAGCTTGATGCCGCCGGAATAGCGGCCGACGAGCTTCGCAAGCTCCACGACCTTCTCTTTTGCACGCTCGCTCGTGTAAGGATAACTGTAAAAATGCACGGCGCAGAGGCTGACGCCGCGTTTTGCAATCATATATCCCGCTACGGGGCTGTCGATTCCGCCGGAAATCAACAGGCACGCTTTTCCGTTGGAACCCGTCGGCATGCCGCCCGGCGCGCTGATAATGTCCGTATAAATGTAAGTACTTTCCCGCACCTCGATGTAAAGAATAAAATCGGGATGATTCACATCTACGCGTAAATTTCCATATGTTTCAACGAGATCTCCCCCCACTTCCGAAGAAATCTGCGGCGATTGCATCGGAAACGATTTCATGCCGCGTTTTGTCTCGATTTTAAAAGTAATATCT
>JBKUJR010000095.1:0-2895 GCA_046952735.1 Clostridia bacterium | reverse complement strand
AGGGACTATTTGATTAATATTAACTTCGTCCCAATTTTAACGGGACACTAATGATTTAATATCTGTCTATTATATTTTTGTAAAAATAGATCCTTAAAAAATTAAGCGAAGGACATAATTTCATAAGCATGCGTAAGGAACAGATTTACAAACATGTGAAACATATTTGTCTTTTTACTTTTATATTGACTTTATTCGCAATTTCTTGTGGCGAACTTCGTATAAAGCTATATAGCGATCGCCTTCTTTGCTTGGAGGACTCTTTGGGCAGATATCCGAAGAATGTCTTCGAAACTCTTGTGAACATGGATACGATCCCTCTTTCCGACAACGACAAGGGCCTCTATTATCTGTTGCTGAATCAGGCAAAAGAGATGACAACCGGAGAACTTCCCCGACCGGACGGAGGACTCTCTTTGGCCTACGATGTTTTCGTGGAGAATGGAGATTCCCTGCATTTATGCCGGCTCTATTGTTTTTCGGGAAAAATATTCCGCATGAAACGTGCATGGGGGAGAGCCGCCGCATGCTACTCCCTGGCAGAGCAACTTGCAGAAAACGATAGAAGAACTCTTTTCCAATTGAAAACGGAACAAGGTCATTTTTATCGTTTCAAGATGCAGCCGGATACCGAAGAAACAAAATTGAGGGAGGCTTTGGACATCGCTTTTGAATTGCAGGATTCCATATTGATCTCCACAGCCCTGCATTCTCTGTCCGATATGTTTCTCTTTTATGGGAAATACGATGAAGGTAAAGATTTGCTGATACGAATCAGAAACTTTGTTCCTGACGACGACGGCGCTGTGACGGCCGGGTACTATAAAAATATGGGCAGAATCTACATAGGACGCCGAAAGCCCGATTCTGCCCTTTTTTATATCGACTCGGCGATCCGGCGGGGAAGTTTGGCGGAACAGCCTTCGTATGCGCTTCTCAAAGGCAGTGCTTTTATGGAAATGAATCGGACGGATTCCGCCCTGCATTACTTCTCGTCCAATTTCGACAGTTTCTCTCTTCTTCAAAAGATGGAGGCTGTCCACAACATGCACCTGTTGTACAAGAAAACCGGAGATTCTGAAAGATCCATGGATTTTCTGGCGCAATACAGCCGCTACAAGGATTCTGTGACCCTGTTGTATCGGAAAAATCAGATAGAAAACATCAAAAGTTTTCAGGAGTATGAGTTGCAGCGACGCAAGATACTTGGAATGAAACGGGAATTAATGGAGCACGAGTTACGTTATTATCGTTTTGCAATCTTATTTCTCTGTTTATGTCTCATATCGGTCGCATGGATATTTCGGATTCTGCAACATCGAAGAAAACTCGAACTGGCTTTGCAATCGGAAAAGTTGCGTTTGGCGGAGATTACAGATACCCAGCAACGAACGGAGATGGAATTGATAAAGGAACAGCGGGATCGGAAAGAGCTTGAGAATGCCAAACTTCGACAAAGTTTCGAGTTTCACAAGCGGTTGAACGAACTTTGTATCCCCGTCATCACAAAAGGAACAAACTCGTTGGGAGCTATCCATTTGACTGAATCCGAGTGGGGAAGTATCGTGCGCAATACCGATGCCTGTTTCGAGGATTTTTCTTCCCGCCTGAACAAAAGTTATCCGGCGTTACACAAAGAGGATGTCCGCTTTTGTTGTCTGGTCAAGATGGAGTTTTCCATGGAGCTGTTGGCTGCCATATATCATATCGCTAAAGGAAGCATTTCGAGACGAAAAATGCGACTGAAGGAAAAAATGGGTATAGAGGGTGGTAGCTTCGATGATTTTATAAAAAATTTCTAAATTCCGCATCGCACATGCGGAGAATATCAAGTCACCTTACCTTATCCTAATAGTCGAGGCGAAATATACCGTTATTATTCCAGCTTGGCCAACAGTTGCCGGACGAATGCTTCGTCGGCATCGGTCACGGTGTATTCCGGAACGCCGGCGCACCCGCCCATCGAGACCCGCGGATTGCGGAAGCGCATGCCGCTTTCGCGTTCCCGGCGGGCGCTGAAGTGCAGTGCATCCACTCCGGTGGCGGCCAGCAGCCGGGCATTCGACGGACCGACGCCGCTTCCGGCCATGATTTCGATGCGCCCGGTAGCCTGTGCCGCCAGCGCACGCAGCGTTTCGATGCCTTCCTGCGCCGTGTTGCGGCCTCCGGAGGTGAGCACCCGGCGGCATCCGGTGCGGATGACCGCTTCGAGCGCCTGCCGGGAATCGCGCGTCATGTCGAACGCCCGGTGAAACGTCACCTCCATCCCCTCGGCCTCGCGCACGAGCTGCGCCGTGCGCGTCTCGTCCACCTCTCCGTCGGGTGTCAGCAGCCCGAAAACCACCCCGTCGGCTCCGTATTCACGGACGAGGCGGATCTCTTCGGCCATCAGCGCCACCTCGTCGTCGGTGTAGAGAAAATCTCCGCCCCGGGGCCGTATCATCACGCTCAACCGCAGGCCCGGCAGGCTCCGGGCATAGCGGATCAGTCCGGCGGAAGGGGTCGTACCCCCTTCGAGGGGCGCGGCGCAGAGTTCGATGCGCTCGACGCCCGTCCGCCGGGCGATGTCGCACGCATTGCGGGTATAGGTGCAGAGTTCGGTCGTCATAATCCGGTTATAATTGATGTATGGTGTGCAGGAAACGGTCGCCCAGGCCGATCGTGTAACCGTGGGATTCGAACACGACGCGGTTGAACGTGTCGCCGATCAAAAAGACTGGAAGCGGAACGTTCCCCGGCAGCTGCATCGCTTCGAGAATCCTCCTGCGGATCAGGCCGTCACGGTCGATGCCGAAGGTGACGGTCGCCGGCAGCGAGGCAGCAGGCGATGCCGTGTATTTCCGGTACGCCCCCTCGTCGGGGAAGAGCAGGATCAGCGAGCGCCCCCACGCTTCC
>JBKUJR010000094.1:0-3008 GCA_046952735.1 Clostridia bacterium | reverse complement strand
CCCGGGGATCGGGCGGATACGGCGCCGAAGGGCGAAACGCTTTTCCGAAATATTTTTTGACGATTTGAAAGAAATTGCTTTGCTGAAACATCTCGTTGTTTCCAGCGTTTTCGATCAGGATCATATCCGTATCGGGAAAACAGATCATATTCTGCCCAAACATCCCGTTAAATAAATAGCAGTGCTGCTGCCGTCCGACCCAGATGTGGTATCCGTAATTGAAATCGCCGTACCCCTGCGGCGCGGTGGCTTTTTTTGAGGTGGCGGTCTCGATCCATTCCCGCGGTAAAATCTGCCTGCCGTTCCAAACGCCTCCTTGCAGATAAAGCTGCCCGATCTTGGCGAGATCTTCCGGAATGATATAGAGGCCCCATCCGCCCTTTTCGATACCGGTAGGGGACAATTCCCAGAACACATTTTTGATTCCGAGCGGCTCCCAGAGGCGCGGCGTCAGATATTCCATCAGCCCCGTGCCGGTGACTTTTTGAATAATAGCAGCCAGCATGAAAGAATTCATGCTGTTGTAATGAAACGTTTTCCCAGGAGGAGTCAGCACGAGAGAATCGAAAAAACCTTTGACCCAGTCGGTCTCCGTAACGGAACCAGCTTCGTTGAATACGACGCCGGCCGTCATGTTCAGAAGATGTTTTACTGTGATTTTTTTATGGGTGGACATCTGGAGCGGCGTCAGCTCGTCTTTGAAAATATCGGAAACGGATTCGTCGAGAGACAGCATGCCTTCGCCTGCCAGCATCCCGATTGCGGTAGCGGTGATGCTTTTACTTAAGGAATAACAGACATGGGGGATATTGAGGAGATGATCACCGAAGGAGGCCTCGAAAATAATCTTCCCGCCGCGCAGGATCGTGATTTCGTGCAGATTCAGGGACTGGTCCAGAGAAAGCTCTTCGATGAAACGTGCGACGTAGTTGGAATCTATGCCCTGCTCCTCCGGGGCGCAGCGCGCAAACGGCTGCTCCGCTGTGAAAAATAACGCATTCTTTTGCGCAATTGACGCGGCTTTTGCCGCGTCAATATCTGTGTTGTCTTCAAAATGGACGCCGCCGGGTCCCGAATATTTGTGCGGGTCCGGTTTCTGCGGTTCGTAAGGGATGCATACGTCTGTACACCTGTTCGGATCGAAAATACGACGCAGCATTTTAACCGTATTGAATTGGACTTTCATACTCATCTGCAATCACCCTCGGATATTGTAGCACAGATCGGAGCGGCTTACAAATTGCAGCGGATACTGCGCCCCTCTTCGGCGGATTGGAAAAGAAGATCGATCACTTTCATTACGCGAAGCGATTCGGATACTTTTACGATCGGCTCCGCACGATGTTCGATGACCGCAATAAAATTACGGTAGAAATCGCTCCAATGCGTCTCTACTTCCGGCAGCGGCAGTTCTCTGGTGGTTTCCCGGGGCCGCGGCGCCATCGTACGCGTCGGACCTGCTTCTGTGTAAACGATTTCATCCGTCCAGCCAAGATCTTTGTCGTCGGCGAGCTCTACCATTTTACCGGAGCAGTCCCAACCGTCGATGATGGCCGTGCCGTCGGTAGACTGCATATGCCATCTTGCCTGATTGATAAAGCAGTTTGTGGAAACTTCGATGAGCGCCGAAACGCCGTTCTCAAATTTTATCAGAAGACGGCAGTTGTCGTCCACTTCGGTGCTGTATATCTGGAAAAGATCCGCATGTACTTCTACAACAGGGGATTTGATCATCCACATGATCTGGTCGAGCAGGTGGATTCCCCAGTCCAGCACCATGCCGCCTCCGTTGATTTTATAACCGCGCCATCCTGCAAGGACGCGTTTGGAACCCTGCACACGGCTTTCGATGACGTAGGGCTGTCCCAGCAGCTTCTCGTCCGCGATTTTTTTCATGATGACAAAGTCTTTGTCCCAACGCCTGTTCTGGTGTACGGAGAAATGCCTGCCGGTTTCCTGCATCACTGCGATGATCTCTTCCAGCTCCGCAGCGTTCATGGTGACGGGCTTCTCGCATACGACATTTTTGCCGCTTCTGAGCATACGGATGGAAAGATCCTTGTGAAAATTATTCGGCGTTGCTACGAGTACGATATCGATGTTTTTATCGTTTTCGAGCGCTTCGAGGGATTCGTATACTTTGAGACCTTGCTCTTTTGCAGCTGTGCTGCGTTCTTCCCGGATGTCATAAATGCCGGCCACCTCGATCTCCGGAAGCTGGTCCAGAATGGAACTGTAATGGTAGGAGCCCATACCGCCGAAACCGACGATCGCTAAATTATATTTCATAATTATGCTTCCTTTCCTGTAGAAAAATATATATAATTGACTTCGGTTAGAATACTACACGGAAATGCAAAAAGCAATCGTTTCGATAAAATTTTTTACGGTTTTTTGGAGTGCTTTGAGATGAGCAAAAAAAGTATTGCCGCAGTGATTTGCGAGTATAATCCGTTCCACAACGGACATTATCATCACCTGGCAGAAACGCGGGCGCTCTGCGGCGCGGATTATATCGTAGCCGTCATGAGCGGAGATTTCGTACAGCGCGGGGAGCCTGCGATTCTGGATAAATGGGCGCGCGCCGAAATGGCGCTTCGATGCGGCGCGGATCTGGCAGTCGAGCTGCCCGTACCGTATGCGCTCTCCTCCGCGCAATTTTTTGCTGCCGGCGCTGTGGATCTGATCTGTAAAATGTCGGTGGTCACGCATCTTGCGTTTGGCAGCGAAGCTTTTGGCGGCGCCGCCGGGACCGCTGCGCTGGAACGGTTTGCGTGCCGCACCATCCATGGACCGGAAATCGATAAGGCATATTTGCACAGCGGACGTTCTTATGCCGCGGCGGCCCGCGTTCCCGGCGTATCGTCACCCAACGACGTGTTGGGCGCGGAATATATTCGGGCGCTGCGCCGTCAGAATTCTGAAATCCGGCCGGTCGCCGTAAAACGGATCGGATCCGGACACGATTTGCCCGGAAGCGCAATGTACATCCGCAATCTGATGAAAAC
>JBKUJR010000093.1:0-3022 GCA_046952735.1 Clostridia bacterium | reverse complement strand
CTTCGCGAAATATCGTATTCATTGTGAATCACTCTCCCGCCTGATTTTACCCCGGACCCAACGTCCTTTCCTGTCGAATATCGTCGAACAAGACAGAAAATATTGAATTTCACGCCACTGTGTGATATATTTCAACCGTACAGGATATTGTCGTCAAGAGGATGATTTTTAAATGAAACAAGAGTTTTTAATGGGAAATGAAGCGATCGCGCTCGGCGCAGTACACGCCGGGGCGGAGGTCGTATGCGGGTATCCGGGAACCCCATCCACGGAAATACTGGAAACGGTCGCAAAAATCAATAACACTTTGGAGCATAAAATATTCGTAGAATGGTCTGTAAATGAAAAAGCCGCGATGGAGGTCGCCGCAGGCGCCTGTATGGCCGGAAAACGCGCGCTGGTCACCATGAAGCAAGTCGGGCTGAACGTAGCCGCCGACCCGCTCATGAGTCTGGCATACGTAGGGATAAAAGGCGGCATGGTCATCGCCGTAGCGGATGATCCGGGCCCCATATCCTCACAAACCGAGCAGGATACGCGTACATTCGCAGCATTCTGTAAAATACCGGTATTCGATCCGAGCTCTCCGGAAGAAGCATACGCACTTGTGCAGGAAGCATTCCGGCTTTCAGAAGAATACGCCACGCCGGTGCTGCTCAGGCCGACCACACGGATTTGCCATGGCTGCGCAACGATCCAGGTGAAAGACTTTACGAAGCAGCCGGAAGCAGCGGAAGGCTTTGTAAAAGATACGTCCAGATGGGTCATTTTCCCCAGAACATCTTATCTGAACCATATAAAAATAGAAAAGCGAAACGCCGCTCTTGAACAAGTTCTTTCGCAGAAGCAGTACAATCAAATCCTCTCCGTCGGGGAAGGCAACGACAAAATCGCTATCGCCGCCGGCGGAGTCAGCTACGAATACGTCCGGGAAGCCGCAGACATTTTACAGGCGGAAGCGAACGGCAGCAACCTCACGTTTGAAATCTTAAAAGTAACAAC
This sequence comes from Clostridia bacterium, assembly GCA_046952735.1. Classification (GTDB taxonomy): domain Bacteria; phylum Bacillota; class Clostridia; order UBA1212; family UBA1255; genus Egerieisoma. The sequence goes on along the minus strand of JBKUJR010000093.1, from coordinate 2,020 downwards.
GTCGTTCCCGTTTCCTTCGGAACTCGCGCAGGACTTTCTCAGAAAGCATACGCGGATCCTGACGGTAGAAGAACTGGATCCCGTAATTGAACGTGCCCTGATCTATATCTGCGGGAAACATCATATACAAAGCGATATTTTTGGTAAAATATCGGGAGATATGCCCGCCGCAGGAGAGAATACCGTAGCCGCGGTCTTAGAAGCCATCCGGCGCTTTGCCGGGCTCCCATCTGAAAACGAAGCGGCGGGAGCAGAAAGCGCGCCGGAGCTGCCGGTGCGGCCACCCGTATTATGCGCAGGCTGCCCGCACCGCGGATCCTTCTATGCCGTCAAAAAAGCCGTGAAGGTGTTAAAACGAAACGCCGTTTACAGCGGCGATATCGGCTGCTACACGCTTGGAAATGCGCAGCCGCTGGATATGGTAGACACCTGCCTGTGCATGGGGGCAGGCGTAACGATCGCACAGGGCTTGCAGATCGCCGAACCGGAAACATTGCACTTCGCATTTATCGGAGACTCTACGTTTTTCGCCTCCGGGATTACCGGCGTCATAAACGCCCTGTACAATCAGACAGATATTATTTTAATCATATTAGATAATTCTACTACCGCAATGACGGGCCACCAGCCCCATCCGGGTACCGGCCTCACAATGATGGGCGAGATCAGCGAAAAAGTCAGCATCGAAAAGATTTTAGCAGGAGCCGGCGTCTCTTTTGTAAAAACGGCCGACCCGCTGCGCCTGCGCGAGGCGGTGGGCGCGGTACAGGAAGCCTGCGCTGCCAAGGGAGTCCGGGCAGTTATCTTCCGCTCCCCCTGTATTGCAAAAAGCAAGCCGTCGGCGCCGGTACGCGTTGCGGAAACAATTTGCATTCAATGTAAAAAATGTATCACGGAAATCGGCTGCCCGGCAATCACGGCGGAAGGAAAAGGCGTCGGAATCGATGCTTCCCTCTGTACCGGCTGCGGCCTTTGCACCGAAGTCTGTCCGGTGGGCGCAATCGAAACGGGAGGTGCGGTAAAATGACGACGAATATTTTACTCTGCGGCGTAGGGGGACAGGGCACCGTCCTGGCATCGAAGCTGATTGCGGAAACGGCAATGCGCCGGGGACTCGCGGTGCGTACTGCGGAAACGATCGGCATGGCGCAAAGAGGGGGCTGCGTCGTCAGTCACGTCCGGCTTGGAACGGAAATCCATTCCCCGCTCATTCCGCAAAACGGCGCCGATCTGATCCTTGGTTTCGAACCGGCGGAAACAGTCCGCTGCCTGCCGTACCTGAAGAAAGACGGAGCGGTGATCGCCGCCCGCAGGAGCATTCAACCGGTCACGGCAGCGCTGCAAGGCAAACCGGCCGATCCGGAGCAATATGCTGCTGCGCTTCAGAAACAGGTAAAAGATCTCACTCTGGTCGACGCGGAGGCAGTATGCCGCGCGCTGCATTCCTACAAGATATTAAACACCGTGCTTCTGGGCGCTGCGGTTCAGGCGGGAAAACTTCCGTTTACGATCCGGGAATTCGAAGAAACCATAAGAAGCAAACTTCCTGAAAAATTTCATACCATAAATATAGAAGCGTTAAACGCATTTCACGCACAGAGGTGTCCGTATGAAAATGAATGAATTACAATTTCAAGCCATCCGCAGCCAGCTTTGCCGGCTAACCGCACAAAAAGGATTTTACCGGGAAAAGCTGAAGAATTTCGACGTGGAGAGTATCCGGACGCCGGAAGATTTCACGAAGCTGCCTTTTACCTGGAAGGGAGATCTTCGCGAAGCCTATCCGCTCGGCTTGCAGGCCGTCCCGGAGGAACAAATCGTACGGATCCATTCCTCGTCAGGCACGACCGGCGTGCCGGTGATTATACCGTATACCAGAAAAGATGTGGAGGACTGGGCGCTGATGTTCAAGCGCTGTTATGAGATGGCCGGCGTAACGCCTGCGGACAGAATTCACATCACCCCGGGATACGGACTTTGGACTGCCGGGATCGGGTTTCAGGCAGGGGCGGAGCTGTTA
>JBKUJR010000092.1:0-3109 GCA_046952735.1 Clostridia bacterium | reverse complement strand
TGCCAGTTCGGATAGGAAAAAGGCCATCACGTACAGCCGCCGCCAAGGAAACGACAGGACGATCCCCTCCGGAATCTGTTCCGCGCAAGTCATTTCCCAGATATCGTGCACATCATTCGAAAAGACATAATCACGGTACGCCGGACCGATGCTTTCCGGTTCCGGAACTTTCGGAAGGCCTGCGGATGCCAGCAATGCGATATGGCGGATCAGAAAGGCGTCGTCGAATGTAATGTTTACAAAACCGTTTTCCGATTCCGTGCGGTATTTTCCGGGAAGCCCGTCCCATAGCGGAGCGGGCCGCGCGCTCTGTACGTCTCCAAAGCGCCGCTCTTTCCTGCCGGTAAAATATTTGCATATGATTTCGGCCTCAGGAAAGAATTCAGAATGCTTCAATGTCAATTTTATACACGTCCTCGAGTGTCCGTCCTAAAAATACGCTGCCGAGCGAGGCGAATTTTTCTGCGCTGTCGCTCGTATAAAACGATACTTTACCACATGTTCCGCTGCGGAGCAAATTCAGATTCCGGAGGCGCAGCTCGACTTCGTCCGCCACTGCGCGCGCGGAGTTGACCAAGCGGATAGAATCTCCCAGGACAGAACGAATCGCGGGGATTAATAACGGATAATGCGTACAGCCGAGGATCAGCGTATCCGCACCGGATTCCGCAACGGGCCGCAGATATTCGGCGGCGACGGCTCTTGCAATTTCATTGTCCCACCAGCCTTCTTCCACCAGGGGGACAAAAAGCGGACATGCCTTGCCAAAATATTGGATTTCGGGCGATATATTTGCCAACGCAGTCCGATAGACGCCGCTTTCGATCGTGGCGGGCGTCCCGATCACTGCGATCTTCCTGCCCGCGCTTGCTGCGCGGGAACCTGGCCCGACGACTTCCACTACCGGGACTTCGCATTTTGCAATGACGTGGGGCAGGCTGCAGGAGCTCGCGGTATTGCAGGCGATTACAATCATTTTGACATTGTGGGACAACAGGAAATCGATATCCTGAAACGTATACCGGATCACCGTTTCCTTGGATTTCGTCCCATATGGGGTACGGCCGTTGTCCCCAAAGTAAATCAGATTTTCGTCGGGGAGCAATTTTTGTATTTCTTTGAGCACGGTCAGGCCGCCCAGTCCGGAATCGAATATTCCGATCGGGCGGTCTTTTTCCCGTAAAATCATTCGGTACACCTCTCGTTTTCAATTTTGCGTTCGAATGCGAGATTGATGAGCTTTGTGAGTAATCCGGTATAAGTCATTCCTTCTGCGATCCAGAGCTTGCTGTACATACTGATATCCGTAAATCCCGGCAGCGTGTTGAGCTCGTTGAGTATGATCGTTCCGTCTTTTTTATAAAAGAAATCGATTCTTGCGAGTCCGGAACAGTCCGCGGCCGCGAATGCTTTTAACGCCAAGCTTTTTACCTGTTCGGCAGCTTCTGCCGGAATCTCCGCGGGGATGCAGGTCACGCTGTTTCCTGCAATGTATTTGTCCTCGTAATCGTAAAATTCCTTTGACGGCTTGATTTCGCCGGGCGCCGCGGCGCTGGCGTGTATGTTGCCGAGCACGGAGCATTCTATTTCGCGTCCTTCTACAAATTCTTCGATCACGATTTTGCGGTCGTATTTTTGGGCGTCGAGAAGGGCGCCGGCAAGTTCTCCAACGGTTTTTACTTTATGTACGCCTACGGATGAGCCGCTGTTTGACGGTTTTACAAAACAGGGAAATCCTAATTTGGCCGCGATTTCTTCGTCATACGCATGTGAATCTTGCATTAATATATGACGGTGCGCCACCACGTAACGGCATTGCGGAATCCCTGCGTGTTTCAATATGATTTTTGTGTATACTTTATCCATGCAGGCGGCGGAGGCAAACACCCCGCAGCCGACATAGGGCAGATCCATAAGCTCAAACAATCCCTGTACTGTCCCGTCTTCTCCGTTTTGTCCGTGCAATACGGGTAAAATTACATCGCACGTCTGGATTGCTTCGATTCCTTTCGAAAGGGAGCAACGGCCGGCGGCGTTTGCATAACGTTCCCATGAACCGTCTGGAAGCGCTTCGATATCTCCGTAGTACGGAAGCCATTCTCCTTGTTTTGTAACGCCGACGATCACGGTATCAAAGAGTTCTTTATCTATATTTTTTATAATGGAATAGGCGGAAATTCTCGAAACTTCATGCTCTGTAGAGCGGCCGCCGAATACGACGGCTACTTTTTTCTTCATAAGAAAGCCTCCGTGGAATTAATTTTTACTCGTCACATTTTATCTCTATTCAAGTTCTATTTCAAGGAAAACATTTTCCGAATAGTCTGTTTCGGGCATTGCGCTTTCGATATCTGTAACGATTTCCATATTCCGGTTTAATTTTGCGAAATTGCACCCGGACTGCGTTTCGATTTTACTTCCCCCGGACGTAATGGCGACCTCATTGATATTTTTGAATTCCGTAAGCGTGTTTGCGATGGAGTATGCGATAAAATTGACATCTTCTCCTTTTGCTACCGCACTTGCGAATGCTTCGTTGAAATCGATATAAACGACGTTGTTTTTGATTTTTACACTATTGAGCTTTGTACCTTCGGGTATCGTTTTGACCAGACTTGAGTTTGACGGCCCAGCGATCAGCATCTCAATAATTTTACCGGCCAATACATCAGCTTTTCTGTCTTTATCTGTAAATTGCAGCAATTTCGTTTCACACGAAATTTTGTCGCCTTTCGCAGTCTTGTAATAGACTTTTACTTTCACACTGTTATTGAGCGCCGCTGCTTCTGTATCCGACAATGTCATACTGCTTACCGGACTGTATTCGTCGTTTCCAAGATCACCGACATTCGTGTCGTCGTCTTTCTTTTTTGCGCATCCAACAGTCGCAAACATTGCCATTATCAGTAAAACACAAATCACAGACACCTTTTTCAGTTTCTTTTTCATTATTTTACACCTCGTCAGAATATTCGTGTGATATATAAATATTAGACCTCACATGCGAATATTCCATAAAAAACCAAATTATCTGCTTTTATATATGGTTATTAAATTAAATTATATATGTCTTTTTGACTATCTTTTTATATCTTCTTAAATGTCCGCA
>JBKUJR010000091.1:0-3315 GCA_046952735.1 Clostridia bacterium | reverse complement strand
AAACAAATGCCTTAATGCAAACAAAAGCATTTCGGGCAGGTAACGGATAAGTAACAAAACTCACCGTCAAACCTGCCCGATTATGCAATTTTATTGCTCGGAACAGATGCAGAACAGAGAATTAAATACCTGTAAACAAGATATTTACTCTTTTCTGCATTTTCTCTTACCTACAAATACCGAACCTTATTGGTCTGATGGGAGACTGAATTGACTGGATTGCCCGGTTTGGCGAAATGGCGTAATTAGCGGGAATGTCGCAAAGCCTTTTATTCGATTTTAAAAGAATGGGTGAGGACCGCTTGGCCCTCACCCCATCAGAACTCTCTGTTCAGAATTTGTGAACGGCCCTTACGAAGCGTTCGGCGAATTTCTCTGTTCCTTTTGTGTAGCTTTTGAAGGGTGCATTGGTAAAGACCAATATATGCGCCCTCTTCGCATCTGCTTCCGTCGAATTCCAATAGTCGCGCATACGGCCGAGTTCCGGCTGGCCATATTCCGCAAGCCGTAAATTCAGGTTTTCTATGGCCTCTTTATGCTCCTTATACGAGTAAGCCGGATTACTTCTCCCGAAATTCCATATGGACTCCAATTCTTTTTGCGCCGGAAGATACCAGCCCGGACCGAGGTCCTTGCACCACGAAAATGCAGGTAGGTTCGACCACAATAAGTCCGTGTTTGCGATTAATTCCCGTATGGCCAGCATATTTTTCCATCCGTCTTCGGTATCGGTGCAGCCGCTCGCGAAGCCTTTTTCTTTCAATGGGTTTTTGTTAATAAAACCCCATGCTGCTTTTCCTTCCACGAGCGACAGGAGCAGTCCGTGCCTGCCATCTTCTGAGACCCGGATGACAATGCCCCGGATACCGCCCTCATCGAACAGCTCTCCGAGCGAATAGCTGCGGGAAACGGGTGGGTAGGGATAGCTCGCGGCGACAGCCTGCGGTTTTTCATCTGCGAAAAGATCCTTGGTGCCGTTTTCATAGGTGATCGAGAACACTTCGCTGCGTCTTATGGAATAGGTGACGCCCTCGGTATGCGTGAATTTCCTGTATTTGACGTCGGTGTCGGTAATCTCTTTCACGACGGCTTCGATCTGCTCGGCATTTCGTTTCAGGATGATATCCTGTGCTGCCGAACTTGCTCCGATCAGACAGCATACGATGAATGACAGTAACTGTTTCATGGCTTAAAAGCGATATGCTATCCGGAGTTTGACACCTGCCATCCGATTGCTTTCGGATATATCAAGCGTACTATTGAAGTTCATGAAGATTGCCGCGCCGAGATCGAAATGCCGCGTGGCCCATCCGGCGCCCATCTCGATACCGACGGCCGTATTCGTCACTGTTTTCAGGTCGGCGCCTGACGCTTCGGATTTGACCGGGATTCCGAATTTGAACCCTGCAAAGCAATTCCAGCGGCCGCGCGGCCGATAGACGTAATACAAATCTATATTCATGCAGTTCAGGTCAAAATCCTCTTCGAACATATACATGTCGTAGCTGATTCCCGCACCCGCACCGTGCGGACTCATTTTGTCGAACATATACTCGGCAATCACTCCGGCCGAGCAGACGGGGCCCGATATATTTCCGCTTTTGGACGTTATTGCCGCATATCCGAATTCGGCACGCGGTCCGATGTAGAAATGTTTGTCTCGAAGCGGCTCCTTCGTCCTCTTTACGCTCCGGTTGATCTGTGCGTAATTTTCATTCGCAGCCGCAGGAGCTGTTGTGCTGCTCTCCGTCCCGGTCGTTTCCGCAGCCGTGGCCGGTGAGACTGCCGGGGCGTCCAGCGGCGTTACGACCTCGCGGGTTCCGTCTTCGAATCGGATAAGGAAAACTTCTGATGCCGGGAGAGTGTAGAGCGGTCCCTGCGCATTTTCATATTTCCGGTACTTGATTTGCGTGTCGCCTATTTCGGCGACTTTCGCTGCGATTTCTTCGCCGTTACATTTGGTGATGATGTCCTGTGCTGAAAGCTGTAAGACGCCTGTCAGGATTGCCGGAAGGCAGAAATAAATTTTTTTCATGTTTCTTGCTGGTATTGAAGTGCCAGTCCCTCGGCGGTTTCATTGTGCTGGACATATAAAAAACGTGGGACTACACTTTTATTTGCATCTTGCGGTCTTAGGATACCTTGGTAGTCAAATAAAACAGTATAGCCCACGCAGTAACGTGAGCGTCCGTTTTATTCACAACTACCGTTTGAAGTGTCCTAAGTTTCAAGATGTATGAATAAAAGCTGGCGCTTTTTATATGTATGTACCGGCGCTTTTAGTGCGGATCGGCACGTGTAAATCTGGTAAACAGAAAAAATTGTGCAATTATCTCTCCATAGGCATCAGTTTTTTGTCTTGTATGCAAATATAGAAAAAATCTCTGAATTATTCTATCGGTGAGGAATTGTCGTTTCATGGAAGAGCTCTGATGCTGGAGCACTTTTGCCTGACTATTCCTGTCTGCGCGTTTTGTGCCGTCGATGAGAGGATGAGTCGGAACGGAGCGGTAAATGAAAAGCGGGAAGATCCGAAGATCCTCCCGCCGGGCGAAGACGGTTTTAATCCGATGTACGGGGCGCGTTGTACGGTTCGGGAAAAACTGTCCTGCCCTTTTTCCTATTTATAATCCAGTCCGAGGCGGCCGTTTTTCTATTTGTGGCGCAGTCCGTGGAAATCGGCATTGCGCCTTTTCAATGATGCTTTTTAATGCCGGCGTTTTATATCTCTGAGGCTGTTGTCTTGTTCTTCCGCGACTCCCTGCGCGGGAAATTGCAATGGGACTTGGCCGAGCGGTTATGCGTGCCAATCGGTGTAGAGTCCGCAGTGCTTGCAGTGAAGTTTGTAGGTTTTGTGGTGTATGGCGCGGATGCGGAGCGCTACTCGGCGGCAGCCGGGGCACCGCAATGTATAGAGCAGGCGTTCGTAATGCCGGAATAGGAAGAAATTGATGCTGCTGAGTGCGATGGCCGCGAATCCGATTCCCGAACTTTCGTTCGTGATTACGGACAGCAGGCAGATTACCAAGGTGAGGAAAAGGAGCGTCAGGCCCAGCGTGTGAATCGTCTGATTACGCAGGTGCCTCTGATACCAGAGCGGCAGCGTGGCGCACATGCCCGTTACGGCAGGGACGCAGCTGATGCCGATCAGCAGGAGATAGTTGTTCATGACAAATATCGGAATGCCTGTCCCCCGGCATATGTAAGTGGGAGTTTGGGATAGGGATACAAAAAACGTGGGACAAAACTCTGATCTGCTTTCTGAGGCTCTGGAATAACCTGTGCAACCAAATACAGAATGAAGCCCACGTTGGA
>JBKUJR010000090.1:0-3480 GCA_046952735.1 Clostridia bacterium | reverse complement strand
GGATGCCACAAGGAGCGATCTCGTGTTTCTCGCAGAAGTATTCCAGATTGCAATAGACGCCGGGGCATCCGTGATCAACGTCCCGGATACCGTGGGCTACGCGGCGCCGGAAGAAATGGAGCATATCATTCTTTATTTGAAAGAACATCTGGACCTGGGCAATACGATCCTGTCCGTCCATTGCCATAACGATCTGGGCATGGCGGTTTCTAATAGCCTTGCCGCAATCAAAGCAGGGGCCGGACAAGCAGAATGCGCGCTGAACGGAATCGGGGAACGGGCCGGCAACGCAGCGCTGGAAGAAATTGTGATGAACTTAAAAACAAGGCGCGATTTTTATCAGGCGGACACGAAAATCGACACGACGCAGATCGTCAACGCCAGCAAGCTTCTGGTGATGTTTACAGGCGTAAAAGTGCAGCCAAACAAAGCGATAACCGGTGCGAATGCATTTGCGCATGAAGCGGGGATCCATCAGCATGGAATGCTGAAAAACCGGGAGACGTATGAAATCATGACGCCGGAATCCATCGGCCTTACAGAAAATAAGATGATCCTGGGAAAGCATTCGGGCCGCCATGCGTTAGAAGAAAAGCTGCGCCAGCTGGGCTATACCGTAACGCCTTCTTCTTTAGACAGCATTTTTGAAAAATTCAAAGCATTGGCGGATTCGAAAAAGGTGGTAAACGATAAAGATATTGAAGCGCTCGTCAAAAATTCCGTCGTGGAAATCCCGAAAGTCTACAAATTGGATAAATATGTTTTGAATTCCAGCAACGTTCTCAGCAGCACCTGCAATATCGGCCTCATCCGCAACGAAACGGAATCCATCCAGGGCTATGCTTCCGGTTCCGGCCCCATCGAAGCCGCATTTAATGCGATCAATCTCGCGTCCGGCCTCGATCTGACGCTGAACGATTACTCGATTGAAGCGGTAACCGGCGGTACGGATGCGCAAGGCGCCGTAGGCGTCCGGATCACATACGAGCACGAGATTTATAAAGGCTACGGCGTCGACGTCAATATTATTGAAGCAAGTATCCTCGCATATATCAATGCGATCAACAATATGTTTTACGAAAGGAAGTGCCGGGAATGCCAATGACGATGACCCAAAAAATACTTGCTGCAAAAGCGGGCCTGCGGCGCGTTACGCCGGGCGAGCTGATCACGCTTCCCGTAAATATTGCGATGGGGAACGACATCACGGCTCCGGTGGCGATCAACGAGCTGGTCAAGCACGGTAAAACGTCTGTGAAAGCGCCGGACAACGTAGTATTCGTCGCAGATCATTTTACCCCAAATAAAGATATCAAAGCTGCTGAAAACGTCAAACAGGTGCGGAATTATGCGGCGGAACACGGCATCCGGAATTTTTTTGACGTCGGCAGAATGGGAATCGAACACTGCCTGCTGCCGGAAGCGGGTTTTGTAAAACCCGGCGACGTGATCATCGGTGCGGATTCGCATACCTGTACTTACGGCGCGCTCGGCGCATTTGCCACCGGAATGGGCAGCACGGATCTTGCTTATGCGATCCATACGGGAAACACCTGGCTGCGCGTGCCGGACGCAATCCGTTTCCATCTGACGGGAACGCTGCGTTATCCTGCTTCCGGCAAAGACCTGATCCTGACGATCATCGGCAGGATCGGCGTAGAAGGCGCCCTATACCAATCGATGGAATTTACAGGGAACGGGGTTCGCTCTTTAAGCATGGATGACCGTTTTACGATCGCAAACATGGCGATCGAGGCAGGCGCAAAGAACGGAATCTTTCCGGTAGACGAAGCTGCCCTGGAATATCTGGAAAGCGCGGGCGTCAAGCCTCCTTATTCCATTTATGAATCGGATGCCGATGCAACGTATGCGCAAACGATCGAAATCGATCTGGAAGAAATCGAACCCGTAGCGGCCTGCCCGCATCTGCCGTCCAACGTCCGTAAAATCGCTTCTGCCGCCGCGGAAAACAAGGCGGAATTTATCGCTGTCGATCAGGTCGTGATCGGCTCCTGCACAAACGGGCGCCTCAGCGATCTGCGTATTGCGGCGGAAGTGATAAAAGGCCATAAAATAAAGGATTCCATAAGGTGTATCGTGATTCCCGGAACCCAGAAAATATTCCGGGAATGTCTCAGGGAAGGGATCGCCGACGTATTCGTCGAAGCCGGGGCGGCTTTTTCCACGCCTACATGCGGGCCCTGCCTTGGCGGACATATGGGGGTGCTGGCTGAGAAAGAGCGGGCCGTCTCTACGACGAATCGGAATTTTGTAGGCAGAATGGGAGCGAAAACTTCAGAAATTTACCTTGCCAGTCCTTATACGGCTGCAAAATGTGCCATAGAAGGAGGGATATATCTTGAATCATAAGAAGGGAAAAATTTTAAAATATTCCGATAATGTAGATACCGACGTCATCATTCCTGCACGTTATCTGAATATTACCGATATGCAGGAATTATCCATGCACTGTATGGAAGATCTCGATCCCGGTTTCGTGAAAACGGTCGAATCCGGCGACATCATTGTCGCAGGAAGCAATTTCGGCTGCGGTTCTTCCCGGGAGCATGCTCCTGCCGTAATCAAGGCGGCGGGAATCCAGGCGATCATTGCGAAATCATTTGCCAGAATTTTCTACCGGAACGCCATCAATATCGGCCTGCCGATCCTGGAATGCCCGGAAGCTGCCGAGGCATTGGAAGCGGGAGATCTCGTCTCCATCGATTTCGACACGGGTAAAATTACCGACCATACGTCCGGGAAAGTGTTTTTCGCACGTCCTTTTACGGACTTTATCAAAAATATCATTGAAAAAGGAGGTCTTTTATGTTCCATGTAGCAGTATTGCCCGGAGACGGCATCGGTCCGGAAATCGTGGAAAGCGCCGTGAAGGTACTCAGTTCGGCCGCCGTAAAATACGGTTTCGAACTGGATTTTACAACGTATGACTTTGGCGGAATTTCCATCGACAAGCACGGCGTACCCGTTTTGGACAGCGTATTGGAAGCCTGCCGGAAATCAGATGCCGTATTGCTCGGCGCTGTGGGCGGACCTGAATGGGATCGTCTACAGCCGTCCCTGCGCCCGGAAGCGGCGCTTTTGCGCCTGCGGAAAGAAATGAACGCCTTTGCGAATCTGCGCCCCGTAACGCTTTATCCGCCGCTTCAGGCGGCCAGCCCTCTAAAGGCTCCCATTCTGGAGCGGGGGATCGATATTCTGATTATCCGGGAACTTTTGAGCGGAATTTATTTCGGCAAACGCGGCACAACGCCGACATATGCGTTCGATACGGAGCGATACGATAACAATCAGATCGAAAAAGCCGTACGCAAGGGCTTTGCCGCCGCAAAGCTGCGGCGCGGAAAGCTTTGTCTGGTAGATAAGGCAAACGTCCTCGAATCCTCGCGGCTCTGGAGAAAAATATTTTTCGAAATCGCACGAGAGTACCCGGAGGTTTCATCGTCCGCGTTATATGTAGAC
>JBKUJR010000089.1:0-3533 GCA_046952735.1 Clostridia bacterium | reverse complement strand
GAAGGATCTCAGCCTGGCTGAATGCGCCTTTTTGGCAGGCATTACGAACAACCCCGCACGTTATAACCCGCTTACTCTGAAAGGACGCGCAAACTGTTATAAGCGTCAGATCACGATTCTGGATAAAATGCTTTCACTGGGATTTATCACGGACGAAGAGTATATCGGGGCGATCCAGGAAAATCTCAAGATCAACGACGACTATAAAAAAGAATCGGCTACGGCTTCCATATACAGCTATTTTGTCGATGCCGTAATCGCGGATGTACGCGAGGCATTTATGGCGCAGGGCTATACGAAACAGGAAGCGAACGATTTGATCTATCAGGGCGGCGTCAAAATTTATACGACGCAGGATCCCGCAGTCCAGAAAGTAGTGGATGAAGAATACAACAATCCCGCGAACTTCCCGGTAAACCACCTTTATAGCGATCCTTCGGATATGGCGCAGTCTTCCATCGTGATCATGGATCAGACGAACGGGCATATTTTAGCGATGTACGGAGGATATGGGGAAAAAACAAAGAGCCTTTCTTTCAACTATGCGACGAGTGCGAGACGGCAGCCGGGTTCCGCCATCAAACCGCTCCTTGTGTACGGTCCGCTGATCGACCAGCATATCATCAATGATACTTCCACGGTGGACGACGTCCAGGTATTTTTCGATCCGCAGAACCCGGAGAAGCCCTGGCCGACGAATTCGTATGGTTATTATCTCGGTACGATCAGTATCAGGACCGCTTTGCAGGAATCGTCGAACGTGGCGGCCGTCACTCTTTATAAAGACCATGTCACCGAGAATCTGCAGTATCTGAAAAAGCTGGGCATGGACCATACCTCGGAAACGCAGCTTTCGCTTGCGCTGGGCGGCTTCAATACCGGCGTCACCACAGAGGAAATGTGCGCCGCATACGTGCCCTTTGCCAACGGAGGCACGTATTACAAGCCGGTTACTTTTACAAAAGTGACGGATATTAATGGAAAAACGCTTCTGACAAACAACGGTTCTCCTACGGTGGTATATGAAGATTACCGGACCGCGTCGATGATGACGGACCTTCTGCGCTCCGTTGTGACGGGCGGTACGGGCAAGAATGCCCAGGTGTCGAACGGGAACGGCCAGAGGATTCCGACCGCGGGGAAAACGGGTACCACGACGAGTAAGTACGACTATTGGTTCTGCGGATACACCCCTTATTATACGTGTTCCGTCTGGTATGGCTATGAAATGCAAAAAACGATGTCTTCGGCTGAGTATGGCGCTGCTATCAAATTGTGGGCGAAAGTCATGAACCGCCTGCACGCGGATTTGGAGTACAAAGATTTCACAAATGCGAACAACATTTTAGAAGTAGAGGTATGCAGCAATTCGAATCTGCTTCCCACAGACGGATGCCGTCAGGCAAATACCGTCATCAAAGGCCATTTTATCGCCGGGACAGAGCCGACGGCAACGTGCAATATACACAAGGCAAGCTGAACAAAATTTACATTGAGGCTGTTTATATGATTCAGATATTACCGACCCAAAATTATGCCGGATTTGAGCTTCGCGGGGACAGCGCCGATTTGAAATCGCTGCTGTCCGCCGTTTATTATGTGGACAATGAATCATATTTGCGCAAGTTCGGCTATAATGATTCGATGAATTATTTCTTTGGTTTTGCTTTTGAAGCGCGCTATGCGCTGGAAGGACGCCGCGGAATCGTCTGTATGGATAATAATTCCAAGCTGTGGAATTATCCGGATAACATCAAATTATATCCGGAGGTGCCGGAGAAAAATCTTTATTATGCCGTTCGCCTTCCCGTGGTCTGCTTTTTGTTCTACGTTTTTGTATCCGAGGAAATTCTGGCGCTGGACCGTAGATTTCGGGAGGAATCCGACGGCGATCTTTCCGAGCTTCCCGAAAAAGAATCCGCGGAAGCCGTGTTCCGTCTGTTGAACAGCGCTGCGTATCACGCTTTAGATGCGATCATCGGGATCCGGGCGCGCATGCTCCTGCAAGAACGCCTGACGTATGAGCGGTCAAAAGAGTTTTACCTGTTCCGGAATTATGTCACCCCTTATACGGACTTCCTGAGTGAAACGTATCTGTCTCTGCCGAAGTTTCGCAGGAAACGGCTGCTGCCTGCGATTTTAGAGGATCTGATCTGTTACCGCAAGAACGACCTCTACGGGAAAATCGAGCGAAATATCAGCGAATATTCCGATATGCACAAAATCGCTCCCGGTATGGTGAAATATTCCGGCAGTATAGATTGGAACAAAATAAAATGGTAGGCGGGAGCAGATCCCGTTAAGTGCGGATCAGGCTTACAGATTTCTGGTTACGACGATATCGGCGCCACTCCCGCAAACGTTTTCGATCACGATTTCACCGATGTGCACAGGCGCCGTAAGTTCTATAGAATTCAGAGACTCCATTACGGAAAAAACAGCTTTTTTGGGAATGCTCCGATTTGTTTTGACCGGACATCTCCGGCAGGCGGCGCCTCGGATTTTCACAGTAGTAGTTAAGACGCGCTGTGGATCAGAAATTTCAGTCTTACCGTATACGGCGCCGCGCGGACAGCCGTTTCCCGTGACGGCGAAATTATTTTGTTCGTCAACGTGTAGATGGCAGCCTTTTGGACACACGATACAAATCAGCTCTTTCATGCGTTCTCTCCCTCTGTGGTTTCCCGGCACTCCATCAAAATTCCGCCATAGTTCGGATTCTCTATTTGATTCGCAGGAATACGGATCCGCTGCATTTCTCCCGGCGTCATATATTCTTTACAATAGGACAGAAGAAATTCTTGTTTTTCACCGGAAATGCCGAACAGATCGATCCTGCATTTTCCGTATATTCGGTTTGTTCGAAAATAGATATCCAGCCGTTCGGTGTTTAGCGGGAGCCGGATGCGCTGCGGAACCGTATAAGCAATGCCCGGGGCAGTGCGGATTTCCAGCGTTTTTCGATTGCTTTGCTGTTCCGTTTTATCGAAAGCTTTCACGTATTCTGCTGCCGCTGCGCCTGCGCGCGCACTTTCCGAGGATACGTAGTCGACAAGGTCGTGTACATGAACCACGTTGCCGCAGGCAAAAATGCCGGGCACGGCGGTTTCCATATTTTCATAGACAACGGGGCCGTTCGTTCTGGGATCGATTGCGATTCCTGCTTCTCTGGTCAGTTCGTTTTCCGGAATCAGGCCGACGGAAAGTAAAACCGTATCACAATCGAAATAAATTGCGGAGCCTGGAACCGGCCGACGCGTTTCGTCCACAGCGGAAACGACGACACGGTTTACCCTGCCATTGAAGGCTTCGATATTTGTGATCGTATGGGATAGGTACAGCGGAATTCCATAATCTTCCAGACACTGTACGATATTTCGTGTTAGTCCGCTGCAATATGGCATAAGCTCTATACAGGCCAGGACCTTTGCTCCTTCCAGCGTCAGACGCCGTGCCATGATTAAGCCGATATCACCGGAACCGAGGATTAAAATGCGTTTTCCCACGAGGTATCCGTCCAGATTGATGTACCG
>JBKUJR010000088.1:0-3544 GCA_046952735.1 Clostridia bacterium | reverse complement strand
AGTTCTTTCTTTTTCCTCCATCTTTTTCCTCCTGCACAGGGTTTTTACTCAGCTGTTACCTTGCGAGTAAAAAGTCAAAAATTCATTGAAATTTTGATAAAAATTGATATTGACCTGAGAGGCGGTTTGGTGTATCATGTTTTTATAATTGGTAATACCAAATTGATGCTAATTAATAATTTTATTATTGGAGGTTCTATGATGGAAAAACAACTCAGTAAGTATATCGATCATACTAATTTGAAGCCTATGGCGCAAAAGATGGACATCGAAAAATTATGTACGGAAGCGGCGAGATGGCATTTTGCCTCAGTATGCGTAAACCCGTATAACGTTTCGCTGGCGAAAGCCCTTTTAAAGGGAACAGATGTCAATGTGTGTACCGTGATCGGATTTCCTCTCGGAGCAAATACGACAAAAATCAAAGTGATGGAAGCGCAGGAAGCATACGAGAACGGATGCGATGAATTTGATATGGTAATCAACATCGGCGCGCTCAAAGACGGACTCTACGACTATGTCAGAGATGAAATCAAAGCCATAGTAGAAGCGGTAAAGGGCAAAACCGTCAAAGTCATTATCGAGACCGGACTCCTAACAGAGTACGAAAAATCGATGGCAACAAAGCTGGCATGCGACGCAGGCGCACAATTTGTAAAAACCTGCACAGGAGTATCGCCAGGAAAAGCTACGGTAGAAGACGTCAAGCTGATGGCAGAAAATATCCCGGAATACGAAGACGTCCATGTCAAAGCATCCTCTGGAATCCGGACGTATGAAGACGCTCTGGCCCTGATAGAAGCGGGAGCCGAACGGCTTGGGACCTCCGCAGGGATCGCAATCATAGAAGGTGCTGAAAACGTTGGAAATCTGTAATGCCCCATACAAAAACAAACAGGGAATAAAACTTCTCACCTCATCTCTGGAATGTATCATTTTACCGCAGGGCGGTAAAATGGTATCGCTCAGAGAAAGAAATTCCAGTGAAGAACTGCTTGCGCAGGCAGAAGGCACGATATATAAAGACCTCATGTTCAACGGAAGCTATGTAGACAGCGAATGCTCCGCATTCGACGATCTGTTCCCAACGATCGATCCGTGGTATAACGGAGAACGGGAATACGCCGATCACGGAGAAGTCTGTAGACTGCCGCACGCCTATACCATAATCAAAGACGGCGGGCTCTCGCTGCAAATGTCCGTGCTTTCCCCCTTCGGCGATTATATTTTCAATAAAAAATATAAAGAACACGAAGGAGGAATCGAAATCGCATACGAAGTCCGGAACATCAGCGGGAAGCCGCTCAAAGCAATCTGGGCCTCGCATCTGATGCTGCAGGCAAAAGAAGGCGAAGCAGTAAAGCTGGCAGAAAACAAAGAATATGAAGCGGAATTCATGTTCTGCGAAGACCCCTCCGTTGCACAGCGCGGCACAACGGTAAAAATCAAAAACGGAAGCGGCCTGCTGCAGAGCATGAAGCACACCCAAACAGGGAATGCCTATAAATTTTACATAAAAGAACCGTATCAGGGAGAAGTCCATTACGGAAAAATAAAAATAAAATGTGAAAACGCCGGATATCTCGGCATATGGATCAACAACGGAAATTTTAAAGGAATGTACAACGTCGCAGCAGAATTCTGCACCGGACCGAACGATACGCCGGGCGCCGCAGAAGCCCGCGGCGCGGATGTAACGATCCCCGCAGACGACTCTTTAAAATGGAAGTTGTTTCTTTCTGTCCAGAAATAGGAGGCAGCGATATGAAACAAAATAAAAAAGGCAAGGTCGTCGTAACAGGATCCTTCATCACCGACATTGCCGTATTCACACCGCGTTTTCCAACAGACGGGGAAACCGTTCCCGGAAAGACGATCAAATTCGGCCCCGGCGGGAAAGGCTCCAACCAGGCAACCGCGGCAAACCGCGCAGGCGCAGAAGTCGTTATGATTACAAAAATCGGCACCGACTTCATGGGGGATATCGCACGCGCACATTACACAAACGAAAATATGACGCAACAATACGTCTATACCCAGGAAGGCGGCGAGACGGGCTCTGCCATCATCGAAATCAACACGGAAACGGCAGAAAACCGTATAATCGTGTTAAAAGCCGCGAATGATACGATCACAAAAGAAGAAGTCGATCGCGCAGAAGAAGAATTCAAAACATGCGACGTACTGCTCACGCAGCTCGAATCCAGCGAGATATCCATCGCAGAATCCATAAAACTCGCGCGGAAATACGGTAAAATCGTCGTACTCAATCCCGCTCCCGCAGGTAAAATCGACGAAGCCCTTTTAAAAGACGTCGATTACATCACGCCCAATGAAACAGAAGCGGAATTTTTTACCGGCATCAGAGTCATAGACGAAGAAACTGCGGCAAAAGCAGCAGCTTGCTTTCTGGCCAAAGGCGTCGGGAACGTCATCACACATGGGAAAAGCAGGCGTATACGCCAAAACAAAAGACTTTGAAGGAATGGTTCCCTCGTTCCGGGTAAAAGCCGTAGACACAACGGGCGCGGGAGACGCGTTCAACGGCGGCTTCTGCGCAGCACTTGCCGAAGGGAAAAGCGTCAAAGACGCTATCTTGTTCGCAAACGCGCTGGCAGCGATCTCGGTAACGCGGCAGGGAACGTCGCCTGCGATGCCATACCGCGAAGAAATCGAAAAAAAGCTGAAAGGGGAATCTTAATTGAACCAGACGATGAAAGCAATCACCGTATACGGTCCGCGCGACATGCGGATCGAAGACGTAGCAATGCGACCGCTCAAAAAAGAGGAAGTCCTCATCCGCGTCGCCTGGACGGGAATCTGCGCCACGGATCTGGCCATCTATACAGGGGAAAGCAGCTTCGTCAAAAGCGGCGAGATCAAATATCCCTGCAGAATCGGACACGAATGGTCCGGAATCGTTGAAGAAGTGGGGGAAAACGTAACGAAATTCAAAAAGGGCGACCGCGTAATTACCGACAACGGCGTTTCCTGTGGAGAATGCGATAACTGCAAACGCGGAAACAGATTCGGCTGCACGGAAATCATGTCGGTAGGGACGATCAACTGCTGGGACGGGTGTTATGCGGAATATATGTATATGCCGGAATGCCATACATATCCCTTGGCAGACAACGTGAGCCTGGAACAGGCCGCGCTGGCGGAACCGCTGTCAATCGCATTGGGCGCAATAAAAAAATATGAAATCCAGCCGGAAACCACCGTCGCCGTAATCGGTACGGGCTCAATCGCCTTGGGGGCCGCAGCGCTGGCAAGCGCCAAAGGCGCAAAACGCGTCATCGTCGTCGGCAGGAAAGATTTTAAGCTGGAAGCGGCGCTGAAATGCGGCGCTACGCACGTCGTAAATTCGACCAAAGAAAACGCCGCGGAAAAAATCCGGGAAATCACCGGAGGCAAAGGCGCCGATTTCGTGATCGAATCCTCAGGGGGCCCGAAAACGGTCGAAGAAGCAATGCAGATCGCCGCAAAACGCGGAACCGTCGCATTGCTGGCATTTTACGAACGCACGCTCGACGCCTTCCCG
>JBKUJR010000087.1:0-3750 GCA_046952735.1 Clostridia bacterium | reverse complement strand
GTTCTATGTTGCTCATACCGCTGAGTACCGTCAGAACGCCTTCGTGACCCGCCGCAAAACGAACCGCCCAGGAGGCCAGGGAGCGCTCTGGCGCCGCCTCTTTCAAAAGCCGCTCCGCCTCATCCGGCAGGCGCGCCAGCATTCCCCCCTTTACAGGTTCCATTACGATAATCTCTTTCCCATGCTTTCTGGCTATTTCATAACATTTGCGGGATTGTATCCCCTGATCCTCCCAGTCCAGATAATTGATCTGGAGCTGTACCACCTCAGTTTCCGGATGCGCCGTCAATATTTCATCGAGGAGCCGGGCATCGTCATGATAAGAAAACCCGATCTTTTTGATTCTCCCCTCCGCTTTTTTCTTTTGGAGGAAAGCAAAACCGTCGAATTTCTGTGCAATCGCATAATGGGAAACCCCCAGATTATGGAGCAGATAATAATCAAAATACTCCACCCCGCATTTCTCGAGCTGCTCCTGAAATATGCGTTCCATATCTTCTTCCTTTTGCAAAAACATCGTCGGCAGTTTTGTCGTCAGCGTATAATCGCTTCTCTGATGCCTTTTCACAAGCGCCTCCCGAATGGCAATTTCGCTTTGGAAATCGTGATACATATAGGCGGTGTCAAAATAGGTAAATCCCTCCGCCAGAAAATCGTCCACCATCCGTTTTAACTGCTCCATGTCGATGCTTTTCGGATCTTCCGGATCGTTCTGCGGCAGACGCATTAGCCCAAATCCTAATTTCTTCATATGCTTTACTCCTTTACTTTTCATCAATTTTTATTGCCGGTTCCCCATCGAGCTTCCCGCAATAGCATACTCTTCCTCTCTGTCACAGGCTGTGCCAAAACTGTATCAGTATAGCGCTTAGAGTTTACTCTAAGTCAAGAGCTTTCCTGCCCTTTTATGCGTTTTATCGGATGCCTTATGACTGTTTTCCATTTTTCAGGCGCCGTCCTTCTGGGATCCGACAAATAAATTTCATGGTGAAAACGATTGCCGGTTCTGTCGTTTTCATATCCTTTTTCCTGTATAAACGCATCCATATGAGCGACTGATCTCGGTTCGTCATCAAATGCGCCTACATGCAGAATCTGAACGCACAAGCCCTCGTCTATCGTTAAAAATTCCGCGGAGGAACAGTCCATACGCTTCTTCTGCGCCGCCGTCCGGACCGCCCAATCAAAATGCTCTTTCGTTATGAAATCAGGAAGGCGGAGGACGGAAATCCAATGAAAAGCAGATTTATCGCTGAAATCGACGTCTTCCACGTTTTCCTGCCACCAGAACCCTTCCAGGGGCGGCACTGCATATTCAAAAAAGCCCTCGATTTTATAATCGCTTTTATAACTCATTTTCAACGTATATGCGACCGCATATAAAACGCGCACCGCCTGTTGATACGCTCCGTCTTCCTCGTTCGGATTGCCCTTGCCGCGGACCGCAATATAATTCGCCGCCGGCACAGTGATAATTTCAGGCTTTTCTTTCGGCATATAAAATGCTTTATATTCTTTCTTAAAATCAAATACCATTTCCGTTCTCCTCTCGCCTTTTGAAACAAGGATTGGAATTTTTTTATTATATCATAGCTTTGCGTCTTTTTTCCAGATAAAAACGCCGGGAAATGCTGTTACGCAATTTCCCGGCGGTAAGAGGACGGCTTATTTGCTTTCCATGAATTCTTTGGCGCGCTCTATGCATTGCCATTCCCATCCGCGAGGCGCGCTCAAACCATATTTATTACGGAACAGATCATCATAGTCTATCGGCTCCGTTTTGCCATTGGAAACTTCGCGATTTCTTTTCCTTTCGCCACTTCGATGCCTTCCGCAAGCGGCATATATCCGTTGCCCTTTCCCTGATATGAAGTCAATGCAATAGACACGGATCAAAATGCAAAAATACTTGAAGGCCGCCATTTTTCTATTTGTTTGTAAACAGCGCTTTGAGACGGGTCCAGAACGTTTCTTTTGCCGGTTCTTCGGGAGGTTCGCCGTTCGTGGCCTCCTTCTTTACCCCTTCGCACCGCAGCAGGAACTGGACGCTTCCAATCTGTTGATTTTCCCCGGAGAGAAAAGATTCCGCTTTAAAATCCGAAGCGTCGTACTGCCCCAGCAGACTGTCGATTTCCGTTTGTAAGCGATCCGGGATTCCGGAAGCTTCCGAATCGAGCTGCCCAAGCCCCTCTTGAAATCCAGAAATCCCGTCCGCAAGCTTTCCCGCGCCGTTGTTCATTTGCAGGACGCCGGCATGAAACGTATCATATTCGCCAGACAGCGTTCCCACCCCTGTGGCATAGGATTTCAGACCTGCATGAAAATCCGCATATTGCGCACATAATTCCAAAAGTCCGGGCACCATTCGCGTAAGCTGCTCCGCGTCCATACCGGCAAACGCTTTCCGCCATTCTTCGGAAATGTTCCCGAGCGTTTTTGAAACCATTTCAACAGAGGATGCTATAGGATCGGTTTCCGAAGCTGCCGCCTCAAATACATTTTGAATCTGAAGGTACGTTTGCCGAACGATTTTCGCCGCTCGATAAGAAGAAACGAGCGTATCGATGGTAGCTGCCTGCTCCAGGCCTGCGGAAGCATAAAGCGCTTCGATTTGTTCCGGCGTGATTTCCGCCGCGGGAATCTTCCGGATAGCCGTATCCAACGCAGCATATGCAGTCTGAAACGCATTATTTAAATTTCTGAGACCCTCTGCGATTTTTTTCAGGCTGTCTTCGAGCGCAGAGAGGCCTCCGGGCAGCTGCGTCAGATTCTGCATAAGCTCCGCATCCGAGAGCGGACTGCCGTCAAGTGCAGAAGCAATATAGGAAAACGCTTGTGCAATTTCCGCAGAGCCTTCCGACAATTGCTGCGAACTTTCTGTAATACGAGAAAGCCCTGCCTGGATTTCGGCAGATCCCGTTTTCAGCGCATCCGCTCCCGCTGCCAGCGATTCGGCCCCGTTCCGTAATGTTTCCGACCCGGTATTGAGCGCGTTCACAGCGTCTGCGAGCGATTGAAAGGGCGCAGCCAGTTGCTCCGAATCCGGCAAATTCAGCTGCATGGAAAACGGGACAGCGGAAATTTCAATGCCTTGCATGGAAAAATCCGTCACATCTGCCTGTACCCGGAAAATCCCGCTCTGCCCCGGAAGCATTGTAAAATGAATGCTCTTATTCGTTCCTGCATCGGCAATCGTTGCACCCGGCGCTTCGATCCCCCAGCACTGCTCCGTATCCAGCGTCAGCGATATCTGTACCATATAATTCTTGTAAAATATAGGATTTACAGCAGCGTTTTCCGATACTTCGATCCGGATCTCGAGATTTCCTGTTGCGCCGGCAAGCTCGTTTGGAGATTGTGCAGCGCCATCCAGATCATAGGAAATTTTAAAATTCCACGGAAGTGCTTTCGAGATGAGATCGCCGCGATAATAGAAATTTTTTTCTTCCGTATAAAATTCCACCGCGCCGTCTTTTTCTGTCAGAGAATCGGAACTCGTAAGATTGGAAACGACCGTATATGCTCCATGATCCCGAATCCACCCCGGCTTTTGCACTTCAAAATGATTGACGGCGTAAATTGCATCTACTTCGCCTTCAGAAGAGAGCGAGGCATAAATCACCTCGTTTTTTGAAAAACCACCGCCGTCTGCCTCTCCTGCACGCTCTGTTCCCGCGGATTCGGTTTCATCTGAAGCCGGAATCGCAGCCGACGGCAGAAGCGACAATGCCAGAACCAATAGGATAGAAA
>JBKUJR010000086.1:0-3834 GCA_046952735.1 Clostridia bacterium | reverse complement strand
GATATAAACATAGTGATTGACCTTATTACACTTTACTTTTACAATTGCAGGATCTTTATAACGAGGTATGATTTCCTTTTGTTCATAATCCTCAAACGTTTTAATCGATTCATCAATAAGACGGTCTGCGGTGTCATTCGTATTTCCTGACAACATCATTTTCTCTTCAAAGATGAGTTCTTTTCCCGTGCAGCTTACGCTGAATATCAGCATACTGCTGAATATTAGCAAAATAAGTTTTCGCATAATTCTCCCTCCTTTGACCAATATCATTGCAGTTTTCCCCCCCTCAATTCGGTAAAGCCATCCGACCCGTGAAAACAATACGGGCCGGATAAAAGCATCGGCTATTCCATAAAAGTCTTTCGCAATTCGTTTCTCAGGTTCATTTCATATTCCGAAAACACAAATCCGCATTCGTTGTTGAATACGCGCCTGTATTTTTCAGTATTATAGGGAACGACCATCGCAATATGGTATCTTCTGCTGTTGTCTTCGGCGGACACCGTAGACTCCAGAACCATCAGATACTCTTCGTCCTCATCCAACGGGACAGTATCTTCAAATACAGACATCATTACATAGTGATATCCTCTGTTTAGATCTACATAATACTCGCTATTTTCTTTTGGATATACTTCTTCTTTCTTTAAATGATATTCTTTTTCAAAAAAGGTGTCCAGTCCTCCATCTTTATCTCTTGGCATATAGCCATAATGCTGAAACAATTCAATTTGTTGATTCTCCTGATATACATCCTCATCATATAGCTTTATTACCTCCGTAATTGTTACAATATTTATTGTCTTACAACGCAATAAACCATCATTGATATACAGATAATGATTGACCTTATTACACTTTACTTTTACAATTGCAGGATCTTTATAACGAGGTATGATTTCCTTTTGTTCATAATCCTCAAACGTTTTAATCGATTCATCAATAAGACGGTCTGCGGTGTCATTCGTATTTCCTGACAACATCATTTTCTCTTCAAAGGTGAGTTCTTTTCCCGTACAGCTTACGCTGAATATCAGCATACTGCTGAATATCAGCAAAATAAGTTTTCTCATAATCAATACCCCCATTTATTTTTTAAATTAATGATATCGTGCGTCGATGGATACGCTGTCGCATTATTGTTGGCATCATATATGCTCCCCTGATTCATAACGGAGGCCACCTCCTTGTTGCTATTATACTGCCCTCTGCCGTTTGCTACGCTTGCCAAATGCGCCCCCTCATGCGGATGCGCTAATTTGAAAGCATGGCCCAGCTCATGTGTGATTACTTTCTTTCGATAAGTGGCGTCGCCATTAGCTAAGCCTCCGTTTGTACGTACATCGAGAATAATTTCTCCCCGGTTATAATTATCCCAAGGATCTGCATAATCTTGACCCACAAATGCAATAAAAAAGGCAACGCTGTTTCCTGGAAAAGAATCTTTGTTCTCACTACCCTTTATTGTGACCACATAAGGGCTGACGCCGGAGGGCACGCTTTCCGTCGGTCCATAAATTACAACACCCGGCGAAACGCCCCGCCATCTTCTCCATGCCTCGATATCGCCCGCCTGATAGATCCCGTTTTTATATGCGGAGGAATCGACCTGGATCTTTACATATAGCCTGCCTCCCTGACCGATCGTCCCTCCGTAATAATTATTGAAGGTCTGCTCGTCGATCCGAATCAGGTTCCATTCCGAAGCGTTGTTATGATTGACCTCTGATAATACAGGGGCTGAAGACGAGCTGTTTGCTTTTAAAGCTAAATTCACCACATCATATTGGCTGATAAAACAGACGTCCGCATATGCCCGGCTTATGAGCCATTTCTTATAAGCTGTCGTTTCATTGTAGAGCAATAACGTATTTCCCGATGAATTCGTGGAGAAGACCATTTCCTTTTCCCCAAAAGAGCTTGAATCCCGCAATCCCAGAGAATAAATCACGCAATAAGATCCGTAATTCTCGATATACCACAACTGGCTCCCGTCGCTTCCCACAGATAAAGCGGATTTTAACGTGACGGAAGCGTTGCTGTTTGAAGTCAGATAGTCGCCGCTGTATTTGTTTCGAAGCTTATAAATGCCGGAAGAAACCGATTGCCGCGGCAGTACGGTGATATAACAAACATCTATAACAGTCATTTGCGAATCTGGATGATAAAAAGCCGCTGTCACAGGGAAACGGCCAGGCATATTTCCTGTAATTTCTCCTGAGGCAGAATCAATGGAAACAGCAGTCTGATTTGGCGTGAGCAAGCTGACATATCCTCCCGTCGCAGGCGTTGTGACATAGTCAAGCGTTCGGCTGTTTCCCTCTACCATCGTTACTTCTCTTGCCGTAAAAGTAACGCTTTGCTGATAAGGCGTTATTTCCAGCTTCAGGCAGGGCTTATAGGAGCTGTTGTTGGAGGAAGCAAACGTTTTATTGATATAACGCGCGCCCGTTTCAACGGCAGCATCCGCCTTGAAAATAACGCCCGCCCCCTGATGGTACGTGCCGTTTTTCCAGCCGCGCACGATCGCCGTGACGTCAAAGGAATACCGCTGGGAATCATTCGCCGCATTTCCGTTCCCGTAATAAATATTCCGGCTCACGTTATACGCGTAATAATTATCCGCATAGACCTTCCCCCATGTGATCGAATCCGCTTCGCTTTCGCTCCAGGCGCCTCCGTTGAACGGGTGGCATCGCACCACCATCGATTCGCTCTCACACAGCAAATCCCGGATTTCGATGGAGGCACTCTTAATTTTAGTTGCGTTGATGGAAGAAAGATTGAGCCCCGGAAACTTCATCAGGATTCTGGACTTTCCAAACGAGCTTCGTTTCCCCACAAACAGGGAACCGGACTGTCCGGCCGAGCCTGCGCTGCTGTTGATCGTAATATCTTCGATCGCGCCGTTTTTATTGATCTCGATCCCGCTGCTCACCCGCAGCGGATATGCGGTATTCTCATCCGCCCTGTATTCCTCGGAAAGGGCGAGACGCAGTACGTATTCTTCCCGCGGTACGACTGGTTCAAAGGAGTATGCAAGCAGCCGGTTGTTCCGGTTGTCCGCAGTAAAAACGACGGCGTCGCATACATAAGCGACAGTCTCCTGTTCCGCATTGCGCAGCAGCAGCTGCCCCGAAGCATTCTGATATAGCTCCAAGCCATGCGTATAAAGCCGGAATGCAAATTCCCGCTGCTCCGCCCCCTCCTGTATGACGAGTTCTTCCGAAAACCCCATATAAGTCGGAGATACGCTGCAGCCTACAGCCTCCTCCGCTGCAAAAGAAACGAATTTCTGTTTTTCCCCGGGTAAAATAGGCGCTGCGCTGCTTTTCATGGTTTGCAGCGCTCCTTCCGGCTTCAGCGTCAGAGATACTTCCTCATATTGCAGGCGGATCCCTTCGGAAAGACTGTCGCTGAAGGTGGTGACGATATCGTTGCCGGCCGAACGGTAAAACGTTTGCTCCCCCTGCCGGACGCTTTCCAGATCCAGCGTCTTATCTTTGATTTCTTCGCCCTCTTTGTATTTTACCGGAAATGCGTACAGATACCGCGTGTCATGCCCGCTCGTATCCCGCAGCACGATTTCGTTTAAGCTCGTTTCTTCCTCCCGCAGCCGCTTTGTATAAAGCTCGGCCGCCGCCTGTTCATATCCGATGATCTCCGGGATATCTTCTTCCAGAAACAATTTATCCCGAACCGCCTCCTGCGCAAACGCCGGCTCCTGCCGCGCATGGGAAGCCTCCGGCACAGCGCGGACCGGAAAGCCGGAAATCAGCAGCCCGATGACTAATGAAATGGAAAGCAATTTATATTTCTTCATACAATACT
>JBKUJR010000085.1:0-4039 GCA_046952735.1 Clostridia bacterium | reverse complement strand
GGAGGAACTGCACCATATTGCTGAAAATATCCGTCAAAAATATCACGCTGTCTATAAAAAGACGGTTGATATCATCAAAACGGATCTGCCTGCACGTCTGCGGGAAAATGTAAAGGCAATATCCGCGGCAGTAACCTGCAGCTTCCTGGAACGCGGTTATATCTTTGAGCAGGCAATGGATGCGGGATGGCTCCCGGGTGTCGATAAGGTCTGCAATACGGTTGGCGCACATATCGTGACGATCAAAAATCTTGACTTTTGCCAATACAGTGGTAATATGAAATAAAAAGTAAAATGGATTTTCTGGTAATATAGATGCTTTTGCCGAAGGTATAAGCAGAGGGCTTGGGATATAACAGTATATACTGAAAGCAGACGAGCTTTGAAATGTTGCCGGTTTGCTGAGAAAAAACCGCGCCGCAAATCTGACCGTGCAGATTACAAAATCGCCATCATAAAAGGAGATTTTAGAATGAAACGAGAATTATGTTTTAAGAAATGGCATCTGATCCCGATTGTTGTTTTCATCATCGGTCTCTTTTATGGGACCGGATCACCGATCATAAAGAATTCGCCGGAAACTTTTCTGATTCCGGCGAATCTATGTTCAGCTTGCCAGAAGAACATTTTGTTCTTTTCTTGTTGATTTTCGACAATTCTGATATAATTTTTGCGGGATATGATTTGAGGTGACTGTTTGAACCAGAATAATACTATTGAAATAAACTCTTTGTCACAATATTTTGCTGTTATCGAGAGGTACGGACTGGATCGCTATGTTTCCCGCGGGCAAGCAGGAGCATATCCGGAAATCCTTTCTTCCGCGCTGCGTCCTTACCATACCAAGCGAAAATATTACGGAAAGCAGCAGCTGGATGAATTTTACAATATCATTGGCAATGATTTAACCCCTATGCAGCAAGAACATTTTTTAGCCTTTGCACAGCATAACGGTTTTCCGACGAATTTAATCGATTTTACCTATTCCCCGCTGATTTCATTGTTTTTTGCATGTTATGATGAAAATGCCGCTGCAAAATCCAATGACGGATACGTATATTTTATTCCGAAAAAAAGCCTGCTTCATACGGATGGAAGTACTTTTTCCAGCAGTTCAAAAATCTGGGAAGGTTATCTCAGACTGTGTGAAAATGCGCTTACCGATTATAGAGAGATGAAA
The DNA here is from genome assembly GCA_046952735.1 of Clostridia bacterium. Classification (GTDB taxonomy): domain Bacteria; phylum Bacillota; class Clostridia; order UBA1212; family UBA1255; genus Egerieisoma. The sequence goes on along the minus strand of JBKUJR010000085.1, from coordinate 2,859 downwards.
GAAATGCAGTCTTACGAAGAATATGAAGACGATTGCGTGTTTGAACAGCAGCTTTTGCTCTGTCTGCAGTCGCTCATGAAGTTTCTTCCTGCCGGATATGAAAAAAACGCAGTATACAAGCGGTTTGCGCATTTCTTATCTCAGCCGTTCGATAATAAAAATCCTTATAAAGATATGCAGGAAGCGTATGCCTGTATGGAATACTATCGCAAAAGACTGGAAACGGAAAAAGAGTTCGGCGATTTTAATTTTTACATTAATTATTTTGCGGACTGCAAACAGAAAGGGACGTTTGCATTTTTAGACAGGTATCAGGATATGGACCCGGAAGTCGCTTTTGAACCGGATTTTTATAATCATTTCCATGATCTACTGCGTTTTTTCGTCCAAATTCTCATGGATATCCGCGATATAGACGACACCTGCCATGCCTTTACGCTTCCCTATTATTATGCTTATCAGCCGCCCAATATTTCCGGCCGGATCAATAACCAGAATTCGATTTTTATTTATCAAATGCATATTGCGCAAAACGACTGGTTTTCCAGTAAAATGATATACCAGAGAATTCAGCCGTCCTACGTTTTAAAAATCCGGCAGAAAGCCGCCATGCTGCAGCAATTAGACAGCGTCGGAATCAATTTGAAGTCCATCTATGGCGACTATGACAGCATCTCCCGATATATCCGCTGGAAATTCGAACGGTAGCGGCGGCATTGCCGCCGCGTTCTCAGAGAGATAGTAAATATTTTTTCCGGACCCGATGTTTCATTCTTCTGCGTGTTTCCAATACTTGAGTTTAGGCAGCTGCTCCTCATAAAAGGTTCTTGCCTGCTCCGGAGGCCAGTTTTCATTCGACGTATGTCCTACCAGAAAATCCGTTAATTCTTCGAGGCTTGTGTAGACGAATTTTCCGTCTGTATAACACCACTTGCAGTATTCTTCGTTCAATGCGCCATCCGGCTCCTTGCTGATGGAGGAATCCTCGAGCGGCATACCGCAGCATTGGCAAATCAAGTTGCGGGGAGAGCCTAAAAGCGTATTGATCGAAACGTCAAAGAGCTTCGACAGCAATTTTAAAGTTTCCGTATTTGGCACGGTTTCTCCGGTTTCCCAACGAGATACGGCCTGCCGCGTTACATGGATTTTTTCTGCGAGCGTCTCCTGGGACAATCCGCTTTTGGTGCGAAGTTCAAGTATAATATCCTTTGTTTCCATATAAATTATCACCTCATAGGTATTATAGCATCGGCTTTCAAAAAACCAAGCAACGCACTGTTGCTGTCAAAATATGGTCCAAACCTCCGATCGCTTATAAGAAACGGAGCTGTTCGACGATCCGTTCCTGGCAGCTGCCTGCTTTTTCCCGGACTACGCCGGCGGGGAGATCTTCCAAGAAGGAAGACGGCGGCGCGCTGCCAGTAAGAATAAGCTCTTCCTGTGCCCGCGTCATTCCCACATAAAGAAGACGCCGTTCTTCTTCCTGATCGGCTTTTACGCCGGAGGCTTCCAGAGGAAGTACGCCTGCCTTTATTCCGGCAACGAATACCGCAGGATATTCCAGGCCTTTGGCGGCATGGAGCGTCATGAGGCGGACGGCGCCGGACTGCCAGCCCTTCCCTGCCGCGCGGTTCAGATCGATTTCCTCACCGATCGCCAGCGCTTTCCATAATTCATCAAATCCGGAATAAAATACCGCTGTATTTCGAAGCTTTTCCAGGTTGGCGGAAGCGCCGTACCGCTCTTCCCATCGGGCGATCAGCTTCCAGGGCTTTTCTTTTTTGACCAGCGGAAGCCACTCCTGCGCGCAGCGGAGCCATGTTTCTAACGGTGCGGATCCCTGAACGATTGCTTCGAATCGATCCGGAGCAAAGCAGTCCTGCTCCGCATAAGTCTTCCGAAGGTTTTCCAGAGATTCCGGCGGACAGTTCCACAGCAGGCGCAGCGCAGTTTCGAGAGCAGCGCCGTCGCTCCTATCCAGCAGCGAATAGAAAAAAGCCAACACGCCCCGTACTTCCTCCAGATCTAAAAAATCCTGCCGGCCGCTGACGATGCAGGGGATATCGTCGTGCTGCAAACATTTTTCGATCAGATTCAGCTGGCGATGCGTCCTGCAGAGCACTGCGATATCGGAAAATGCCAGCACTTCCCGATCATGACGCATGTTTTGCGCTTCCAGCATATCGACGCCTCCCGTCATCGCTCCGATCTCTTTTGCGATAGTCACTGCTTCAGAAAAATCATCGGCCGTCCGGATCAGGCGTACGGCCGGGCCGGATGGATGGTGCGCCGACAAGCGGCGGGATCCGCCGGGATTCTTTTCAATGATACAGGCCGCGGCCTGGAGAATCTGCGGCGTCGAACGATAGTTTTCCAGAAGGCGGATCTCCTGCGTTTCAGGAAAATCTTCCTGCAGACGTTGAAAACAGCTGCCGGTCGCGCCGCGGAACCCGTAAATCGATTGATCCGGATCGCCGATGACAAACAGGGATTTTCCCTTTTTATTCCAAGCGCGGATCAGATCGTATTGAATGGCGTTGATATCCTGGAATTCATCTACCAAAAGATAGCTGAAATGTTTACGGCCTTCGGCATTGCGTTTTAATGCTTCCGTCAGTAAATCGTCAAAATCCAGCGCGCCTAATTGCCGCAAACGGGAGCAATATGCCGTATACAGCGTTTCCTCGATACCTGCCGCCTCATAGGAAGCGCCGTTTTTGACGCGGGATACTGCCTGTAAAAAGTGTCCGGCGCTTTTCCTGCTCCCTGCTGCGCGGAGAATCTCTTCCGCCAGCGTAAGCGCTTCGCCCCGCGGAAGCAGCAGGACGTCTCCCAATAAATCGAGACAAATCGCAGGGA
>JBKUJR010000084.1:0-4396 GCA_046952735.1 Clostridia bacterium | reverse complement strand
AACGGAAGCGGCGTTTCTTGCGAAAAACCTGCATGCGGGCATGGCGGTTCCCAGCCATTTCTGGAATTTTGCTGAGCATGGCGGAAACCCGTTTCTTTTTATGCAGGAAGCAGAAAAATTGGGCGTCGATTGCCGCCTTATGCGGATGGGAGAATGCCTGAAGATCGATTTGGGGAAATGAAAATGAAAACAAAAGGAAATTTATGGTCGAACAAAAGAAAGACTTTTATATTCTGCATCGTGATCGTAATGGTCGTCGCAGTTGCCGTATCCTTTATTAGTTTCTTTAAAGCAGACATAGAGGAGGAGGAAGAGGAAAAGACGCCATATGATTCTATGTATAACGCGTCGCGCTACTTCTTCCGGGTGTTTTATCCGGACGACTGGGATGTAAACGTCGATTCATATGGATTTTTCCTGAATGCAGGAGAAGGGATCGTCCTCGAACTATTTCCTTTGAAAAAAGTTTCCGTTTCGCCCGGCCCCACTGCCGCAGGGGGAGCGACCCCTGCGCCGACAGTCTCTCCTGCGCCGTCTTCCCCCGCAACGATCGATCCGCGGGCGGGGATGGAGAGAAATACGGATCTTACGATGACGTTTTATTATAAGGAATATGATGCTTTATATGAATACATCAAAACCTTGGTGCCTTCCGCCGCTCCGGATGCCTCTTCTGCGCCTTCGCCAGAACCGACGCCCGGAACGGTTGCAACGCCAAACGTGTCCGGGGGGCCGGCCTCTTCTTCTCCTGAGAAAAAGGAACCGCCGATGAAGCCGGAAGTGATTGCGGATTACGTTTTTGAGCAATTTCAAAAAGAACATGAAGCGGCAGGGTATGGCTATTCCACAAAGAAAAAGTATGATGCGGAGGCGATCGAATTCCTCGTATTGCCATACAGCTATGTGAAGGACGATCTTAAAATGAAGGGAGAACTGTACGTTGCAGCGCGCGCGATGGCCTATTATGTCGTTCAGGTGGAGGGTACGGAATCGGCGTTCGGAAGATACGATAACGTGGTACAGAACATATTGTATAATATGACGTTTTCTGTTTTTGATTATTAAATGGTTCAGGGAGGAAAAATGAAACATCGACCGATTTGCTTTATCATCGTTGCCGTAGCCGCCATGACTGCATCTGTATTTCTGTTTGCCGCCTGTTCGAGCCGGAAAGACGAAAAGCCCCAGGATAACGGCAAGGTTGTCGCCGGACTGACCTCGCCGCTGCCGTCGCCGGAAACAAAAGGGGAGCATTACCAGGAAAACATGGAATTGTTCGGAGATTCGCTTAATAATATCTATACATATGAATGTATTTATTATTACTATAAAACGGGGGATCAACAAGAGGCGTACCGCAATACGATTGCGATGAAAACGAAATTGCTGTATGCCATCGGAAAAGATTTTTATCTTACGCAGGAGGAACAAAACGCGATTCATGCGAATGCCGGGGAATATCTGAGAATGCAATATGACCAGCTCAATCTGGAAGAAGCATACTCACCGGATCTCGTTGCGCATGAGCTGTTTGGGATCTCTTTCGAACAATATCAGAAAATTCGGCTGTGCGAGTCGATCGCGGAGAAATGTGCTACGGCGATGGAAGAAACTATGCTGCAAAGCGGCAATCTCGATGAAACTGCGCTCAGACAGTATTATGAGACGAACAAAGAAACATATGATTTCGTAGTCCTCCGCTATATTTCCTATAAACTCAGCATGGGGGGAGACAGCAGCACGAATCAAAGCCGGACGGAAGCTGCCGAGGCACTGTGCAAACGGTTGCATTCCATAGAAGATATGCTAAAGATCATCGGCGGAGAATCGGATAAACAGAGCGAAGGCGATTCGAACGGACAAATTACGGTGTATATGAACGACACGGATCATATGTTTTATGAATTTATTCACGATACGGGAAGCGTTACAGGAGCGAAAACAGTCGTATACGACACGAAAAACGTATATGTAGCCATGTGCGAGGGGTATTTCACGTGGGATACCAGCGAAGCGGTCAAGGAAGCTGTGAAAGAAGATTTTGTAAAAGAAGCCGTGGAAACGGAAATGACGAAATATGCGATTCAATATGAAGAACCGGAGGATTGGTATAAAATGTCTGGACTGGAAGAAATCAAAGCGGCAAAATATATGGATGACTATACGGGTATCCTTCCGAAATTGAAAATCCCGAGCGATGCGGCGACGCTTTTTTTGACGATACAGGACCCCGGCGATAAGACGACGTGTAAATTTTACACATATGAAAAGCAAAACGGCGCGTGGAAAGAAACCTTCAAGGTTGCCGGTTACGTAGGGCGGAGCGGCGTTGCCGATCCGGCCGGCCGGGTCGAAGGAGACGGGACGTCGCCCGCAGGCGTCTATTCCTTTGGGATGCTGTTCGGCATCCAGGACGATCCGGGCGGTCTGAAGAAAGCATACAAGAAGGTCGACGATGACGATTATTGGGATGGGGACAGAAATTCCGATACGTATAATCAACATGTCAGGGGCAGCGAAATGCCGGCTTCCTGGAGTGCCGCCGCGTCCGAGCATCTGATCGATTACCGCTATTCTTACAATTATGCGGCAATGGTCAATTACAATGTCGATCCGACGGTAAAAGGAAAAGGCTCCGCGATTTTTCTCCACTGTACGTATCCGGGATCGCTGCATTCCGCAGGCTGTATTTCGATTCCCCAAAGCAAAATGATCCGGGCGCTCCGTCTGATCGATGATCAGGCGTATATTCTGCTCGTAAAGAATGCGGAGGATTTATTATCTTATTGTTGATAGAAATAAAAAGGATTTTTTTTTTTTTTGTCGTATAATACAGCAGCGACCGATAGGCGCCGCTGTATTACTATTTTACGAAAGGTGTACCGGACATGATTTCACAGCAGCAGATCGACGAAATTATAGAAAAAAATGATATCGGCGATGTGATTGGCGAATATGTGAAACTGGAACGGAAAGGCAGCGGATATACGGGCCTCTGCCCTTTCCACAATGAAAAGACGCCGTCTTTTTCCGTCCATGAGGGTAAACAGATTTTTAAGTGTTTCGGCTGCGGGAAGGGCGGAAATGTGGTGAACTTTATCATGCTTGCCGAAAATCTGAGCTATCCGGAAGCGCTGGGATTTTTGGCGGAACGGGCGGGGATCAAGCTCGAACGGGCCGTCAACAGGGCGCAAGAAGAAAAAAACAGGATTCGCGGCGACATCCATGCCGTGAACCGGATCGCCGCCCGCTTCTTTTATGATACGCTCAAAACCGCGCCGCATGCGCAGAAATATTTATACGATCGTGGTATTCGTGCGGAAACCGTCAAAAAATTCGGTTTGGGATACGCACCGGACCAATGGGATGCCCTGTATCGGCATTTTACGAAAAGCAATGCGGCTCCGGATCCGGCGCTGCTGGAAAAAGCGGGGCTGATCACACGCAGAAAGGACAAGTCCGGCTATTATGATAAATTCCGGAACCGGGTCATGTTTCCGATTTTTGATGTTTCCGGTAACATTATCGCTTTCGGGGGACGGGTGCTGGACGATTCCGTACCCAAATATCTGAATTCGCCTGAAACGCTCGCGTATTGTAAGGGCAACAATCTTTACGGCCTGAATCTGGCCAAAAAATCCCAGTCCGAACGCGTCGTTATTGTAGAAGGGTATATGGATTGCATCGCCTTGCATATGGCCGGTATCAGCTGGGCGGTGGCTTCTTTGGGCACTGCGCTTACACAGATGCAGGCTCGTCTTTTGAAAAAATATTTCAATGAGGTCATTATTGGTTACGATGCAGACAGCGCCGGACAGAAAGCCACAATGCGCGGCCTCGATATCTTAGCGGAAGCCGGTTTCCGCGTACGGGTGCTATCCCTTGCCGCGGTAGATGCCGGGGTAAAAGATCCGGATGAATTTTTGAGAAAACACGGTGTGGAAGACCTGATGACCGCGATCGATGCTTCGATATCGCTGATTGAATATAAGATTCGTAAAATATCGGAGAAATATCCGCTCTCGTCCTTAGAATCAAAGGCGATGTTCCTGCGCGCCGCCACAAAGATCCTGGCCGGAATCGCGGGGGAAGCGGAACGTGATTTGTATGCGAACTGGTTTTCAGATACATATCTCGTATCAAAAGACGCACTTATGGCGGAACTCGACCGGATTCGCAGCGGCGGCGCGGATCCCGGCTCCGGTGCGGCGGCTCCCCGTAAAACCATTAAAAATATAAAAAACGCAGAAACCGGCAATAATACGGAGGAAGAAGTCCTTCATTCGGCGGAAAAATTAAAATTGGACAAACTGGAAAAAACCATCGTCCTTCTGATGAGCGAAGATCCTCATACGATACAACATTACTATGAGAAAGTACGGAGCCTGATCTATCA
>JBKUJR010000083.1:0-4468 GCA_046952735.1 Clostridia bacterium | reverse complement strand
CTCAAAAGTATAGACCATGGAGCGCAAATTCCGCCCAGCACACTCCGCGACCAATTTTTGAAGCAGCGCCGTATGCCCGGCATGGATCCCGTCGAAATTTCCAAGCCCTACGCCCCGGCCCGCCGCCGCTTCCTCCTGATTCCCGAATGATCCTCTGTAAATGTTCATTTTTTACTCCTGTTGCATTTTCCGCACGAATCCCCGCCGCATGCCCCGCAGTCGCCGCAGGCGTTCCGTTTTTTTCTGTTTCTAAAATATTTTACGAGCGAATATACGCTCCAGGCAATAATTGCCGCTGCTAAGATATAGGGTACAAATTTCAATTTTCTCACCGTTGTTTTCTATAAAATCAGCATTCCCACCGTATATGCCAATACGGACATGACATACGCGATTCCGATTTGATATGCGGCGCTGCCCAGCGCCCATTTCCAGCCGCCGAGCTCCCGGCGCATCGTAGCAAAAGCCGCTACGCACGGTACATACAGCAAAGTAAATACGAGAAACGCATACGCCGCCGCCGGCGTTCCAAACGTACCAGACAGAATTCCTGCCGCCTCCGCTCCCGCTGTGGAGGAAATCCCATAGAATAAGCACATCGAGGAAACGACGGCTTCTTTCGCCACAAAACCGGTCAGCAGCGAGACCGCCGCCTGCCATGTTGCGAACCCCGCGGGTTTGAAGATCGGCGCGATAAAGCCTCCGATCATGCCGAGCATGCTGTTTTCACTGTTTTCGGTAAAATGCATCGTAAAATCAAAGCTCTGCAAAAACCATAGCAGTACGCTCATGCCAAAAATCAGCGTCGCCGCTTTCTTTATAAAATGTTCCGTTTTATCCCAAACGTGGCGCAGCGTACTGCGCAGCCCCGGCATTCTGTACGGAGGAAGCTCCAGTACAAACGGCGCGTCCTCTCCTTTGAATAAGGTGCGCTTGAATAGAATACCCGATAAAATGCCGCACAGGATGCCGAGCAGATATAAACTGAATACGACGAGACCCCTGTATTTTACAAAAAAGATCTGCGCGATAAAGCCGTAAATCGGGAGTTTCGCAGAACACGACATAAACGGTACCAGCATGATCGTCATACGCCGGTCCTTCATATTTTCCATCGTCCGCGCCGCCATTACTGCCGGTACGGAGCAGCCGAAGCCCATCAGCATCGGAATGAACGCTTTTCCGGACAGGCCGAATTTCCGCAGCAGGCGATCCATGATAAAAGCGATCCGGGACATATACCCGCTGTCCTCCAATAGGGATAAAAGGCAGAACAGGATCGCAATCTGCGGCAAAAACGTAAGGACGCCGCCGACGCCGCCGATTACGCCGTCTACAACAAGGCTCTGGATCCAGTGCGGCGAACCGGCGGAATCGAGCAGTCCCGATACGAAAGGGGAAAACAGATCGCCGATGAGATAGGAAACGCCGTTCTGCAGAAATGCGCCAAGCGTGGAAAACGTCAGCGTAAAAATCAGGAACATGATCAGCAGGAAAATCGGGATCGCAATGATTTTATGCGTAACGATGCCGTCTATTTTTTCTGTGATCGTCTTTTTGCCTAAACTTGACTTGATGACGGAATTTGCAACGACTTTCTCGATGTATTTGTAGCGGCTGTCGGCCACCATCGTCTCCCGGTCGCCCAGTTTGCTCGAGCTTTCATATTCATGCGCTATTTTTTCGATCCGGCTGATTTGTTCTTCCGGAATGGCGAGCGTCTTTTTCAAAAGCTCGTCGCCCTCCAGCATTTTAATGGAGGTCCAGTGTACCGGAAGCCCTTCTCTTCTGGCATACGGATAAACGATATGATCGATCCTGTGATGAATCTGATGGGTATAATCATCGTACAAGTCATCCGGTTCTATGACGAAACCGCGGTCCGCCTGGCGGACGGCTTCTTTGATCAGTTCTTTCGTGCCTTCGCCCGTTTTTGCCGTGATGGGAACCACAGGGATATTTAAATATTTGGATAGCGCCTCGACATTGATGGTATCTCCCCTGGCGTATACTTCATCCATCATATTCAAGGCGATTACGACGGGCCGTTCCATTTCGATCAGCTGGATGCTCAGATACAGATTCCGTTCAATATTTGTCGCATCCACAATATTGATTACGACATCCGGCTTTTCTTTTGTAACATAATCTCTTGCAACGATTTCTTCCATGGAATACGGGGACAAAGAATAAATTCCCGGTAAATCCACGAGGGTGACGTTGCAGCCGTACTCTTCCGCCTGTTTGACTTTTCCTTCTTTTTTTTCAACCGTTACGCCCGGCCAGTTGCCGACGTATTGGTTGCTGCCTGTCATATGGTTGAACAACGTCGTTTTTCCGCTGTTCGGATTCCCTACGAGCGCCATTCTGAGATTTTTCCGATTTGTATGTTCCGATGATATGTTTCCTACCATTATATCCCCTTATTCAGTCGCATAAGTATATTTTCGCAGCATCGTCGGTGCGCAGGGACAGTTCATATCCGCGCAGGATTACTTTGATCGGATCTCCCAGGGGAGCGATCGTTTTAATCTGGATCCGCGTACCGGGCGTTACGCCCATATCGATCAGCCGCCGTCTGAGTGCGCCTGTGCCTTCCAATCGCGCCACGATTCCCGACTGCCCTGTTTTGAGATCCTTCAATGTCATATATATTCACCTCGATCTATTATATTTGTGAATATGACAAATTTATACATTTTTAGTCGATATAATCTTTCAGTTTCTTACTGCGGCTCGGATGTCGCAATTTCCGAAGCGCTTTTGCTTCGATCTGGCGGATGCGTTCCCGCGTGACATGGAATTCCCTGCCCACCTCTTCCAGCGTCCTCTGACAGCCGTCGTCGAGCCCGAAGCGGAGTTTCAAAACCTTTTGCTCTCTGGGGGTCAGCGTTTCCAGTACCTCCATCAGCTGCTCGCGCAGTAAAATCGCCGCTGCGCTTTCCGAGGGCGCAGGCGCGTCGTCGTCCGGTATAAAATCGCCGATATGGCTGTCTTCTTCTTCTCCTACAGGCGTTTCCAGCGATACGGGGTCCTGTGAAATTTTCATGATTTCACGTACTTTGTCGACCGGCATATTCATTTCCTGCGCAATTTGCTCCGGCGTGGGATCCTTGCCGAGTTCCTGGGAAAGCTGCCGTGAAATACGGCCCAATTTATGGATGGTTTCAACCATATGCACGGGAATCCGGATCGTACGCGCCTGATCCGCAATCGCCCGCGTGATCGCCTGGCGGATCCACCATGTTGCGTAAGTACTGAATTTATAACCTTTCCGGTAATCGAATTTTTCTACGGCTTTTAAAAGCCCCAGATTTCCCTCCTGAATCAGATCCAGAAACTGCATCCCTTTTCCGACATAGCGTTTGGCAATGCTGACAACGAGCCGCAAATTTGCCTCGTTGAGCCTGTCCTTCGCCGCCTCATCCCCATTTTCAATGCGAATGGCGAGCTCGACTTCTTCCTCCGCGGTAAGCAGCGGAACTTTGCCGATCTCTTTCAGATACATTCGGACGTGGTCTTCGAGGCCGACTCCTTCTGCAAGCGTCTCCAGATCCTCCGCATATTGTTTCCCGTTATCCTCCGGAACGCTTTCAAAGTCGCCGACGATGTTGATTCCGACGCGTTCCGCCACTTCATATACTTTATCGATGATGTCGGATTCCAGATCGGATTCGTCCAATACGGAATTGATTTCGTCGAACGTCAGCGCGCCTTTTATTTTGCCGCGTTCAAAAAGTCCTATAATCAAAGGATTGTCATTGAACAGTGCTTTGTCTTCTTTTGAAAGCAGCGTGCTGCCGCTGTATTCGCCTTCTTCATAATGGACGATCGGGTTTTCGAAAGGCGCCGGCACCGGCTGGCTGAAATCATCGATCTCTTCTTCCGGAATCGTATCCACATCGTCCACATTGACGTCAAAATCGAGCGGTACCTCGATGCCGTCGAGATTTTCCGGTTCTTCGATTTCAAAAACATCGGGGTCTTCCGGCTCTTCATGATCTTCCGGCAGCGTTTCTTCCGCTTCAAATGCATCGATATCATCGTCTTCGAATTCATCCGGAAATCCTTCTTCGAGATCGAAATCGTCCGTTAAATTTTTATCGTCTGTTTCTTTTCTACCGCTCATTTTTAAATTTCTTCCTTTCTTCGATAATCGCCGCAGTTTCTTTTACAAGGGCGATTTTATCTGCTTCGCTGATCTTTGTATCTTCCAGTAAATCATTGATACACGCGATTTTCAAATCGCAATTGAGAATGCCGCACGTTTTGACGAGCGCCGCGCACGCAGCTTCCGGATCAGGAGGCCGCAGCCATCTGTTGATCAGATCCGTCAAAAGCTTCACATCCGCTTCAGGAGCATCTGCCGCGTCGGAGAGCACCGCTTCGAGTCCCAGCTTCGCGCCGCTGTCGAATCTCTTTTTTAGTTTATCTAATAAAATTCTATTTTTATCATGATAGATCAGGC
>JBKUJR010000082.1:0-4539 GCA_046952735.1 Clostridia bacterium | reverse complement strand
GTTACTTACGTTTCCCGGCTGGACAAGTCGCTTGAGAAGAGCGCGCAGGACCTGATCAGAAAATTGGAAAAAAACACGCTGGAATCCTGCGACGGGATTTTCCAGCAGTTTCGGGAAAAGGGTGGAGCGAGCGCGGCGCTGGAGCATCCCGACGGCACCGTCACCTTTCCGGGACTGAACATCGTTGGGTATACGCTGCCGGGGGCGGCAACGGAATCCGATCCGTCTTTGGGCGGCGACGGCACCTACAGCATTTGGATGCCGGGAAGCGATACGGAAAAGCGCTATCCTTTTACCTTTGCGGACGGCGGCGGCACCTATTACCTGCTGGTGGGCGGAAAAACAGAATCGGTCAACCAGGTGACGGATACGCTGCTCCGGATTCTGCCCTGGCTGATCTGCCTGATCTTCTGCGTTTCCATATTGACGGCATGGGGGTATTCCCGGTATTTGGTCAGGCCGATGCTTCGCTTGAGCCGGACCGCCCAAAAGATGTCGGAGCTTGATTTCAGCGGCCGCTGCGAGGAAAGGCGGAGCGACGAACTCGGCACGCTGGGCAAAAGCCTCAATAGCCTGTCAAAAAAGCTGTCGGAGGCGCTGCTGGAACTTCGGGAGGCAAACGATAAGCTAAAGGCCGATATGCAAAGGGAGCGGGAGCAGGAGCGCCGCCGCCTGGAATTTTTCTCCGCCGTTTCTCATGAACTCAAAACTCCCATTACGGTGATTAAAGGGCAGCTGGAGGGAATGCTTCGGGGCGTGGGCGTATACAAAGATCGGGAGAAATATCTGACGCGGTCTCTGGAGGTCGCAGGCTCCATGGAAAATATGGTGCGTGAAATCCTCAGTATATCCCGCATGGAATCTACGGAATTTACGCTGCAAAAGGCATCCTTCGATTTTTCTGAGCTGGTCCGGGAACAGCTTGCCCGGTATATGGAGCTGATCGAGGGCAAGGAACTGGTTTGGCAGGCGGATGTGGAGGATCGTCTCCCCATAACCGCCAACCGGAAGATGCTGGAGCAGGCAGTCAGCAACCTGCTGAGCAACGCCGTCGGGTATTCCCCGCCAAAAGCCGCGCTGAAAATTGAGGTATCCGGCCAGGGCGGCGCTGTTTTCTTTGCTGTGGAAAATACAGGCGTACATGTGCCGGAAGAAGAACTCCCGCGGCTGTTTGAAGCGTTTTACCGGGTTGAAGCCTCGCGCAGCCGTAAAACCGGAGGCAGCGGGCTGGGACTCTATTTGACAGGCCGCATTTTAACACTGCACGGCGCCGCATATCAGATACGAAATACAAAGGCCGGCATCTTGTTTTCTTTCACATTACCTATAGACAATCAAACTGCAACCTGAAAAATTTTTCGCATCTTCGCAAAGGGATTGTCGTTTTGAGAATTATCATGTATACTATATGAGTCTATTTAGATGTCGACAGTTCATTTGTACCATCCTGTCGTAAAACAAAACCAGGACTGCTATTCATAATAAAGTGATGATAGTGGCTTTGCGTTTTGCAAGGCCATTTTCTTTTGGAGGAAGAATATGAATAATGAAAATTCACAATTAAAACAGTGTTCCCCTACAATTGAGACGCGGCTTAAAAGACAAAGAGAAGAAACTGCAATCTTACTAAGAAGTATTCCCCCAACGGTTGTTTCTCTGTTTGTTGTCAGCGTTATCTGCATGAATCTGCTTGCCAATAAAACGCTCGTTCAAACTGATTGGATCGCATTGGATGGCGGTATTTTGATATCCTGGCTATCTTTTATGTGTATGGATATTATCACAAAGTATTTCGGACCCAAGGCATCCAATAAAATTGCAGTTTTTGCATCGGCGATCAATCTGCTTACCTGTCTGATTTTTTATATCGTGAGCATTATTCCATCGAATGCGGATGATTACACAGCACTGAATGAGATCCTTGGCGGGACCTGGTTTATTCTTCTGGGAAGCACGATTGCGTTTCTTGCCTCGGCGGTCATAAACAATTTTTTGAATTGGACGATAGGAAAAGCATTTCGAAGAAATCCTGACGGCAAACTTGCATTTGCAATCAGGACGTACCTATCTACTTTTATCGGTCAGTTTATGGACAACTTCATTTTTGCGACTATCGTTTTTGTCGGCTTTGCACCGATATTCTGGAACGGATTTCATTGGACGATGTTGCAATGTACGATGTGTGCATTAACGGGAGCTGTGGCGGAACTGATGATGGAGGTCGTGTTTTCTCCGTTCGGTTATAAGGTTGTAAAAAAGTGGAAGAAGTACAATGTTGGCCAGGAATACCTTGCCTATATCAAAGAGGGTTCATAAGATGAAAATACTGATAACGGGTACATCACAGGGAATAGGCAAAGCAATTGCCGAGCTGTTTTTAAAGGAGGATCATGAGGTTATAGGAATCGACCGACAGAAAACGGGAATCGAATACAAGCGTTATATACATTACCAACTTGATGTCCGTGATTATGATCAGTTTCCCGATATTCCAGGCATCAATATTTTAATCAACAATGCCGGAACCCAAAACGAGGACGATATTGATATCAACCTGAAAGCACTCATTCACATTACCGAGAAATACGGCGTTCAGGATCAAATACGCTCTATTCTGAATATAGGATCGGCAAGCGCACACACAGGTTCGGAATTTCCCGAGTACTGTGCAAGCAAAGGCGGTGTGCTGGCATATACAAAGAATGTTGCGATGCGAGTGGCCGAGTTCAAGGCGACTTGCAACAGTCTGGATCCCGGCGGCGTACTGACACCGCTGAATGAATGTGTGATGAATGACGAACGCTTGTGGACACAAATCATGGACGAAACGCCTTTGAAAAAGTGGGCAACACCCGAAGAAATTGCACAGTGGGCATATTTTTTGACCGTAACAAATACCTTCTGTACGGGACAAAGCATTGTTGTTGATGGCGGAGAGTCCATTAACCGCAAATTCATCTGGAAAGACTGAAAATCAAGAAGTATATTTAATGCCGCATAAGAAAAACACCTTTTTAGAAAATACAGACAGTCAAATCAAAAATTTTCTTTTTGTGTGCAACAAATAGAACTGCACTTGTGCAGGTAAAACCACAGGCAACGGATATCTGTTTTACACAGTTTTTCTATCGTGCACACAGAAACATATCCGTGTTCCATAAATGCGAAAAGTATCACTTTCAGAAGGATAACTGCGTCATATTTCGGTCGGCCTGTTCTGCGTTTCTGAACCGTAAAATATGGATTTCGGTCTATATGCTCCTTTCCCTCGCTGAGGGTATATACCGGATCGGATGTTTCGATCATTCTTTCTGCATCCAGTGGTAATTTTAGTTGATATGGGCGTACCATGTTTTTGTAATATGTTCATAATGAATCAATCACAAAGATGGAGGAGCAAGCTCTTATTTTTTTGAACTTGCGCCTCCTTTTTGCCGGGACTTTTTTGCTGCTCCACACAAACTCCATAGGAACTCCATGCCTGCTACAAAGAAGGCTGGTATCCTGTCTTCGCACAGGAAAGGATTCGAAAGAGGAGCGATGCCTATGTACCTATTTAAACATGCACTGCAGAATCTCGGCCGAAACAAAGGCCGGAATATTTTAATGGCGATTATCCTGTATGTGGTTTTATTGGCGGCGGCGGTTTCTGTCATCGTCAATTCCTCCACAGCACAGCTCATCGAAGGCCAGAAGGCACGGTTCGGCGCGCCAGTCAATCTCGTGCGCGATTACCGAAAAATTCCGCCCACATTAAAATATGCGCATCTGCTTACTGCGGCGGAGCTAATGCGCTTTACCGATTCGGAATTATTAATGAAATCACAGCTGAGCACCGCCCTTACGGTTTCCATAAAGGAGCTGATGAAAGACGACGAAGAGCAGGCCGCGGACGCAGACGATGCGGCCCTCGTTTTGCTGCTGTCCTCTCTGCGAAAGGGCGATCAGGATGAGTTTACGTCAGGACTGCGCGAAATCGTGGAAGGACACGCCTTCCAGGGCGCCGGCCAATGCGTTATTTCCAGGGAGCTTGCGGAACGCTCCGGTCTAAAGACGGGTCAAACCATCACCTTACTGTCGAACGGAAACGAGCTCGATATCGGCCATGATGACGCTGAGAAGCCGCAGGGCGGCGGAGCGCAGGAAAGCCTTGCTTTGAAAATCGTTGGGATTTACGAGAATCACCTCCAGTCCAACAGTATGGCAGAAGTTACTGCGGAACAGGTGTATATGGACTTTCAGACGCTTGTGGAATCGAAGCTGTACGCCGCAAGCGGCGCGCTGGCCGAATCACAGATGATCCTGAAAAACCCGGAGGCTTTGGAGGATTTTACAAAAGAACTGCAAGAAAAAGGCCTGCCGGAATATTACAACGTCAATGTAGACGACTCCGTCTATAAAAAAATTACCAAACCATTGGAAGGTCTTAAAAACATCACCGGCACGCTGACGGCGGCGGTAACCCTCTTTGGCGCAGCCGTACTGTTGATTCTTTCCATTCTGTCGATCCGGGAACGCAAATACGAAGTGGGCGTACTG
>JBKUJR010000081.1:0-4679 GCA_046952735.1 Clostridia bacterium | reverse complement strand
AAAGAAAGTTTGCACAAGCCGTGCTGAATTTTTTTGCGCCGCTGCTGTGAAGTGAGATATGGCGGAAAGGAGCTTGTTTTACGAGATGGATTTGAACAGATTGATCTCTTCCGTTGCAAAAGGAGAAGAGGACGCGCTGAAGGAGCTGTATGAAAAATACAGGATTCCTTTTTATTTCATAGCGCTTTCTATTATTCAGAACGATGATGCGGCGCTGTCCGTCGCGGCGGAAGCTTTCCGCAGGATCCGTGAATCCGCTTACCGCTTCGACGACCAGCTGAACGGAGAATATTGGCTCCTGGATGTGATTTATACGATGAGCTATAATAAAAAATCCAACCGGAGCGCGGTTAAGGAAAATATCAGCCGGCTTGCCCTGCCGGCGCTTCTGCAGCAGGAGCCGGAGGTTTTCGCAAAGATCTTTACGGATTTAGGGGACAATGAAATCGCGGCGCTCGGGGAGAAGAAAAAGTCCGCGGTTTCCGGGCTTCTGAAAGAAAAGAAAGATCTGCTGGAGGCGATTGCGAGAACAGCGGCGGATGCTTGCCCTGCCTATTGGGAGACAGTATTAACGGACGCGCCGACCGGCGCGGAAGCGGTAGCGCATAACGTAAGAACCAGAACAGAAACACAGGTCCGGAAGCAAAAAAGGAAAGACACATATAAATGGATCGCGATCATCGCACTGCTCGCTTTATTTGTGGCAGGGGCGGCAATCGGGATCATCAAACTTTTCAGCAACAACTATGGCAGCGATGTGGAACAAAACGAGTTGGGAGAACCGATCCTGCTGCAGTTTAATAACAATATCGCAATGACGGAGCTGAATGGTTCGCTGTATTTCCGCGGTGCGAATAACGCATTTTACAAAAGAGACATGCAGACCGGCGCAGGTGAAAAAATTTCCGACGATTATCCGAAAGAGCTGCTGAACGACGGATCGTATGTTTATTATAGAAATAATAACGATGGGTATCTGTACCGGATCGATCCGGACGGCGGCAGCAGGACGCGTTTGTGCGACGTACCGGGATCCGCCATGGCGCTGCACGAAGGCTTTTTGTATTTTTCCACTACGGGAGGCATTTATAGAATTCCGTCGTCTGGAGGGACGATCGATACGGCGGAGCTGGTGATCGATACGTCGCACGATGCGAATCTTTATTGCGTAGATCTGGCGCTGGATGCGGAAGGAAACGTGTTTTTTGCCAGCGGGATCGGAAAGGGGATCCATCATGTTACGGAATATAATGGAGAACCTTCCCTTTATGGGATTTTTGCGGAAGAAGCGTATACGATCCAGATCGACGGAGATAAATTATATTTCGATTACAAAGAAAATTCAGGTAAAATTATTTTATACAGTTTCGACTTAGGCGCATATTTGGAGGGCGGCAAAGAAACGCGCGTACAGCCTGTCGCCGTATCGAACGCGGAGGGAAAGAATATCGCGCTTTCCACAGGCGCGTTCTATGCCAAAGGGGGCCGCATTTATTATGCCGGCGTATCGGATGGAAAATCGGCGCTATTCGTACTGGACCAGGAGGGAAAAGAAACGCAGGTTCTGCCGTCCGATTCCCTGAACGCGGGAAAGAATCTTTATATTACCGATATTTATATTACGGAAGAATGGGCGTATTGCTTCAGCTCAGATGGAAAATCAAATGGAAAGAGGATATTTTTTGCGGGAAATTTGCATAAAAATGAAACCGTAACGATCTATGAAAGCTGAGGGTGGTTTTTATATGAGAGGTTTATTTATTATCAACCCGTCTTCGGGAAAGCAGACGAATCAGGCGAAAGCGCTGCAGGCAATGCACGAACTTCTGAGCGATAAGGTGATCGAAGAAGCCGTTGTCTTCTATACGCGGGGAAAATGGGATGCGCAGAATAAAGCGTATGAAGCAAAGCGCGAAGAATATGATTTTGTAGTAGCTGTCGGCGGAGACGGGACTGTGAACGAAGTCGTTTCGGGGCTCCATATGAGCGGCAGCGGAATCCCGCTTGCGATTCTTCCGTCGGGGACCTCAAACGATTTTGCCAGATCTGTGGGAATTACGCCTACGGTTCATTGCCTGTACCATTTGATTAAAAGCTATTACGCTGTGGCGGTGGATATCGGACGCTTCAACGACAAGGATTATTTTCTGAATGTAACGGCCGGGGGGATTTTATCGGATGTTGCGCACAGCGTAAGCGTAGAAGCCAAAACGATGTTTGGTAAAACGGCGTACGTTGCGGAAGCGATCAAGAAGGTTTCCGAAAGCTGGTTCCGAACGACGCCGCTCCTGTTTGAAATGGACGGCGAACGCGAAGTCTTCGATGTTTTTTTCTTTATTCTTGCAAATTCAAAAAGCGTCGGGGGATTTCCGAAAATTTGTATCGATGCGAAAATCAACGACGGGTACATGGATCTTTGCGTCGTTAAAAATATAGATGCATTGACCGCGCTTCCCGTACTGACCCAAATCCAGGCCGGTACGCACATCCATAACAAACTGGTGGAATACCGGCAGGTACGCGATCTGAAAATTTTTCCAACGGAGGGCACGACGGAATTTCATCTGGACTGTGACGGCGAATACGCCGGAGAGCTTCCGCTGCACGCAGAAGTTTTACAAGGGGGCATACAGCTGCTGCTTCCTGTTGAAAATCTGAAAACGAAGAAAATTGTAATAGAAGAAAACAGCGTCGTCACTCCATGACTTTTATGAGATGGTTTGCCGTATAATCGCAGGAAACGAGCGTATAGCATGTTCCGTTCTCGTGCAGCCTGCTGTTGGTGCGGCGCGCCTCGGCGCGATCTCGATCCGTAAACCCGTGGATATGACCGTAATAACAATTTTTAATCTGCCTTTCTTCGATTGCTTCTGTGAAAAGCGTATCTTTTTGCAGATTATACGGCGGATAATGCAGAAATACGATCGTTTCGCCGCGCTCCTCAGGAGAAGCGGCGGATAATATTTTGTCCGCTTTTTGCAAAGAAGCGCGCAGACGTCCTGCTTCCCGCAGATAGATTTTTTCATCTGTCTGCGCCTTATATTCGCCGTCGCCCGGACAGAGCCAGCCGCGTGTCCCGGCGATTGCATGGATCTTCCCGGCAGAACGAACCGCGATACTGTCGTTATAGAGAAAACGCAATGAGAACAGACCGTGCCGCTCTTTCCATTCTTCCATTTTACGCGACGTGCTCCACCAGAGGTCATGGTTCCCCTTGAGTAAAATTTTCGTACCGGGAAGCTCGTGGAGAAAACGCAGATCCGCCGCGGCCTCCTCCGTGTGAAGCGCCCAGGAATGGTCTCCGGGAAGAATGACGAAATCCTCCGGAGCCACTTCGGCAAGCCAGTTTGCTTTTATTTCTTCTTCGTGATTTTTCCACGCGCCGCCGAAAAAATCCATGGGCTTATTTGACGAGAACGAGAGGTGCAGGTCGGAAATGGCATATATGGACATCAATGTTCCTCCTTATGAAAATAAGCGTAGATATTCGCGGCGCTTGCGGGACTGATGCCCTTCACTTCCGCAAGCTGCTCCGCAGTAGCTTTCCGGATCGCAGCGAGCGAACCGAAATGTTTTAAGAGCGCAAATTTACGCTTTTCCCCTACGGAAGGAATATTGTCAAGCTCCGAAAGCCGGTACCGCTTCTGCGTCATTTTCCGATTCTGCTGTATGGCGAAGCGATGCGCCTCGTTTTGAATCGCGCTGATCAGCCGCCAGAGCTCGACGTGTTCCTTCAGAACGAACTCCTGATAGCTGCTTCTGTTGCCGATGACGGGCGTATTGCTTCCGAACGAGGCGCCTATGAGAGACCGCGTCCGATGCTTGTCGTCTTTCACCATGCCATACACCGGAAGACGGAGCTTTTTTTCCTGTAAAACGGCCTCCGCAGCCGCTACCTGCCCCGCGCCGCCGTCCACTAAAATGAGATCCGGAAGCGTTTCGAAACCCTCCCGTTTTTCTTCATAGGCTGTAAAACGCCTGCGCAGCACTTCCTGCATCGAGCCTACGTCGTTCCGCTGCTGCACTTCCTTCATAATGTATTTTTTGTAGGCTTTTTTATACGGCAGGCCGTTCACGAAAACAATCAGCGAGGCGTTGATTTCGCTGTCTCCGGTATTTGAAATATCGTATGCTTCGATCCTGGCGGGCACGCGGTCTAATGATAGTACATCCTGTAAAATTTCGAGCGCTTTTTGTTCCCGCCCGTTTCCGGACAGAGACGACGCTTTATTGGCAAGTGCGATTCCCGCGTTCATTTTTACCATCTCAACGAGCTTTTTCTTACTGCCCCTCTGCGGTATGACGATTTCACATTTTGCCCCGCGAAGGCCTGTCAGCCAGTTCTGCAAAAATTCCTTCTCCTCCTGGCCTGCGGCGTCTAAAGGGCACTGAATGTAAATTTTTGGAGGGATCACGTAATTTTCCGCGTAAAATTGTTTGATAAAGCTCCACATAATCGCTTCGTCGCTGTCGGCGGCAGCGCCTTCGAACAGGAAAAACTCCCGGCCGACGACGTTGCCTCCGCGCACGAAGAAAACCTGCAAACAGGCGTCTACGTCGTTTTTCTCGATCGCCGCGGCGTCGAAATCGTCTACGGAAACAGAAACGATTTTCTGCTTTTCTTCGATCAGCCGGATCGCCTTTATTTTTTCGCGGTATACGGCCGCCTGTTCAAAATC
>JBKUJR010000080.1:0-4911 GCA_046952735.1 Clostridia bacterium | reverse complement strand
CTGCAGGCACAGCTTCGAGATCCAGCCCGCGCTGACCAAGATCCAGCAGCTGGGAAATGATTTCCTGCAGCGCCGTACGGATCTGCCCCGCCTCCGTCAGTTTATGCGTTTTAACGTATTCCCGCAGCCGCTGTAAAATTTCTTCCGTCGTCTGTACGCCGAAGTCGGAGGAAATCAATACGTCTTCCAGTTCCGCAAAAAGGTCTTCGTCTATCTTACCGAATCCTGCTAAAATCGTATCTACTTTTCCCAGAAAACTGTCTTTTGTTTTTTTTAGCCCGCTTTTTAATTTGTCGAAAAATCCCATGGACGGCATCTCCTTATCAAGATATATTATGAATTCATTTTAAGCGATATTACTTTCGAGATTCCCTTTTCTTCCATTGTCACCCCATAGAGGGAACACGCGTTTTCCATCGTACCTTTCCGATGCGTAATCATAATGAATTGCATGTCGCTTTCGATTTTCCCGAGGTACTCCGAAAGCCTGTACACATTTGCATCGTCAAGCGCAGCTTCGATCTCATCCAGAAGGCAAAACGGCGAAGGGTGTATTTTCAGAATCCCGAACAATAGCGCGATGGCCGTGAGCGCCCGTTCCCCACCGGAAAGCAGCAGCATGTTTTGCAGCTTTTTACCCGGTGGCTGGACCTGTATTTCAATTCCGCATTCCAGCACATCCTGCGTCTCGTCCAGAACGATGTCCGCTTTTCCGCCGCCGAAGAGCTCCCGGAAAACCTCTTTGAAATTTTCGCGGATGAGCCGGAACTGCTGGGTAAACTGCTCCCGCATGACGACGTTCAGATCCGAGATGACTTTTTGAAGCTTTGCTTTCGTCTCGTTCATATCCTGTCTTTGGGCAGAAAGAAACGTATATCTTTCTTTTGTACTTTCATATTCTTCTACGGCATTTACGTTGACCGCGCCCAGCGCTTTGATCTGCGCCTTGAGTTCCTTGATCCGTTTGGAGGCTTCCGCATAATTTTCCGTACGTTTTCCTCCTGTCAGTTCTTTTGCGGCGGAATACGTCAATTCATATTCTTCCCATAATCTATTCTTGTTTGCATTGATTTCGCTTTCTTCGCGTACTTTTTTGATTTCCGCTTTGTTCAGCGCGTCCGTATGGCGCGTGATCTGTTCGCTGATTTCCGTGATTTTACCAAGCATGCCGCCAAGCGCTTCATCGAGCTGGCGCTTCATGTCCTCATATCTGGCAAGCTGTTCTTCTTCGCTCTGCTTTTCGTCGGAAATTTTAGCGATCTCGATCTCATGCTCCGCATTAGCGGATTCGATCTGGCGAACCGAAGCTTCGCAGTCGCGGATCTGCAGATCGTAATATTCCATATGCTCCGCGCCTTCTGAGAGCGCCGTCTTATAACGCTGCCTGTCTTCTTCCGCTTTTTGCAGTCCGGCGCGCAGATCGGCTTCTTTGACTTTCTGACGGATCAATTGCTGATTTGCTTCCTCTAAAAGCGTTTCGGAGTGTGCTCTGTGAATATCGATCAGACGCGCTTTTTCTTCTTCCTCTCCCAGTTCCAGCAGAAGGCGCTTCTGCTCCTCTTCCGCCTCTTCAATTGCGCGCCTTGCCTCCAGCATATTTTTCACCTGTATCTTCAGCTCATCCACCAATTTTCCTCTGCGCGCAGTTTCCCCCGCCTGCTTATCCTTCATTGCGGTGCATCTGGCAGTCCATTGGGAAAGGCTGATTTCTAACGAGCGGATTTCCTTTTGCAAGGCTTCACGTTCCATTTCGATCCCCCGGATGGAGGCTTTATATGCTTCTATATTTTTCGCCGCCTCCGTACAGAGTGTCTGATGTTCTTTCACGGATTTTTCGAGCGCAGGAATTTCCCTGGTGCGGGAAAGCGTACCTGCGGAGGCCCGTCCTTTTTCCGTGCTGCCTCCTGTGATCGCCCCGGAGGTACGTAAAATATCGCCCTCCAGCGTGACGCACATAAAGGCGTATCGGTTCCGGCTCGCGCAGCGCAGTGCATGATCCAGGTGATCGAATACGGCAATCCGTCCCAGCAGGCTGTCCACCGCTTTCTGGTATTTCCGATCGAACGCCACGAGGCCGGAGGCAGTTCCGAGAAAGCCTTCCGCCTGTTCCAGAATGCGGCTCGTTTCCGGATCGAACCGGCGGCCGTTCACCGCGGTAAGCGGTAAAAACGTCGCTCTGCCGTATCTGCCCTTTTTTAGATATTCGATGGCTTTTTTCGCATCTTCTTCCGTTTCGGTTACGATATTCTGATACGCCTGTCCCAGCGCCGTTTCAATCGCGGTTTCATACTCTGCCGGGACATGGAGGATCTGCGCGACTGCGCCGCAGATCCCTTTTCCAAAATCGGGATTCGATTTACAAAGAGACAAAACTTTCTTGACGCTGTAAGCATATCCTTCGTAATCGGCTTCCATCTCCCGAATGGCTTTCAGGCGCGCCGTGTCGCCTTGTAAAACGGCCGATATTTTTGAAGCGCGCTCCGCTTCTTTTGCTTCATTGATACGTGCGGTTTCCAGGGCTTCCGTTTGATTTTTATACAGCTGCTTGCTGTCTTCCAGTTTTTCCGCAAGCGCCGTCCGTTCCCTCTCCGCCGCCTCGATTTCGCCCGCCGCGATTTCCGAGTTCGATTCCAGCACGGACAGCTCTTCATCGATTCCGGATTTTCTTGCGGTAATCATTTCGATTTGCTTTTGATAAGATTCCACGGCGCTCTGCGCTTTTCCCTGCAGAAGCTTGAGATTCAAAATGCTGTCGGATGCGCCTGCGGCTTCTTTTTTTATCTCTTCCGCAGCTTTCAAATCCGCATTGTATTCCGTCTGTAAACGATCCGTATCTTTCTGCAGCTCCTGCAGCGCTTCTTGCAGCACGGCGATTTCCTGTTCCATTTCCCCGATCCGGATATCGTATGCGCCGCTTTTTTGTTTCTGCGCCTCTTTTTCAGAGAGAAGCCTGTTTTTATTCTCTATGGCCGATTTTATTTTTTCTTTATTGATTTCGATTTCGCTTTTGAGCTTTTCGATCTTTCTCTCCGCGCTGTAAATGTTTTCCCTGGACGTATGAAGCATATCGGACAGTATTTTTGCCTTTTCCGTTTTATCAGCGTTTTCTTTCTTGATCGTTTCGAGGAGGATTTCCGCGTTTTCTTTCTCGGTATTTAAAAGTTCGAGGTCGGTTCTGATTTTGTTCAGTTTTTCCTCTGCAAAATCGATGCCGTCTATCAGTACGCCGACTTCGATATCGCGCAGCTCATATTTATAATCCAGATATTTTTTTGCAGTTTCCGCCTGTTTTTCCAAGGGCTTCAATTGGTGGTGCAATTCCGCAACGATATCGTTCACCCGTAAAAGGTTCTGTTCCGTCAGATTCAGCTTCCGTTCGCTTTCCTGCTTCCGCATTCTGTATTTCATGATACCGGAGGCATCTTCAAAAATGTTCCTTCGCTCTTCTGATTTGCTGTTGAGAATTTCATCGACTCTGCCTTGTCCGATCAGGGAATAGCCGTCCTTGCCGATTCCCGTATCGGCAAAAAGCAGATGGATATCCTTCATTCTGCACTGCGCGTTGTTGATGAGATACTCGCTGTCTCCGGAACGGTATAACCGGCGCGTAATTTTTACTTCGCTGAAATCGATGTTGAGAAGATGGTCTTCGTTATCCATGATCAGGGATACTTCCGCCATACCGACAGGCTTTCTGCTTTCCGTTCCGGCGAAAATCACGTCCTCCATGCGGCTTCCTCTCAGTGTCTTGGGGCTTTGTTCTCCGAGAACCCATTTCACGGCATCGGAGATATTGCTTTTCCCGCTTCCGTTCGGGCCGACGACCGCCGTTATTCCTTTATTGAAATCCAATACGGTTTTATCCACAAAGGATTTGAATCCCTGCATTTCCAATCTTTTTAAATACAAATTTCTCTCCTCGGCTCCCGGAAAATATTTTAATCAAAGGAGATTTTACAATATTTTCAAAGAGATTGTCAACCTTGCGCCCTGCCCTTTATTGGGGTAAAATAAAATAAGAATTGAAATGCGGGGGATTTTTATGGAAATCAAAAAGTATATCGATCTGGAATTTGAAAAGATGCTGGATTCTCTGGACCGTCTGATCCGGATTCCAAGCATCGGCGGCGGCGCAGAGGGAGACGCGCCGTTTGGGAAAGCCGCCCTGAAGGCGCTGGAAGAGGTTCTGAACATTGCGGCCTCTATGGGTTTCTCTGTACGCAACTTTGAAAACCGTGTGGGAATCATCGATCTGTTTGCAGGGACAGAGCCTGCGATCGGGATTTTATGCCATGCCGACGTCGTCCCTGCCGGCGGCAATTGGATCCACGACCCTTACCGCGCTACGCTTGACGGGGAGAACATTTACGGACGCGGCGCGATCGATGATAAAGGCCCTCTGATTTCCGTCTTATATGCGATGAAATATCTGAAAGAGCATTGTCCCCGGACAAAGCATAATGTCCGTCTGATCGTAGGGACCGATGAAGAGCGCGGCTCTCAGGATCTGGCGTATTACAGAGAACGTGAGAAGCTCCCGCCAATCGTTTTCACCCCGGACGCGAATTACCCTGTCATCAACACGGAAAAAGGCAGAGCCGTCGTTTCCTTCGGGAAACAGATCGTTTCTTCTTTTTCCAATAAGAAGATCCTGTCTGCTTCCGGCGGCGCTGCGGTGAATGCCGTACCCGAGAGGGCCTCTGCCGTCGTCAGCGGTTTTACAATGGAAGATTTCCGTCGTGCGGAGGCGGACAGCCCCAGTGGAATCCGTTATGATTTTACCATGCGGGAAGATGGGATTTCTGAAATCTCCGCTTGCGGGAAAAGCGCGCATGCTTCTTTACCGGAAACGGGCGCAAACGCCGTCACCGGCCTGATCTCTTTTCTGTCCCATTTAGATCCGGCCTGGGG
>JBKUJR010000079.1:0-5507 GCA_046952735.1 Clostridia bacterium | reverse complement strand
GTTCAACAACGAGATCTACGGCCTGACCAAAGGCCAGTACTCCCCCACTTCGAAGCTGGGCAAGATCACCAAGACCTCGCCTTACGGCACGGTCGAGAAGCCGTTCAACCCCGGCGAACTGGTGATCGGCGCCAAGGGCACGTTCTTCGCCCGGTCGGTGGACATGGAGGTGGGACTTTCGAAGGAGTGCATGGTGGCCGCCGCGATGCACAAAGGGATGTCGGTAGTCGAAGTACTGCAAAACTGCGTGATATTCAACGACAAGACCCACGGTGAATTCGCCGCCGACAAGGCCACGCGTGCGGAGCGCACCGTAACGCTGCGCCACGGCGAGAAGATGCTGTTCGGAGCCGACAAGCAGAAGGGCATCGTCTTCGAGAACATGAAGCTGAAGGTCGTAACCGTCGGTGAGGACGGCTACACGCTGGACGACGTGCTG
Source organism: Clostridia bacterium (assembly GCA_046952735.1). Taxonomy (GTDB): domain Bacteria; phylum Bacillota; class Clostridia; order UBA1212; family UBA1255; genus Egerieisoma. The sequence continues at coordinate 5,068 of JBKUJR010000079.1, read as the reverse complement.
ACGCACGACGCCCACCAGCGCGACACGACGCTCCACTCGATGCTGGCGGCGATGAAGTACCCCGACTACCCCGTCGCCTTGGGTGTAATCCGGGCCGTCGAGGACGCCACGGTCTACGACCGCGAGGTCGCCCGGCAGGTCGAGGAGGTCAAAGCCCAGAGCAAAATCCACTCGGTGGACGAGTTGCTGCATTCGGGCGCGACTTGGGAGATCGAGTAACGGAAGAGTGCGCGGACGGAAGACCGAACCACGGAAAATAGCGAGACGGCAAACTGCGCAGACGGCAGGCCGGACCACGTGTGGGACGCAGCAGAAAGTGCGTCCGCAGGCCCTCCCCCGAAGGACAGAGCGACACCCGGCAGGATGCTGATGCTGAGGGGAGCCTGTTCCGGAAGGGCGTCAATCCCGTAAGGATGCTGTCCCTGAAAATTCGTTACAGTTCAATAAGAAACAGCCGGAAATTCCGGCTGTTTCTTATTTCAGAGCATATCTCCCGTTTCCGGCAATCAAAGCGCCGCATACGCTGGTTCCGACAGCAGGCATATGGGTGAAAGGGCTTCGAGAAGCGTTCGCAAGAACAGGTCCCGCGTCCGAACGGCATCCATCGCAACAAGGCGGAGGTTTTATGCAAAGCGGGCGCAGCCTGCTGCTGCCCCCCCCCTCCGCAAAGTCATAAAAGGCAAGAAGCATGTCTTCATACCGTGTGTCCTTGCGGCCGTGGACCAATTCAGTGTTCGAGAAGCGTGGTGTCGATGATCCGGCGCATTTGGGCGATCTCCATGGCTCCGTTGGCGTGCTTCGGTTCACCGGACACGGGAATAAACAGGAACGTCGGAATGCTCCGCACGCGGAATATCGCCGCAAGCCGTTTTTCCTTGTCCACATTCACCTTATACATGCGGACCTTCCCGGCATATTCTTCGGCCAGCGACTCCATAACCGGCCCCATCATCCTGCAGGGACCGCACCACGGGGCGTAAAAATCGATTACGGCGGGCAGGTCGCCCTCGTATTTCCATTCCGGATTGGCCCGGAAGTCATAAATCCGCGTCTGGAATTCCGTTGTCGTCAGTTCGATTGCTTTCATAGTATGCTGTTTTTCAGTCGCCGCAGGCTGCCGGCCGAAGCTGCAATGCCGAGCATTTGTGCAACTGCCGTTCCGATCCTTGCTTTCCGAATCGTCTTCAGGCCCCGGCTCTATTCAATAACGCAAAAATCGGAGATTTCATATGCCCCGGCGACATCCGGGGACCGTCAACGATGAGCCGGCGACGTATTCGGCGACATATCCGGCGAGGGCCGTCAAGGCACTCCCCTATGCGGCTCTGCATGCAGTCCGACTACAGATCGGATGCAATTTGGATGCGGTTTGGATGCAGTCTCGCTACGGTTAATGCAGCTCTGTATACAGGCCGGCTACAGCTCAGATGCTGTTCAGAAGCTGTCCCGCCACAGTCGATGCGGCTCGGTATGCGGTCCGAATACCGTCATGAACGCATCTGAATGCGCTCCTGATGCAGCCCAGAGCGGCTCTGCCCGCCGTCCAGATACGATCCGGATGCGGATCTGATGCGGATTTTGCGGTAAAAATTCATTTTCGGCGATTTTTTCCGAGCGTAAATTGCAGAAATAAAAAAATCCGATTATCTTTGCACCTGCATTGGGGGATTAGCTCAGTTGGCTAGAGCGCTTGCATGGCATGCAAGAGGTCACGAGTTCGACTCTCGTATTCTCCACTATTGTGAACAAGGGGTTGCAAAATATTGCGACCCCTTGTTTTTTAGCTTCCTGCAAACAATTCGCACACGCATTGACAATCACACGACTTTAAACCGAAAATACAATCCTCACGGATCGTGGCGGAGCAGGTCGGTATCGAGCGGGTGGCGGGCACCGTCGTCGCCGAGCAGGACAAGACGAATCTCGCCGCCGTTGTAATCGAAATAGCGCAGTTCGAGCGGATGCAGGCCCGCAGACAACGCAACCTGTCCGCTCTTTTCGAGCAGAGGATGTTCTCCGTCGTTATCAACCACCACCCTGCCGCCGATACGCAGGATGGCGCCGTCGTCGGAAGCGAGCGCAAAGGTATAGATCCCGGTTGCCGGAATGTCGATATACCCCCGGAAAATCATCCCGACGGCCCGGCGGCCGGCAGCCGCACGAGGGAAACAGACCGAATCGACGACACAACGGCCGCCGGCAGCGTAAAGAGTCTCCGGAATGCCGATCGCGTCGCAACCGGGAAAACGGCGGAAGTACCAATCGACGCACAAACCGGGTTCAGTGTCCCGCGGCTCCAAAGGCCGCGCATAATCCTGCTTCTCATAGCGGACGGTTATCCAGTCGCCCGTACGGCCGTCGGCATGGTAGGGCCGGATGTGCAGCATACAATCGTCGCGGATAACCAGCGGGGCGTCGTAACGCGGCGAGTTTACGGTCGGCACCGAGCCGTCGAGTGTATAGCGCAAAACGGCACCGGGCAGCGGACAGACGACGGCAGTCCGGACCGAATCGGTGAAGACGCTGACAGCATGATAATTCGTCAGCGACGGAATCCGATAGTTGACACCCTCATCATCCAGCCGTCGGCAATAGTCCAGCAGCCGCGACATGAAAGCGTCCTCGTCGAACTTGCCCGGCTCGGTCCACCCTTTCTCGGCCAAAACGAGCAGGCGCGGGTAAAACATATATTCCGCACGGGACCACGTGGGGATTTTTTCGGTCCAGAGGTTGCCCTGCACACCTTTGATCTGTCTTTTCTGCGCATCGGACAGCGAGTCCGGCAGCATATCGAAGCGACAGATGCGCGCGAGCGAGTTTGTACTGCACCCCAAAAGTTGGACACTTTTGGGGTGTTTTTTATGAAATATAATTATGAGATTCGTTTAAAGGCCGTAAAACTGGTACTCGAAGGCGGACTTTCGGTTAGGGAAGCCGGATGTCACTTGGGCTGTGGCCGCTCGCAAGTTCACTTGTGGGTAACATTATTCGAGCGCCATGGCCTTGCCGGCCTTAAGCTGCGCCACGGTAGCTACAGTGCAGAATTTAAGTTGTCAGTTTTGAAGCATATGCACCAAAATCATCTATCTTTGCTGGAGACAGCAGTGCATTTCGGCATTCCGGGCCCTTTTGTTATTCGTCAATGGGAGCGGCTCTATCAAAACCAAGGTGCTGAAGGCCTGCGGCGTAAACCGCAAAGAAGGAGGCCGGCCATGAGTAAATCGAAGACTAAAAAAGTCAAACTCAAAACGACTCCGCACGAAGAGTTGCTTAAGGAACTGGAGTATCTTCGTGCCGAGAATGCTTACTTAAAAAAATTGCAGGCCTTAGTCGAGGAGCGCATTGTCCGCGAGAGCGGGAAAGAGCCCAAGCCATCGAAGGACTAAGGCCGCAGTGCCGGCTTTCAGTATTGCTCAAAGCCGCAGGGATGGCGCGAAGCACATTTTATTATCACTTCAGAAAATCAAAACAACCCGATAAATATGCTCGCGAAAAAGAGAGTATTATAAGGTTATATCACGAACATAAGGGGCGTTATGGTTATCGGCGCATTACCGTTGAAATGAATAAGATCGGATATGCGATAAATCACAAAACCGTACTTAAGCTGATGAATATTTGCGGGATAAAAAGTCAGGTCAGGCTCCGTAAATACTGTTCATACAAAGGACAGATCGGACGGATAGCGCCCAATCTTCTGCAACGCGACTTTGCAGCCGAAAAACCGAATCAGAAGTGGGTTACTGACCTTACGGAATTTTCGGTTTGCGGCGTAAAGTTATATCTATCGCCGATTATGGACTTATATAACCGGGAGATTATTAGCTATAAAATAGCTGAACGCCCTAACTTTATGCAGATCATGAAGATGCTGGACGATGCGTTTGCCAGAATACCGGATTCTCCGGGTATTGTCTTGCATTCCGACCAGGGCTGGCAGTATCAGATGAAGCAGTATCAGCTCCGTTTAAGACAGAAAGGTATTACACAGAGCATGTCGCGCAAGGGTAACTGTCTGGATAACGCTGCTATGGAAAGTTTCTTTGGATTATTGAAGTCCGAATTATTATATTTGCAAAAATTCTCATCCATAGACCATTTCCGAAAAGAATTGGAAGAATATATCGACTACTACAATAACAAGCGGATAAAGAAATACTTAAACAACATGAGCCCGGTACAATACCGAACTCATGCCATCTAAACAAATACTAATCCGTCCAATATTTGGGGTGCACTTCATAATGTATGGAGAATTATCAGCCTTTTCTATAAGTTCTTTCATCGGAGCCATCATAATAAGTATCTGGACAATATTTTGCCTGAATAAATATGAAGGCAAGTTAAAAATCGCATATGTCTTAATCTCTATATTAGCAGGTATATCATTCTTAGATCTTTTATTCTTTCTGACTCAAATAACACATTTCAAATCAGCACTGCTATCACTGCCCACTCTGATCATATGGGATTTGGGAATATTTGCCGGCTGGGTGTTATTTTACGGCAAAACAAACACGGCTCGCATTGCATATGCGTTAATTTCATTGCTGGTTTGCTATATATTATCTGTTCCGGTATATGACGCATTCACAAAAAAAGTAAAATTTAATGCAATGGGCTATAACCGGATATTGAAGCCTGTTATTTTTTCCACTCCGACAAATGAAAAGATCGACCTATCAGAATTTGAGGGGCGATATATTATTTTGCTCTTTTGGGATGCATGCAGCAGTAAAGACCAAAACATACTCTCTGATTTACAAATACTATATGATAAAATTAAGACCGAAAAAGACGTTTCATTGTATGCAGTTTATGTCTGGACACCAAATGAAAACAAATTAGCTATTATTGACGAGATATCACATTCATTCCCTTGTCTTTACACCGCACGCAACGGCTATACAACAACAATTTTAGGTGTGACTAAGTATCCGACTATGTTGATTCTGAATAAAAAGTCAGAAATCATATATAACGGAAAGTTTACATTAAATGCATTGAGTTGTATAAAATAAACTTTCAGCGGATTAGCAGGATAGCGCAACGAGAGGTGTAAAGTGTT
>JBKUJR010000078.1:0-5851 GCA_046952735.1 Clostridia bacterium | reverse complement strand
TGCTTATAAAATGCGGCGGCGGATCGATTAAAATCCCACACATTTAGTTCAACACTTACGGCGCCGATCTCCGCGCCATATTTTTGGACTGCCTCCAGCAGCGCTTTGCCGATGCCCTGCCCGCGGAAGCGCTCGTCCACACAAAGATCGTCGAGATAAAGCGTTTTCCGGTCTTGCAGCATCACATCGCCGGAAGTTTCCCGAATTATGCAAAACGCGTATCCAAGGATGTGCTGTGCATCGTCGGCAGCAACAAAAATCGGTTTTCTTTCATCGCGTAAAATGCCGGCAAGCGCCGCTTCGTCGTATTTGCTGCCGGCGGGGCGAAAAATATCCGGACGGCCTTTCCGGTGCAGTCCGGCAATATATTTTAGAAGTCTGAGAAGCTCAGCGCTGTCGCGGGGCTCCGCTTTCCTGAGAATGACATTCATGACAAAAACTTCCTTTCTGTAGGGATTCTATAATATTTTCAAGCACATCGCAATATCGGATTGCAAAATCTTTTCATTATGTTAAAATCATTTCATGAAAAATTTTATCTGGGATTTCGACGGCACTTTATTTGATACTTACACACATACCGTAACGGTTCTCCACCGTTATATGGCCGAGCGCGGCAGGCGGTACGATTATGATGCATTATATGCCGTATGCCGCGAACACATGGGAAAAGCGCGCGCTTTCTGTGAAGCGGACGAAACGGAATGGAACGAATATTTTCGGCGGGAAGCCGACATCGACACTCCGCCGCTGGCCGGCCCTTATAAAGGCACCGAGGAAATCCTTTCCGGCGTCGCCGATTCCGGGGGCAGGAATTTTCTTTATACGCATCGAAACGCCGTCTCCATAAAATATCTGAAAAAGTTCGGTTTTGTAAAATATTTTACAGGCTTCGTCACCATGGAAAACAATTTTCCGCAGAAGCCGGCGCCGGATGCGATTCTTTACCTGATAAGCCGGTTCGGTCTCGACCCCGCGGAGACGATCATGGTGGGCGACCGGGAGATCGATATTTTAAGCGGCAAAAACGCCGGGGTCCACACCTGCCTTTTTACGGAAGGAACCACCGGCGCGCCAAATACGGAGGCTGAATTTACCGCCCGGAATATGGCGGAATTCAAAGAATTGTTTCTGTAATCATCGTCATGCTTTTGCGGATTGCTTTTTCCAGCTGTCTTTCAGTGAGACGGTTCTGTTAAACACGGGTTTTTCTTTCGTGTGATCGTCGTCGCTGCTGAAGAAGCCGTTTCGGAGGCCTGATGCGTTTCCACAATGGCGAGATACGGTTCTACAACCGCATTTTTACAGACGATGAGGGAATCCGGATTCAGTTTTTCCGTAAAATCTCTTCCATCCGCGTCGTCCATAGGATCGGGTTCGCTGAACAGCTGCTCATACAGGCGAATTTCGGCCGGCACTGCATCGTGTGCGGAAACCCAGTGGATCGTGCCTTTGACCTTTCTGTCGGCCAGCCAGCCGCCGCGGGAGGCCGGGTCATACGTGCCGTGTACGATCGTGACGTTCCCCTCCGCATCCGTTTCATAGGAGGTCGCTTTTACATAATATGCGTATTTCAGCCGTACTTCGTTTCCGGGAAACAGCCGGAAATAGCCTTTCACCGGTTCGATCATGAAATCGGATCGTTCGATATACAGCTCTTTGGAAAAATATACCTTACGCGTTCCCATATCCGGATTTTCGGGATTGACTTCCGCGTCGAATTCTTCTATGCGGCCTTCTTCGTAATTGTCGATTACAAGTTTAATCGGATCCAGCACGGCCATGCCGCGGGGCGCGATTTTATTCAGATCTTCGCGGATGCAATACTCCAACAGGCCGTAGTCTACGACGCTGTAGCTCGTCGATACGCCGACGGTATCGATGAAATTGCGAATCGACGCCGGCGTATAGCCTCTTCTCCGAAGGCCGCAAAGCGTCGGCATGCGCGGGTCGTCCCAACCGTTCACGATGCCGGATTCGACCATTTTACGCAGATACCGTTTACTCATCATCGTATAAGTGATGTTAAGGCGCGCAAATTCGTTCTGACACGGCGCCGGATCGAACGGACCGCACTTTTCCACCACCCAGTCATAGAGCGGCCGGTGGTCTTTAAACCCGAGATCGCACAGCGAATGCGTCACGCCTTCGAACGCATCCTCGAGAGGATGTGCGAAATCGTACATAGGATAAATACACCATGCATCTCCTGTGTGATGGTGTGTCGTGTGTACGATTCTGTAGATGACGGGATCGCGCATATTGATATTCGGCGACGCCATATCGATTTTTGCACGCAGCACCCTGCTGCCGTCCGGAAATTCCCCGTTTCGCATCCTGCGAAACAGCGCGAGGTTTTCTTCCGGAGAACGATCCCGGTACGGACTGTTGATGCCGGGCTCCGTAAGCGTCCCGCGATATTCGCGGATTTCATCTGCATTCAAATCACAGACGTAAGCCAGCCCGTCCTGAATGAGCTTTTCCGCACACTCGTACATACGGGGAAAATAGTCGGATGCATACAGCACGTTTTTCCAGTTGTAGCCGAGCCAGCGCACGTCGTTCATGATCGCGTCAACGTATTCCGTATCTTCTTTGCTCGGATTCGTATCGTCGAATCTGAGATTGCAGTATCCGCCGTATTTTTCAGCGGTACCGAAATCTACGCAAATTGCTTTTGCATGTCCGATATGGAGATATCCGTTCGGTTCCGGGGGAAAACGGGTGCAGACTGTTTTTCCGTAATATCTTCCGCCTTCTTTGATATCGTTTTCCACAATGTCGTGTATAAAGTTGTTATTTGCCTCCATCTGTTTCTGCTCCTTCTTTTCTGAGTTTTTCGATGCCGATTGCAAGTCTGCGCATCGTTTCCTCGTATCCTAAAATCTCCGCAAGCTCTGTTGCGCCTCCGGGACTGACCTCTTTGCCGCTGAGCGCAGTCCGTACCGGCCATAGAACCTGGCTGTTCTTAACGCCCAGCTCTGCTGCAAGCCCGCAAAGCGTTTCATATAGCTGCGCCGAGCTCCACGCGGCGCGCAGTGCGGTTTCGTTTTCCGTAAAATATTGGAAAACTTTTTGCAGATTTTCCAGCGAATTGAGCTTGTCGGTCTTCATTTTTTTATGGCAGTAAATCGCACTGTCGTAATCCGGCAATTCCCTGAAAAAACTGATTTTATCCGGGATTTCCGTTAAAATTTCCGTCCTCTGCTGAATGAGGGCGCATATTTTACCAATATCCATGCTGCTCTCTCCCAGTGCTTCCCGGACATAGGGCTGCGCAAGTTCCCGGAATTGTTCGGGCGATTGGCTGCGGATATATTCCGCGTTCATCCACCGGAGTTTTTCAATGTCGAAGATCGAAGGCGATTTATTGAGTCCCTCGATGGTAAAATTTTCTTCGAGTTCTTTTAACGTAAAGAATTCCCGGGTCCCTCCCGGACTCCATCCCAGCAGGGCGATATAGTTTAAAATTGCTGCGGGAAGATATCCCTTTTGTACCAGATCCTGGAAGGAGGCGTCGCCGTTCCTTTTGGAAAGCTTATGCTGGGCGTCCTTCATAATACTCGGCAGATGGATATAGACAGGAATGTCCCACCCGAACGCCTGATACAAAATATTATATTTAGGGGTGGAGGAGAGGTACTCGTTGCCTCTGACTACGTGTGTGATCTTCATGAGATGATCGTCTACCACATTGGCAAAATTATAGGTCGGCAGTCCGTCGGATTTGATCAGGATCTGGTCGTCGAGCGTGTCGTTATCTACCGTGATTTCTCCGTAAACTACGTCGCTGAATGTGGTTTTGCCTTCTCTGGGAACCAACTGGCGGATCACATACGGCTTGCCTTCGGCCAGATTTTTTTCGATTTCTTCCTGCGAGAGGGCGAGACAGTGCCTGTCGTAGGTAAATGCGGCGCCTTCTTTTTCCCGCAGCATGTCGAGCCGTTCTTTTGAACAGAAGCAATAATAGGCCGCTTTTTTTTCTACGAGCCGTTTTGCATACTCCAGATAAATTCCACGGCGCTGGCTTTGTATATAGGGACCGTAATCGCCTCCGACACCGGGGCCTTCGTCGTATGTGATTCCGGTAAGCCGCAGCGTCTCAAACACCGCATCCAGGGCTCCTTCCACATACCGTTCCTGGTCCGTGTCTTCGATTCTCAGTATGAACTGCCCCCCCTGCGAACGTGCGATCAGATATTCGTACAAAGCGGTCCTTAAATTTCCGATATGCATAAATCCGGTAGGGCTTGGTGCAAATCTCGTCCTAATTACAGCCATGATATTTTTCCTTTCGAATGTATATTATATACTAAAAACTATATATTTATAAAAATATAAATAATAACTTTATAATAATAAAACCAAAAATGTCCAAAGTCAATCTTTCACACGTTTTTACTAAAGTGCGGAAGCGATAGTAAAAAGTTTTCCAGAAATCTGGAAAAATATTTCGGGATGACAATTTTTTGAAAAGTTGTATAATACTGTAAGTTATAAGAAAGGGGTTCTGTGATGAACATTGCTTTGATTCTTGCGGCCGGAAGGGGAACCCGAATGGGGAGTCCGATGCCGAAGCAATTTATTCAGTATAAAAATAAACCGATTCTGGTTTATACTTTGGAGGCTTTTGCAAACAATGGTGAAATCGATGAAATCTGCGTTCTTTGCCCGGAGGATTGCATTGATTTTACCCAAAATATCGTAAATCAATATCAGATCCCGAAAGTTGCCTGGATCGCTGCCGGTGGGATGACGCGGCGTGAATCTTCGCAAATCGGTGTTTTTAAATTGATGCATTCACACGAGGAAAACGATATTGTTCTTATCCATGATGGCGCCAGGCCAAACGTTTCGGATCGCATTATTTCGGAAAATATTGCAGTTGCGCGGGCAAAGGGAGCGTGCGAAACCGTGATCCGCAGTCATGATACGATTGCGGTTTCTATGGATGGCTGTAAAATTCACAGAATCCCCAATCGTGAGGTTTTATATCACGTGCAGACGCCCCAGTCTTTTCGTCTCGGCCTGATTCATGAGGCGCATGCTGCGTATGAATCTGCTGAGGACGTCACGGATGATGCCGCTCTTATTTTACGGAACGGGGGGGATGTTTTTCTGGTCGAAGGTGATAAACTGAATATTAAAATCACAACGGAGGAGGATCTTCGAATACTATACAGCATAATGGAATAGAGTTCGGAGGTGTAGACTTGGGGGTGTCGAAATGTTTATGCATTGCGCGGACGCAGAACCAGGCGGCGGCTATTTTGGGTATGCTCCGCCAGGGTAAAATTACCGGAACGATTGTTCCGACGCCGCAGCGTTTTATCAAGGATAAAACCTGTTCCTATAGCGTGGAATTTCCGTCGCGCTATATTGCTGCTGTTACAAGCATTTTACGCAACAACGGCCTGGATAATGAAATCGTATGTATTTGACGTTCTGGTAAAATTTATACTTGATTTTTAATGAGCCTGAATATATAATTGGACCATCGGATGCTTGATAGGCTTCCTGAGGTGTTCGACAAGAACCTATATTTTGAACCTACATCATTTTTACGGGATTCCGAGTTAGATGTTTTTAAATCGGGCCGCAAGCTAATTCCGGGTATTTCCCGGCAGCGGATGATTGATATTACACACAGGATACCCACCTAGCGCGGCTAGGTGTCAAAATATCGGGGGCGGCACTTTGGGGCCTATCAAATATCATCCTATATTTCAACAAATCAACCCCACAGATTTATGTCTGTGGTTTTTTTTTATCTTTTTGTTTTTACTAATATGTCTGCAGCTGAGTAAAAACCCTGTGCAGGAGGAAAAAGATGGAGGAAAAAGAAAGAACT
>JBKUJR010000077.1:0-5945 GCA_046952735.1 Clostridia bacterium | reverse complement strand
AGCAGCCCGATGACTAATGAAATGGAAAGCAATTTATATTTCTTCATACAATACTTCCTCCTTTTATAGGATATTAGCCGCTGAAAACAAAATGTGCGCAAAGCCGATGAATCCCGGTTCTGCGCACGTTCTAAATCAATTTCAGAGAATACCTCTTTCCCACATGAAAACAATGCAGGTTAGAAGGATAAAGCATGAAAGCATTCATAACAATCTCCAATTCATCCATTACTCTGTAACCATTATATCATAAAGAAATATAATTTCAATAGAAATTCAAAAATATTTAATTGTTATGAAATGAAGGAAGTGTCCACTTGGATTACGGCAACATACCGCGGATCCGCAGCACTGAGACGTTGCGCAATCAGCGACGTAATTTCCCGCCGGCGTTCCGGCGTCGTTTCGATTGGTACAACCAGATCAAAAATGACGTTAATCCGGCTTTGTCCCTTTGTAATCCGGAAATCATGAAACGTGAGCGCAGGGTCGATTTCTGCGATGATCCCTTTCACCACCGCTGCAATTTCCTGCGTCTCCGGACTGTTCAGAGAGACCGGATCCATATGAATCACCATCATGACGCCCGTTTCACGTAAAATATCTTGCTCCGCCGCGTCGATGACCTCATGTATTTTAATGATATCGGAATTGTCGGAAACCTCCGCGTGCACGGAAGCAAAATTTCGCCCCGGCCCGTAATTGTGTACAATCATATCATGAATGCCGATGATCCCGTCGTAGGATAAAATCATGCCGGCAATTTCTTTTACGAGCGCCGGATCAGGCCGCTGCCCCAAAAGCCGGTCCACGACTTCTTTCGCGATTTTGAAGCCGGAAATCATAATCATGATGGAAACCGCCACGCCCATAACGCCGTCGGCCGGAAAAGAGACGTAATTTCCGATCACTGTCGCCACGATTACCACCGCGGTAGCTATCACGTCGTTCAGGCTGTCGGAAGCCGCAGCGCGGAGTACGGTGGAATCGATTTTCTTTCCCATATATCTGTTATAAGAAAACATCCAGACCTTCAGGGATAAGGATAAGGCAAGGATCAGGATCAGAACGATGTTGAAACGCACAGGCTCGGGATGCACGATTTTTTCAACAGAAGAACGGAACAGCTCAAAACCGACAATCAGTATGATAAAGGAAACTGCGAAAGACGCGATGTATTCCATACGGCCGTGCCCGAACGGATGCTCGCGGTCAGGACGGCGATTGCTCATTTTCGCGCCAAGAATAGAAATAATCGACGACCCCATATCGGAAAGGTTGTTGAACGCATCGGATAAAATAGAAATACTGTTCATCAAACGCCCGATCACTAATTTTACAACAAATAGAAGCACGTTACAGATGATTCCAAGCACGCCGGCCAGCACGCAATACAGCTCCCGCACTTTTTTATCTTTCGTATCATGATACGCCGGTATAAACTTTTTTATGATCGCCTGAATCATGCCGACCGCTCCAATTTATATATCTTGCAGTTCCGTAACGCGAAACGTCCCGGGAAAACCGTCGTTTCTGCATACCGTTAAAATGATCTGCACGTGATTTTCCGCAGAAAACCGTTCAATTACATCATATGCATATTGTTTTCGCTTTGCATCATATTGTACAAAGGGATCGTCCAGGATCAAAGGCAGCATGCTTTCCGGAGAAGAAATGATTTTCACCAGCGCAAGACGCAGCGCTAAGTACATCTGGTCGATCGTCGCCCCGCTATAGTTATAGGAATGGTACATCGCGCCCTCGTCGCTCCTGAGTGTGATCTCGAAGTTGCGCGCAACGCGCAGATCCTGATACCGCCCATTGGTGAGACGTCCCAGTAAAACGCCGGCTTCGTTGCCGAATACGGGGCCAAGGTCGGCCTGCCAGCGCTGATACGCCTCTTCCAGTATGCGCTTTGCCAGTCCCAGGCAATCCAATTTTCTTTTATAAGAGGCAATACGGGCAGACAGCTCGGCACTCTGTGCCTGCAGATCTTCCATATCGCCCAATTCGTTTGCCGTCTTATTCAGCGCATCCGCAGACGCCTTTGTATAAGCAATTTTCTGTGTATAATCTTCTATGTTGGCCAGATATTCGCGGTCGATATTGTTTTTATTGTTTTCACTGTCCAGGATCGCCTTCGCACGTTTATATTCTTCCGTATGTTTCTCTAAGGCCGCATTGATGTTATCCCTGTTATATGCGTGATTTTTTGCGCCATAAATGTATTCCGTGTTTAAAAGGCCGCAGAGCTCTTCCTCAAGATCGAAAAGTTCTTCTTTAAAATCCTTGCAGCGCCCGCCGCCGCACGATGCGGCAATAAAATAGATTCCCGTCAGGAGAAACGCGGCGCCGCCGCAGATAAAATAGGAAATCGTTTTCTCTGACAACGCTTTTTGATAAATAGGCAATTTCTGCAAAAAAGACACCGACTCCAAACGGGAAGAGAAGATGACGGCAGCCGCGCAGAGCGCAACGACGCAAATCAATAGGATATACAGGATCGCCGCCGGCCTCCGAATCCTTTTTGCACGGCGCACTGCCTCTGCCAGATCTTCATCGCAGCGATTGATTTCCGTAACGCAGCTCTTCACTTCATTATGAAGCGATACCGTCTCCACCGCCTTCGTAATTTTAGAGATATCGGCTTTCTCAGAAGTATGGCGGTCTTTGATCTCTTTTAATTCTGAACGCAGACGATCGTATTCCTGGCGGAGCTGCTCCGCTTCTGTCTCCATTCCATAAATTTTTTGTATCGCAGCGTCGATCCGGCTCTTTTTATTTTGTAAAATATCGAGCGCGCCTTTCTCGCTGCGCGGCGAGCTGATGGCATCCATTGCATTTTTAATACGTTTCCCCACGACGATATCGGAGGAGGTCTGCTTCATTCTATCGGATTTTTTGACAAGCTGATCAAAAAGGTAATCCATATTTCCGTTGTCTAGATCCGGTTTAGAGGAAAGCTGCGCGGCGTATACCGAAAGGTCGTAGGTTTCCGGCGGAATTTCTAAAATGACTTCCCCCACTGTTTTTGCGGCCTCGACCGGTACGATTTCACCCGTCGTATCGTTGTATAAAGTTATCTGATCGTCCTTCTTGCCTTCTCCAAAAAAAGCGGCGGCCCGGTAAAGCACACCCCTATGCTCAAAGGACATCTCACCGCCGTATTTTACGCTCTTATCCCACGGGGAAAATTTTTTACGCTCGTTTTGTGCGCCCCTGCCGGATAATCCGTACAGCATCGCGCGGATAAATGCGGCAATCGTAGACTTCCCGCTTTCGTTGCCGCCGTATATTATATTGACGCCTTCCTTAAAATCGATTTGCAGATTACTGTGTTTTCCAAAGCCATTGATCTTGATTTCATGGATTGTCATTGAAAAGCACCTCCCCTTCGAACGCCTGCAATCCGTAGAACATTGCTTCCCGGATCCGATCCTGATCTTCCGCCCCGGCCATCTGTTCCAGCATACAGCGAACAAAACAGCCCCGCAAACTATTTTCTTCCTTTAAAAGCTCCGTTTCGACTTCGTCCTGATATTCCGCGGAGACTTTCGCATAAAAATAATCGGAAGACAATTCGGAAGTAAGTTTCGCCGCGGAGAGCTGCAGCCCGGATTTTTTCCTTCCAATTAAAATTATCTTATACAAAAATTCCGGATTCGCGCATTTATTTCGGATTGCATTCAATACCTGCTCGTAGCTGTCCAGCGCCGTAATATCGATCTGCACCACGTGACTTTCCCGCACAGAGGTTGGAATAAAATTCAATTCTACGGTCCCCTTTGTTATCGTTCCGCTCAAGATCCCGCAGGTTCCCGTTTCATCGAAGCCGCGCCCCTCACACGGGCCGGTATAAGCGTAAGCCGTGTTATCACATTTTACGATGCCGCTGTATTTATGCAGATGCCCAAGCGCACAGAATTCAAAACCGCATGCGTTCAAATCCTCGCGGAAGATCGGATTATAATCGCTTTTGCCGCCGTTTTCCATAATATTTCCGTGCATTACTAATAAATTGATATTACTTTTATCGAGAATCGGCAGCGTATTATTATGACGGAGAAGCGGGCTCCGGCTGAAATGTCCCTGAAACCCGGCGCCGTAAACGCGAACCGTCTCTCCCGTATCTTCATAAGAAAGCTCCAGCGCCTCTAAACCCTTCCTAAATATATATATATTGTCCGGCCAGTTCACCGTCAGATAAGGAGAATCCGCAGTCGCGGGATCGTGGTTCCCAGGCGCGATCAGAACAAAAGTATCGGGAATCGACTGAAAAGCAGCGACCAGGAAATCGATTGTCTCCTGGGTCGCGTTCCTGGCATCCAGCAAGTCGCCCGGCAATAGGAGCATATGCGCATCGATCCGCTTTGCCTCGCTGATTGCTTTCGTAAACGCCAGCCTTTGTTCTTCTCTTCGTATCTGCATTTTTCCGGGATTGTTTCTAAATATAGAAAATACGGAATCCAAATGTGCATCGGCACAAACCACTACTCTCATGTTCTTTCTCCTCCCGTCGGACTTCTCTTTTGTAAGGCACAGTTCCGTAAAATGATTACCAGTTCTTTTTCTGTGTCGCGTATGTCTCCCACATATACGCGTATACGTCGCCGGCTATTGGAGCGCGCTGCTCCGTTTGGATCAGCTGGCTTACGGTCATACACTCATATTCACCGCTCTGTTTCAAATAATCGATCAATTTTCCAACAGCCTCCCCCGATCCCGGATGGATGTCGTGAAACAGAAGGATACTGCCATGCTTGAGCTGTGATACAACGGAAGGGTTGTTATATTCCTTCCCATTGCTCGTATACGTAAAACCATCGAACAGTACGTCATTGATCAGCTTTTCTTTTGCGGCTTCCTCAGAAACGCCGTTAGCGGCGGCATAATTTTTAATACTTTTGGCACTGATATGATCCCAATCCCTGGAATCGATGCTCCACAGTACGATCGCTTTCTGTGATTGCTGCGAAATCGACTGGTTATAAGACCCATAAGGCGGACGGAAAAGAACGGGACTCTTGCCTGTAACTTCCTGGATCACACTGTCCGTTTTCTGCAGCTGATCCGTAATCTGATCCGCCGTCAGCTTCTTAAAATCCGGATGGTTATAAGAATGGCTGGCAATCTCGTGTCCTTCATCGAATTCCCGTTTCAGGATTGCTTTCTGACCGGCAGACTGTAAATTTTCCCCAAGCACGAAAAACGTAACGTGTACATTCTTTTCTTTCAACATATCCAGAATCTTCGGCGTATATGTTCCGTGAGGCCCGTCGTCGAAAGTGATCGCAATCAGTTTTTTTCCGGCGTAATTGGGATTCGCGGAAGTTTTACCGCCCGGAACCGCCGTCACGTTAACGGAAGGAGCCGGTGAAGCGATGCCCGTCGTCGGCGTGGCCTGCGAGCCGGTCGCATCTCCGCCGGTAACCGGCGCAGGTGTGTTGATCATTACGATATTAGAAGAAGTCGGATCGGAATTTTTATCTCCGCGCGAATCCTTTCCCATGATAACGCACATATAAACTATTAAGGAAAGAGAGATGATAATTGTTATGATCGATATGATTTTTTGGGTCTTCATTGATTTCACCTTCGCATATTATTATAATGTTTCTCTTTTGTAATATTCCTTCAGCGGGCGGAAAAACGCTCATAAAGTCTTTTTTAGTATATTCCAATTTACATAATTTTGCAAGACTTACATTTGTTTCGGCGCCGGTCGAAACACGGAGTGCATCGAAAATTTTATTTGAAAATGCAAGGTAAAATATAAAAAAATTTTCGGATAAATTTAAAGCAGCACAGGGAAAACAGCCGTTTTATCGCTCATGTTGTGGAATATATAGGATAAAGCAACAATATCTGGTAGAAAAGCGGGGTCGAAAAATTTTTAAAAAAAGGTGTTGACAAGAGGAGAGAAGCGAGATATAATAGGCGAGCTG
>JBKUJR010000076.1:0-6207 GCA_046952735.1 Clostridia bacterium | reverse complement strand
GTGTCACAACGCTGCCGGCAATGATACTGCTGCTCGACGCGCTTTTACAGAAAACAAAGCATAAGCCGCTGGTACCGCAGCCGAAAAAAACGGCGAAATTCATTACCCGGTATTTCCCTGCGTTTTTGATTTTATTTGCGCTTCTTCTTGCGCCGGCTTATTTGGGCTACAATAAAACGAATCAGGAAGTCTATTACGATATGGGCGAATGCCTGCCAAAAGACATGGAGTATGTGATTGCAAACTCGAAGCTTCAGGAAGAATTCGATGTGGCATCGACACATATGCTGCTGGTAAATGCAAAGGTCAGCGAAAAAAACATGAAATCCATGATCGGGGAGATGGAAGCCGTTCCGGGCGTCAAATATGTTCTTGGCCTGGAATCCGTCGTCGGCTCGGCTGTTCCGGAGGAAATCTTGCCGGAATCCATCGTAAGCGTTTTGAAAAGCGACCGTTGGGAATTATTACTGATCAATTCTGAATACCGCGTAGCAAGCGATGCGGTGAACGCGCAGCTGGATTCTCTGAACAGCATCCTGAAGAAATATGATCCCCAGGGGATGCTGGTCGGAGAGGCGCCCTGTATGAAGGATATGATCGAAACGACGGATCAGGATTTCAAAGTGGTCAATGCCATTTCCATCCTTGCGATTTTTATCATTATCGCGATTGTTGAGAAAAGTATTACGCTTCCTGTCATCTTAGTCGCTGTGATCGAGTTTGCAATCTTCATCAATCTTGGACTGCCGCACTATCTCGGACAGTCGTTGCCCTTCATAGCGCCGATCTGTATCAGCACGATCCAGCTTGGGGCTACGGTCGATTATGCGATTTTAATGACTACGCGCTACAAAACAGAACGGTTTGCGGGAATGGATAAACGAAGCGCGGTGACAACGGCGCTGGCGGCCTCGATTCCATCCATTATGGTTAGCGCATTAGGCCTGTTCGCGGCCACCTTCGGCGTGGCGCTTTATTCGGATATCGATATCATCGGCTCCATGTGCAGTCTGATGGCGCGTGGCGCAATCATCAGCATGCTGTGTGTCATATTGATCCTGCCGGCGCTGTTTTTACTTCTCGATAAAGTGATCTGCGCAACGAGCATCGGTTTCAGGCCGAAACATAAAAAATCTACGGAGGTTTGATTGCAATGAAGAAAAAGTATTCTGTAAAGATATTGTCGTTCCTTTTATCCTGCGCCGTTCTTTGCAGCAGCGCCGGATTCCTGGCCGCTGCCGGCGCAAAAGGCGGGGTGCAGGACGATACGCTTTCCCCAATATCCTCAAAATCCGACGCTGAAACGGGGACGGCGCTGCAAAAAAACGAAACGGTTTATGTTTTCACGCAGCCGGACGGGTCCGTAAAGAATATTATCGTCAGCGACTGGATCAAAAATGCGCTGCAGCGTGCATCGGTGCAGGATGAAACGGAACTGGAGAACATTTTTAACGTAAAAGGGGACGAAAGCTACACGGAGAACGGCAGTTCGAAGGAATGGGATGCGCAGGGCCATGATCTCTATTATCAGGGGACGATCCGGAAAGAGCTTCCGGTGAATCTCACGATACGGTATCAGCTGGACGGCAGGGATATTTCCTATCAGGAGCTTGCGGGAAAAAGCGGAAGCGTCACGATCCGGTTTTCTTATGAGAATTGCCGTTACCAGATGGTTACGATCAATGGAACGGAAGAAAAAATTTACGTGCCGTTCGCAGTTCTTACCGGATTCGTCCTCGACAATGCGGTGTTCCGGAACGTGTGCATTTCTAACGGTAAAATCATCAATGACGGAGATCATACCGTAGTAGCGGGAATCGCTTTCCCGGGGCTTTCCGAAAGCCTTGGACTGGATCCGTCGAAACTGGAAATTCCCGCATATATAGAACTCACGGCGGATGTTGCGAATTTCAGCTTTGGCACGGCATATACGCTTGCAACCAACGAGATATTCAATAAAATCGATTTGAGCGGCGCAGCGGACAGTGCCGGAGAATTGAAAGAATCGCTTTCCGGACTGACCGATGCAATCAGCAGGCTGCTGGACGGTTCCTCTGCGGTTTATGACGGCCTTTCAGCGCTTTTAGAGAAATCCGGGGATTTGACCGCCGGGATCGATCGATTGGCGGGCGGCGGGAAAAGCCTTTCTTCCGGCGCAGCAGACTTACAGGCGGGCGCCGCAGCGCTTGCCGGAGGTCTGCATGCACTAAACGCAAATCGCGATACGTTGGATAATGCTGCAAAACAAATTTTCGAATCTCTGCTCGCTGCGGCGGATACGCAAATTGCCGCTGCGGGATTACAGGCGGAGCGGCTGACGATCGGTAATTACAGCAAGGTTTTGGATGGATTGATTGCGTCGCTCGATGAAACAGCGGTGCGTAAAACCGCCCGGGATACGGCGCTCAAGCAAGTAGAAACCGCAGTACGCGCACAGGAAAGCACGGTGCGGACGCAGGTGGAAGCAGCAGTGCGCAAAACGGTATTGGAACAGATTTTGCAGACGTCAGGAATGAGTATGACTGCCGAACAATACGAATCGGCGGTCGTCAGCCAGCAGATTCCTGCCGACGTGCAGGCCAAGATTGCCGGCGCGCTGGCGGCACAACTGCAAACGGACGCCATCCAGCTCCTGATTCGCCAAAATACGGAAGAACAGATCCAGATGCTGATTGCCCAGAACATGCAAAGCCGTGACGTCGCTGCGAAAGTCGAAGAGGCGGTCAATGCAGCGAAGAAAGGCGCAGCATCCTTAGCGGCTCTAAAAACGCAGCTGCAAAGCTATCATGAATTTTACAACGGGCTTTTGACGTACACCGGCGGCGTTTCGGATGCAGCCACGGGAGCGGACCGCCTCCTGGAAGGTTTAGAAACGCTTTCCGGCGGTGCAAACGCTTTATACGAAGGAATCGGGGAGCTGCAGAACGGTGCGGCGGCACTGATAGACGGTATCGCGCAGCTGAAAGACGGCGCATTGCAGCTGTCGGACGGCTTACGGGAATTTGACGAGCAAGGCGTACAAAAATTAGCCGACGCAGCAGAGGGCGGACTCAAAGGATTGTTCGAAAGGCTCCGCGCCATATCGGATGTCTCCCGCGCGTATCGGACGTTTGCGGGGATTTCGGAAGAAATGGAAGGAAGCGTTAAATTTATTTATAAAACAGATGCAGTAAAATAAAAACGATTCTATTCTTTAGCCGGAGCACTTTTCCGCGTCGATGGCAAGCACCATCATCAGCGCGAGCAGAGCGTCCTCCGGCTTTTTGACGTCGATCACATAAGTATCCGTCAAATTGAACAATTCTTTTGTAATGGCGACGACGGTTTCTCCGGCCGGATCCATAATTCTGTAATCCCATCCGAACAGATCGCCGGACACTTGCCATCCGTTGCATTCGATATCGTATTTTGCACGCAGGAACGTCAACCGTTTCGCAATGCAGCCTGCGTAGGTTTCTCCGATGTACAGTTCGAATTTTGGAAGAAAAGCGAATACTCTTTCTTTTACCGTGCCGATATGGCAGCCGTTTTGATCTGCTATATGGAGGCAGTGTCCCCAGGAGATTTGGCCTTCCACGCGGAACATGGTTTCGCCGTGCTCATTATAAATATTATAGCTGTCGAACCAGGAGAAAAAGCGCTGTTTCAGTATTAGCTTCATATGCGTATTTCCTTAATCTTTTACGAATGGAGATGCTTCCTGCCGCCGCAGAAGCGCGGCTTCTGAAAAAATCTGTGAATTGCCCACAGATAAGGCAGCCCCATGTTTGTTTCGAGGAGGGAATTGATGAGAAAGGTGTATGGGTTCAGGTTTCGGATGCCGGTGACCGCCAGTATCAGTTCCCATGCGCCCTGCACGAGCACGCCGATCGCCAAAATCCATTTGATATCGATTCTATCCTCCGGCCGCTTGAGATTCCACAGAATCAGCCCGGCGTATCCCACAAAGAGTAAAATCGCCATGATTCCGTGATAAGCGCCTGTGCCGCGCGAGATGGAGACCGCCGCAAAATTTTCTCCAAAGCATTGTGAGATCGTTGCCGTGCAAAACCAGCCGCTCATAATGAGCAGCGACCATTCGAAGGCGTGCCCGTCGCGGTCGAGCCACAGCCAGATCCAGGCGAAGTTTGTGATCCCGTAACTCATGGAAAGCCACAGGAGAAACAGAGCCGGATCCGCCCCGTTTACCACCCTCGTATGAAGCAGATGATAAAAGATTCCGTAATCGACGATGAAATACAGAATGCCTCCCAGCATCCCTGCGATCAATGCCTGAAAGCGTTTCGTATAAATCAAAATTCCCGTGAAGCAACAAAGAAACACGATGTCGATTATGATATAGAGCGTATTCATGCTTCTTGCCGCGATTACTTCTTCAAAAATCATCGCACATCTTCCTTTCTCATGGAGTATTTTACAGAAACCAAACGAATCTGTAAAGCGCGTTCCTGAGTTTGCGCATAAAAAAACCGGCGGTGGTCGGAACCCCGCCGGTTTTGCCCGTTGTCAGCCTTATACAGGACAAACGTTCACAGCGCGCATTTTGCTGCTGTTCTTAGGGTCACGTTCCATATCGAACGTAACTTTCTGGCCTTCCGCCAATGTTTTGAAACCATCCGAAACGATTGCAGAGAAGTGTACGAAAACGTCGTCTCCGCCATCGTCGTTCGAAATGAAGCCGAACCCTTTTTCCGCATTAAACCATTTTACAATCCCTTTGTTCATTACAAAGTTCCTCCTTAAAAATATTTTTCCATCATGCGCCATTATAAAAAAATCACATGTTTTTGTAAATCATTAACAACGGACAAATGACTTACAAAAACATGTGAGATCAAATGTGCAACTGACTACGACAGCAACATACCATAATTCACATAAAATGTCAAGAGCTTTTTTTCGTTCTTTTTAAAAAAAGAATATGCCGTGGTTTTTTCTGTATAGACCGGATTCCTGCGCCCATGCTATAATGAGCCGAGGTGATTGGCATGCGGCCGGTAATACGCAAAATCGATCTTCCCAAAGGCCGGAGAATCCTTGCTGTGAGCGATATCCACGGGCATCGGAACCATCTGAAAAATTTATTGGAGAAAGTCGGCTTTACAAACGAAGATATCTTATTTATCGTAGGCGATATCATCGAAAAAGGACCGGAGAGCCTGGAAACACTGCGGTATGTCAGAGCGCTTTGCAGACAGTACGACAGCGTATACCCGTTGATGGGGAATGTAGACGCATGGAGGATTCTGATGCTGGACGCGCAGGATCCCGCCTCAGATGAACAAATGTTAGACTACCTCCGCTCTATGAAACGTTTTTACGGAGGCTGCTTCTTTGCAGAACTGTGCGCAGAAGCCGGCCTCCCGGCGGAAACGCCAGAACAGATTCGCATTGCAAAGGCGCGGATACCGGGTATTTTCCGGACGGAAATCGATTTCTTGCGCAATCTTCCCACAATCATCGATACACAAAATTATCTTTTCGTGCATGCCGGTCTGCCAGCGGCAGATCTCAGCCGCCTGGAAACATATGATGCGTTCGAATTTCTGAAGCGCGATGCCTTTCTGGAACAGGGACTTTCGTTCGACAAATACGTCATTGTCGGACACTGGCCCGTCATGCTGTATGGGAAGGCATATCCGCAGGCGGACCCGATCATCGACAGGCAAAGGAAAATCATCTCCATAGACGGCGGCTGCGGCATCAAAGAGGACGGCCAGCTGAACATGCTGATTCTTCCCGCCGAAGGTACCGGAGAAATCACATACGAAAGTTACGACGACCTGCCGCAGGGAATTGCCGTTACGGCGCAGCAGGAAGCACCCGCGACGGTATTCATCAAATGGACGGACTGCGCGGTAGAGGTACTCGAAGAGAAACTGCAATTTTCCCGCGTACGCCATATAACGAGCGGAAAAATATTTGCGATTCCCAACGACTATCTTCTAAAATACGAAGGAAAAACTTTATGCGGAGATTATACGGATTATAAAATCGAAGTAAATCCGGGCGATCGCTTATCGGTGGTTCGAGAAAACCCGCAGGGGTATTTCGTCAAAAAAAACGGCAGAAGCGGCTGGTATTCCGGAGATATTATTCCAATATCACCGTGAACGGCCCGTCGTTTACCAGCTCCACCTGCATTTCGGCGCCGAACCGTCCCGTCTGCGTATCGGACACCTGTTCCTGACAGCGGCTGATAATATA
>JBKUJR010000075.1:0-6243 GCA_046952735.1 Clostridia bacterium | reverse complement strand
ATTATGCTCATATAAAGGAATCGTCATTTCTGAAAGCACCGGAATATGCTTTTTAATGCGTTTCGGATAGCTGCCGCGCCCCCACATGACGTAAAATATCAAACCGAGAAACGGGACGAGCAGGATCACGGCGATCCATGCGATTTTATAGGACGGATTTTTGTGGTTGAGAACAATGCGGATTACGGCCACGGCGCCGACGATTTGAAAAAGAATATAGGAAGAAAGCACAAATGCTTTCATTTTATATAAGCCCCAAATGAGTATTCCGATCTGTGCGGCCATCAATAAAATTGCAATCAGCAGCTTGCCGAGATTCGCTTTTCTGCGCTTCGGCCGCTTTTGCAGGCGCTGCTGTATTTCTTTGAGATCCGCCGTCCTGTCTACGCGCTTCGCATCCGCACGTTTCCCGCGCAGATATTTCCGGTAAGGCTTATACGGTCCGCCTCTGTCTTTCTTTTGTCCGCTCACTCCTTTTCTGTTCCTGCCTGCCATCGGTTCCCGCACCCTCGTCTGTAAAATGTATGTTTTTTATTATAATCTATTTTCTCCGCAGTGTCCAATAAAAAGAAGCTTTATAAAGCCATTTCTTTGCTGATAAAAGTAAAGTATCCTCTGTTCCTGAAATGTTGCGCGGCTTCTTCCGCACGCTCTGCATCCTCTTTACGGAAAATTCCGAAAAAGGTCGCTCCGCTGCCGGACATCAGCGCCGCAGACGCGCCTGCGCGCAAAAGCGATGTTTTCAGTTCGGCAAGCGCGGGGTACAAATGAAACGCCGGATATTCCAACACATTTTTCATTTTACCGGCAAGTCCCTCCAGCGGCCCTTTCATTGCCTGCTCCACATCCGTAACGTCGGGATGCGATTCCGGAGAAATTTCACCTTTCTCTTCCAGATAATCATAGATACGGTATGCATCCGGCGTGCAGATATCGATGTTCGGATTTACGAGCAGAAGAATCCCTTCCCGGAACGGTTCGATAGCGCGCAGCTCCGTTCCCGTCCCTGTTGCCACTGCCGCGCCGGGCCGAAGCAGGAACGGAACATCCGCGCCGATCCGTGCGGCGTATGACTGCAATTTTTCCCAAGAGAGCCCTAAACCGTACAGTTGATTCATGCCGTTCAGAACTGCGGCGGCATCCGTGCTGCTGCCGCCGAGTCCGCCGCAGCGGGGAATCTTCTTGTCGATATAAATTTCCGTTCCGGCATCGACTTCGGGAAAGTCCCGCGCAAGCAGATACGCCGCGCGGTAAGCCGTATTTTTATCATCCTGCGGAAGCCAGTCCGCATTGGATGTGATCGCCACGGACTTCCGCCCCTGCGATGCGGGCGCGCGCCGAAGCGTCACGGTATCGTGCAGCGGGATCGTCTGCAAGATCATTTTCACCTCATGATACCCGTCTTTTCTGAGGCCTATGATATCCAATGCAATATTGATTTTGCAATACGCCTCGATTTCAACAAAATCCCGGTTCATTTATGATATTGCTCCCCGTTGTTTATTTTCATCGCCCGGTAGAGCTGTTCGGCCAGAATCAGCCGCGTCATCTGATGCGGAAAAGTCATCGGAGATAAGCAAAGACGCAGGTCCGCACGCGACGTCACGCAGCCGCTGATTCCGTCGGAGCCGCCGATGACAAATGTAAAATCCGACGTTCCCGAGACCGTTTTGCCGCTGAGATAAGAAGCGAGCGCTTCGGACGAGATTTCGCGCCCGTGCAAATCGAGAGCGACCACGCAGCTTCCCGGCGCAATCCTTTTCAGCAACGCTTCACCTTCTTTCGCAATCCGTTTTTCCCGCAAAGGATGATTGTCCTCCGATACTTCCGTGATCTCTAATCTGACGTATTTTGAAAGACGGCTCGCATAATCTGCGACCGCTTCCTGCAAATACGCTTCCTTTATCTTTCCGACGCATAAAATCGTAAAATGCATCACAGCTCCGTTACCTCACTGTAATGTTCGCGTGACGCTACGTTTACGAATATATCGCGGCTCACGCAGATCCCGCATTCCGCAAGCGCGCTGCGGGATGCGGCAAACGCCAGCTCCGGATAATTGTTTTCCTGGCTCAGATGCCCAAGATAAATATGCTTCGTTCCGCGCTGGGCCAGCTCCGTTACGAGCGCCGCGGCGCAATCGTTCGACAGGTGCCCGTGATCGCTTAGAATCCGTTTCTTGAGCGGCCAGGGATACTTTCCGTTTTTCAGCATTTCTATGTCGTGGTTGGATTCGAGCAGCACGAGATCGCTGCCCATGACGTTTTTGTGGATCGTCTCCGTGACGCAGCCGATATCCGTTGCCACGGATATTTTACGATTGTATCCATAAAAAGTATATGCTACCGGATCCGCCGCATCGTGCGGAATCGGGTAATTACAAATATCGATATCTCCTACCGTAAAATATTCCTGCTCTATAATTTTAATATTTTCTTCTTTAATCTGCCCGAGATCCTTCCGCATCGCGTTCCAAGTCTTTTCTCTGGCATAAACGGGAACGTCGAATTTACGGGAAAAAATACCGGCGCCCTTAATATGGTCGGAATGTTCGTGCGTAATCAAAATGCCGTCGATTTGTTCCGGATCCACGCTGATTTCCCGCAGCGCGCCTGCAATCCGGATGCCGCTGACGCCTGCGTCGATCAAAAGATGCGTGCGTTCCGTCCCGATATAGATACTGTTGCCACTGCTGCCGCTGTACAGACTGCAGAATTTGATCATCAGTTATCGTCCTCTACGCGTACGATTCTGGCTCCCACGCTTTGCAGCTTCCCGACAATATTGTCATACCCCCTGTCGATAAACTGCACATCCTGAATAACCGTATCGCCTTCCGCCATAAGCGCGGCGATGACAAGCGCGGCGCCGCCCCGCAGATCCGGAGCCCGGACGATCGTTCCCTTCAAATTCTTCGGGCCCGATACCATCGCCATTTTTCCGTTTACCGTGATATCCGCGCCCATCCGTTTCAATTCTTCCGTATACTGGAAACGGAAATCCGTGACGCCTTCCACAATTTTACTCGTTCCGTCCGCCTGTGACAGAAGCACCGTTATCTGCGGCTGCATATCCGTCGGGAACCCGGGATACGGGAGCGTTTTGACATGAGCCGCAGAAACGGATCCATTGTTGTAAATACGAATCCAGTCTTCGCCCTCTTCTACGCCGACGCTCATTTCCTGCAGCTTTGCCGTCAGCGATTCCTGATGCCGCGGAATGATATTTCTGATCGTGATGTCTCCGCCGGTAGCCGCAGCGGCGATCATATATGTACCTGCTTCTATCTGGTCGGGAATAATAGAATACATCTCCACACCATGCAGCTTCGGCACCCCTGTAATTTTGATAATGTCCGTCCCTGCGCCTCTGATCTTCGCCCCCATGGAATTGAGGAAGTTCGCGACGTCTACCACATGCGGCTCCCTGGCACAGTTTTCAATGACCGTCTGTCCGGCCGCCTTACACGCCGCAAGCATTAAATTGATCGTAGCGCCTACGGAGACTACGTCCAGATAAATATTGTTTCCCCGTAAAATTCCGCTGGATTCATACGCTTTTGCCGTAACTTTTCCATATGCCTCGACGATATCGACGCCCAGCGCCTGAAAACCTTTTAAATGCTGGTCGATCGGGCGCGTTCCCAGCTTACAGCCTCCCGGAAGGGAAACTACCGCCTGTCCGAATCTGCCGAGAAAGGCTCCCATTAAATAATAAGAGCCTCTCAGTTTGCTTACCAAATCGAAGGTGGCTTCATGAGAGGTTACTTGCGTCGCATCTATTCTAATTGTATTTCTATCTAATTCTTCTACGCTTGCACCGAGTTTTTTGAGAATATCCAGCATGGATTGCACGTCCGCAATATCCGGGATATTTTCAATCGTGCAGGGTCCTTCCGCTAAAATCGCTGCGGAAACGATCGGCAGCGCGGCATTCTTACTTCCGCTTACCGTTAATTCTCCCCGAAGCGTATTCCCCCCTGCTATTACAAATTTACACAAATTTCAACACCCACTCTGAACTGTATAATATTTCCGCCCGCTCTGCAGAAATCAATCGAATTTAGTATAGCATAAAGCCCCCTTGGTCGCAAGAATAAATTGGAAGCACCTCTGCAGGCTTCAACTTCTGCACCTGCATTAAATTATTAAAACAGGATATAAATAAAATTTTATGTCCTATTTTAACTATAATCAAAAAAAGCGCCCTTCTTCTCCTTGCGGGATTCGGGGCGCTCTCTTATAGAACACTTTAATTTTCTCTAATTATGCGGTAATTTTCTTTTTAAAAAGAATCGTCATGACGATTCCGGCTGCCGCAACGGCAAAAATCACATTGGAATCGCCGGTTTTCGGGCCCTCAGGCTTTTGAGAAGGCGTCGGGGTCGGATCGCTTGGTTCGCCCGGATCAGAAGGTTCCGAAGGCGTCGGTTCGGTGCCTGCGCCGTCTACATATTCGGACGGTTCTCCGACCGTTAACTCACAAATCCAGAAGAGTTCGGAAGTGCCGTCTTCAAAATCCGCATAAACCCTTACGAGCTGCGTCCCATCGGAGACAGGAACCAGAACCTGGAAACGCGATGCGTATGTTGCGCCGTGACTGGCAGCAGCATCGACGACAGCTGGCTCCGTAGGATATTTAAAGGTCGCGTCAGTTTTTTTGTCTCCGCCATTGATGGTGTAGGAAAAACCGCTGATATCCGCATCAACTGAACCGATCCATCCCCAGAAAGTAACTTCCTTCGTCCCTGCCGCAATCGTCGGGGTATTGATTTTCTCCGGATCATTACCACATACAATTTCCGATTTTATTTCGTCATAACTGACATGTTTGATATGCTCGAATTCCGTCTCAAAATCCACAGCAAACGAAGTCACCATAAGCATACAGCTCATAAGCGCAATCAATGTAATAAAAATAGCTTTTTTCATGTTTCATCCTCCTAATAATATTTATTATCATATTATGATTATGGGGTGTATTATATCACTTTTCAACGTATTGTCAACAATTACGTAACTATTTATAAAATAACAATATCCATATTTTGGATTTTATATGAATTCGCACTTTTGCAATCGAGAAACAGAAGGAGTTCCCTTCGGCGTATCAGAAAATTTTACGAGATCGATTGTATTGCTATCCGATTTGTGATATAAAAAGTTTATGATTTACTGTGCCATCATTTTGAAAGGGGTCGTTTGAATGGAATTCACTGAATTATTAAAAAAACGGGCAAGTATCCGTTCCTATAAGGACAAGCCGGTGCCGAAGGAACAGCTCCTGGCACTGCTGGAAGCCGGAATTCGGGCGCCGAATGCATGTAATTATCAGTCCTGGCATTTTTACGCGGTTTGTGAGAAAAAAACAATCGCCGCTTTTCATCCGGATATTGCGAACATTCCATGGGTTGCAAACATTCCGCTGATCATTGTCGTATGTATAAAGGAAACGGTTGCAAGACGACTGGAGCAAAGATTCGGCGCACAGGGTCGGATGTTCGCATACCAGGATGCCGCCGGCGCGATCAACCATATTCTTCTTAAAGCAGCCGATCTGGGGCTGGGCGGCTGTTGGATCGGACCGATGAATCCGGAAAAATGCAAACGGCATCTTTCTATCGCGGAAGACCACACGCCGGTAGCAATTCTAACCATTGGCACACCGGCGGCGGATCCGCCGCTGCGCGACCGAAAACCGCTCTCAGAAGCAGTTACTTTCGTCGGAGATCCGGTTTCAGAAAATTTTATCTAAAAGCAGCGCGCAAATTCACGTGCCGCATATATCATGTTCTTCGCACACATATGATTTAGACAGCGAGGCTTTATTCTGTTTTCAATTCCCGCAGCGTTAGTTCCTTATTCTTATCGCATGCCCAGTCGATCGCCCAATCGTTTTCAAAAAGCAGCACATAAGCTCCGTCCGTGTCTTCCGCAATCAAGGTGGAGCTCGTCAGGGTAAGATCTCGCGGATCACCCGGGCTGGTGATCCATCTTGCATGATGGTACGGAAGCGTCTGCATTACGACCGCTACGCCATACTCGTTTTTCAGGCGATGCTCCAGCACCTCGAATTGTAAAACCCCTACGGCGCCTACGATCAAGGTTTCAACGCCGATGTCGATTTGCTTGAACACCTGTATGGCGCCTTCTTCCGCAAGCTGCGTGATGCCTTTTTGAAATTGTTTTCTTTTCATGGAATCCGCAAACTGGATCCTGGCAAAATGTTCAGACGGAAAGGAAG
>JBKUJR010000074.1:0-6522 GCA_046952735.1 Clostridia bacterium | reverse complement strand
AATATAACTATATTAATTCGTGTGCTTTAAAACCGGAAAATAAGTAAAAATAATATATTTCATAAATAAAATTTAAATAAAAGTATAAAAAATAAATTTAAACTTTTCTATATTTTTGAAGAAACAATATAAATAAGCAAAATAAATAAAAATTTCAATTAATATATTATTTATGAAAAGAAAAATTTATATAATTCCATTTATCTATGATAATATTTAAATTGTTGAAAAAGTGCACATTTTGTGCTATATTCTCACTTGTTGATAATACAAAAAATGGAAAGTATGGAAAGTGGGGTAAAATATGGAAAAATATATTTTAAATAAAAGAATGCAGGAAATGCAGCTTGGCAAGGGAGAAGGTACGGTCCTTTATGATCCGGAAACGGAAAACACACACGTCCTCGACGACATTGCGCTGGATATTATCGATTTGTTCAGAGATGCAACAACAGTAGACGAAGTAATCACAGAACTCTCAAGCATTTATGACGCCACAAAGGAAACGATCGACAGGGATGTACAAGAATTTATAGAAATGGCACTCAAAAACCAAATCCTGATCCCGGCAGTATGAAAGCACTTTTACATCACAGGGAAAAGTGCAAATATGATTTTATCGTCATCTCAGATGATAACGAATTACTCAAAATTTATGAAGAGATGTACTACTGCGAACCGATAGAAACATGTCTGAGGCAAACAATCGCTACGGAAGAAGATTTTCGTAAAATTCATGAAACACTCACTCAAATTTATATAAAAAAATTTTGCTGCATATGTTACTCCCAAAAAACGTATGCAGTATTTTCTATTCTCCCGGAAGATCGGAATATACAAAAAAACGAACTCCGGATTCATAATAAAACAAATATATTGCAAATAATAGAAGATCTCATGTATATGACGCTGACACCCAAAGACGGAATACTCGCACTGCACGGCGCAGCCGTCGCAAAAGAAAACAAAGCGTTTCTTTTTCTGGCAAAAACGACAGCGGGAAAATCCACGTTGGCGGCATTTCTTTGGCTATCAGGGTACGAATACATTACAGACGATGAAATTTTCCTGTCACAAAAAGACCTTTGCGTAGAACCAGCCCGCAAAACACTCTCCCTGCGCCCCGGCGGATATAAAATTTTACAAGAAATATTTAAAACATATGATACGCCCCTAAACAAAGCAAAAAACATTATCTATGGGAATATCGATCGATATCTGCTGCCTGCCGGAGAAAAAACGCGATACGGGCAATATGAGATCGGCGGAATCGTATTTTTGGAAGAATACGCCAGTAAAACGCCATCTCTCAAAAAAATAAATGCATTTGACGCATTCCCGAAATTACTCAAAGGGCAGCTCTCTGCAACACAGGATCAGCGCGTGGAAGCAAAATACAAAACGCTGGCCCAGCTGGCAAACAATACGTACGAAATGAGGTATTCCGACTTATGGACGGCAGAAACATACTTAGAACACTTACAAATATGAAATTACAACAGACAGGGGGCACGCTTCCGGTGGGAGGCTTCAGCATGATCCCCCTGCTGGTAGCAGGAGACACCATCCGGATTCAAAAGCAGGACAAGTATAAAATAGGAGACATCATCGTCTGCATCGATCAAGGCGCCAGGCTCGTAGTCCACAGAATCATCAGAATCCATAAAAAAGGAAACGATATCCAATATATAACAAAAGGCGACAATGCCGTTGCCGCAGAACAAATCGACAGCGAATTCTGTCTCGGTAAAATCACGGAAGCAACCAATAAAAACGGAAAACAAATCCGGATCAGAACCCCCCGTCTGCGGGACAAAATCACTGTCCGGCTATCCAGAAAGGTCAACCGGATCTATAATGCCACACACGATCCCAACACCGCCTTCAGCAGTAAATACAACATGTGGATCTACGATATCGCTCCCGATTATCTCAAAAAATATGTATATGAAGCGCAGGATTATATGATCCGGAAAGCAAAAGAATATATTCGCCAAACGCCGCCCGGGCCGGCTGAAGAGACGTTCGTCTATACAAAAGACTTCTACGCCATGCTCGTCAACCACAGAGTCCTCAACATACTATACCCTTATATCTTAGAAGGCAGCGGACGCTTCGCCAAGCTGTTCAAACTCGCAAAAGCCCAGAACCTTGCCGCCGCAGGGAAGCGTCTGAAATGGTGCCGTAAAATCACAGAAGCATTCGAAGCGGCCGGGATCCGGTATGTCGTATACAAAGGCATCGCATCTTCCTATGTAGCATACGGCGATCCCCTTACCCGCGAATGCGACGACATCGATCTGCTGATCGAAGCGAAAGACGCACAAAAAGCCCACACGATCATGAACACGCTGGGATTTTACAACCTGAATGCGAGCGGCCTGTTCCGCACGGAAGAACCCACGGAGGAATATCACACGCATCTCACGCCGTACGTGCTTCCGGAAAATAATGTAACCGCGGAGCTGCATACCGCGCTTTATCTCGATGAAGCGCACACCGCCGGGATCCTGGCGCGCAGGCAGAAAATCAAAATGGAGGATTATGCGCTCTATATACTCTCAGATGCGGATCTATATGCCTGCCAGCTCTATGTGACGGCCGTAGACGATTTCGGCTGCTCCAATATGTCCTATGAAATGGATCCCAATATATTCCTGAAATTGAAATTCAGAAACTACATTGATATCGTCCTGCTGGCGCGGCGGTTCCGCAATATCCCGCCGGAAGAAATCCTTCGGATCGCGGTGCAATACGACATCAATTTCTATTTGTATCTCGCGCTGGATTATACGTGCAAAATATTTGAAACCGGGGAATTTCTCGATCCCGTACGACAATTGCGCGATTGTTTAAAACAATATGAAGCGCTGGACGAACGCCTGTATCGGTTTCCCATCGAAGCGCATTCCTGCCTGCTCAGCCCCTTCAAAATGAAAATGAACGGAAAAGCGCTGCTGCGGCTGCGCGATGCATTTTACATGTCGGAAGCGTGGAAAAGAAAACAGGCGGAATTCCATGCTGGAAAATACCGGGAGCTCTCCCCCCGAAAACCATTACAGATCCGGAAGGGAGGCATTTGCGAGACGATCCGCTGCGAAAAAAATCGCGTGACTTTCCGATTTGAAATCGATCCTGCGCAGCTTCCTGGGGAATTCCTCCTTGCCGTCCGGAAAATGAATGAAAAAAAATACAGAAAATCCGCCGACTATTCGTATGAAATTAAATTTTTATATTTCGATATGCATAATTCTACCGTCAAGGAGGGTATACTGAAAGTGGACAGCGAATTGCCCTGGAACGAGCGGATGGAAACGGTATATCAGGTAATAAATGGAAATTGTAAAAACTCAAAATTTCCTGTAAAAATAAGGAAAAATTGGAGTTTTCTTCCAAATTTCGAAATGAAAGTAATAAGTACGGAAATTTATTTCGAGATTAATTGCCATCGGCATATAAATCCCTTTCGTTACGCGTTTTTTTCGACTTTTTTATTTGAATTTGAAGGGCAAAAAGTGCTAAAAATGGACGAAATTAGTGCAAAAACAGACGAAAACCTTAAAATTTCATTTGACTAAAATTCGTACATATATTAGAATATAGCTGGAAAAAATGGAAATTGGGTACGTGCGCACAGTGAAGGAGGATAAAAATGTCTGATTGTAAATATACTTTAGAAAAAAATAAAGAAATTATGTTCGATTTTTTCGCATTATTGAGTGCGGTCCAGACGACAGAGAACTATAAAGACATCTGCCCGCGCCAGGGATTCAAACCAAATGATAAAATATCCGATGCATATTATCGGCTTTTTCTCGCTAACAGAAGGCAAAATGACGGTCTTCGCATGTTTTTCGTAAATAAGCCGGAAAGACGCATGAATTTTTTCGATTGGCTGTTCCGCACGGAGATCGATACGTATTCGTCCTGCGAGGACCTGATCAAGGCGATCGATAAGCTGGATCCTACGAAAATTATATATCAGGCAATGAAATTCAATGATCCTTATAATAATTTTCAAGATAAATTTTACGAAGATATCATCAATACGCGAGACTTGTTTATGAGCTATATGAACGGGCTGAATGCCTCCACGGAAATCCGCTGGGAAATCATGTCGTTTATCCAGCATCCGGAGGAAGCCGTATCGAAACTGAAGGAATATCTTGAAAAAATGTTTCATGAGTTTTCCCTGGAATACGCGAACTTCTCTACGCAGCGCGCTACGCTCAATTCTACGCTGATGGCCTGCATCAATGATAAAACGCTCGATTCCGCCGTAGTTGAAAATGAAATCAGCGAAAAGGAAGCGGAATCGAAAATTGAGATTCTGTCTCAGAATATCGCTCCGCCGACGAAAGAGGTCAAGGTGGTCGGCCTGTTATTCTCGCCGAATATGCTCTGTAAAATCAACGCCTCCCGGAACCTGTACTATACGGTCGGAATCGGTTATATGGAATATTACAACAACTTCCTGGGCGGTCACAGCAACGAAGAAAAGCTTGGCGAATTGTTCAAGGCGTTCACCGACACTACCCGCGCGCAGATCATTGAAATTTTACATGAAAAAGAGTGCTATAACGGAGAACTCAGCCGCCTGCTCGATGTGCCGATGTCGTCTCTGACGCACCACATGGAAATCCTGAACAGCTGCGGCTTCGTTATAAAACGCAATGTGGGAAAACGTACGTATTACAGACTCAATAAGAAACAGTTTTTGAATGCGTCCCGCATGCTCCGCAAGTATGTAGACGATTATGATAGTTAAAAGCGCTTATATCGAAATTACGAACCGGTGCAACTTAGATTGCCGCGACTGTTACAACGGGTCCGGTAAAAATAAAAAAACCGTGGAGCTTGATCCCGAAGCGCTCATGCATTTTATCAAAGATCTCAAGCTGCTGTATGGCGTCAGGGCCGTCGTTCTTTCCGGCGGCGAGCCTTTGCTCCATACCCGTATCGATGAAATTCTGAAATCCATATCCGAATTCTGCACGCAGTATCAGGATATGGATTTTAATATTATCACGAACGGAACGACGGATAACGCGCTCTTCTATGAGCTGATGGAAACGGATTCGCATTTTTCCATACAAATCAGTCTGGACGGCCCCAACGAATCTGCCAATGCCAGCATGCGCGGCCCGGGGAATTTTACCCGCGTGCTCGCGAATACCGGTAAACGCCGTTTCTATAACAAACCCATCTATAAAATGATCCTCAATCAAAAGAACGCGTCCTTTGTCGAGGAATATTTCCATTTGATTTTCGACGACCTGGGCGGACTGCCTGCGTTCGCATTCACGAGCCCGCAGGGAAATGCGGTTACGCACTGGGATGAGATGGCGCTTCCCGTCCGGGAACGTTCTGATATCATTCTCAAAATTCATCATCTTTATAAAGAACACGATCTCGACGGTTTGACGTTGCCTCTGCCTACGTCCTGCTGCGATCTGACGAAAGCGGACGGGGAGAATTCGTTTTGCATCCGGCCAGACGGTTCGATTCAGCCCTGCCAGAATCTTTACGATGCGCGTTTTGCGGTTGGAAATTTATATCATTGCGATTGGGAAGATATTTCCCGTAAAATTTCATCGCTTTCTTCTTTTTTATCTTCGCGTTTTTCTTGCGATTACGGCTGCTCGAAATGTCCGATCCGGAATACATGCGGCCGCGGCTGCCCTGCGATTTCTTACATAACGGCCGGAGACCTCCTTGCCTCCGACGGAGAGTGCGAATTACGCAAATTGAGCACTTTCCGCATGATCAAAGCATCTAAAATATTCTAATAAATACCCTTTAAATTAAGCAAAAATCACCAGAATCGTATTCTATTCAAAATGTTACTAAAATACTGGTAATATCGAAAATAACCAATTTATTAAAATTTAGGTACAGATTGTAAAAATCGTAAGATTTTAGCAATCTGTATTTTTTTTACTCATTTATAAGCGACGTATCTATTAGAATTATAAATAATATATCGCTTAAATCGTTATTTTAGTACACAAAAAAATAATATTGAAATTTTTTCGAAAATAATTCGAAAAACGTATTGATTCTGTTTCCACAATATGATAATATATGCAGCGTATTCAAGTACTTGATGTTCCTGGAAGTTCGTCATGTTACTTGAAAAAAATCTAAAACAAAGGAGGCGAGACAAAACGATGTATTCCTGGAGCGTGGCAAGCATGAAGAAAAGCATCATGTTCGATGTGCTGAATGTGATAGATGGTGCATGTAGAGAAAATGTGGAAAAATATATTGAAAATGAATATTCGTTGTTAAAAAAAGATACATATAAACACTACGATCAATTATTTTCATTGGCCCGTAACTATGATGATGCAATCGCTGCGGCAATGTATATACCTGAAAAAGAAGAGGGAAAAAACAGATGGACAGTAGTATATGATGGACTTTTAGATATAGCGATACAAGTAGCATCATTTAATGATTTAATTATAAATTATATATGTCTTTTTGACTATCTTTTTATATCTTCTTAAATGTCCGTAA
>JBKUJR010000073.1:0-6994 GCA_046952735.1 Clostridia bacterium | reverse complement strand
TCACTCGGAGAAATTGCAGCGCTTGCGTTTTCAGGGATTCTCAGCGAAGAAGCCTCATTTCGCTTAGTATGGAAGCGGGCGGAATTCATGCAGGACGCCGCAGTGCGCAACCCTGGCGCTATGGGCGCCGTGCTCGGCATGGGCGAAGATACGCTTGCCGGGATTCTGAAAGATTTTCCAAACGCGCAAGCAGTCAATTTCAATTGCCCCGGGCAGATCGTAGTGGCAGCAAGAGACTGCGACGCCGATTTGATTACGGCTGCCGTTTCGGCACAAGGAAAGTTCGGAGCTTGCGGTCAGCGGTGCGTTCCACAGCCGTTTCATGGAGGATGCGTCGCGTAAAATGCAAGTACGTTGCAAATATCGGTAAATCCCTCTGCTTTGCCCGTATATGCGAATCGCACGGCGGAGCCGTACGGCGAAGACGAAAGTGCGGTCAGAAATTTGATCGCCGAACAGATCTGCAATGCGGTGCAGTGGCAGAAAACGATTGAAAATATGATCCGGGACGGCGCTGCCGTATTTATAGAAACCGGCGAGGGAAAAGTCCTTTCCGGACTGATCCGGAAAATCAGCAAAGAAGTAAAAGTACTGCATTACACGGAGGTACTTGCAAACGGAGGATTGGAATAAATGGAAGATCTATTTTCATTAAAAGGGAAAACGGCTGTTGTGACCGGCGGCTCCAGGGGGATCGGCAGAGCAATCGCACTGCGTTTTGCAGAAATGGGAACCGATACGGCGATCCTGTATGCCGGAAATGAGGAAGCCGCGAACGAGGTGCAGACGAAGCTCCTGGAAAAGGGCGTCAGGGCGCGCGCGTATCGCTGCAACGTCGGAAACTACGAGGAAGCGGAATCGGCTATTCAGAACATTATCGAAGATTTCGGCGGGATCGATATTCTGGTAAATAACGCCGGAATCACGAAAGACAATCTGATCCTGAAAATGAAAGAAACGGATTTCGACGATGTGATTAAAGTAGATTTAAAAGGTCCGTTCAACATGATCAAAGGGGTTTATTCCCACATGGCGAAAAGGAAGAGCGGCAGAATCATCAATATTTCATCCGTCTCCGCGCTGCTTGGCACTGCGGGGCAGGCGAATTATGTCAGCGCCAAGGCCGGACTGATCGGGCTGACGAAAACCGCCGCGCGGGAACTCGGCGCCAGGGGGATCACCTGTAACGCCATTGCGCCCGGCTATATCGAAACGGATATGACCGCTTCTCTGAAAGAAGAACGGAAGCAGGAATATATGGGGCAGATTCCGGTGAAACGCTTCGGTAACGTAAACAACATTGCCGACGCCGTGATCTTTTTATCGTCCGACATGGCATCGTATATTACGGGAGAAGTCATTCGTGTCGACGGCGGACTTTGCATGTGAGCAAAAACCATAGCTTTGAAAATCTGGAGGTATATAGAATGAAAAGAGTAGTAGTGACGGGACTGGGAGCGATAACGCCGATCGGGAACGACGTCGGAACATTTTACGAAGGGCTGCAGGAAGGCCGGAACGGAATCGATTTTATTACCCGCTTCGACGTTGAAGAGTTTAAAGTGAAGATAGCGGCGGAAGTAAAAAATTTCGATCCTTTGCAGTATATCGAAAAAAATCAGGTTCGTAAAATGGACCTGTATACGCAGTATGCCGTAGCCGCCGCCTCACAGGCCGTAGAGCAGAGCGGCCTGAAGGCCGGTGAAAATATCGACAGCGAACGCTTTGGGGTGTACATGGGTTCCGGGATCGGGGGTATGACGACGTTCATCAACGAAGCGTATAAATTGAAAGACAGCGGCCCCCGGAAAGTTTCTCCGTTTTTTGTTCCGATGATGATCGCCAACATAGCGGCGGGAACGGTTGCGATCCGGTATGCGGCAAAAGGGCCGTGCCTGCCTGTCGTTACGGCATGTGCGACGGGGACGCATTCCGTTGGCGAAGCCTTCCACGCCATCAAGCACGGCTATGCGGACGCGATTATTTGCGGCGGAGCGGAAGCCACGCTGAATCCGCTGTCCATCGCAGGTTTTACAAATTGCATGGCGCTTTCCAGTAAAAACGATATTCACAGGAGTAGTATTCCGTTCGATAAAGAACGCGACGGTTTTGTAATGGGAGAGGGCTCCGGCGTGCTGATCCTGGAAGAATACGAGCACGCGGCGCAGCGCGGCGCAGCGATTCTGGCGGAAGTCACGGGGTATGGGAACACGTGCGACGCATACCATATGACCGCGCCGGATCCGGAATCGGAGATGCCGGCTTTAGCAATGAAAATCGCCTGTGAAGAAGGCGGGATTTTAGACGCGGCAGGCGCCGTTTCCTGCGAGCCTTCCGCAGTTTATATCAACGCGCATGGGACGAGTACGCCACTGAACGATAAGAGCGAAACTACGGCGATCAAGAAAGTGTTCGGAAAAGATGCGTATTCCCTGAAAATCAGCTCTACAAAATCGATGACGGGCCATATGCTCGGCGCGGCTGGAGGCGTCGAGGCGGTAGTTTGCGTGCTGGCGCTCGAAAACGAATTCGTTCCGCCTACGATTCACTATCAGGTGCCGGATGAGGATTGCGATCTTGATTACACTCCGAATACGGGAATCCGTCGCCGCCTGGATTACGCTGTTTCCAATTCCCTGGGCTTTGGCGGGCATAACGCCTGCGTCGTATTTAAAAAGATATAACAGAACCGGAGGTTTCGCATGGATACGAATGAAATTAAAAATTTAGCGGAGATTATGAAGAACAATGATGTGACGAATCTTGAAATAGAAGACGGAAAAGTAAAGATCCGATTGGAACGCGGCAGCGTTTCCTGCGTGCCGGTATACGGTGCGGAGCCGGCCGCCGTTTTACCGGCAAGCGCCGCGCTTGCCGCGCCGGCGGAGGATGCCAGCGATTATATCACGGCGCCGATGGTCGGCGTATTCTATGCCTCCGCAGCGCCGGGAGAGCCTGCTTTGGTGAAAGAAGGCAGCATCGTCAAAAAAACGGATACGGTCTGTATTATTGAAGCGATGAAGCTGATGAATGATATCGCCGCCGGCTGCGACGGAGAAATCATGGAAATCCTGGTGAAAAACGGCGATATCGTGGAATACGGTCAGAAACTTTTTAAAGTCAGAAAAAATTGAAATTCCCGGAAAGAAAGGCAAAGCTTATTATGGATCGAGACGAAATCAAAACTATTTTACCGCACAGGGAGCCAATGCTTCTGGTAGACGAAGCGCACGTAACCGGCGAAAACGAGGCGGAGGGGCGCTACTCCATCAGAGGGGACGAATGGTTTTTACAGGGGCATTTTCCGGGAAATCCCGTCGTACCCGGCGTAGTTCTTTGCGAAATTATGGCGCAGACCTGCAGCGTGATATTAGCTGACAAGGTAAAAGGCTGTACGCCTTATTTCAGCGGTCTGAATAATGTCAAATTTAAACATCCCGTCAAGCCGGGCGATACGCTGGAATTGAAATGCCGCATTTTGAAGAATAAAGGGCCGTTTTATTTTGCAGAGGGGAGCGGCTTTGTAAACGGAACGCTCTGCGTCTGCGGGGAATTCAGCTTCGCCGTAAAGGCGTAAGCCTTTCATAAACAATCGGAGGTCAAAACGATGTTTGCCAAAATATTAATTGCCAACAGGGGCGAAATCGCCGTAAGAATTATACGGGCGTGCAAAGAAATGGGGATCCAGACGGTCGCCGTTTATTCGGAAGCAGACAGAGATGCGCTCCATGTAAATATGGCGGATGAAAGTTATTGTATCGGCCCCGCTGCGGCAAAAGACAGCTATCTCAACATGGCGGCGATTCTGTCGGTGGCGGATATTTCCGGCGCCCAGGCGATCCATCCGGGATACGGCCTGCTTTCAGAAAATGCAAAATTTGCTGATTTATGCCAAAAATGTGGCGTCGCGTTCATTGGTCCGACACCGGAAGTAATCAGCCGGATGGGGGACAAAGAGGAAGCGCGCAAAACGATGATCGCCGCAGGCGTTCCTGTCATACCGGGGAGCGAAATTCTTCCGACGCTACAGGATGCCCTGGACAACGCGGAGCGCATCGGATATCCGCTGCTGATCAAAGCCAGGGCGGGCGGCGGCGGCCGGGGGATCCGGATCGTCAATACGAGAGACGAAGTTGAAAAAGCATATCATCAGGCTTCCTCCGAAGCGTTGTCCGCATTCGGCGACGGCGGCGTATATATGGAAAAACGGATGTACCCCGTGAAGCATGTGGAGGTGCAGATTATCGCGGATCAATTCGGACACGTCGTAGCCCTTGGCGAGCGCGACTGTTCCGTACAGAGAAAGAACCAAAAGCTGATCGAAGAAAGCCCCTGCTCTATCGTGTCTCCGGAGCTGCGGAGAAAAATGTGTGAAACCGCGGTCAAGGCCGCTGCTTCCGTCAACTATACGGGAGTCGGTACGATCGAGTTTTTACTGGATCAGGAAGGTAATTTCTATTTTATGGAAATGAACACGCGCCTCCAGGTAGAACATCCTGTTACGGAGTACGTTACGGGCTATGATCTGGTAAAATGGCAGATCCGCATCGCCGCAGGGCGGGAGCTCGATTTCACACAGGAGGATATCCATGTGGAAGGCTGCGCGATCGAATGCAGGATCAATGCCGATAATGCGGCAAAATCTGCCTCCGGGATCACGCTGCTCCATATTCCCGGCGGCCCCTGGGTGCGTTTCGACACGGCAATTTATCAGGATTATAAAATTCCGCCGTTTTACGACTCGATGATTGGAAAGCTGATCGTTTATTCCCGTTCCCGGGAAGAATCCATTCGTAAAATGAAAGCGGCCCTGGCTGAGCTTGTAATTGAGGGCGTGGAAAACAATTCCCAGTCTCAGATCGACATTCTTTCCGACCCGGATTTCGTTTCCGGCGCATATTATACGAATTTCATGGAGAGGTATGAAAAATGATCAACAAGAATTTTTTCAAACGGGTGAAAAATGAGCTGGAAGGCGTGATCCGGCCGCAGAAAGGCGTTCAGCAAGAGGACGGCGCCGGCGTTAAAGACAAGGGAAAATCCTCCGGAATCGGCGAGGCCGCCGAAGAACTCTGGACGTCGTGTACTGCCTGTAAATCCCTGATTTTAAAAGAGGATTTGACGGAGAACCTGTACGTCTGCCCCAAATGTGGTTATTATTACCGGCTGACGGCACGCCAGCGGATCGCATTTTTCACGGACGCCGATTCTTTTTCCGAACGCGACGGCGACATGAAGCCTAAAAATATATTGAAATTTCCGGAATACAACAATAAATTGAAAAAAGCCGCCGAAACCAGCGGGGAAAACGAATCCGTCATCTGCGGAACGGCGCGCGTAAATGGTTATCCGGTCTGTATTTTTGTGATGGAACCGCGTTTCATGATGGGCTCCATGGGAAGCGTTACGGGAGAAAAAATTACGCGGTTGTTCGAATACGCGGCAGAGCGCAGGCTGCCGGTGATCGGCTTTACGGCTTCGGGCGGCGCGCGGATGCAGGAGGGAACGCTTTCTTTGATGCAGATGGCAAAAACAAGCGGCGCCGTCAAGCGGCACAGCGACAAAGGCCTTTTATACATTACCGTACTTACGGATCCTACCACTGGCGGCGTTACTGCCAGCTTTGCGATGGAGGGCGATGTGATTATCGCGGAACCGGGCTCCCTGATTGGCTTCGCCGGCCCGCGCGTCATCGAACAGACGATCAACCAGAAGCTGCCGGAGGGCTTCCAGCGTTCGGAATTTCTGCTGGAAAAAGGTTTTGTCGATAAAATCGTGGAGCGAAAAGATCTGAAGGATTTCTTTACGACGCTGCTCCAGCTGCATAAAAGATAAAAGGAGGACCGCAATTATGGCGCATGTTTCTGAATACGAAAGAGTACTTGCCGCGCGGGCCAAGGAAAGGCCTACGGCCAGAAGCTATATCAATAATATATTTGAAGATTTTACGG
Organism: Clostridia bacterium; assembly: GCA_046952735.1. Taxonomy (GTDB): domain Bacteria; phylum Bacillota; class Clostridia; order UBA1212; family UBA1255; genus Egerieisoma. Next base: position 1,043 of record JBKUJR010000073.1, on the reverse strand, counting down.
AGCTGCACGGCGACAGGCGCTTCGGCGACGACAAGGCTGTAATCGGCGGCGTCGCGTTCCTGTACGGCTTTCCCTATACTGTTATCGCTTTGGAGAAGGGAACGGAGACCTCTGAAAAAATCGAACGGAATTTTGGTTCCGCCCACCCGGAAGGATACCGTAAGGCGCTGCGGCTGATGAAGCAGGCTGAGAAATTTCACCGTCCGGTGATCTGTATCGTGGATACCTCCGGCGCGTATTGCGGCATCGATGCAGAGGAACGCGGCCAGGGGCAGGCGATCGCGGAGAATCTATATGAAATGATGACGTTAAAGACGCCCGTGGTATCTTTGCTGATCGGCGAAGGCGGAAGCGGCGGCGCGCTCGCGCTTGCGGTTGCGGACGAGGTGTGGATGATGGAAAATTCCGTTTATTCTGTTATTTCACCGGAGGGCTGCGCCAGTATTTTGTGGAAAGATGCAAAAAAAGCAGACGAAGCGGCAAAAGCGCTCAAGCTTACGGCGTCGGATTTGCTGTCGCTTGGCGTCGTGGACCGCGTCATCCGGGAAAACGGAAAAGATTTTACGGGAATTTATCATACGCTGAAAAAGCGGTTCCGCGTCACGACGGAACGTAAATTGCAGATGCCGGCCGACGAGCTGATCGAACAGCGCTACAAACGATTCCGCAAACTTTGAAGCATTTTTAGCAAGGCGCGATTTTTTCCACCGCATCGGCAATGTCGCCATACATGTAAAAGGAACCGATCGCACAAATAATATCGTCTTTAGAAGCGTGCGCGAAGGCGGCCCGCACGCCGTCTTCCACGCTTGCGCAGGCCTGCGCGGGGACGCCGCGGGAGGCTATTTTATCTGCGAGCAGGCCGGGATCCATAGCGCGCGGGTTTTCCGGCCGCACGGTATAGGCTTTTTGCACGAGCGGCAGCAGGCTTTCCAGCATGGCATCCACATCTTTGTCCGCCATAATTCCCAGAATGACGATAGCCTTTCGGCCGGGAAAATGGTGGGCAAGGCTTTCTGCAGTGCCTCTGATCCCATGGGGAT
>JBKUJR010000072.1:0-7189 GCA_046952735.1 Clostridia bacterium | reverse complement strand
CCGTACGTATTCCGCGGGGGGCTCAATATTCCGGAAGCGCAATACAATGCGATTGAAGTGACGCTGAAAACGGACGGCGTTACAAATCAGGGAGAGCTGTTCTTCTATACGGACCGGACGGGCGGCTTCAACGCGGAGCAGCGGGTTGCGTTTTCTCTCAACAACGACGGAAAATATCATACGTATTTATTGGATCTGTCTGCGACCGGACAGAGCGGCGGTACGCTGCGCGGAATCCGGTTCGATATCGGCTCGAACGTGGGAGAGACGATTACGTTCCAATCCGTTAAAGCGGTGAAAACGAATATCGGTTCGGTGCCTTTTAAACTCGATAAGACGTTCCACGTCTATCCGGACAAAATCCATCAGGAATACAGAATCATTTCCACCGCTTATGCGACCGGGATCGCCGAGTACGGCCTCGAAGTGAAATTCCCCGCAGACCGGATCGCCTCTTTCCAGATCAAACAAAATGGCTCTTGCAGCAGCGTTTATGGAACTTTTACCGGAGATCAGGTGCAATATGCCGCATTTGATATTAAAAATGTCGGAGTTATCGGCTTTATTATTCCGAACGACGGTCTTACCGCCGCCGTCTCCGTTACGCGGGAGGACGGATTTGTCGTATTCCGTCAAATCGCACGCTGGCCCGGCAATGTTTCTGCCGGTGGAGAAGTTAAATTCGGAAACAGAATTTATACGGACGCCGGCCACTCTTATTCTGAAATCGAAAAGCAGGCGGCCGTCGAGTGGAATCCGCTGACCGGCATTACGGTCAGCAACAATACTTCTTCGCACTGCCGGTTTGTCGAATATGACAAGCTGCGCGGGGCGTACCGGTTCCGGCTGGACGGCTCAGAGTTCAACAAAGCATACTATCAGGAACCGGATAAGCATTATACGGCGGATATCGAGATAAACGGCGACGAATATGACAGGACCGTTTATATGTGGATGAACAGTACGGGCGGCGCTCTCGAAAGCGCGGCGATTTTGGACGACCGGAAAATGCAGGCGCCGATTCCGGTGGAGGTCTGCAAGAACTTTTGCGGCGAAATGGAAGAACCGTTTTACGATCCGAAAGATTCGCAATATGGAGACAGTATTTATCCTATCCGGGTGGAACCGCATAAAACCGTGAAACATACCTCGATCCAATTATACCAGAATTGGGGAAAATTTCCGCTGAAGCAGATTTCTTCCATACAATTTCACATTTCTTACTATCATTTATCGACAGGCGTTACGGAGTCGAATTGTATCGCGCCGTATTTTGTATATGGAAAAGACGAATGGACGCTCCCGGATTTCCGGGGGTGTAGCGGCAACATGTGGGATTCGCAGCCGCAGTTCAATTCGGTGGGCCGGCTCCGCTTCGTTTCTTATCAATCCGATGCCGGTAAGATCAAAGCGGAGTACACAGGGACGCAAATCCGTTCCGCGGGTCCGGTCTATGCCGACATGGATTACAATTATATTTCTGACTGCGGCTCCTACGAATATTCTCTGCGCCATCTTGAATATCCGCAAAACGATGAAAACAGAACGTATTATACGTTGAAACTCACCTTTTTAAAGGATCTCTCAATCAAAAACGTGCGGCAGAATTTTACGCTGTTCAGCATGGACGGGCGGGCGGCAGCTTTCCGGAAACTGAGCTACTTGGCATCGAACGGCACAGCCGCATATAAAGATCTGAATCTGAGCCGTCCGTTTGCGGAGACGCTTGTTTTGGGAAAGGATACCCCCTATTTCAGCTATTATGGGCTTGGCAGCAGCGGCGCGTCGATTATGAATTTTGCTTATCTGATGAAAAATTATGAGATCACGCTTTCCGGGCAGAAATGGACCGGCAATTTCGTACTCCGGAACACGTACGACGGCAGCTTGAATTACGCCTATCTTTCTTTGGATGAAGGCGATCTCACCTTCCGGAAAGGAGACTCCATCAAGCTCGACTTTATTCTTCTGCCATGGGGCGACCACAACGACACGGCGGATACGAATGTACGCTACGTGCGGGAAGATTCCGTTCTGGCCCCAATTGCCGTTACCGCGTTACAGGGCAGCGTGATCGCGGACGATTATCTTCCGAATATCCGGGCGGAAGCGAACCGGGCGGAATTTACGCTGACGGGCGGACGGAACCGCAATGCGGTCCGGATCGATGGATTTACGAAATTCGGAACGCCCGTGATTTATGAGGTGAAAAACGGAGTGGAAGTTCCGTACGTTCCTTCGCATTTTGCATACGACGGTTACTGCGTGCATTACAATGCGGACGGAACATACGGCTATTCTTTCATTTATGAAATGGACTCCCCGCTGGCACAAAGGACGTTCCGCGTGGAAATTCGATAATAGCGGGCTTTGCATTAAAACAATTGTTGTAATTTTCCATCGCGTAGGGTATAATAAAGAACGGTAAAATTTTTTATATCAATTTTAGGAGGTTACAATTATGGCAGTTAAAGTTGCTATTAATGGGTTCGGACGTATCGGCCGTCTCGCGTTCAGACAGATGTTTGGTGCCGAGGGATATGAAGTAGTTGCAATAAACGATCTGACAAGCCCTGAGATGCTGGCGCATCTTTTAAAGTATGATTCGGCACAGGGAAGATATGAAGGCCATACGGTTGAATCCGACGACAATTCCATCACGGTAGACGGAAAGAAAATTATTATATATGCGGAGAAAGATGCCGCCAATCTCCCGTGGGGAAAGATCGGCGTCGACGTTGTTCTCGAATGCACAGGATTCTATACATCCAAAGCTAAAGCGCAGGCGCACATCGATGCAGGTGCAAAGAAAGTCGTTATTTCCGCTCCTGCCGGCAATGATCTGCCGACGATCGTTTACAGTGTAAATGAGAAAACGCTTACGAAAGAGGACAAGATCATTTCCGCCGCTTCCTGTACGACGAACTGCCTCGCTCCTATGGCAAAAGCCCTGAATGATTACGCACCGATCCAGAGCGGAATCATGACGACGGTACATGCTTATACGGGCGACCAGATGGTGCTCGACGGACCGCACAGAAAGGGCGACCTCAGAAGAGCCAGAGCGGCTGCGGTAAACATCGTTCCGAATTCTACAGGCGCTGCGAAAGCAATCGGACTCGTTATTCCGGAGCTGAACGGCAAGCTGATCGGATCTGCGCAGAGAGTTCCTGTTCCGACAGGTTCCACGACGATCCTCGTTGCCGTCGTCAAAGGAAAAGATGTTACGAAGGAAGGCATCAATGCAGCTATGAAAGCCGCTTCTTCCCAGTCCTTCGGCTATACGGAGGAACAGCTCGTTTCCAGCGACGTCATCGGAATCAGATATGGTTCGCTGTTCGATGCTACGCAGACGATGGTATCCAAAATGGGCGATGATCTTTATCAGGTACAGGTCGTATCCTGGTATGACAATGAGAATTCTTATACGAGCCAGATGGTAAGAACGATTAAATATTTTGCGGAGCTGGGCTGATCCGATCCGCTTGAAATGAAAAAGACCGCAGCATGCTGGAAGGTTTTATTCATTGTTTCACAAATCGGTATAGCGAGAAGCTATGCCGATTTGTTTTTTTTCTCAGCGGCAGGGGCAGAGGCGCCTATTGACCGAGCCGCGGCACTATGCTTTTTCTGCCGTCCGGGCCGATGGCGACATATGTAAAATACGCTTCTGAAGTAAGCAGTCGTTCGCTGGTATCGCCGGTCCCGAGCGGTTCGATCTCTGCTGTAATTTTAATTTTCATCGAGGTATTTCCAACGCTTACCAGATCTGCGGTCAATACGACGACGTCGTTTGGCATCGCAGGTTTCAAAAAAGAAAGGTGATCCACGCTGACCGTCACAACTTCGCAACCGCTGTGCCGTTTTGCACAGATTGCGCCAGCGATATCCATCCAGGACATGATCTGTCCCCCGAACAGGCGTCCGGAACCGTTCGTAGAAGACAACAGCACGATTTCCGACATCACGGTGTGAGAGTCCGCTGCTTTTTTTATCTTTTCATTCATAAAATACCTCCTTTGCAATCTCGTTTATTATAATGAAGGAAGCGGAACGTGTCAATTTTCAGGAGCGTTCGGGAATCTGCCGGAAGAGTCTTTTATACGAATTTGACGCCCAGAATCCGCACGAGATCGGCAGCCTGCATAACGTTGATTTTAACGCCCTTCAGTTCCTGAAAAGATTCGGAGACTAAAATCCCCTCTATGGTGCAGGAGGAGAGATCGATATCTTTTAAAATCGTTTTGAAAAAATCGGCTCTGCTGAAATTCACTTCGTGTGGCCTGAATTTTTGCAGCTTGGCCTCGGTCAATGCGGATTCTCCGAAATTACAGCGGGTTACGGCGCAGTCGTTCCAGACGCTTTCCGAGAAATTGGAAAAATAAAAGGAGCTGTCGGTAATACTGCTGTTCTTCCAATAGCTTTTTATGAAAACAGCCTTATCCGCCTTACTGTTTTCTATGGAGGCATTTTTCCAGTAGCTTTCAGTAAAATGGCAGCCCGAAAAATCACAGCGTGAAAATCGTACGCTGTAAAACCCAGCTTTTGTGAAATTGCAGTTTATGAAGCGGCATTTTACAAAATTTACCCCTTCAAAATCGATTCCGGAAAAATCAAGCTCTGAAACGGTCTCCTGGGAAAAGGTTTCGTTTTTACATTCATCCTCATGGCCGTGTGCATCCTGTAAAGCGGTTTCCAGCATTTTCTCATACTCCCGTTGCATTCTGATTCGCAGATAACGATAGCAGATCCCGCTTTGTTTTTCAAGCATGCCGCTTTCCTACGTTTTATTTTATATGTACGCAGCAGGGGAATCGGAAGACGTATTGAATAAATATTTATGATTGTTTATAATATATTTAGAAATTAAAGGCGAAGAATCGATGAAGAAATGCGAGTTGGCAAATAGCGTCTATCAGTCCAATATCAATTATAAGTACAGGAGGGAGCATTTGAATGAAAAGAGCGTCTGTAAAAATATTATTTCTGTTAATCTGTATTCTTCTTTTGTCCTCGTGCAGTGATTCGAAACAAAGCAAAACGATGCATTTGAATATACAGAAAGAAAAAGTGACGGCGTTTACATTGCTGCCACACACTGTACCACGTCAAAATGGAGCAAAAACGACGGATAAAGAAATTTTAGCCGAAATTGTCGATCGGTTCAATCAAATAGAATACCGTTATCGCGTAAAGGAACAAGAGCCTATGCTCGGAGGAGTGGCATATGGATTTGTAATTACATGGGATAATGGGACACAATTAGAATATCATATCTGTAATGGGGATATACAGCTGCCAGATGGAACATGGTGGGAAATCATCAGCACAGATTATCCAAATGACGTCTATCTGGCTGATTTGTTGGGAATCGAACGATCTCCCCGGACCGCACGGATCTGGGACCCGGAACAAATCAGGGACTTTCTGCATTATTTGCATATGTCGTCATATTGTGAAAGCCAGGGATACCAATATGAGTATGATCCGCCCGAAGGATATTTTACTATAACATGCGACGACGGCAGCGCCCTGCAATATGAGATTTCAGGACATTATATACATTGTCCGGATGGAATCTGGCTGGAGCAGTTGAGCCCTTGCTTCCGGATCCTCCCTTATTTATCCCAGGAGATCGGTTTGCAAGATACGGAGTAAGCCGCCGCGCCCGGATAGAACGGAGCGCCTACCTTACGTACGTACGAAGCAACGCTTTTTCATCGGATCCGATGCGGTCGGACTCGATGATTTTGCGTATGGTTTTATGAAAGGTCCAATCCTCCGGCATGTTTTCAAGAGAAGCGCCGCCAAACAGGAAATCGCGCGTTTCCGGGCGGCATTTGATGTAGCATTCCGCGAGCAGCCACGCCATCCCCATTCGTATGTAAAAAGTGTCTTCGTAGCGGAATTCCGGAATCCTTCCGGCTACGGTGCGGCACGCGTCCAGAATCGGCGTTATGTGCGCGCTGTCGGTAAAATGCGAGAGCAGGAGAACGAGCCCAACGCGGATCGTCCAGCAGCCGGCAGCGGAAGAACATAAAAATTGCCGGCGAAGCGTATCGAAAAAGACGTCGTCCAGCAGAGCTTTCTGCTTCAAGCCGGAGCAAAAGTAGTCGCAAAGCGCCCAGTTGTCGATATATTTTACATGAGAGGCGATGATTTGGAAATAGACGGTTTCTGCCGCTTCCTGCGCCGCTTCGGCACTCTCCCGGATCATCCGCACCGGCATCAGGCCGATCACGATGCCGCGCAGAATCACTTCTTCATAGAGGACGGGAACCTGATCCAGAAACGCGCGCCAATCCGCCTCGCCGGAAAACGCCTTTGAAAGATCACGCCCTAACTTCCGGAGCCGAGGAATACGGATCCCCAGAAAGTCATGTATGCCCGGCACAAGACGCGCATGAAACGCACGGTATTTTTCGTCGGCCATGCTTTCCAGAACAGGACGCAGCGACGCGTAAGAAATTTTATTCATGGAATATGCCGCTTTCTATTTTATATTTGATATCTAATTCAAAAGCCGACCGGATCCGCGTTTTCAAAACATCGTTGTACACCTTATTTGCCAGCTGCTCCGTCAGCTTTCCCTTGCCCTTCGCGCGGTCTACGGTAAAATATTCCAGATTCAGGAGCAGAAAATTTGCATCCGGATATTCGTTAAAATGAACCAGAACGCCGCCGTCATTCGTAAAAATAAAGCGGATCATGCGGGAATTTGCCATTTCTATGTATGAAATACGAAGATCCAGCGCATCGTATACGTCGTTTTCAGGATATTCCTCATTCACCTCGTGATAATTCAGAGCAGATACGCGCGTGAAACGGCCGCGTACCCCGGCCAGATACCGTTCCCCGTTAAAATCGATCGTCGTGTATTCCGGCTTCCCGAATCCGACGGGGACTGCTTTTACCTGCCCGCATTCTTCCACGTCCCAATACAGTATGGGCTCCTCGCCTTGGGTATCATATCGGAAGGAAAACGTATGGATCCCTGTCGTATAGTTGTTCTGCAGCGCTTGCGTGATCAGCGGCAGCAAACCGGCAGTGGAAGCCTGCGCCTGTTCGGTAACGCACTTCAGCCTGTCGACCGCCCTGCAGCATTTCTCTACAGGCAGCTTGCTCCGGCCCATTTTGTAATAGCGAAGATTTTCCTTCGCAAGACACAGCCGCTGCGAAGCCCGGGGAT
>JBKUJR010000071.1:0-8377 GCA_046952735.1 Clostridia bacterium | reverse complement strand
ATACCACACCGCATACCGATCGGCAGCCACATCGTTATTACCGTATTTCGGAGCTGCAAGCAGCTCCTTCTGCAATGCTTCGTACCTCTTGAAATCGGCCCTGAGCGCCTGCCCGATTTCCTGAAGCGTATGCTTTTTTTGCTGAAATACAACGCTTTCCACCGCTGCAAGGGAATCGGCCATCGTTCCGATTCCCATACACACGGCGCCATGAATCGAAGGATATACGCTGCCTCCCGCCAGGACATCGAGGCCTCTTTCGATGCAATCATTGCAGAAACAGGAGAGGAAAGGCTGTACGCGCATTTGAAGCGAAATCTGCATGTTTGCGGCGCGAAACCATGCCATATATTCCGCCGCCAGAAATTCCATCTGTATTCTAACCGCGTTCAGAAAGTCCGTCATCGATCTGATTTCCGCAAGATCGCAGGGAACGCCGACCGGCTGTCCGGAGAGGATGCATTTTCCATCATTAAAAACAGCTTCCAATGCTTTGGGCGCATGATAGCGGCCGTCCGACCACGGCGGTTCTTTCCCGGGGATAAAATTTTCGATACAGCCCACCATACAGTAGTTTCTGGAGTCTGCAAGCGTATGGCCGGCTAAGACGAGCGCCGGAATGTTGATTTCATCGTTCATGAGCGCCGGATATCCGATTCCCGTGCCAATGGTTTCCAGGCACCGGATCAAAAAAGCCGCATCGGTCTTTTTCGAAATCCTGGCGGAGAGATTCGGCCCCGGCACCCGCACCCGTTTTACGGCTTCCAAAATCGCATAGCTCAAATCGTTTCCTGCATCCGCTCCCTCCCGGTCCACGCCGCCTATGCAAATGTTTGCGACCTCATCCGCGCCTTTAAAATGCCGGAATTCATAAAGCTTTATAAAGACGCTTTCCAGAAGCGTGACTGCGCCTTCATAATCTAATACTCCGTTTTTAAGATCCTCTTTATAAAACGGATAGAGATACTGATCCATACGCCCGAACGCCATCGCATATCGGTCTTCGCATAAAAAAGCCTGATACGTAAGCCAGACGAGCTGCAGCGCTTCCGTATAATTTTTCGGCCGGTCTCCCGCAATATTTCTGCATGCCTCTGCAATTGCGGGTTTTTGCGCTTTTTCGGCGGCATCGGCGTAATCCGTACACAGATTGGAAAAACCTTCCATTGTAATCTTTGCTGCCGTCAGGAAAGAAACCCGATCCGGGTCGTTTCCATGCCGTTGCAGCGATTCCTCGATTCTTTGCAGGACGCCGGGAATGCCTTCTAAAAGGAAGCGCTCATAATCCGGTGCAAAATGATCGAAATTATTGGAAAAATTTCCGAATTCAAACTGCGCGCAGATTTCTCTGGCTTTTATCAGAACGGCGTCGTCAAAGGAATCCTGATACAGCCCGCTCTGCGATCCCGCAATCAGATCGTTTTCATAAATATGTTTCTCATATTTTTCAAAAATGTTTTTGATTCCCCATGCCTTCGCAATGACAACAGGCGCATCGTAATGGGCGCGGTATCCCAGGAAACGCCAATAAGGAGCGATATTTTTACGATCGCATTTTCCTTCGATTTCCCGTTTCAGCGCGTCTGCACTCCACATAAAACCATCTCCTTGCGATATACGATATCCTGTAAAAAGAAAAAGGAATATGGAAAAATAAATAAACTATGGACAAAACAACGATGATTTATTATGATTTTCCCATGAGGTGATCCCATGCTCCATTACGTCCTGACATGGAAGGAGTTTCCGAAAATGACGTTTGCGCACACTGCGGTGCTCCCGCATCATGCCATCGATTTTCAGGAAAACGATAAAAGTATCGAGCTTTCTTATATCGAAAAAGGTCCCTGCGACCTCTGGGTCAATGGGACGCAGCATGCGCTGGCGGAAAACAGCCTGGTCGTCCTGATGAAAAAAAACAAAATCAGTCTCAAAGCGCACGGAGAACATATCCATCATACGGTGAATTTATATGGCGATTACGATGAGAACGGCAGCGGCGGCATACTGCTGCCGCTTACCCTTCGGATTACGCCCCGCACGGATTTTCTGAGGATCAAATTAAAAGAAACCATCACGGAATTCCAGCTGCAGGATGCCGCTTCCCAGCTGAAATCCACTGCGATGGCGCTCGAAATTTTAAGTGAAATTTCCAGAATCTACGAATGCGGCGCCGCAAACGAAGAAAAAGCATGCAGTCCTGCGGAATATTTACTCTCAAATAGCGTAAAAAGATACGTCGCAGAAAATTTAGACAAGAAGATCACCTTGCCGGAGCTTGGCGCTATTTTCGCAAAAACCCCCAATTATCTCAATTCCGTTTTTAAAAAAGTAAATGGAATTTCCATAAAACAATACGTCAATAAAGAAAAAATCAATATCGTATGCATGCTGATGCAGAAGTACCAGCTTTCCCTGAAAGATGCCGGGGAAAACGTAGGTATTACCGATCAAAATTATCTTTCCAGGCTATTCAAAAAGGAGATCGGGGTTTCCGCGCAGAAGTATTTCAGGCAATATGGGAACGAAATCGTTACCGGAAATTAGCACGCCGTCTACGACGTCTGTGATTTCCAGTTTTCGACGACGTCCTCCAGCACGGTCCCCACAGAATCGCGGATAACGATCGAAGCATCACGATCCGCCGGCGTAGCGGCGCGGTTAAGAACCGCAATACAATTTCCTTTAAAATAAGAAGCAAGCCCTGCCGCCGGATATACGGTCAGCGAGGTTCCGCCGATGATCAGGAGGTCCGCGCGCCGGATGACGGCGGCCGCCGCTTCAAGGACGCCTTCCGGGAGCATTTCGCCGTACAACGTCACACAGGGCTTGATCAGGCCGCCGCAAGCTGCGCAGCGCGGGATTCCGCTGCTGTTTAAAATATCATACATGTTATATATTTTTCCGCAAACCATACAGCGGTTTTTGTGTACGGTGCCGTGGAGCTCCAATACCCTGCGGCTGCCGGCCGCCTGATGGAGCCCGTCGATATTCTGTGTAATCACACAGGAAAGCTTGCCGCCGCGTTCCAGAGCCGCCAGCGCAGAATGCGCCTTGCCTGGCTTTGCGTCAGGGAAAAGCATTCTCTCCCTGTAAAATTTATAAAACAATTCCGGATTTCGCCGGAAATAGTCGGCGCTGAGAATTTCCTCCGGGGAACAGCCTTCGAAATCGGCGTCGTACAGGCCGCCGGCGCTTCGAAAATCCGGGATTCCGCTTTCCGTAGAGACGCCTGCTCCCCCGAAAAACACGATATTTTTACTTTTTTTCACTGCTTCTGCAAGTTGTTCATACATAACCAAAATTCACCGTCAAAATATAATGTTCCGTGTCCCGGCTGTAAGAAGCCGTGCCCGTTTCGCAGCCGGCGCCGGCTAAAATATCAAAAATTTCTTTTTTCTCGAAAAGATCCCGGATGGCTTCGTCCATCGCATTTTCACTTCCGAATTTTAGATAAGCCATTTTCTGCGCGGCTGCGGCGGCTTTTTCCAAAATCCGTGCGGCCGCCTCTATCGTATACGGCTCCAGATATGCGTCGTGATAAATAAAATAATTGTATTTGTCTGCCGTGCATTCCGGAAGCGCGATATTATACTCTCCATCGATCACATGCGTTTTCAGCAGTTCCTCTTCAGTAATACAAAAATAATTATAGAATATTTCTCCTCTGTCCTCAGAATTTCCATCCTCCGCCGGAGAAACGGGATCGTCCCAGGTAACGTCCACATAATAGCATGCTCCCTCTAAAACCACGATATTCCAGATATGGGATTCCCCGTCTTTTTTATGTCCCGTTACGGTGGTACAGCGAATTCCCGCGGCTTCCGTCAAATACTGGAACGCTTTGGCATAGCCGCCGCAAAGCGCCCATTTATTTACGAGCGTTCCGTACGCCGTCGTGCTTTGCAGGCTGCGTTCGGCAGGATGTTCCGTATCGATATCCGTATATGCCGTCGTATCGTATTTCGTCGTACTTACAATATAATCATGAATATAGAGGAGCTTCTCATATTCTGATGGCAGCGTCCGCACCGTCTCCGAAATCGCGCCGCATACAAGCTCCATACGCTCCCTGCACGCGGCAATCTCGCTTTTCTCGATTGCGTATAAGGGTTCGAGCACTTTCTTCCTTTCGAACAGGCCGGAAGCGGTTTTCAGCAAATACCCCTCCCGCAGCCAGAAATATTCCGGATGATCGGTTAAAACGTACTGATAAACTTTAACGATCGTATTGTCGCTGTAATCTTCCAGACCGTCGGAAATTTGATCCGCATAATTCCGAAGCGCATCGTCGATCTTGTCATACAGCTCTGCTTCCCGGCTGTCGAGCTGTGCTTTTGCGATTCCCATGCCGGCCGCGACCTGGAATTCCGGCGATCTGCGAAGATCCGCCGCATATTCGTCGCCCTTTCCCCAGGCGCACGATACGGCGGCGCATGAAAAAACGATCGCCGCAACCCATACCATCCATAATTTTCCAATTCGAACCATGTCTTTTGTCATATTTGCTTATCTGCTTCCGCCTCTGGATTTCGGTGTACTTCTATGATATCATAAATTGCTGTATATAAAAAGTCCGCTTTCGGAAAGGAGCATAAATGTATGGAAAAATCCAATATCCATTCCAAAAGCAAGCGGGACGGCAGAACCGCGGATCTTGTAAAAATCGCGTTGTTTGCCGTAGTGATCGCCGTTTGTTCCTGGATCACGATTCCGGCGCAGATCCCCTTCACGCTGCAAACGCTTGCAATCTTCACGGCACTTGGTCTGCTGGGCGGGAAAAAAGGTACGATCGCAATCGCAATCTATATCCTGCTCGGTGCCGCCGGACTTCCGGTATTCTCAAATTTTCAGGGAGGGATCGGCATATTAGCCGGCGCAACGGGCGGCTATATTCTTGGGTTTCTGCTGACGGGACTGACTTATTGGGGCATTACCGCGGCCAGCCGTCCGATCTGCCGGACAAAGCGTGCCGAAGCTGCTGCCGCAGGACTTGCCATGATCGTCGGAAATGGCGTGTGCTATGCGGCAGGCACGGCGCATTTTATCACAATTTATGCGAAAAATTCCGGCGGAATCGGAATCGGCGCCGCGCTTTCTCTCTGCGTCCTGCCGTTTCTTCTGCCGGATCTCGTCAAAATCGGAATCGCACTGTTTATTTCCAGGTTTTCAGGCTTATCTCACCGCTTTGGAGGCGATCGTAATTCCCGCCGCCGAGATCGATAAGCAGCGCGCCGGAGGCGTCGATTGCGGCCGCGCGGCCTTTTCTTTGTCCCCCGTCCCGTTCATAAGTAACGACGTTACCAAGTACGACGGAACGTTTTCTGTATTCTTCCAGATCGCGTTGCCGTCCCCTTCCCGCGGAAATCGGCAGTACGTGTTCCAAAATGGCCGCAGGCAGCGATTCTATGTACCGCCCGGCAAAAGCGCCGAGGGATCCGGCCTTTTCCCGGAGCTCGTCAGGAAACGATTCCGTCGATACATTGATCCCGATCCCGATGATCGCATAGCGCCGCTGCCCGTATAAAACGGACTCCGTTAAAATGCCGCATATTTTGCGGTCGCCGAGATACAGGTCGTTCACCCATTTAATTCCCGTTTCGATTTTTGTGAGTTCATAGATCGCATCCGAAACGGCAACGCTCGTACGTACCGTGAGCAGCGCGGCATCCTTTTCCTCTTCCGGAAAATCCATCACAATGCTCATATAAATTCCGGTATTTTTCGGGGAGTAAAAAGTTTTTCCCTGTCTGCCCCGTCCGGCGGTCTGTCTTGCCGCCAGAACGACGGCTGGTACGCCCAGAAGCCCGTTCACCACGAGACGCCTTGCTTCGTTATTCGTAGAATCGACCGCGTCATACCTGTACCATTTTACCGGTTTTTCCTGATTTGCCATATTCCGATCCTGTTCCATCGAACCGTATCCCCGCATGACTAAAGCGCAAAAGAATCCGGCAGCAGCGCGGACAGCTTCCGCGCCGTAAGACAGCCGTTTTTTTGATAAATCACGACGAGCTCCTTCGAAAATTCCGAGAGGAACTGCCGGCAAATGCCGCAGGGGGACGGGAGGCTGTCCGTACCGGAAATGGAAATCGCAATTTTTTCAAATTCCGTTTCCCCATTTCCCACGGCCTGTACCGCGGCGCTCCGTTCGGCGCAAATCGTCGCGCCGAACGATGCGTTTTCTACATTTACACCCGTATAGACGCTGCCTTTTTTTGTCAGAATGGCAGCGCCGACGCATACGTGCGAATACGGCGAATATGCGTTTTTTCGTGCATTACTGGCAATATCGTATAATTCTTCGTTCGTCATGACATCTGCTCCGGGAATCCGTTATTTTTCTTTATAATATAGCATACAGTGGCAATAGCCTTCAAAATCCGGGTCTCGGATCTGTTCGCGGAATTCTTTGCACATACATTTCGTATTTTCATTTTTCTCTACGACGCACGGGCAATAGCCGCCGCGCTGCTTTAACCCCTCCTGGACGGTTTTGACGATTTCCTCATCTTCGTTATAACGTACTTTCATGATCAACCCATCTCCAGAAGACTCAAGATTTCCGGCTTCGGACGGTATCCTGCGGATTTTGCCGTTACTTTGCCGTTCTTGATCACGACGAGCGTCGGGATACTGGAGATGCCGAATTGTGCCGATAGCTCCTCTTCTTCATCCACATTGACCTTGCATACGACGATGTCCTGCCGTTCTTCCGCAATTTCCGCGATGATCGGCGCTATCATTTTACAGGGGCCGCACCAGGTCGCCCAGAAGTCGATCAGCACCGGTTTGCCGGCGTCCATAACCGTTTCCTTAAAGTTATCCTTTGTCAGTTTGATTTCCATGATAATCATTCTCCTTTATCTATATTTCAATTCTGCTTTTGACGCAGATCTTGATAACAAATTTCATTCTCCAGCTTTTCGCCTTTGAGAAATAACGCGATGTTCCGCACGGTCACTTCCGCGATATTGTTCAGAGCTTCCTCGGTAAGGAACGCCTGATGCGAGGTGAGCAGTACGTTCGGCATGGAAATGAGCCGGGCCAGAACGTCGTCCTGTAAAATATGTCCGGAATTGTCTTCGTAGAAAAGTTCCGATTCTTCTTCGTAGACGTCGAGACACGCGGCTCCTACCTGTTTATTTTTGATCGCATCCGTCAGCGCTTCTGTGTCGATGAGGCCGCCCCGCGAAGTATTGATCAGGACGACGCCCTTTTTCATCTGCGCAATCGTCTCCGCATTGACAATGTGTTCCGTCTGGTTTGTCAGCGGGCAGTGCAGCGATATGATATCGCTCTGCCGGAACAATTCCTCCAGCGTGACGTAATGGATACCGGCGTCCGGATCAGGATACGGGTCATATGCGGATACCTCCATACCGAAGCCTTTACAGATATCGATGAAAACTTTTCCGATTTTTCCGGTGCCGATCACACCCACGTATTTGCCGTGCAGGTCGAATCCGGTCAGACCGGTCAGGCTGAAGTTGAATTCCCGCGTCCTGTTGTATGCTTTATGGATCCGCCGGATCGAGGTCAGAAGCATCGCTATGGCGTGTTCCGCCACGGCATAGGGAGAATATGCGGGGACGCGGACTACATGGATCTTTTCGCAGGCTGCTTTCAGGTCTACGTTATTGAATCCTGCACTGCGCAATGCGATCAGCCGGATTCCCATCTCGTACAGGCGATCGATCACGGCTTCATCGATCGTATCGTTTACGAACGCTACGACGCCGGCGCAGCCTTCCGCCAGGCCCACGGTATCCGGATCCAGCTTTGCATCGTAATATTTGAATTCGATCCCGGCCGGAGGACCGTATTTGTCGAACCCCGGCTTATCGTACGGTTTCGTATCGAAAAAAGCGATTTTCGTCATGTTCCCACTTCCTTTCCCTATTATTATTTACGTAAAATATTATATTAAACAACGTATTCATTTTACACCGATATTTTTAAAATGCAATAAAACGCGGAAGAGATTGACAGCAGAAAGATTTTTACTATAATGAGCGGAGATTTTATTTTACCGGGAGGCTTTCAAATGAGATTCTTGATACAGCGCGCAGCGCGCGCAAGCGTTACGGTGGATGGCAATACGATCGCACAGATTGGCAAAGGGCTGCTGGTGCTGATCGGAATCGGACGGGAGGATACGGAAAAAGATGCCGACCGTCTTGTGGAGAAGCTGGTAAAGCTGCGTGTTTTTGAAGATGAAGATGGAAAAACGAATCGTTCCCTGGCGGACGTAGGCGGCAGCTTGCTCCTGGTATCTCAGTTTACGCTTTATGCGGATTGCAGGAAAGGGAATCGTCCTTCGTTCGGGAATGCAGGTTCCCCGGAAGAAGCGAAGCGGCTCTATGAATATATTATC
>JBKUJR010000070.1:0-9056 GCA_046952735.1 Clostridia bacterium | reverse complement strand
ATGGAGGTTTCTTCTCAGGGGCTCCATCTCGACCGGGTGGGCCATTGCCGTTTCGGAACCGCGGTTTTTACGAATCTTTCGAAAGATCATATCGGCGCGAACGAACATGCGAATATGGAGGAATATGCGGAGGCCAAAGCGAAACTTTTTACGATGTGCGAAAATGCGCTGATTAACGGAGACAGCGCGTATGCAGGTAAAATGCTGGAAAAAGCGGAGCGCTCCGGGGCGAAATGCTATACGTTCGGAATCGATGCCCCGTGCGATTTCCGGGCGGAAAATCTGATTCCGAAACAAACCGGGGTGGAATACGATGCCGTAGTCGGGTCGGCGCGTTTTCCTATCGTCGTACCGATACCGGGACGCTTCAGCGTATATAATTCTCTGGCGGCATTTGCCTGTTCATACCTGGAAGGGATTCCGCCGGAACAGGCCGCGGCGGGACTGCGGACCGTGTTTGTCCCCGGGAAGGCGGAAACGGTTCCGACGGGACGGGATTTTTCCGTTCTGATCGATTACGCGCATAATCCCGACAGCTTTATCAATATCCTGACGACCGTCAAAGAATATGCGAAGCGCACCGTATTCCTGTTCGGCTGCGGCGGGGACCGGAACCGCCCGCGCGCGCTGATGGGGGAAACAGCGGGAAAATACGCGGATTTTACAATCATTACATCGGATAATCCGCGCAGCGAGGATCCGGAACGCATCGTACGGGACATAGAAAAAGGCATAATTCCGACGGGCGCCGATTATATTTGTATCGTAGACAGGCGCAGCGCCATCGAGTACGCGCTGAAAAACGCGCGGCCGGGGGATGTGATCATTCTTGCGGGGAAAGGCCATGAGACGGAACAGGTTCTGAAGGACAGGACGATCCCGTTCGACGAGCGGGAAATCGTGCGGGAAATTTTGAATACAATGCAATGATACGGAAGAAATGATTTGAGAGGTAAATAAGCACTATGAAGCTGACATTAGAAAAAATTGCGAAATATACGGGCGGTACCGTCCGCGGAGATAAAGAGACTGTCATACGGAGCGCAGCGATCGATTCCAGGAAGCTTGGAGAAGCTTGCCTGTTCATCGCGCTGAAGGGGGAAAATACGGACGGACATTGCTATGTCGATCAGGCTTTTGCGGCGGGAGCTGCTGCTGCGCTCGTCATAAAGGAAAAATATTCCGGCGCTTCCGGTTCTGTTGTGGAGACGGGCGATACCGCAGCCGCGATGGGGGATATTGCCGCGGGTATTTTACGGGAACGCGGAGACGCGCTGATTAAAATTGCGGTTACCGGCAGCGTCGGCAAGACGTCTACAAAAGATATGATCGCCTCCGTTGTCGGCGGGCATTTTATTACGCTCAAATCAGAACTGAATCATAACAATGAGCTGGGGCTCCCTCTGACGATTATGCAGCTTGAGGAGCATCACGAAGCGCTGGTGACGGAAATGGGGATGCGCGGCCTTGGCCAGATCGAATATTTGACAAATATCGTCCGTCCGGATATCGCCGTGATTACGAACATCGGGATATCGCATCTCGAGACGCTCGGTACGCGGGAAAATATCCTGCGTGCAAAACTTGAAATCTGCAAGGGTATGAAACAGGGCGGAAAGCTGATCCTGAATGGAGATAACGACCTGCTGTCGGATGAGACGCTGGTGCGGAATATTTTACAGGAATACGGCGCGGATCGAGTTGAACTTATTTATTTCGGTACGGAAGAAAATTCCGACTACCGTGCGGAGAACATCCGCGGCAGCAATTATGAGCTTTTTACGCCCGCAGGGCAGCATTTCAGCGTGCGGCTGCAGGTCCCGGGAGTCCATAACGTTTACAACAGCATGGCGGCGGTCTGCGCTGCAAACGCTGCGGGAATTTCAGCAGAGGAAGCGGTCGATACGCTGTATACGTTCGGGGAAGAAGCTTCCCGGCAGAAAATCGTGGAAACGCCGTGGGGATTCGTTATAGACGACACTTACAATGCCGGTCCGGAATCGATGCTCGCTTCTCTTGGCGTGCTGCGGGACATGGAGGCGGATCTCAAAATTGCGGCGCTTGGCGATATGCTCGAGCTTGGCGCGCTTTCCGAAGAATCCCACCGGAAAGTGGGCGCGGCTGCTTCGGAAATTGCGGATGTGCTTCTTGCGGTCGGGCCGCAGTCTGCGATCTATTATGACATTTTTCACGGGCAGCGTAAAATGCATGTTTCGAATTCCGCCGAAGGCGCGCGCGCATTGGCGCCTGTCGTCCGGGAATATGCGCAAAAAGGGCTGAAAATCGGAGTCCTTGTAAAAGGCTCGAATGCGATCCGGATGCATCTTATTTCTGAAGCGCTGCTCGATAATTTTACATAATCGGAGGGATCTGCAATTATGACGACAGTTACCATTATCTTCCTGATCACGTTTGCGGGCGCGGTGCTTCTTGCACCTTTCTATATTCCGCTGCTGCGCAGATTGAAATTCGGCCAGACGATCCGGTATAACGGGCCGCAGTCCCATCTGAAAAAGCAGGGTACTCCTACGATCGGCGCATTGATCTTTCTGACCCCGCTGATTGCGGTAACGCTTGTGCTGTATTTTAAGGGTATGGCGCCTGAAGTGATTCCGCTGCTGTGGACTACGGTTGGATTCGGATTTGTCGGCTTTCTGGACGACTTGATCAAAATCGTGAAAAAGCGGAAGGATGGCCTGAAAGCGTACCAGAAAATGACGCTTTTGTTCCTCGTATCGCTGGCGTTTGTGTTTTACATCGCGGAGAAGGATTATATCGACAATACGATCGTCATCGATTTCTTCGGGTATGCGAAGACTTTTGATTTGAAGTGGGCGTTTATCCCGTTTTGTATTCTGATCCTTCTTTCTGCGACGAATGCCGTCAATTTGACGGATGGCCTCGACGGATTGTGCACCGGTTCTTCGTTTGTTGTTTTTGTATTGTTTTCTGTCGTGTCCATTTTACTTTGCCCGAACGATTCCGTTGCGTATTTTTCCGTCGCGATGGCGGGCGGCTTGCTCGGATTTTTACTTTTCAATGCGAATCCGGCCAAGGTGTTTATGGGAGATACGGGTTCGCTTGCAATCGGCGGCGCGATGGGCGCCTGCGCGATCCTGCTGCAGCGTCCGCTGCTCCTGATTATTGCCGGATTCCTGTTTGTAATTGAGGCGCTTTCTGTGATTTTACAAGTGTCGTTTTTCAAAATTACCAAGGGAAAACGTTTGTTCCTCATGGCGCCGATCCACCATCATTTTGAGCTTTGCGGATGGAGTGAGCGGAAAGTCGTGGCGGTTTTCTGGATTTTTACGCTGCTGTGCTGTGTGCTGGCGTATTTCAGTGTGCGGTAAGCGATTATTTTTAATGCGGAGGTACGGGGCATGAGCTTGCATCATAAAGCGGAGAAAAAGAATACGGGCGGACTGGAAGAAGCCAAACGGCGCATCCGTGAGAGCATCCGTTACAATCAGCCGGATTTCTGGCTCTTGCTTGCGATTATTATGCTGCTCGGCCTTGGGACGATGATGGTTTTCAGCGCCAGCTCGGCTTCCGCTTATTCCCTGAATTCTCAGTCGAATGCGTATACGATTTTGAAAAAACAGCTGATCTTTGCGATTCTCGGCATTGTGGCGATGCTGTTTGTCAGTATGATCGATTATAAGGTAATAGCGCGTTTTACGCTTCCTTTTTTTGCAGCGTGTATCGGGCTGCTCGTTCTGGTAAAATTGATCGGTACGACCCATAATAATGCAAAGCGCTGGCTGAATTTCGGAATCGAATTCCAGCCGTCGGAGCTTTATAAAATCGCGGTGATCCTGTTCCTGGCATACGTTTTTTCGAAACCGCGCCTTTGCTATAAAGCGGTTCGCCTGCTTGGAATTGTGATCTATATCGTTCCGGTCGGAATTGGAATCGGCCTGATTGCTTTGCAGCCGCATATCAGCTGCGTTCTGATCGTGGGCATGGTGATGGTTGCCATGATGTTTGCCGGGCGCGTAAAATTGCCGACGTACATTTGCATGGGCGCCTGCGCAGCGCTGCTGGCTTTGATCGTGTTTGCTACGAAATCCGTTAATTTTGAATATATTGCCGAGCGTTTTACTACGTTTTTGGATCCGGAGCACGATACGTCCGGAGACAGCTACCAGATCATGCAGTCTTTGTATGCGATTTCCTCGGGAGGCTTATTTGGAAAGGGTTTTGGAAAAGGCGTCCAGAAGTACCTGTATCTTCCTGAACCGTATAACGATTTTATTTTGTCGATCCTGGCGGAGGAGCTTGGTTTTGTGGGCGTTGCGCTTGTTCTTGGACTTTTTGCTCTTTTTATCTGGCGCGGCTATAAAATTGCGCGGAATGCTCCGGACCGTTTTTCGTCTTTGACCGCGTTTGGAATTACGACGCTGATCACGGTGCAAGTGCTCATGAATGTCGCGGTGGTTACGTCTTCTATGCCTGTTACGGGAATTTCGCTTCCGTTTTTCAGCTACGGCGGAACGTCGCTTGTCATTTTGCTGGCGAGCATGGGTATTTTACTGAATATTTCAAAACAGTCGCATTATGAGAAGTTTTGAGTTTATTTGCTTTAATAATTTGTTTCCCATATTTCTGCGCCGAGTCCCCGCAGCTTTTGCGTGATTGCGTCGTATCCGCGCTGAATATATCCGTTATCATAGATCGTTGTCCTTCCGGAGGCCGACAGACCGGCGATAATCATTGCCGCGCCTGCGCGCAGATCGCGGGAATAAACGTCTGTGCCTTTCAAACGGCGTTTCCCTTTCACGATTTGACCGGATTCTTTTTGTTCGATGTCTGCCCCCATCTTGCGCAGCTCTTCTGCGGCGCCGAAACGTTCCGGGAAGATCCGGTCGCTCACGAAGGTGTTTCCTTTCGCGGTTGCCAGCAGGGGTAAAATAATGGATTGCGCGTCGGTGGGATAGGCGGGATATGTTTCGGCGATGACGAATCCGGGGGATTCGAGTCTTCCGTAGACGGCGCCTTTTACCAGCTCCATCGCGGCGTCTCTGCCGTTTCCTGCGGAATAAAAATGCTCTTTGATTTCGCAGCCCATGCTGCGGAGCGTTTTTATGACCGGAGCAATGTGCAGGGGATTGCAGCCGTGAATTTTTACATTTACGCCGGCTGCCGCTGCTGCCATGAGATAGGTGGCGGCTTCGATCCTATCCGGAATAACCGTAAAATTTACCTGGTCTGCTTTATATTCAGTTTTCCCTTTGATTCGAATCGCGTTTGTGCCGGCTCCTTCGATTTCTGCTCCGATCGCTGTCAGATAGTCTGCTAAACAAACGATTTCCGGTTCCATTGCGGCGCCGTAAATGAATACGGTTTCGGATGTCCCCGCTGCTGCGAGCATTGCGTTTTCCGTTGCCCCGACGCTGGGAAACCGGAGAAAAATATGGCGGTCGCAGTGTTCCTCTTCTTCTTTCTTATCGGCGCGCACGTAATTTTCACAGTTCTTGACTTTGATATTCATTGCGCTCAGAGCGGCTTCATGGATATCGAGCGGACGCGTTCCGATCGTACACCCTCCCGGATAGGCTACTTCTGCTTCTCCCATTCGCGCGATCAATGCACCGAGAAACGTTACCGACGACCTGCATTTACAGGCGTTTTCCGCCCCGATTTTTGTGCAATTGATATGCGACGCATTTATTTCGATCGTATTTCCCCGGTCGTTCTTGATAAATTGTACGTCGCATCCCAATCCCTTCAATATTTCAATCGTTATCCGCACATCGGAGATGTCAGGACAGTTCAAAAGCCTTGTAACTCCCTGATTTAAAATTGCTGCGGATAAAATCGGAAGCACGGCATTCTTTGCCCCGCTCACTGTGACGTCGCCGCGTAAAATTTTTCCACCATTTATGATATATTTTGTCATATATTATTTCACCGCATAAACACAATACGTCTTTATATTAACCATATTATGTAAAAGAAAGGATTTCTGTCACACGGGCAAAACGGACATGCGGAGGGAGATATTGCGTTTTTACTCAGGAAGAGATGTGGAAGTAAAAATAATTTTGGAAAAAAATGGAAGGGAAGTATTTCTCTTGGGACCGGATTCAAACACATCCTAAAATCTTAGGGAATGTATTTATAAAATGAAAATTTACCAGCGCTTTCCACCTTTAACATAAATTGACAGTAGTTGCTTCTCCGTTTTTACTAAACCCAGATCGAATTAGTAAAAAACCGTCCTCTTTGTCTTTTACTAGGAAAAATATACCTGAATTGTAAATGATTTTCCAGGAAAACAATCCCTTTTTACTCAAATCAGGACGCTTTAGTAAAAACATATCCTTAGGATCATTTCTCTTTCCTAATTTTCCCTATTTTTTCTATCTTTTTCCAGTTACAAAGATTTTTACTCAGCTGCAGATAGGTCAGTAAAAATTGGCATAAAAATTTTTTTTATGTGTTGACTTTTATATTTTTCTGTAGTAATATAACTTTCGTCAAAAAGCTTTGACGGAGACAGGTCAGGATACAGAGTCTGCAGAGAGTCGGTGGCTGGTGAAAACCGATGGCGATCATATAATGACAAATCACTCCCGAGCTGAAATGCTGAAGTTTTCAGTAAGCATTTCCGGAAAGCACCGTTATATGCGAGGATTTAGTTTAGAGAATGAATCCGGGCAGAGACAGTAATTTGAGTGGTATAACGATGGAGTACATTAATCCTCGTCTCAACTGTGAGACGAGGATTTTTTATTATCAAAATAACGAAAAGAAAGGTTGATGAGAGGTATGGCAATATTTGAGAAATATGTAAACAAAAGAGATTTTACATCCTATGAAGATTTCAAGGAGAATTTCCGAATATACGTGCCTGAGAAGTTTAACTTCGCATATGACGTTCTGGATCAGCTGGCAAAAGAAAAGCCGGAAGAACAAGCGCTTGTATGGTGCAATGAAGAAGACGATGAAAAAATATTCACCTTTGCCGACATGAAAAGATATTCCGACAAAGCAGCAAATTTATTAAGAAATATGGGCATTAAAAAAGGCGATTCCGTAATGCTCGTCCTCAAAAGACATTATCAATTCTGGTACGTCATCATGGCACTGCACAAAATAGGAGCCGTTGCAGTACCGGCCACACATTTACTAACGGCAAAAGACATCGTGTACAGATGCAACAGAGCAGATGTAAAAGCCGTCATCTGCACGACGGACCATGATTTCCCAAAACAGGTAGACGTTGCACAGAAAGACTCTCCAACACTACAATTGAAATTTTATACGAATGGAAGCCGGAAGCAAAAAGAAGCAGAAAAAGAAAAAATGCAGAAAGAAGGCAGACTGGAAGGATGGATAGACTTAGATGAAGCCGTAGACGCACAAAGCGAAGTCTTCCGGAGGCCGGAAGGAGAAGAAGACGCGCAAAACGAAGACAATATGCTATTGTATTTTACATCGGGAACCTCGGGATATCCCAAGATGGTCGTACACACCTTCTCCTATCCGCTCGGCCACATCATCACGGCAGGATATTGGCACAGCGTCAAAGAAAAAGGCCTTCATCTCACTGTCGCAGAAACAGGATGGGCAAAAGCCGTGTGGG
Source organism: Clostridia bacterium (assembly GCA_046952735.1). Classification (GTDB taxonomy): domain Bacteria; phylum Bacillota; class Clostridia; order UBA1212; family UBA1255; genus Egerieisoma. Next base: position 1,468 of record JBKUJR010000070.1, on the reverse strand, counting down.
GAAAACTCTACGGACAATGGCTGGGAGAAAGTACGATCTTCGTATATGATATGGAAAAATTCAATCCGCCCGATCTGCTCGGTAAAATGGCAAAATATAAACTAACCACATTTTGCGCGCCTCCCACGATCTATCGTTTCATGATCAAAGAAGACCTCACGCAGTACGATTTAAGTTCCCTGCAAGAACTGACCGTAGCCGGAGAAGCCCTCAACCCTGAAGTATATAATCAGATCTATAAAGCGATGGGGCTGAAGCTGCGGGAGTGCTATGGACAGACGGAGGTCGTCGCGCTCGTATGCACCTTCCCCTGGATGAAAATAAAACCCGGCTCCATGGGGAAACCATCGCCCTGCTATCATGTGGACATCGTAGATAAAGATTACAGAAGCTGCTACCCCGGAGAAGTAGGGGAGATCGTCATCGATACATCCAAGGGAAAACCCGTCGGAATGTTCAAAGGATATCACAAAGACGACGAACTCACGCAGGAAGTCTGGCATGACGGATATTATCATACCGGCGATCTGGCGTATAAAGATGAAGAAGGATATTACTGGTATGTCGGCAGAAAAGACGATGTTATCAAAAGCTCCGGATACCGGATCGGACCTTTCGAAGTGGAATCGGCACTGATGGAACATCCGTCAGTACTCGAATGCGCCGTAACCGGAGTGCCGGACGACTTGCGCGGCCAGCTCGTCAAAGCCACAATCGTACTGGCAAGAGGATACGAGGCCAGCGAAGAACTCAAGAAAGAACTGCAGAATTATGTCAAAAAAGCCACTGCCCCCTATAAATACCCGAGAATCGTAGAATTCGTAACAGAACTCCCGAAAACGATCAGCGGGAAAATACGCCGCGTAGAAATCCGCGAAAACGACAAAAAGAAAGACGGAGCGCAATGACATTCCAAGACTGCAGATATATCATATTCGATTTAGACGGCACCATCACGGATCCCAAAGAAGGGATCACGCGCAGCGCCGTCTATGCCCTGCAAACGCTCGGATATCCTGCGCCGGACAAGTCGGAGCTCGAATGGTTCATCGGGCCGCCGCTCCTGCGCTCCTTCATGGAACACACAGGCTGCAGCGAAGCGGCGGGAAAGCGGCTCATCGAAAAATACAGAGAGCGCTATAAAACGATCGGAGTCCATGAAAACATCCTGTATCCCGGAATAGAAACACTGCTTTCCGAACTTGACGCCGCCGGTAAAATACTCGCTATCGCCTCGTCGAAACCCGCCGTTTTCGTCCGGCAGATACTCGGCGAATTCAAGCTGACAAAATATTTTACCGTTATAGAAGGCAGCGATATGGAAGGAACGCATGTAGAAAAAGAAGACGTCCTGAAAAGCGCGCTCGACAAACTTGGACCCGGCGCCGTCATGATCGGAGATCGGAAATTCGATATCCTGGCGGGGCAAAAATTCGGATTGAAAACGATCGGAGCCGGTTACGGATAC
>JBKUJR010000069.1:0-9382 GCA_046952735.1 Clostridia bacterium | reverse complement strand
CGTTTCCTTATCATTCGTGCCGCCTCCGCTAATTGCTCAACGCATATCGTCTAAGTTCTCTAAAATAATACCACATTGCTCCTCTCCATGCAACCTTCGATGAAAAAATTCATAATTTCACATTTATATTTATGTCATAAATCAGAACGCGGCAACGTACTATTTAGTATATCCGCGGACCGGCGGAATAAGTACAAGGAGGCTGTTAAAATGCTTGATTTAATAAAAGATTATATGCGGCTGAGCTGCATTTCCAGAACGGAAAGCCAAAGCGCCGTATACGAGTTTGACTGCATTATTCCCGATATTTTACCGGATATGGCAAAAATTCTTGCGATCGACGCCGCTGCGGGGACTGAGACGATCAGCAAAGGCAGCAGCAGCGCTACCGTCAACTTTAGAATCGACTATAAGATTCTTTATATGCCGGATGTCGGCAAAATGTCCGAAGAACTTCCGGAAACGCCAGAAATCAAATCCTTTTCTGCGTTTTCGGAACATACTGCCGTTCTGGACACCGATATCATCGGTGAAAATACGATTGTGCGCGCTGCCTGCTGCGTGGAAAACATCGAATCCGATTACATAAACAGCCGCAAAATTTCCATTAAGACGGCAGTCCGGATCGAACCTTCGATTATTAATACGAACGAAGAAGGAATCTGTACCGGAATCGCAGGACTGGAGGACGTTCAGACACAGAAAAACAGTATTACGCTGAGTACGATTGCGGAAAGCAGCGCCGATACGATCGCGATTGACGAAGATATCGAGCTTTCCAGCGGGAAGGCAGCGTATAAAGAGCTATTGCGTACCGATGCGATTCTTGCGGATGCAACGTACAGCGTAGCGGGCGATAAATTGCAGATCCGGGGAAATCTCGAAATTTGTACGCTGTATATTTCCGACGACAGGACGCAGAGCGTACAAATCATCGAGAATGAAGTGCCGTTCGCGCACAGCATCGAAGTGGAAACGATCGGCGACGACATCTTATGGAAAGCAGATTTTCTGTTGAAATCCTATAAAGCGGAAATCTGTCAGGACAGCGACGGCGAAAACCGCATTTTACATGTGGAGGCGGAAATCTGCGTTACTGCGGATGCGTATACCGCGCAAACGTTCGAGCTGCTAAACGACGCATACTCCCTGACGCAGAAATTCACTCTGGAGAAAACGGAAATTACCGGTATGCTCGTGACGGACGATATCAGCGGACAGTTCGTGCTCCGGGATTCCGCGTCGAAGTCGGAAGAACAGCCGGAAATTTCACAGGTGGTCAACGTTACCGCAATGGTTGGCCAGGTGAAAGCGGAGGTCGAAGATGGCAGGGTGAACGCGGAGGGTGAAATCATCTGCAACGTTTTATATATGTCGAACGACAGCGAGCAGCCTGCTTCCTCTTTCCTGACGCGCCTTCCTTTCTCGCAGAGTTTTGACAGCCGTCAGGCAAAAGCCGGTATGTCGGCCTGCATGAGCTTCGATATCAATCATGTGAGCTTCAATATCATGTCCCCTTCCGAGATAGAGCTCAGAATTTCCGTTTCTGCAAAAGGCACCGTAATAAAATACTGCACATTTACCGTGATCAATAACGTTACCCAGCCGGATGATCCTTTTATCTGCGACGAAGAAGAGAAGCCTTCTATTCTCCTATATGTCGTACAGCCGGGCGATACATTATGGAAAATCGCAAAGAGATACAACGCGCCGGTAGAGCTTTTGAAAGAGGTAAATCAGCTCAAGAACCCGGATCTGATTCTTCCGGGGCAAAAACTCCTGATTCCGAGGTAAAATAACGGATTCAGCTTCGCCTGCCGATTTCTTCTCCCATTTTTACAATCGTTTCGCAATCATCTCCGGAATTTTCCAAAATATCCGGAGATATTTTTATTTTGTTTTTTTGAAAGAGTAAAATTACAGTGGAGCCGCCGAATTCGAAACGGCCCTTTTCCTGTCCTTTGCGGACATGGCAGGCTGCGCCGTGATAATTGAGGATTTTACCGACGATCAGCGCCCCGACTTCCATCTGTACGATCCGTCCGAACTGCGCCGTATCGATGACGGTGTATTCGCGGCAGTTTTCTTTATAGATTGGCGCGTGTTCTGCAGCAACGGGATTTACGGTATGCAGTACGCCGGGAATATAAATATTTTCACCTTTTACGCCGTCGTCTACATAACAATACCGATGGTAATCGTCGACAGTCAGCCGGATCAAGACGCATATCCCGCCGCGGAATTGCGAGGCCAGTGTTTCGTTCTTTAAAAGAGAGGCGACGGTATATTCCGTATTTTTAATGGAAAAGCACGTGTTTTCTCCGATACAGAATGCGGTTGCCTTTCCGTCGCATGGGCTGATAAGCACTTCCGGGCGCAGGTCGGCCGGGCGCTTTCCTTCTTTGATTTTGCGGGTAAAAAAATCGTTGTACGATTTATATTTGCGTTCCTCATACTGACTCATGTCGATCCCGTTCTTTTGAATGAACCGTTTAATGAAGATTACCGAAGGGCGGATCCGAAGAAAGCAGGAAGAGAGTTTCGTGACCGGCTTCGTGATCAGGAACCTGATGAGGAAGCGCCCTCCCCGTTTCGTATAAAGTGAACGCAATAATTTGTCCTGGCCGGTTTCTTTCAGAATAAGATTTCCGTCTCTGTCTTTATAGCGCATAATGTCACCGGAAGATAACGCCCAGTACGATCAGCAGCCCCAGAATTCCCATAAAAACAGTCTCTTTCAGGCCGGGCTTTTTGACTTTGATATCCCATACGAATAAAAAGGCCACGAGAAACATGATGATCGTATAAATCAAATTGATGTTTGCGGGGAATGCGAACGGCAGCTTCGGCCTGTAACGTAAAACGAGGCCTTCTACTGCATAAATAAAAGGGAAAATGAGTGCGGAGGAAGTAATCGGAAGCCCCTGGTAATACTTTCTGTTTTCATTGGTCATCTGCTGCCGTTCATGTTCCATGACATTGAAATAGCCGAGGCGGATGACGCCGCCCAGGACGAACAGTCCGCCTGCAATCATACTGATCCAGTGCTTGTGGCTCATCGTGATCACGATAAAGGCAGGATAAACGCCGAAACAGATCAGGTCGCAGAGGGAGTCGATCTGGATTCCGAATTCCTTTGCCGAATCGGAGCGGCTGATGCGCCGCGCGATTTTACCGTCGAACATATCGCAAAAGCCCGAAAAAAGGAGACATAAGAAAGCGATTTTGATGGCCCACGGATTACCGCTTCGCACGATTGCAAGATTGGCCATTCCGAACAGAGAAGATAATAGGCCTATGTAAGTCAATATCACTGACACGTTATAATATCCGATCATTTTCGATCACCCTTTTCCTTGATTGTCATTGTCTGCCGGTTTTTCAATGCGATCCGTCTGCTCCCGGTGATATAGGAGATCACCGTAACTGCGGCGCCGATGACGACAAGTACATAATAATTGATTCCTCTGCTGAAAAGCAAGCCCGAAACCAGAAAATTTCCTGTGAATATCTGATCGTACATCGTGAGGAAGCCTTCTTCGTTGGCGCCGATCCCGCCGGGGAGCGGCAGGATATCGAGGGAAAGCGTGAGAATGGTCTGAAGCGTGATGATTTCCAAAAAGGAAGTGCCGCTGAGTCCGAACGATCTGTATACGACATAGGTGATCGCGAAAAAGCACATTCTCTGAAATACGGTGATAAAAAATACGTTCACCATAACGCCGAAGTTCGATTTGATAAATCCGGAGCCTGCTTTATATTTATCTATGGAACCGTTTACTTTCGACATGATTTTATCTTTATTTTTGATCAGCCTGATCCTGGAAAGCAGATTCATACATTTTATGGTGATTTTCTCCGCAATCGCCGGCTTATAAATCAGCAGCCCCAGTGCCGTGATAAAAATCAGATTCAGGATGAAGCTGAAGATATAAACATAGCCCATATAGCCGATATGGGCTTTGACGAATGGCAGATTCAAAAGTACGAGCACACCGCTGATGATGATGAGCGCAATTTTATAAACCATTGTTACGATGCATAAAATCAGAGAGGAAAGGCCGGCGTCCACGCCGTCCCTTGCCATCCAGACGACTTGCGCGGGCTGTCCGCCCGTTGCAGAAGGCGTAATCGCACAAAAAAAGAATCCTACGAATGAATATTTAAAACATTTGTGGAAGCGCAGATCCGTTCCCATGTTTTTCATTAGATATTTGATGATAAAAGATTCGCAGGCCACATATAAAATCAGCAGCGCGATTCCGATGATCAGGTATTCCAGCTTGGCCTGACGCATCGCTTCAATAATTTCCGGCAGATCTTGCTCACTCAATATCAGATAGCCCGCAAGTAGCAATAACAATAGGATTACTACCGCGTTAATTATATATTTTACAGATTTTTTCGTGATTCTCACTCCTGTTGCAGGCTGCTTTCTCCTTCGTATTATTCTATCTTAAGCAGATTTTTATTTATCTTTGTGAAGATATTCATAAAGATTTTGTGGATGTTCTTTTTGCGGATAAAATAAATGCCCAGTTCTGCGAGCAGTACGCCGCCGAAAATGTCGGCCATATAATGTTGTTTTACAAGCTGCGTCGAGGCAAACACCGCTATCGCGCAAATACAGACGACTGCTTTTCCCCATACGGGAACGGTTTTCATCCGCCGGACGGCGATAAAACACAGCCAGCTGGCAAGACAGTGCATAGATGGAAAAAGATTCAGCGCAGGCGTATCCGCTTTATAAATCAGATCTACAAGGCGCAGCGTAAAATCATTCGTACTGATTTGCGGACGAACGATCGTAGTTGGCAAAAATACATAAAATAAAAAGCAAATAAAAAATGTAACCGCCACAGAGGCAACCAGAAGATAGAAATTTTCCCGGTCTCCTGATGCGACGATAAAAAAGCTGGCGAGCCAGAACAGATAGCTTCCCACATAGATATAAATAAACCAGGGAACCAGCGGCACCTGACGGTCCAGAGAGGTTTCGAAATTGAACGGTCCATACGGCATATGTATAAATTTTGCGCAAAAGTAGAAAAGAAAATATTGAAATAAAACGAAAACCAGAGGTATCAGGCAATATATACTTTTCCGCAGTCTGTTCTCAGTCATTTTCATTTCCTTTCATGAAATTGTATTGTATTGATATTATAACCAAAAGGCAAGATTGTCAAATGCTCCTGAAGGAATCCCGTTCATCCTCTGCCGCGCTTTTTCTTGTTGGAATGTGCCGAAACAGCGGCCATGATAATAATACAGAGTACGCAGGCAGCCATCGCGCAGTAAATCAATATTTCCCCGATATTACCGTCCTCCTTTGCGTCTTGGCCCGGCGTATTTGTTACAGGCGAAGACGAGGCCGGGCTTTCTGTCGGAGATCCCGGGCCGGGCGTTTGTTCGTCTACGGGCGGATCAGGCTGCTGATTCCGGTAAAGCGTGATGTTTTCCAGAAAGTCGGCTTTCGTATCGATTCCGACGGTTGTCTGATACAGCCCATACGCACAGGGGCTGTATTTTGTGATTTCCGAGGCTTTCGTAATCGTATCGGCCTCTCCTTCCGCAGTGCCTGTCAGCCATTTTGTAAACCACGTCCATTGCTGGGAACGATGGCAGGCGTACCCCTCCTTCGTAACTTCAAATGCCGTTTTCCCTCCGAATCTGGATAGCGGTTCATCCCAGTTCATTACGATTTTATTCTCCTCCCAGAGGTGAAAATACGTTTTCGGTACGGTCCATACGCCGTACTGCCCGGCGGATTCCGGAAACTTGGCCGCATCCTGCGCAGGCTCCAGCGCTTTCCGGAAACTGTACGTATTTGCAATATGTGCGCCATGCTGATATTCCCCGTTGGCGTCGTGCCCGACGACGACCTGCGGTTTAAAGCGGCGAATCATTTCCACCTGGAATTTTACGAGGGCATCTTCTCCAAAAATCCCCAGGGTGCGCTGCAATGTTTCCTCCACAGATTCTCCGTCTCTGTTCAGCGTATCCACATCGTCCGGGAAAGGCCCGACGATCGGATAGTTTCGGACGCCTACCGTCCATAGCCCGTTGATTTGTTCATGCGGTCTGTTTTGGACGTCCCAATGGTTCGTCAAATATACGACCTGCACCGCCGCGCCGATTTGGCCCGCATAATAAGGCAAGATGCCGGCAAAGAAAAGCTGTTCGTCATCTGAATGCGTGGAAAGCAGCATGAGGTCTGCTTTTTCACAGGGCGGCTGCCAGATCTGTACCCAGTCCGGCACGCTGCCCTCCGTAAATGCGTAAACATCGCATACAGACAGATCTTTTGGCAGCGTGATGGAAACTTCTTTCACCGCGTGCCCTGTCAGATCCTTGACCGCTACGTATTCATGGAGGTATCCGTTCCGTCCAAGCGTATAAGAATCGCTTCCTGCGGAAAGCGTCCAGTTCCCCGGAATCTTGTTCCAGATAATGTAGATCGAGGAAAACTCCGTTCCGCTGCTGATTTTCAGTACGTCGTTTCCGGAAAGCTGCGTGTACGTGGTATATTCCCCATCTAAAAGTTTAGCGGCGTCTATATTTTTTTCCTCTCCCGTACTCCCTGTAAGGGTCAAGGTACAGTCGGCTGTTATATCTTCCGCTTGCACCGGAAAAGAGGCCGGCTTTGGGGCGCAGAGCAGTGCGGCGGCGAGCAAAAATGCGGCGCATATTGCGGCATGGCTTTTATTTTTGCTGTTTTTCACGCGATCACCTCGTTGTGTTTGTCAGTTTTTCGCAATATCCTGTGGGACATTGATGGTCTTGATAAATTCTTCATTGTTTTTTGTTTTCATCATTTTATTGACGATCATTTCGGTAACATCGCCCGTGCCGAGGTTCGACATCGCGCGGCGGATCGCAAAGACGCTGTTCAGTTCCCTTTCAGATAGCAAAAGTTCTTCTTTGCGCGTGCCGGATTTATTGATATCGATCGCCGGAAAAATCCGTTTTTCGGACAATTTCCGGTCTAAATGGAGCTCCATATTCCCCGTGCCTTTGAATTCTTCGAAAATGACGTCGTCCATTTTACTGCCCGTATCGACCAGCGCCGTAGCGACGATCGTCAGGCTGCCGCCGCCGCGAATGTTTCTGGCGGCGCCGAAAAAGCGTTTCGGGTTATACAGGGCCCCGGGATCGAGCCCCCCGGAAAGAGAACGGCCGGTTGGGGAAATCGTGATATTATATGCTCTTGCAAGACGCGTCAGGCTATCCATCAGGATTACCACATCGTTTCCGTGCTCTACAAGGCGTTTTGCCCGTTCAAAGACCATTTCCGATACTTTGATATGCTTTTCCGGCATTTCGTCAAAAGTGGATGATATGACGTCGCCTTTGACCGATTCCCGCATATCCGTTACTTCCTCCGGGCGTTCATCGATCAGTAATAAAATCAGCTTGATTTCCGGATAATTTTCCGATATTGCGTTTGCAATTTTTTTTAACAGCACCGTCTTTCCGGCTTTCGGCGGAGATACGATCATCCCCCGCTGGCCCTTGCCGATCGGAGCGATCAGATCGATCAGACGTGTGGAAAGTTCGTTTGGCTTTGTTTCTAATTTGATTTTTTCATCCGGATAGATCGGGACAAGCGATTCGAAAGTTTTTCTTTTGAGCGACGTTTCGATCGCATCCTCATTGATGGTATTGATAAAACAGAGTGCCTGATATTTGTCGTTATCCCGCTGCATTTTGCTTCTGCCCCGGAGCTGGTCTCCTGTTTTCAGGTTGAACTTCCGGATAAGCGTAGGCGGCACATAGATATCCTTATTGCCGGACAGATATTTTCCGACTCTGAGGAAGCCGTACCCTTCCGGTAAAATTTCCAGCAAGCCTTCCGTCTCTTCCGTATGGTCCTGCGGTTTCGGTTCTTCCTTTTCTTCTTTTTTTGCTTCAAAGGTTTCTGTTGCTTTTCTGTCTGGAATCTTCCTCCGGCGGTTCGGCTGGGTTCGGCGGAGTATCGTTCTTTTTTTGTTTTCTGGAAGCGTTTCTTCGGTTTCTCTTGAGTTTTGCGGTTACGACGCGTTCCTGTTCCCCTTCCGCATTTTTTTCTTCTTCGGAGGCCTGGACCGCTTCGTTTTGTTCCTGCGGTACGGATTCGGCGGGCACTGCTTCGGGAATTTCTTCTTCCGCTTGTATTTCCTGCGGCTTTGGCTCTTCCGGAATGGCCTCCCGGCCCTCGCTGGCCAGAATCGCTTCTATCAGCTCTTGCTTCGTCATCTTTGTCATCGATTTTATACCGAGCATTTTGCCGATATAACGCAAATCGCTGATTTTCTTTTTTTTGAGATCTTCAAGATCCATTGACACACCAACCTTATGTTTTATTTCATAAAAATATTTGAATCATGAAAAACGGAATAATTTTAAATACGGCTTCTGATACAGGTGAACACCGGCGACTTATGCTAATCGAATTTGGATCGTTTGTCAATCGTCAATAAGCATTTTTTGTTTTCAGCCGGATATCTTCTCCCGCAAATTTCAGGATATCGTATCCTCCTAAAATTCTGGACGCCACGCGTTCTCCATAGCAGGAAAATAAATTTGCAGGCGTGAGGTTCGTCGTAATGATCGTTTTACACAGAGAAGATCTTCCGCGCAGCGCTCTGGTATTCAGAATTTCCAGTAATTCGCCGTATCTTGCGCCCGTTTGCTTTTCGCTTCCAAGATCGTCGATCATTAAAAATTCGCTGTGCAAGATGAAATCCGCCATTCGCGCGCTTCCTTCCTGTCCGTAAAACCCCGGGGCGAACGGCTTGAATAAAGAAGTTGCCGGCATATATAAACAAGATATGCCGCGATCTGTCAAATCATTCATGATACAATTCCCCAGGAAAGTTTTTCCAAGTCCGGAATTCCCTACAAATACCATGTTGTTGACATTTTTTTCCGTAAAATGTTCGGCGAATCGCACGCACCTTTTATAAACGGCTTCCATTTGGGTTTTCGGGGATACGGAAATACCATATTTCGCAGGATCAGCTTCGCCGGGATACAAACTACTGTCGAATTTTGCGAAAATCTCCTCCGGAGGAATACCTGCGGCTTTTTTTAATTTTTCTGCCAGCAGTTTATCCCGGCAGACACAGCTTTTGTACGTTCCGCCGGCAGAAACCCTACCGGTATCGCCGCATAGTTTACATGCGAATACCGTTTCCATATAGTCAGCAGGATAGCCTGCTTTCTGTAAAATTTCTTTTTTCTGCTCGCCCAATGCCGCAATTTCCGCGTTAAGCTGTGCCTGGGTCAGTGAAAGGTATCGTTCCGGCTGATCCTGGGTGAGGCGGGCATGCGGCAGCCGTTTCATCGAGGAATAAGCGATCAGGATGCCCAACGTGTTGATGATACGGTCGATGGTCTGTAT
>JBKUJR010000068.1:0-9413 GCA_046952735.1 Clostridia bacterium | reverse complement strand
CCTGCTCCCTGCTGCGCGGAGAATCTCTTCCGCCAGCGTAAGCGCGCCCCGCGGAAGCAGCAGGACGTCTCCCAATAAATCGAGACAAATCGCAGGGAATGTGCCGATCGTGATCCGTGCGGCCGCACGCTTCCCGCCAAGATGTTTTTCGAGCCTGCGGCGCAGCTCCGCAGCAGCCTGATTGGTAAACGTCACAGCGGTAATTTCCGAAGGTTTGACGCCCTGTTCTTTCACCAGAGATACAATCCGGGAAACGAGCGTTTTTGTTTTCCCCGTGCCCGGTCCTGCAATAACCGCTACGATCCTGCCGGAAGCGGCAACGCCCGCCAGCTGTTCCCGATTCAAAAGATCCTTTTGCATTCCGGCAGCCGCTGCTTTCTGGGCAGTCGGAAGCGGTGCTTCCTTCGCTTCTTTTCTTTCCGGCTCTATTTCTTCGGAAAGCTCGAAACCAAACAGGGAGATCTGACCGCTGAAATATCTGATTTCAGCAGGTGTCAAAAGAGAAACCGCGCCGTATTCGCCGTCAAACCCGGCTTTTAATGTTACCTGCCCCTTGCGCAGACGCCGGATCCCCTCTGCGACGCAGGCGCCGGCGGTCCGCTCGATTTCTTCTAAGGGCGCGCTGCGCAATATGTAAAATTCCGTTCCGAGCCGGCGCAGCATTTGTTCATATTGTTCTGCCGTTTTTTTCCCTGCAGCGGAACCCCCGGCAGAAGCTGCGATCACTTCCGGCAGCGGCGCCAGACGTTCAAAGGGTTTGGCGTGCGCCGGGCGGAAGCCTTCTGCGCGGTCCGCCAGCTCTTCGACGCGGTGCTCCACGCCGATCGTCAGTTTTTTTCCGCAGACCGGGCAAAGACCGCCCTGCCTGGCCGTATCGGCTGGCGCAAGGCAAACGCCGCAGCTGCGGTGTCCGTCCAGATGGTATTTTCCCTCTTCCGGGAAAAATTCTATCGTCCCCAGAAAGCCGTCTCCGCTGTGGAGCGCCCTGCGCAATTCCGGATACGACATTCCGGTATCCAGAAGATCCGCTTCCCGTCCTAATTTTGCAGGGGAATGGGCATCGGAATGGGAAACCAGGGTAAGACCGTCCAATGCGGACACACGCCAATTCATCGGCGGATCGGAGGAAAGACCGGTTTCTACCGCATGGATATAAGGCGCCATATCGCCAAAGCAGGACTTTATGGTATCAAACCCGGAAAACGCTCCAAACATGGAAAAATGCGGCGTCCAGATATGCGCGGGGATAAATTCCGCCCTGGGACATGTTTCTAATGTCAATTCCAGCAGATCTCTGCTGTCTATCCCCAAGATCGGACGGCCGTCGGAGCGGATATTCCCGATGGCTTCCAGTTTCGCGGAAAGCTCGTCGGCATCTTCCAAATCCGGTAAAAGAATCAGATTATGCACCTTCCGGGTTTTTCCATCCTTTTTGTAAATCGAACTGATCTCCGCCGTCAGGACGAAGCGGGGCGCTTCTCCGGGCGCATCGCTCTGAAGCTGCAAATCCTTCCGCAGCTTGTAAAACCCTTCTTCCGCCGGAACAAGCTGTTCTTTTAATGCGGCGCGCCATGCGGGATGGGTAAAATCGCCGGTGCCTAATAATTGGATGCCTTTCCGCCTGGCCCACCAGTCCAAATGCGGAAGATCGCAGTCCCTGCTGGTGGCACGGGAATAACGGGAATGGATATGGAGATCTGCAATATACATAACGGCACCTTCTGTCGAATCATTTTTACCATTATATCGCTTTTCCGATTCCGGCACAATGGGACGATGTATCTTTATGATGAAAATAGTTTCTTTTTTATTTTATAATAGCGTTTCCACATCCATCCAGTACGCATCTCCGGAGCGGTAAACGGGACCGGAAACAGAAGCTCCGTTTAAAACGGCGGTAATGTTTTCAGGCGATGCAAACGGGCCGAAGCGCACTAGCGTTTTGATTCGGGACGACGCGCAAAGCCGGACGCCGATCTTCTGCAATCCCCCAGAAGGATACGAAGCGGCGGCATCTATTTGAAAAGCGGCGTTTTGTACCGGGAAGCCGCGCAGCTCCAGATTCCAGCCCTTCGGAAGCCGCGGCATGATTTTCAGAAGCCCGGATCGGTAAGGGGAAATACCGGCAACCAGGAGAAAACCCTTCAGCACTTCCGCCTGCTGAACGAGATTTCCGAGATCTCCCTGTCTTCTGATCGCCCGCAGCCGCTCGGAATAAGAAATGCCCTCGGGGACGAGATACGGTTCCGGCAGGCGCGGCGCATAACAGATCTTGCATAAATCTTCCGCCAGCTTCGTTGAATCCGCCATGTTGTCATGCAGCAGCGCGTTTGCGTCATCATGGCGGTATTGCGCCGATCCCGCCTTTCCGTCGATCAGTTGGCGGTGCGGCACGATCATTTATGTGGCGGCGGAAAGCCGGCGCCATTCTTCCGGCAGATCGCGCAGATCGTACCCGCAGACGTCGGACAGCATTACTGCCGTCGGATCATGCTGAAACCCGACTTGCTCTATCTTCCAGCTTCCTCTGCCGTTTGAAAGTTCCGTCCGGATTGCCGCGGACATGTGTTCCGCAGCAAGCTTCCATTCTGCGGCTTCCTTCTCCATGCCGTGATGCGCCGCCATTTTTGAATATCCAAAGAGTCCCAGGCAGCAAGGAAGATTGCAATATAACGTAAACTGATTCATGCCGCCTTCCGATTCCGCATATAGAAGCCCTTTCTCGGAAAAAGAAACGTCCGGATTGCGGAGGCACCAAAGGATCCATGCGGCGCCTTCCAAAATGCTTTCCCGGTTTTCTTGAAAAAACCGATCCTTATCGGCGGCGCTTTCCCAGACGCAGTAATTTGCCATCATCATCAGTCCGTGCCCGTCCGTTTCCTGATTGCCAAGATTGCCGCATTCCGCGCCGAACCGTTCCTCCGTGTATTGCGTGGGCCAGCCGCGGTAGCGGAGAACTTGCGAATAAAGCAGCGGCTCATTCAGAACAACGGTATAATGTCCGGGGATCTTTTTGCCGCGGATCTGCAATGCGTGTTCTGGGAAATACAGCATGAGCCTGTTCGCAAGTGTCAGGCTCCGCCGCGCTTTTTCATTTTCCCCAAAAGCATTGACCGTCATCAGCGCGCGCCCTGCGTCGCGGGAATAAAATTTATCGTAATAAGAATTGGCCTCCGGAACCCAGGGACCGAACCCGTCGTACCGCCAGGAAGGAGCGCCCAGATAGCTCGTATGGAAGAAGCCGTCCGCATCGATCCGTTCCGTCATATTTTTCAGATTATGAAATACTATGCCGTTTGCAATATCCGCAAGGTTCTTTCCGGTAAAACGTATGCGCAAATCGCGAAGGGCTTCCTGAAATACGGGCGGAACGGTAAAATCCGTCTCAAAGGTCAGCAGGGCGCTATTGATCCTGTCGATATTTTTTCGGACCTTTTGCGGATATGGGTCGGCGGGATCGATCGTGTGGCTGCCCCAGAACGGATCCGCGGCATTCCCTTCCGTCGTAAAATTCCGAAATACCGGCGTACCTTCCTTCTCCGGATTCGCGACGACTGCTACACTGCGCAGCGTTTTGCCCGCTCTGATCCGAATTCGCAGGAGGCAGCTTTCCTCCCCTTCGTACGCGCCTTTCAAATAGAGTGCTTCCTGCAGGCAGCGTACCAGCTCCGGATCGGCATTTTCCGTCTGAAACGGCAAACAGCCTTCCTTCCATACGCTTTGAAACCACAGCGTATAGCCGAAAATCAGCGGAATTTCATCCGTTGTGCCATCTTCATATCCGATACGAAGCGTCCCCATCAGATCCCCGATAAAGCGCTGCCGCCTGTTTTCTGAAATTCCCCACGGCGTACAGCCGTTCGGGATGGAATGATATCCGCCTGTCACATACAAAAAGCCTGCATTTTTGATCTGTCCGTTATAGGGTATCGGGTAATCCATATGATCCCCTCCTGCAATTTTTTCAAATAATGTCGTTAGTATAAAAGAGAGCGCCGGATACGTCAAGGCGGGAAATAATTTTCCGCTTCCTGTTTATAATAGAAAGCAGGAGGGTATGTATGAATCTTAAATTCAATGAAATATATTACGAGCCTGCCGCGCTCGAGTATCCGCTCGGGAAAATGCTGCGGGAAAAATATACGGCGCTTCCCTGGAAAGAAATCGATAGCCACAATAATATTCCGGAACTGCGGGCGGCGAGCAACCGTGATTTTCCGAAACTAAAAAGGAAATTGATCATCGGCGTGCGCAAAACGCATAAATATACGGAAAATCACAAAGTATCGGATTTCCTCGTGCCGTATACTTCTTCCGGCTGCAGCGCGATGTGCCTATATTGCTACCTGGTGTGCAATTATAATAAGTGCGCCTATTTGCGGGTATTTGTCAACCGCGAGCAAATGCTGGAAAAACTGATCCGTACAGCAAATGAAGCCGAAAGGCCGCTCGTTTTTGAAATCGGCAGCAACAGCGATCTGATTCTGGAAAATGAAGTAACCGGAAATCTCCCCTGGACAATCGAAACGTTTGGCGCCGAGGCAAACGGGAGTCTTACGTTTCCAACGAAATTTGATATGGTGTCGCCGCTTCTCTGCCTCGATCACAGAAAGAAGACGATCTTCCGGATGAGCGTCAATCCGTCTTCGATTATTCAGACGGCGGAATTGGGGACTTCTCCGCTGGCCGCCAGAATCCGGGCGCTGAATGCAATGTGCGATGCGGAATATCCTGTTGGACTTCTGATCGCGCCGGTGATTCTTGTACCGGAATGGAAACAGCTCTACAGCGGCCTGATCGACGAGCTCGCCGATACTTTAAGCGCGAAAGTTAAAAATTCGGCGTTTATTGAAATTATTTTTATGACGTACAGCTTTGTGCAGAATGCCATCAATCAGGAAGCATTGCCGCATTCCGCTTTTATTTTCCAAAAAGATCTCATGACGGGAAGAGGAAACGGAAAATATTGCTATAAAGATGCAATTCGCAAAGAAGCGGAGGCGTTCCTGCGGGAGCAGCTTGAAAGAAAGCTACGCGGCATGCGGATTTTATATATTGTCTGAAGGTTTTAATTCGCTTTCATATCCGTGATTTTCATAGCCCGCCGTCTTGCTTTCGAACGCGCAAAGCGTTTGCCGTCCGGAAAACAAACGGAGGAAGAGATGTGCGTCGTTATTTTCCCGGATGATTCCATCCATCTTCCCCATACGCGGCGCGGCCAGAGGATGGCCGCTTCCTGCCGACAAAAGCTCTGCCTCGAGGCGTAATTTGCCCTGTGTGACAATGACTTTTTGTCCGGAAATCCGCACCGCCGCACCGGAATAAGTGGCAAGCCGGTATTCCTTTCCATCTGCATTTACAACGCAGATGCAGCCTTCGAAATGGAATCCGAGAAAGGGTATTTTCGCAATCGAGAGCATCATGTTCTGCTGGCTGTGCAAGTCGTTTGCCTGCATCCAGATGTACCGTTCCGGAAACGAACGGCCGCTGTCGCATTCGATGTATCCGATTCCGTCTGTAAAATCGTACCGTTTCTTTTCGATTTGCAGGGTTCCGCTCAAACGATGGCGCATACTGACGATCCCGTGCCGGCATTCCATTGGAAAGAAACGGAAAAATCCCATGATGTCAGACCGAATCGGCGTGAATCCTGTATAATGGATTTCCCCGTCGAGATCCGGCAGCCGGATGCGGATGCCGGACGCCGTAAATTCACAGCCGCCGATTCTGATTTCCAGCGGGTTCTTACAGATTTTTGCTTCTTCAAACTGATATCGATATGATTTTTGGTTTGTAATCACTTGTATAAATGCGCCGCTCTCCGATCGGCCCGGTATGAAAGCGATGACTTCGCCGTTTTTCAGATGCCTGAAATAATATCCTTCGAATTTATTTTTCATCGAGATCACCCGTAGCCGGATTGTCGATCAATTTGCCGTTTTCTCCAAACCGGGAGCCGTGGCAGGGACAATCCCAGGAATGTTCGAGCGGATTCCACTTCAGCGCGCAGCCGAGATGCGGACAGCGTTTTTTCGTCGGCGTGAGATAGTCGATCAATGTCGTTCCCAGATTCGCAAACAGCTGCGTTGTCAGCATACTGCGCGACGGGTCGAAAATTTTCGTATATGGATTCAATTTACCCGTCGCAAGATCCGTAAGAATTTTAGCGGCTGCCATGGATGTGGTCATCCCCCATTCATTGAACCCGGACGCGACATAAATATCCGGCAAAGAAGCGCTGTATTGCCCGATG
Source organism: Clostridia bacterium (assembly GCA_046952735.1). Taxonomy (GTDB): domain Bacteria; phylum Bacillota; class Clostridia; order UBA1212; family UBA1255; genus Egerieisoma. Next base: position 3,160 of record JBKUJR010000068.1, on the reverse strand, counting down.
TACGGCACGCCGTCGAGGCTGATGCAATCCTGTGTCGCCCAGGCATATTTTTCCGTTGCATCCGGATAATGGCGCCGCGCAAAATCCCGCGCAGCTTCGTAATTGCTGCCCTGTTTTCCCGTACGGTGGTCTCCGCCTCCGACCAATAACAGATTCTTATAATTCCGGAAATAAAGACCGCTCTCGCGTTCGTCTTCGAATGTCCCGTCGTATTGCGCCGCATTTTCCAGCGCAATGACATAAGAACGTTTTTGATAAAGCTTTGCAGAATACATCCCGTGCGTATTCAGGATCGGAAAATGCGACGTAACGATGATTTTATCGGCTTGTATTTTACAGCGCCCCGTATATGCCGTCATTTTATCGATTTTTTTGATTTGCGTATGTTCGCGGATGTTGAGCCCGCCTGCAATGCCTGCAAGGAATTTCAGCGGGTGGAACTGCGCCTGGCCCGGGAATTTTACTGCCGCCGTAATGTTCATGGGAAGGGGCAGCGTCTCTACGTATTCCGCGGCGACGCCCAACGTATGCAGCGCTTCCGCCTCCCGCCGGAATTCGTCTTTTTTATCTCTGGTGGAATAGATATACGAGGGTTTTTCTTCATAATCACAGTCGATTGCAGCGCTCAGCTTTTGATATTCCGCGAGCGCCTCCAAGTTGGCCTGCAAATACAGCTGCGCCTTTGACCTCCCGAATTTTTTTATCAGATCTTTATACAGGATATCATGCTGTGCGGAGAGCACGGCTGTGGTTTTGGCGGTGGTGCCGCTTGCAATGGTATTTGCTTCGCACAAGAGATAACGCGCGCCGGCTTGCTGTAAAAAATACGCGCACAAAATCCCCGCCATTCCACCGCCGATAATCAATATATCCGTCGTTTCATCGTGTTCGAGCGTGCCGTAGGAGGGCAGCGTTACGGTATCTTTCCAAAGAGAATCGGGCATTTTCATCAACTCCATACTTATTTCCCATAGTATTGCATTTTATCTGCCGAAACATGTATGGAATTTTCTTTGCAGCGCCCGTTATTTCGTATCCCGCAGCGAATCTGCCGAACCGCCGATCAGATTTTTTCTGGCGATCAGATAGGTCGCGGTAAAATACAGGAAATAAATCAGCGTCGTGACAAGAGCGATCATTCCCGCATTGACGAAAACCTGGCCGATTTGCTGTTCAAAGCCTCCGAATCGCATAATTTGCGCACAAATCAGCGCTGCCGGTATACTGAGCAAAAGCGGAACTGCGAACGGCAGCACAAAGAAACTGAATATCTGCTGGAACAGCGCCCGTTTCCGCTCTCTAACGCCCGTTCCGATCCGGTAAAGAATTTCATACCGCTTCCGATCTTCCGACAAACCGGAAAGCGTCTTTAACGCAAGGATCGCCATCGTCATAAAAATAAATACAATCGCAATATACAGCGCGCCGATTATGAAAATTGCCGTCATATTGTTGGAATTGATTCTGCCGTATTCTTTAATGTTATAATCGCAGCGCATGCGAACAGAGCCGGTTTCCGTCGTATAGGAATATGACAGGGACTCTCTGAGACGTATTGCATCGTATTTTCCATCCGTCAGATCGTATGCGATATACTTTTCCGAGACTTCCATCCCTTCCGTTGCTTCATCCGGAACGACAGCAATAAAATAGACGTAGGAAAAGAGGGGAAAATCATCCGATGTTTCAAGAAAATGGTACTGTTTTCCATTCCGTTCCACTACCGCACCGGTAAAATCGTATTGTAATATCTGCGGCACATTTCCCAGAATCATATATCCCCCATCGAGCGCCACAGGGTCGCGCCCCAATTCCACAAGCAGGCGGTTTACATCGCTTTCTTTCATGAAAACGTCGTGAAGCCCTTCGTATCCGTCGCCGGTCCAGGGGGTAAAGCTATACAAAAAGCCGTTGCCGCTTGTGTAAAGATTATATGGTATTTTCTTTTGGATTTCCGTATATTGCCCAACGATTTCCTCCGCTTCCTCTATACTGAGCGGGCTTTCGTTTTCTGCGTCAAAATGCCCTACGAGATCAAAGGGATATTGGCGGCCCAGCGAGGCTTCTTCCCCAACCTTCTGCACAAAAGAGCAGTTTGCGCCGATGATCGAAAACGCAATCAGAAATGACAGCGCGCCCGCCATCAAGGCGTTGCTTTCCAATTTCCCGCTAAGCTGGCGGAAGGTAAAAATATTCGTCCCGCGGCAGCGGAGCTTTTCGCTTTTCAAAAGCACGTGTACGATACTTTTCGCCAGAGCGACATGGAACAAGACGATGCTCACGGCAAGCATGAGCAGGCTGCCGAAGATCTTACTGAGCGCAGCGCCGGCGCCGCGCATGATATCTTCCGTGCCGTTGTAAAATACGATACAGCTCCAAAGAACGGCGGCAAAGGACAGCAGCATCACCACAAACCACAGCGCCGGGTTTTTCACCCGTTTCTTTGTGATCTCGCCTCCATGCAGCAAGGTATAGACGCTGACCTTTTTCAGATACAGCGCGGATGAGAAAGACGATAGAATAAAGATGCAGACGACTAACAGGATCGTCAGCAAGAAGCCTTTCAGGGAATAAGCCGCAACGGACAGTTCTATATCCAGCAAATTGATCAGGAGAAGCATCAGCCCCTGGTATAAAAACAGTCCCAGCAGCATTCCTGCAAGCAGCGCCGCAATGCCGAGCAGCATTGTCTCCAGTACAAAAATGGATAAAATATTTTTTCGGTTCATTCCCAGCGTCAGATACGTACCGAATTCCCGTTTCCGCAATTTCAGCATAAAAGAGGTCGCATATCCCAGAACAAATGCGACGATCAGCGATACGAAAATCGTAATGATGATCAATCCGGATTTTAATTCCCGGGAAGCGTCCGCCCGCTCCAGCATTTGCGGACTGTAAATCATATTATTAACGGCAAACATCAAAGCAACGGTTACGGATACCGTAATAAAATAAATCAAATAATTTCCGAGCTGACGCCTGACATTCCGAAACGCGAGCTTAACGAACATCGATCTCACCTCCCAGCGCCGACATTACAGCTAAAATTTCATGATACATCGCCTGACGGTCGCGTTCGCCGCGCAGGATTTCGCTCCAGATCTTGCCGTCTTTCAAAAAAAGCACGCGTTTGGCATAGGAACCGACGACAGCGTCGTGC
>JBKUJR010000067.1:0-9877 GCA_046952735.1 Clostridia bacterium | reverse complement strand
GATAGAAATACAAATTTTAACAGATTTCATGAGAATTCTCCTTCTCCGGCATCGCCGGTTTTCTATAAAACGCGGATTTCCACGTCGTCTTGCCAATGATTTTGTCGCATAACAGCAACAATGCCGGCAAGAAGCAAAGCACCATCAGCATAGAAATCAGCGTTCCTCTTCCAAGCAGCAGGCCGATGTCGCACACGCTCGGATTCGAAGACGTCAGATAAAGCGTGAATCCTGCGGCGCAGAGCGTTGCCGCGGAGATCAAAACAGACTGGAACGTTTCTCCGAGCGCTGCTTTGAGCGCATTTTTTTTATCCATCGACTTTCTGCCGCTCATATAATGATCCGTCAGTAAAATCGCATAATCGACCGTCGCGCCGAGCTGTACGGTATTCAACACAAGATACCCGATAAAATTGATCGAGGTTCCCGCAAAATACGGTATGGCCAGATTGATCCAGATTCCGGCCTCGATCGTAAGCAGCAGAAGCAGCGGCAGCACCGCCGATTTGAAGGAAACCAGCAGCACCAGGAAAATTGCCAGTACCGCCAGGAGCGTGACGCGCAGGTTATCCTTCCGTACTGTCGTTTTCATATCGTACAAATTGGCGCTTTGCCCTGCGGAATAAAAAGATTCGCCGTAATAGCGGCCTGCTGCTTTATTGATTTCCTCTACTGTCCGGAAAGCTTGCGCTCCCTCCTGCGCCGTATCGGTATACGCCAGAATCCTCGTATAATGTTCCGAATAAAATTGTCCGGTGATTTCCTGTCCAAGATATTCGGGAGGGATCGCCGTTCCTGCCATATTTGCATAGGAAACGACATTCGCGACGCCATCCAGCTGCTGGATTTCCCGGCACAGCGCCTGTTCCTTTACAAGATCTCCTCTTGGTACCAAAAGCACCATGATATTTGATCTCCCGAATGTTTCTTCGATTTCCCTCCGCCCGCGTCCGTTCATGCTGTTCGGATCAGGGTCGCCGTTTCCATACAGAAAATTTGTCTTTCTTTGTCCCAGGAAAGACGGAACAAGGAGTATCGTTACGATCACAAGGACCGGCGTCGTGAATTTCAATATCGTTCTGCCGATTCCGCGAAAGTCCGGGAGCAGCCTCCGATGACGCGTTTTGTCGATCCCTTTGTAAAGGCAAAGCGTAAGCGCAGGAAGAAAAACCATTACGGAAATAAAACTAAATAGAATTCCTTTTGCCAGACAGATTCCCAGATCGGCTCCGATTTGAAAATCCATAAAGATCAGCGCGATAAATCCGAACAGCGTTGTTGCAGCGCTCGACGCTACGGCGCGCAACGAGCATTTTACCGCCCGTCGCATCGCCTCCGCCGTATCGCCGTATTTTTCCCTGTTGTCCGCAAAGCTGCGAAGAAAAAAGATCGCATAATCCAGCGATACGGCCAGCTGCAGGATCGGGCTGATCGCATTTGTCAAAAAAGAAATTTCTCCGAAAATCACATTCGTTCCCATATTGATCAGTACGGAAACGCCGATTGCCGCTAAAAACAGCAAGGGCTCGAGCCAGGAGCTCGACGACACGAGCAATATGATCAGAATAATGGGGAGCAGGATGGCAATCGCGCCGAGCGTTTCGGTATTTGTCGATTTTTGAATAAAATCCAGATCTGCCGCCTCGCCTGCAAGCGCGTTTTCTTTTCCGATCAGCGCGCGGATCGCATCGCATGCTTTACGCTCCATCCCTTTTACAATGCTAACGGAAAAAAGCGCGCTGCCATCTTTGTAAAATTCTCCTATTACTTCCGGGTCCTGCATTTCCAGGGGGATTTTGACATCTATGGTATCGTCCAGCCAGATAACCTGCTGTACGCCTTCTATTTCACAGAGTTTTTCTTTATATTCCACAGCTTGCGTGAGGGATACGTTCTTGATCATCACAGTAACATTCGGGATCGGCTGTGTGAATTCGTTTTCCATGATTTCAAGTGCTTTTGTGGATCGTGCATCCACAGGCAGATAGTCGGCCATATTATAATTGACAGTGACAAACAGCCACAAGACAATACTCAGCAGCGCGGCCAGAATAAAAATAGATATAATCGGTTTTCTGTGTCTGACGACAAAATCTGCAAACCTTTCCATAAAATCCCCTTTTTCCAACATAATGTTGTATTTCATTCTTATTTGCATTATAATGAACATAGCGTTGCGATTCAACCATCAGATACATTGGAAGTGTATTTAATCCAACATACGCTGATAAAATGTCGCGTTACTATGTTTTTGTTGCAGGAGGTTTCTATGAAAGAACGTACAGCCGACCGGCGCGTAAAATACACAAAGGCAATGTTAAAAAACGCGTTGGTGCAATTAATGCAGAAACAGCATATTTCAAAAATATCGATTAAAGAACTTTGTGAAATCGCCGACGTCAACCGCAGTACATTTTACGCCCATTATACGGATCAATACGACCTGCTTCGCCAGATCGAACAGGAAGTGCTTGAAAATTTCGAACGTTATCTGGAAGAGCATACGCTTGACGACACACATCCCGTATCCGAACAGATGCTTACGAAAATTCTGGATTACGCAAAAGAGGATGCCGAGCTTTTCAAAGTATTGCTCAGCGATCATTCCGATACCTCGTTTCAAAAAGAACTGATGGGCATGTCTCAGGTGACGTCTTTTCCCTACAGTGAGAAGCTGGATGCCAGAACCAGAGAATATCTGAAGCTTTCTTATATTACCGGATGTGTCAGCGCCGTACAGAAGTGGCTCCAGGACGGCATGATCGAATCTACGCAGTACATGTCGAAATTGATTTTACAAATCTTGTACCATGGAATCATGAGTTTTCAGGAATTTTGATTCGCGGCGATTTCTTTTACGATCTGCGGCGTCCGTATTCGTCAAATTTTTTCTTGAGAGCCGATTCCGCCGGCAGTACGCCGTATTGTTCCGCAATATCGATGTGCAAATTTCCTGTTTCTTTATTTTTCATCAACTGGGGCGTATCAAAAGACTGCATCGATCTGCTCAGGCGCTTTTTTATAAATAGGCTTCCAAATCCAATCATTGTGACGGGAGCTATCAAATCGACGATAAACATATAAAACCATATATCTGTTTTCCCCCTGTCAATCATGAAAATCAATGCTATGATTATGGTATTGTGTAATGATATTGTCAACGGTATGCCAGATAAAAGGAGTCCCAACAGGCAGTGCGAACCGCAAGTGCACATAAAAATGCCGGGAGATTCGCACCTTCTTTTTCTTCTCTGCGCCACTGAATGATTTTAGAAAAATGAAAAAAAATATATTGTTCACTCTTGATTTTGTGCTTATTTTACAATATAATCGGAAGAAAGCAGCTGCATTTTGTGCAGTTTTGCAGTCATCCTACGCGAGTAGGATGTGGATTGAAATGCGTGGTATTGTTTGTTACGTTGCCGTCCGGTGCGCGTCATCCTACGCGAGTAGGATGTGGATTGAAATTTGCTGAAACTGATGCAATAGATGCCGATTTATGGTCATCCTACGCGAGTAGGATGTGGATTGAAATGTGTTTGTGTCTTCTTTGCAAGCTTTTTCGAAGGTCATCCTACGCGAGTAGGATGTGGATTGAAATCGTTTATGCGCCTATAAATCAACGCATTTATGTAGTCATCCTACGCGAGTAGGATGTGGATTGAAATCGGGCTTTTACGGATCCCACAAGAGTGGAGATTATGTCATCCTACGCGAGTAGGATGTGGATTGAAATTCTACCAAAATAGGAATCGGTAAAATATATTTGGATCATCCTACGCGAGTAGGATAGGGATCGAAATGTAGTAGATACTTTTGAAGCTTATCAAGAACTGCTTTATCAGAAAACCATTTAGGCGTTCGTGCCATACACACTATTTTACACATTCTCGAAATTATGATAGAATATAAAAATATTATTGATCTTTCAGACTTCCGCCCATTGGATAATTCTTGCAGCGGAAAGATGGTGTACAGAAAAATCCGGGATAGCAGGTTATATTTAACAATTTTCAATTCAAAGTGAGGGCGCATATGAATCCTAATTTTATAAACTTAACGGAAGAAAACCTGGTCGATGAGCATTTATGCTGTATTATCCGCAGCAAAAAGCCTCATCGAGGCATCGAAGCAAAGCGCCAATGGCTTTCCGACCGAATAAAGGAAGGTCACGTCTTTAGAAAATTAAATGAAAAAGCTACCGTGTTTATTGAATACGCTCCTCTTGAAACAGCGTGGGTTCCCATAATTGGTGATAACTATTATTATCTATATTGTTTATGGGTTTCTGGTAGTTATAAGGGAAAAGGGTACGGGAAGGCGCTGATGGAGTATTGTCTGGCGGATGCCAAAGAAAACGGAAAATCCGGCGTTTGTATGCTCGGAGCAAAAAAGCAGAAATCCTGGCTAAGCGACCAATCATTCGCAAAGAATTTCGGTTTTAAGGTTGTTGATACTACCAATAACGGATATGAATTGCTTGCGCTTTCTTTTGACGGAACAATTCCAAAATTCGCACAAAACGCTAAGAAAGAAAAAATCGAAAGGAAAGAGCTGACGATTTATTATGATTTGCAATGTCCTTATATCTATCAAAACATCGAAATGATAAAACAATATTGCGAAACGAACGGCCTGCCCGTATCTTTTATTCAAGTAGATACACTGCAAAAAGCAAAGAAATTACCCTGCGTTTTCAATAACTGGGGTGTGTTTTATCAAGGAAATTTTGAGACCGTGAATTTATTAGATGCTGCCTATTTGAAAAGAATACTCAAAAAGTGAAAATATACTATCCGTTTTTCTCTATGGCGAAAGCTACCTTGCTATTATCTAAATGCCGTATATTCCAAAAGAATCTTGAATACATCTAAATCCCTCGGAGCAACCCAGCGGACTCCTCGAAATAAGGTATCCATTGCGTATTCCTTTCACTGTATTTTATAGATAAAAAATCCGGCATGTCCAAACATGTCAGATTTTCGTTGGAAAGGGTGGACACTTTAGATGCCGTTTTCAACACAAGTACCTTACCCAAAATAAGAAAAGAGTCTGGCATGGGTGACCAATATGAATCCCTGCGCACATGGGAGTAAACCTTCGTTAGTATGTTATATTTTTATCACAAGAATGGAGAGCAGAATACGATAGGAAACATGAAGACTTATCCCCAAAGCTGATTAGTCACAGGGGTAAATCTCCATGGCGTTTTCTTTTTCTTTTGCCATATTCCAAGCTTCAGGAAAATTTTCTTTCATAAAGCGAGATTTAGCGCAATCATTAGAGAGATACTTGTGCTTTAATATAGAAATACATATCATTTCTGTTATTTGTAGTTTTTTCTCCTCCGACAAATCCTCATACCGAATTATTTGTACTTCGCCAACACTCTCAGCTTTTATTATTTCATCATATACATCTTTAACAAAGCTCACAGAAGCAACCTTTATAGGTTGTGTCGAAAACCACACACCATTTGTATGACCATTAACTATTTCGCCATTATTTATGAGTGTATAAATATACCCACTTCGACCGCTATACATAATCTTTAGTTGTTGTGGAAATTGTTCATAATAAACAGGAATGCCGTTATCCCCCACTCCACATGTCACATGATTTATTTCCATATCTCGTATATAAAAAAGTGCATATGCTCTATTGGGAGTAAAATAGCATACCCTTCCATCACCACTGTGTTTTTTTGAAAGCGGCAACAGTTCATCGAGTTTTTTATTAGTTGCGTGATAAAAAATATTTGTCATCTCATGATATTCTTCTTTACTTCAATCAGCCCGCAGGTATGGAAGGAGTGGACGTTTTAGATGATTTGAAATCTCGAAAAAGGATTATACTTCTTTTGCAAAGTTGATAAAATCTTTTTGAAGCTCGTAATCAACAGAAGACTGCAATTCACCAATTTGATTTGTCCAAGAATTTTCATTAACTCACAATTTCGTAAACCCCGGTGGTTCGTAAACATGTTGTGCTCTTTTGTTGTTGAGATTCGTATCAAGAATAATTTTTTGATATCCTAAATCATGAAACAGAGAAGAAATCAACATGCTCAGCACAATCTTTCCAACACCTTTATTCTGCTTTGAAAAATCACATATTTTAATTCCAATTTCAGCAGCCTGACCATCCATGTTATAATGGTTCATCTCGCCAATGGATATATGATCCATTTCGATAATCAGCCGTCTGTAAGTTGCATCGGTATCAATTTTTTTGGGGGGTATAACCCGCATAACCTCTAAAAAAAATGGAGTAGGCATCTAAAGTGTCTACTCCATTTTGGTGGGAGATCATGGATTCGAACCATGGAAGTCGTAGACAACAGATTTACAGTCTGCCCCATTTGGCCGCTCTGGAAATCTCCCGGATAAAATCGTATTGCCGCTCAGTGAAACGGCTGGAGCTGGTGGACGGATTTGAACCCCCGACCTACTGATTACAAATCAGTTGCTCTACCAGCTGAGCTACACCAGCATCATGTGTGCCGGTTAAGGCGACAACGTGCTAAATTATACATACAGTTTAAAACCTTGTCAATACCTAAAATGAATTTTTTTGCTGCCTCCCGATTTCAGAAAATATTGCATTTTCAATTATTATTGATATAATGAAAACATTATATACGTAATAAAGGAGAATGGTAAAATTTATGAAATCGCCTGACTTTTCATTGCTGGAAAACCAGAATGTTTTAAATCAAAGCAGGGAGCCGGCAAGAGCATGGTATATACCATATGGGTGCCGTTGCAGCGCGCTTGCCGCTTCCAGAATCATAAACGGCAATACCGCCGATGCGGCATGCGCCCATATCGTCGCAGAAAAGAACGGCCGGTATAAGCTTCTGAACGGCGATTGGGATTTTATTTACTGCAAAAATAAAAGTGAAGCGGCAAAATGCCTGGAAGCGCTGCCGGGCGGAAACAGTCCCCTGTCGAGCGACAGAATCAAGGTTCCGTCCAACTGGCAGATGTACGGCTACGATGTGCCGCAATACGTAAATTCATTTTATCCGATCCCGCTGGATCCGCCGTATGTGCCGTACGACAACCCCGCCGGAATTTATCAAAGATCCTTCCGGCTCCCCGAAGCCTGGACCGGAGAAGAAATCTATCTGAATTTTGAAGGCGTAGACACCTATTTTTACGTATATATCAACGGGGAATGCGCCGGCAGTTCTCAAGGGGCGCACCTGCCGTCGGAGTTTCGGATCACGGATTATCTGCAGCCGGGCAAAAATACGATCACCGTACTTGTTTTTAAATGGGCATGGTCCACATATCTCGAAGATCAGGATTTTTACAGGCTCTCCGGAATTTTCCGCGACGTATATCTGCTTGCCCGGCATAAAGAGCACATCCGCGATTTTGAAATCAAAACGACTTTGGATGCTATCGACGTTAAAATAATTTCCACCGCCGCCGGCGGGGCGGCATCCGTAGAACTTTACGATGCGGAAAACCGGCCGCTTGCCAGAAAAGATTCCATCGTGAAAGACAATACGGCGGAATTTCATTTTACTGTGGAAAATCCCGTCCATTGGACGGCGGAAACGCCATATCTGTATACGATCCTGATTCACGCATACAATGAAGTGATTCCTGCGCGGGTCGGGCTGCGTACCGTTTCCATCAGCGAAAACGGCGAGTTTTTGATAAATGGCGTACCGGTAAAATTAAAAGGAGTCAACCGGCATGATACGAATCCGGATACGGGGCATTGTACGCCGCTCCGCACGATTTTACGCGAATTGCTGCTCATGAAGCGGCATAACATCAATTGCATCCGGACGTCGCATTATCCCAACACCCCCGCATTTCTGCGCATGTGCGACGAGCTCGGCTTCTATGTCGTCGATGAAACGGATCTGGAAACGCACGGCACAGCGCTGGGCGGCCGGGAGTACGGAAAAGAACAGAGCCTGATGTTTACGGAGAATCCGGAATGGCGCGCCGCCTTTTTAGACCGGATCGAGCGGATGTACGAGCGCGATAAAAACTGTACCTGCGTCGTCATGATTTCACTTGGAAACGAATCGTTCTACGGAGAAAACCACAGAGAAATGGCGCGTTTCGTAAAGAGCCGCGATCCGCATCGGATCCTCCATTATGAGCGCTGCGAAAATGCGGCGGAGGACACCGTAGACGTATACAGCAGAATGTATTCCTCAGTTGATTTCATAGAAGAATACTGCAAAAACGATAATTACAAAAAGCCGCTTTTTCTGTGCGAATATTCGCATGCCATGGGAAACGGCCCGGGAGATTTGCAGGAATATTGGAACCTGTTTTACAAATATCCGAAAGCCGCAGGAGGCTGCGTCTGGGAATGGGCGGATCACGCGGTGCGAAGCGTCGAGGATCCGGCAGCCGACCCTGCAAGACGCGCAGCGTACGGAGATTCCATGCCGCAATACGGGAAAAATAAAGATCCGATCCAGGCCGATTCGTTTTTCTCTTACGGCGGCTGGTTCGGAGACGCCCCGAACGATGCAAATTTTTGCGTAGACGGATTGGTCGATCCCGACCGGAACCCCGGCTGCGGCTTGCTGGAGCTGAAAAATGTGATCGCACCGGTGCTGGCGGAACACGCAGGAATAAAAGACGGAAAGCCGGCATATCGTTTCACCAACCGATACGATTTTACGGATCTGGAAGAATTGGAGATCCGTTATAAAATCAAAACGCCTTCCACGGTTTATCAGCAAGGAACGCTCGCGGTAAAATGTGCTCCCCACGAAAGCACGGCGGCGACGCTCGACTTCAGCTTACCCGAATTTGCGTTTGAGGAATTCTTTGCAGAGTTCAGTTATCGTTTAAAAAAAGACACGATCTGGGCGGAAGCCGGTTATGAGCTCGGATTTACGCAGCTGAAATTGCCTGTCATGCAAACGGTTCCCGAAACGGAAACCACCGCTTCCATGCCCGCGCTTCAGATCAGCTGCACCGGTGAAAATCAAAGCGGTATACTGTTGGCGGAAGGAGAAGACTTTGAGTATCGTTTTGATCTGGACGCAGGTCATTTTACCAGTATCTGTTTCAACGGAGCGGAAATGCTCAGTGCGCCGCCGCAATTTTCCATTTACCGGGCGCCCACCGACAATGACAGGAATATCCGGGGCGCATGGAACGGGAGCTTCATGCATCTTGCGAAAGAGCGGCCTTACAGCTGCCGCATACTGGAAGCAGGCAGAAAATATGTCACGCTGCTCGCCTCCTATGCAATCGCCGCTCCCACTTTTATGCCGTTCGTAAAATATTCTGTCCTATGGGTCATTTATGGCAGCGGTGAAATCGGCGCAGGCGTTACTGCGGAAGTTCGCCCCGGCGCAGGCGTGCTGCCGCGATTCGGCTTCGAGCTCGCGATGCCGGCCGGCAACGAATACGTACGCTATTGCGGATACGGGCCGGGATCTTCATACCGCGATCTGCGCCATTATTGTAAAAAAGGAATTTATGCCTCTACCGTTACAGAAGAATTCACACCGTATATTTTTCCCCAGGAAACGGGAAACCATTTCGGAACCGAATGGGCCGTCGTATCGGATGCGGAAGGGCGCGGCTTTCTGTTTAAGGGCATGCCGGAATTTGAATTCAGCGCGCTGCATTATACGGCGGCGGACTTAGACGGCGCATCCTTTGCAAAAGACTTGCGTCCCAGAAAAGAAACGATCGTAAGAATAGATTACAAACAGGCAGGTATCGGCTCCAACAGCTGCGGTCCGGAGCTCCTTCCGGAATACAGATTCAGCGAAAAGCAGTTTTGTTATTCCTTTACCATGAAACCAATCTACACGGAAAGCACCGATATCCTGCGCGAAAGCAGGACGCTGCCGGGAATCACGGAGGACACGGGACTATGA
>JBKUJR010000066.1:0-10059 GCA_046952735.1 Clostridia bacterium | reverse complement strand
GCAGAAGATAGTCAGATGGTGACGTCTCGCAAAAATATGTATTCGCCGGTCTTTAATCCTCCTTAGCTCAGTGGTAGAGCAATCGGCTGTTAACCGATCGGTCGTTGGTTCAAATCCAACAGGGGGAGCCACGAAAAACCACTTTTGTCTACTAAGGCAAAGGTGGTTTTTCACGTTTATAGAACAATCAACAGCAAATGACGATAAGCGGATCATCGTCGTGGAAAATGACATTATAAAATATCTGAAAACAACATCAAGAAGCGTCTGTATTGTTTAATTTCGTTTTTGCGGCAAACAGATTGACAATGGAATAAGCGGCAGATCAGTGGAAAATACAGATATCCGTTCGCAAAGAGTACTGACGAGTTTCGTAATGAAAAAGACGAATACTTTCTGTACCGGGGCCGCTCGGACATCAGAAGATAATATATAAAAAACAGTAACAGAGTTGAATAAAAAATGAAATTGGTGTAAAATTCGTTGTGTTCGTCGCCAAAACCAGTTGCGCCCACAATCGTCAACAGAACCGCCGCTACGATAAGGGAAACGGAAACGATTCAGACGCATCTGGATTTCTGACGATAAGTATTTTGCCGGCGCGGTCATACAGGCGGAGGCGTATGCAGAGAAGCAACAATAATTGATAGATGAGGAGCGATCGTTATGGGAAGAAAAAGCAGTTTTTGGAAACGGTTTTTGGGAATCATACTGACAGTATCCATCCTGTTTCCCTCCGCTGTATATACGGTTCAGGCAAACGGCCGAAATGCCGGCGGCAGCACGGAGGTACGCGGGCAGCTTGCGCCGCTCAATACGGCGTATTTGCAATATATTGAAAATGGCGGCGGCGCTGTCATGCCGTCCTCATTGGATTTGTCTTATCTTTGGGACAGCTATCAAAGCCTGCTGATGCGGCGCAACGCGCTTTTGCCAAGTTCGTACGATTTGCGGGATTACGGCAAAGTGGGGCCGGTGGAAGACCAGGGGAGCTACGGAACCTGCTGGGCCTTCGCCGCGCTGGGTTCGGCCGAATCGGCCCTGGTGGAACAGTTTCCCTTTATCTCCTTCTCCAAGCTTCATCTCGCATGGTTTGCCGTAACGGGAGCGGAGGAAGAAGAATATTTTTCGATGCAGGCCGGGTCAGAATATGATCCGTATAATATGGGCGGAAGCGACACAAAGGCAGTCAGCGCTCTTGCCGCGTGGAAGGGGCCGGTGCTTTCCGAAAAAATGCCCTACGACACACAGAAAGCGGACGAGACGCTTCGCCGGGAGGCGGATTACCATTTACAGGATGCGTTTTATCTGTCTTACGGAAGCTATGGATATAACGAGCCGGAAACACCGATAGCCGGTGCGAACATCATCAAACAGGTGCTGATGGATTACGGCGCGGTGTCCGTTTCATACACAGGATCGGACGCGCAGGCGGCGGCGCAGGGCTATTACAACCCTGATACTTTTGCGGTATATCATGACGAGTTTCAGTATGCGGACCACGCCGTGCTGATCGTGGGCTGGGACGATGATTTTTCCCGGGAGAACTTTAAGGAAGGCTGCCGGCCCGAAACCGACGGCGCATGGCTGATCCGCAACAGCTGGGGAACCGGGTGGGGCGACGACGGCTATTTCTGGCTTTCCTACGCGGATGCGACGATTGAATTCGGCCCTTATTACCATCTGGAAGCAGCCGGCAACTATGCACGCAATTATCAGTACGATACGACGGGCTGGGGCATATCCGCCTCGGCGGACGACTTCCTGTATACGAAGGACGCATCTAAACAAGCATTTATTTCCAATATTTTTACTGCGGAAAGCGCCGAACAGCTGGAAGCGGTTTCCTTTTATACGACAGACGCCGGAACGCAGTATGAAATTTCGGTATATACCGGTGTGGAGGAGGGAAAACCAACCTCCGGCGTTTTGGCTTATTCCGGCCAGACCGGCATGGAGCCTTACGCGGGATACCATACGATCGAGCTGCATTCCGCCGTGGCGCTGAGGCGCGGAGAGCGTTTTAGCGTCGTCGTCAGGCTGACGAATCCTGCATACGCATACCCGATGGCACTGGAATTCTGCTTGCTTCCCTATGAAAAAGAAAAACCGGAATACTTGGGTGCAGGAGGCGAAAGCTATTACAGCGCAGACGGCGTAACGTGGACGGACGTTACGGCCCTGTCCGCCAAAGGCTGGAATCTTACCGGCGGCTTACTCGCGCACGCCTATACAACGAACGTCTGCCTAAAAGCTTTTACAAACCCGCTTCCGGCGGAGGGCGCCGCAGTCGGGAATGTGGATTTTTCCCTGATGGAGGGACCCGTCGCGCTCGGCAGTAAGCTGGAGCTTACAGGCGCCGAAGAAATACATTATCAGATAACGCCTGCCGGCGGCAAGGCGGAAAATGCGCGGCGGTACATACAACCGATCGAAATAACCGAATCCTGCACCGTAACGGCATGGGGTGAAAAAGATGAAAAAAAGGGCAATTCCGTTTCGAAAACCTATGAACAGGCGGCATCCGCTCTGACAGAATTGGCGGTAATGCTGGACGGAGGAAACATATTCTGCAACCTTTCCGGCGGACAAACGGAATTTTCGCTGACGATGGCCAATGCATCGCAAAGCGTCCGTATTCGTCCCCGCGGAGCGGATCGCATCACGGCGGACGGCATTCCGATCGCCTCGGACGCCTGGTCGGAGCCGATCGCCATCCGGCCCGGGGAAACAAAGCGGGTGACAATAACTTCCTCCGCCGACGGCAAACAGCCGACGACGTATACCGTCAATATTTACCGCAGCGCGCTGACGTACGACTATACGAAAGAAACCGTTTTCTATGACGAAAACCAATATACGCTGAAAGATGCAGACAGTACCGTCATTCCCAGCGGCAGCTCCGTTCAAACATATATTGTGGAGAAGGGAAACGAGGACGTTATTTTGTTTCTATTGAAGAAGGACACAAACGAGGTGCTGACCGAAACCGTACCGAAACGCCTCGTTGCCATCGTTTCTCCCGTTGATTTTGAAAACGAACGCACAATATACGCTTACGGCGATACAAATGAAATCTCGTATAACGCCGATATGTCCGACTCCTTTCGCATCAACGGCTATATTCATGTGGAGCCAGGAAAGGATATTTATATCCGCAAGCCCGCTGCCGCTGCCGGCTTTGCCTCCCGCATTGTGAAAATAGAAATTCCGCCCGCACGTCCGCCGGCGCCGCAGCAGGTCGAGGTGACCGCGGAGGACACAGACTCTATCACGTTGACTGCGCTGGAAAACGGACGGTATCGAATCAAAGCCGCGCAGGACGGCGAATGGAGCGAATGGAGCGAATGGCAGACAGGGAATTCTTTTGCGGGGCTTGCGCTCGGCTCCGCGTATACCATAGAGGCGCGCATCGGCGCGACCGAAACAGAGTTTGCATCCGAAAGCGTCCGCCTCGAGGCACGAACGGCAGACGGCGCGCTTTTTTCCGTACTGTACCGATACGACGGCCGCACGATGATTGAGATCGCTGCCGGCGCTACGGAAGGAACTCATGTGATTTTGGCAGACGCGGAACTGCTTGCTGAGGAAGGATATGCGCTAAAGGAAAATACGGAGGCGGCCGCGACAGTCGCCGTTTCGCTGCGGGACGGCATATTGACGGCCGATCCGGCTCAGGTCGTTTTTGAAATCGTTCCAACCGAGCCGCCGGAAAATTATTGTTGTCAAGTTACCTATTGGGACATCAGCGGCAAAAGACTCGATACTATGGAATATGCCTTTGACGTACCGGGCGTGGTTACAGCCGGTGATATTCCCCTTCCCGACGGATATCAGCTCGTCAACTCAATCGAAAACACCGATATTGTTGCGGAGCTGTTTTATACGGACGGCAGATGGTTCGTCCTCGGCAAGGAGGTCCATCTGGTTATTGAAAAAATGGCGGCGGTCAGGGTACGGTTCCTGCTAGAGGACGGCACGGAACTGACCGCTTCGGCGCAGGAGCTGTATTTTGGTGAAATCGGATCGCAGACGGTGACGGTGGAAGCGCCGGACGGCTATACCCTTGCCGGCCAAACGGCGTACACGGTGAAAATCAGCCGGGACGGCGACAATGCGCTGACTGCCGATCCTGCGGAAATCCTGGTAATGCTCAAAGCGCCGCATACGCATAGCTTCGGCGAATGGACGGACGGCGGAGATGGCGAAACGCACAGGCGTACCTGTACCTGCGGGGAAACCGAAACACAGGCCCACCACTGGGATGCGGGCAAGACAACCAAACAACCGTCCCAAACGGAAGCGGGAGAACGCAGGTATACCTGCACCGTCTGCGGCGCGGTCGAAACGGAGACGATTCCCGCCATAGGAGAAAACCCGCAGACCGGCGACGGCGGCGCTGCCCCGTGGATGGTTATGATGCTGATCAGCAGCAGTGCTTTGGTTTTGCTTACTGTAGGATATCGTCGGCGTAAAACGCCGTCAGAGAAATAGAGAGGTGTATTTATATGAAGAAATGTAGAAATGTTTTCTGCGCGGCGTTTGCCTGCCTTTGCCTTTTCGTTTCCGTCTGCACACCGGTATATGCGGAGCAGGCGGAAACAACGATACGGATCGTTCATACCAACGATCTGCACGGATATTATACCGCAAACGGGAAAGGGACGATCGGGTTCGCCGCTTTAAAGACTCTGATTGACGAACAGGAAGCGGATCTTGTTCTGGACGCCGGAGATACCTTTCACGGACAGGCGTTTGCAACGGCTGAGCAGGGTCTGGGAATAGCGGAACTGATGAAGGAAGTGGGATATGACGCCGTGACCCCCGGAAATCACGACTGGAGCTACGGCGCGGACCGCCTCAAGGAATTGGAAACGGCGGGAGGCTTTTCCATACTTGCTTCCAACGTTGTAACCGACGAGGGCGACGGTTTTTTCGATACCCCCTATCTGGTTAAAAATGTTAAGGCGGACGACGGAACGGCCTTACGGGTCGGCGTCGCTGGCGTGATCGACGACGGCTTTTATCACTCCACCCTTTCAAAGAACGTGGCAGGGCTTCGCTTTGAAGAAGAGGCGGCCGTTGCCACCGAAACCGCCCGCGTTTTAAAGGAAGAGGAAAACTGCGATATTGTTCTGCTGATCACCCATCAGGCGGACTGCGAAGGGTTTGTCGCAAAAATAAGCGGTATCGACGCCGTGATAGCGGGACATGAGCATCTGCTTATAGACAAAACCTATCCCGACCGGGACGGCAGGCAGGTTCCTGTAGTGGAGGCTGGCTATTATTTCTATGCGGCCGGCGTTCTGGAACTGACCGTTGACCCGGCAAGCAAAACCGTAACTGCCGTGAAGGAAACGGCGGTCACGACGGAACAGACGGCGCATCTCACGGAGAATGAGACGGTAAAAGCCAAGATTGCCGCCATTGAGGAGCGCCAGAGGACGGCGCTGGAACGGGAGATCGGCCAAAGCGCGCGGGCATACCCCTACTCCTGGGAGGATATCCGCACGGGCGAGCAGGCTATAGGCCGTATCGTGACGGCGGCGTATCTGGACGTTACCGGCGCCGATGTGGCGATGGAAAACGCGGGCGGTATCCGGGCGGGCATTCCGCAGGGCAGTATCACCTATGCGGACCTGATCAGTATATCGCCTTATGGCAATATACTGGTAACAAAGAAGCTGACCGGCCGGCAGATTCTGGATATCGTCGAATATTCCCTTGAAATCAACCGTGCCTGCGATGTAATATACTCCCTGCAAAAGCAGGCGGCCGAAAAAGGAGAGGATCCGTATCAGTATTCCTGGCCCGATAACAGCGGCTCGGCGCTGCAATTCGGCGGGATCAAAATACAATACGACGGGAGCCTGCCTGCCGGCAGCCGGATCGTATCCGCCTTGATCGGCGGCCGGCCGGTGGAGCCGGACAAAAGCTACACGGTCGCTACAAACAGCTATGTTGCGGAAAACGAGGACTATCCCGGCATGGCCCAGGCTGCGCTGCTGAAGGAGTACGGAACCTGCGAGGAAGCGTTGCGGCAATATTTTGTAAAGAATATTTTTGCGGCGGCGGCAGACACGGCAAATCTATCTGCGGTGCCTTCCGCGGAGGATGTTCCCCCGACAACGACGCCTTCCGTACCCGGACAGGAAACGCCCGGATCAACGCCGCAAACCGGGGACGGCGGCGTGCGCATGTGGATCGCGGTAATGCTCGTTTCGGGAAGTGCTATATTGCTGCTTGCAGTACATAGAAAATCGTGTGCCGATAAAAACGGACGGTTTTAAAGCAGATAAAATAAAAAGAAGATACAATTATGATAGAAAAAGAAGGTCTGGCTTAGGTAGCCCTCAATAAAGAAGTATTGTTACAGCAATGGGGCTGTAAAAAAACAGTCAAAAATGGACCGCGGTCATCTGAAAAGATGATTTGCGGTTCGTTCTTTTTAAAAGGTAGACATATGTATTACATTTTTTTGCATTTTGCGTATATTAGATAGACCTCCGGCACTTTTGAAGGTTTTTCAAAGAAAAAGATAGTATTTTGTTTCACTCCTTTGCAAGTTAAAACCACAGGAAATTAGTGCAATTTCAAAAATTACTCCTTCTAATCTCTTCCGTCGTGCTCTTGTGTACGCTCTGTTCTACTTGATTCCTCCATATACACCCTCTGCCTGAATGCTTCGGTTCATCCGCAGCAAGGCTCCTTGTATGCTATTTAGATTGCTTAATACTTCTTTGTGAAAGCCGGTAAGTTCTTTGTTTAGTCGTATTATGCGGTTTCCTGTGCTGCGGCAGCATTGTTCCTTGTGTGGACAATCCGTGCAATCCTCGCATCGATAATATTCTTCTGTTCTTCCATAATGATTTCCCTTTATTGCACGGCTTCTTAAATAATGAAATCTTTTACCGCCCGGACAGATGGGACAGCCCGTTTCGTCTATTGGAAAATGTACTGCTCGGTATGGGTCATCACGATATGTTTTATCAGAACTCTCTTTTTGAAACATTGTAAATTTCATATATTTTTTCATACCGTGTTCTTCGCAATACAGGTAATTATCGAGACTCCCGTATCCTGCATCCGCTACCGGATATTCGCCATATTGTTTATGAAATTTTTCCATTAATGGTTCAAAGCAGTCTGTATCCGAAGCATATTGCTTCACATCAAAAACAGCAATATATTCGTCACAGATGCCAAAACGTAGCATCATGGTCGGTCTTAGAGCAGCTGTTTCTGTCTTCTCCACAGATTTTGATGTGTTCTGCTATGTTTTCAGGGCGGATTCCCATAAGAGAAGCATATTGTTCAAGAATTTGTTCTAAGTATTCAATTGCATATTCTTCTTGAATACCAAATTTGATTCCGAAAGAATGCTTTGATTCATCTCTTGCAGCAAAGTCGTTATCTTTACAAATGTTTTTTCTCTGTTTTTTACACTACTCTTTTTCCATACCCAGCTGTATTTATTGGCATTGGCTGAAATCTTCGTGCCATCTATCTAGACATGATTCAAATCGACATTTTTCTGTTCAAAAATATATGTGTTGATTTCTAAATGATCTCTTCTATGCTATTGCACAGCCCGTTGTTCATAAAATTGTTAATCGTCATGAAACTGGGCGCAGGTGATTCCTGCAGAAGCCAAATAAAGCGCATATCCGTTTTGCACAGCTTTTCTATTGTGCGTACCGAGACATATCCGTGCTCCATAAATGCGAAGAGTATAACTTTTAGGAGGAGGATGGCATCATACCCTGGACGACCTGTTCTGCGCTCCTTCACCGCAAGATACTGATTTAGGTCTATATGATCCACAACCTCACAAAACGTATATACCGGATCGGATGTTTCAATCATTCTTTCTACTTCCAGTGGTAATTTCAGTTGATATGGTGTATGATAAATTTGTGATAGGTTTTTCATAACAACTAAATTATATCACAAAAAGTGGCTGCTCCCTCAAGTAATTGAGTTCGCTGCCACTTTTTATATAGGACTTTTTTTACAGCCCCGAAAAACAACTTGTTGGAAGTACCCCCCTGCGTTTCTGCAAATGGGTATCTATTTGCAGAAATATTTGATAAAATCTGTTTAGTGAACAATACTGAACACACAGGCAATATTTTGTGAGGTGAATGAGATTGTCAATATTATTAGAAAAGGCTCTTTTGGAAGATTGTCAAGAAATATATGATTTGCAAATTAAATCTTTTAGAACTTTACTTAATAAGTATCAAGATTATGGATATAGTCCTGGCGCAGAACAGATTGAACGAACTATACAAAGATTTCAGGAACCAATTACGAATTATTACTTCATATCCTTATCTGGAAAACATATTGGCGCATTAAGAATATGCAATTTTGATAAGCTATGCAAACTAAAGCAAATTTTTATTCTCCCCCGAATATCAAGGACACGGGTATGCTCAACAAGCAATTACTATGATTGAACAGTTATATCCAAGTGCTGAAAGATGGGAACTTGATACCATTTTGCAAGAAGAGAAACTTTGCTACTTATATGAAAAAATGGGATATAAGAAAACCGGGCAGACGCAAAAGATTAAAGCTGGCATGGATATTGTGTTTTACGCAAAATGAGTATTTGATACAGAAAATAGCAGAGCCAGCCGACCGTGTCAACGATAAAGTGGACAGCTGCGCTGTCGTTGACAAACCCGTCTCTCCCGGCTTGTATGACAATCAAGGATACAAAGTAACAAATGCTTTCACACCCTCTATATGACGGGAAACAAGTCACGCAGTAGGCACTAATATAGCCTTGCTTTATGCGGCTTCGGCGTTGTTTATAGACATATATAAGAAGATATAAAGCCAAAACCATCTATTTAATCAATAAAAAAGTTAATTTTGATAAAATAATATATTGTTTATATGTTATAATAATCTTGAAAGAAGGATTAATATGGAATATGTCAATATTATTCAAAAAGCTATAATATTTATGCATAAGCATTATACTGAAAATTTGACTGTTGCTGATATAGCAAATCATGTTTACCTTTCATCTTCATATTTTTCTACTGTATTTAGAGCGAATACCGGTTATACAGTAAAAGATTATTTTCTCAAATATCGGCGCTACAGGGCAACATTAGAACTTTGAAATACACAAAAAAATATATACCATAGCTATTGAAAATGGATTTGCTACACAACAAGCATTTACAAAGAGCTTTAAACATCTATTTAAAACTACACCTGCAAGATTCCGAGATGAGAATTTTATAAGAAGAATTGATAATATCCAATTGCTATTATAGTATCCGATTGAAGAACAAATATCTTAATGAATGAGGTTCTATTTTATAAATAAATATAAAAATTTTAGGAGGTAAGAAATGGCAGAGATTATTAACACGTACAAACAATCTGTTCCGGCGATGCGGTTTATTGGTAGAAAATATTCGGATAGCTACGCTTGGGATGAATAGTATGAAAAAGATTTGTTTGGTGAGCTGGAAAGGGCTGTAGATGGGGAAAAGGTCATACACAATTTGTATGAAGACTGGGATGCCTATATCGGTATGCTCCATCTCGATAATACATTCAATACCTTAGAGTATTGGATAGGCGAATTTGTCGCAGCAGGAACCCAGGTTCCAGACGGTTTTCTTTCGATTGATTATCCAGCCCAGAATTTTGGTGTTTGTTGGATATCCGGGGAGAATTTGTCGGATATTCTCAGCCAATACGGGAGAGTTGCAGGAAAACTAAGGGAGGCTGGCATGGAAGTCGTTTACGAAAAAGATGGCTCTTTTTGGTGTTTTGAACGATATGCTTGTCCACGTTATACTTCATCAGATGAACAGGGCAACATCATTCTCGACTATTGTTTTTTTGTTAAGTAAATTTAAAATGTTAAATTTAATATTTTGTAGGGGCTGTAAAAAAAGTCCCTTTGCGTGACGAGATGATAGACCTGCTGAAAGCGGGTGGATTGACGCCGCCCTGCTTTGCGAACTGGCGGCGCACCCGGATTTTGTGAAGCTGCTGGCCGATATACAGATTTATGTGGAGGGTATC
>JBKUJR010000065.1:0-10061 GCA_046952735.1 Clostridia bacterium | reverse complement strand
CATCTTTTTCCTCCTGCACAGGGTTTTTACTTGCAATTGTTTCGCTGAGTAAAAACGACTGTTTCTACAATTAGAAAATAAACGAATTGTACTTGACGTTGTGAATATGAATGTTTATACTTTTTCTGCTTGCACACTATGTTTTAAAAACTATGAAAGGGTGAACGGCATAAAAGATTTAGAGGAATTGATCAAACCCGGCCTCTTAGGAGGAGAAGGAGATCAGAGACGCACAGAGTTCGACATAAAAAACAGCCAGATATATTATAATGAAATTCCTGTAGATATCGTGTTTCTGGGGGATTCTATTACCCATTTCTGGGAAGTAGAAGAATATTTTAAAGAATATGGAACCATTGTAAACCGCGGAATCAGCGGCGAAGTAGCACATCTGGCGGAAAAACGTTTTAAAGCAGACGTCGTACAGCTTTCTCCCCGCATCTGTGTTATGATGGTCGGAATCAATAACACATGGATTCTGGATGAATGCAAAACGGAGCAGGAAAGAATTCAATTAGAAAATAAAATTATGGAATTATATACTACATCTTATCGCAGCATTCTCACACAGGCAAAGCAGGCGGGAATAAAAATGCTGTTTTGTTCCATTACGCCGATCCACCATCAGCCGGAATTCAGAAAACACTTTATTGTCAGGACGAATCGCCTGATACAATCACTTTGCCAGGAATATGAAATTACATATGTGGATTATTATAGTAAAATGGTCTCCGATGATGGAATTACGATGGAAGAAACACTTTCATGGGACGGCGTACATCCGCACGTACGGGGATACAATATCATGAAGACGGTACTAACACCTTATCTCAACAAAATAAAAGGAGGAATATAATATGGAATTAAAAGGCAAAATTATTAATTTCCTGGGAGACAGCATAACGGAAGGCTGCGGAACTACCGGGGTAGACAAACGTTTTACAAATATAATAGAAACAAATTACGGACTTTGCAAAGCGAATAACTACGGAATCGGCGGAACCAGATTCGCAAAACAACGAACGCCCTCAGCAGATCCGCAGTGGGACGAGGACTTTTGCAGCAGAGCCGATGCCATGGACGACAAAGCGGATATTATCGTCGTATTCGGCGGGTCGAATGATTACGGACATGGGGACGCACCGATTGGCGCCTTCACCGACCGCACAAGCGACACCTTCTACGGCGCGTGTCATGTCCTCATGGACAAACTGCTAAATAAATATCCGGGAAAACCAATCGTATTCCTGACACCACTCCATCGGGAAGACGAAGAAAAACCGAACGGAGAACAATTGGTGCAATATGTGGACATAATAAAAGAAGTAGCAAGATATTATGCCCTCCCGATACTCGACCTTTACGCAGAAAGCGGCATTCAGCCCCGCGTACCGATCATCAAAGAAAAATTCTGTCCCGACGGACTCCATCCCAATGACGAGGGGCATTCCCTGCTCGCAAATAAGATCGCAAAATATTTAATAAATATGTAATTATATCCGGGAAATATTTCCCGGATATTTACTTTTGGACAGAAGTGTATTATTATGATTCCCCCAATATAAAATATAGATTACACAAGGAGGAGTCATGGATAATGATATTGCCGATTACGGCATACGCATCACCGTAAGATCTGTAAAAGATACCTATTTGTTTCTGGATGGAATCGACAGGGACAGATATATGGCGGTTTTAATAAAAATGCTGAAGCGCAGTCAGATTGGCGAAGCCGTTCCGATTATTGCCGGCCTGAACAATGATACGGCACAGATTCTGTTCCGCAACGGATACGAAGAGCCGCTCCGCTATCTCGTCAGAATGATTCATACCTCGTATGCCTCCTATCGAAAAGCCAAGAACTGCCCGGTACAATTGCGGCGCACTTCATTTGAGCTGCTGGACGGAAAAGCAGACATGGTACAAGCAATCAAAACGATCCGGGACAGGTTTGATTATATCTGTACGGTTTTCGACAATGAAGAAGGAAATTATCTGCCTCCTGGAACGCTTGCAGAACGCATCAAGATCATACCCGGTAAAATATCAGACACTACGCTGCTGCAAATGGTACGCAACTATCGGAACGCATCCAGCATCGAAGATTTTATTCGCCACGCGACGCCTGAACAAAAACGAGAACTTATAAAGGAGCTCAGAAGCAAATATGAATTATCGTACCGGGAAATCGGCAGAATTTTAAATTGCAGCTGCGCAACAGCCCATCGTATTTTGAATAAGCAGAAATAAACTTGTCAATAATAACCTTTGTCAATGAATTACATTGCGGAGGTTATGTCATGAACGCACGGAAACAAAAAGAAAAAAGAAGAAAGTGGAAAGGAATCGTATTTGTATTGATTGCCGTATTGCTGATCGGAACGATCGGCATGTATGTGATTGCCGAATATAATTCCGAACAATATGCAGATAACGTCCTTCGGCTGCATGTGATCGCCAACAGCAACACCAGCGAAGATCAGGCGTTAAAATTAAAAGTCAGAGATACCGTCGGCACAGTAGTCAGCACGCTGGCAAAAGACGCAGAAAACGCCGCCGAAACAGAAAAAATCGTCCGAGAGCAAATCGACGCGATCAAAACGGCTGCGGAAGAAAAAATCCGGGAAGAAGGCTACTCCTATCCGGTTGAAATCGTAACGGGAAATTTCTATTTTCCCACAAAATATTATTCGAAAGGCGCACTTCCGGCAGGGGATTATGAGGCCGTCCGTGTCATCATCGGCGAAGGCGCAGGAGAAAACTGGTGGTGCGTATTATTTCCGCCATTATGTTTTTCCAACGGCAATGCCGATGCAGGGATCGATACGGAACAGGAAGCAAGCGGCAACGTCACGCTGCGATTCAAAATCGTAGAAGTTTTCCAGGAAGCAAAACATAGTTTAAGCAAAGCGTTTCAAAAAATTTTCAAATAGTGTGGCATTAATAAATTTTATATGGTAAAATATCGCTTGTCTTAAACATAGCATAGTATTGGAGGACAAGCGGTATGCCAGAAAAAATAAAAGTCGGTATCATCGGCTGCGGCGGGATAGCAAATGGAAAGCATCTTCCTGCGCTGAAACAGCTCGATAATGTGGAACTTGTAGCTTTTTGCGATATCATCGAAGAAAAGGCGCAGCAGGCGGCAAAGACGTTCGGAGCCCCAGGCGCCAAGGTTTATACTGATTATAAAGAACTTTTAAAAGATCCGTCGATCATTTCCGTGCATGTCTGCACACCCAATAAATCGCATTCCTTTATAACGATAGACGCGCTCAACGCCGGCAAACATGTGCTTTGTGAAAAGCCGATGGCAAAGACGGCCGCGGAAGCCGAAAAGATGCTTGAAGCCGCAAGGAAGAACAAAAAACTTCTCACAATCGGCTATCAGGGAAGATACAACCCGGATGTGCAATATATGAAAAAAGTTGCGGAAGCAGGAGAGCTCGGCGATATTTATCTTGCAAAACCGCATGCGATCCGCAGGCGCGCAGTCCCTACATGGGGCGTTTTTCTGAATGAGGAAGAACAGGGAGGCGGCCCGTTGATCGATATCGGAACGCACGCGCTCGACCTGACGCTGTGGATCATGGACAATTATAAGCCGAAATATGCGGTGGGAACCACATACAAAAAGCTGAATGACCAGACGGATACGGCAAACGCGTTCGGCGACTGGGATCCAAAAGAATTTACGGTAGAAGACTCCGCGTTCGGTTTCGTGGTAATGGAAAACGGCGCGACGATCATTTTGGAAACAAGCTGGGCACTGAATACGCTCGATGTAGGAGAAGTGAGAACGACGATCTGCGGTACGGCCGCCGGAATCGACAACTGCGACGGCGTCAGGATCAACAGAGTTCGCGCCGGTAAAATGACAGTCGAAAGACCGGAACTAGGAGCAGGCGGCGTCGCATTTTACGACGGAAGCTCCTGCAGCCCTGAAGTAATGGAGCAAAAAGTATTTTACAGCGCAATACAAAACGGTACGCCGCTCGTTACGCTTCCGGAGCAGGCCCTGGTGGTATCGCAGATTTTGGAAGCGATCTATATTTCCGCCAAAACCGGCAAACCATATTATTTTCATTCATAAATACTGTTTACCAGGTTGGGGAGGATTTTGATACGTGAAAGAAGAAATCAGCTTAAAAAGCATCTTTGAAATCATCAAAAATAAAATTATCATCATATTGACCGCCACGGTTCTCGTAACGATTGCCGCGGCGATCATAACGAAATTCTATATATCGCCAAAATACACGTCGTCCATCAAGCTCTGCGTGGTCAGCGACATCGATACAGATGGCGACAGTTCTTCCGCAGCAAATCAGAGAAATACGATTCTTTATGCAAAAGACCTGATCGAAACGTGTATCGAAGCGCTCGATGCAGGCGACGCATATGCCGAAATGAACGGCAGACTCAGGGAAATAGACACAACGTATGAAAATACGAACGTCGATTCCTCCAATATCAGCATCGCGCAGGTAGGCGGCAGCAACGTGCTGCGCATCACGGCGACAACATCAAAAGCGCAGCTTTCCTATGACGTCTGTCAGGCATTCGAAGCAATGGCAAAAAACCGCGTTCCCACAGTAGGAGAAGTCAAAGTCGAAAAGCTCGATTCTCCCGTGCTTGCGCAAAGCCCGTCTTCGCCGAGTATGGTCAAAAATTGTATTCTAGGCGCGCTGATCGGCTTCCTGATGAGCGCTATAGTCATCATAATTATCGCAATGCTCGATAATACGGTCAAGGACGGTGCTGAAACCGCCCGGCAGCTGAATATTTTACTGCTCGGAGAGATTCCCGACATTTATTCGGCAAAAGAACGCGAAAGATATTATGAATATAAGATCAGCAGCAGCCAGACAGGGGGAAAGAAACGTGGCAGATAAAAAGATCAGAGATAAAGAACCCATCATCACGGATACCAAATTTCCTTTTGCCGCACGGGAAGCGTACAATACGCTCCGGACAAATATTTTATATGCGCTTTCGCCGATCCATGGTAAAATCATAGCGGTCACTTCCGCGAATGCCGGCGAGGGAAAATCCACGGTCTCCATCAACCTTGCAATTACTTTGGCGCAAACCTCGGCAAAGGTGCTTTTAATCGATGCCGACCTGAGAAAACCCACGGTCCATAAAAAATTGAATCTAAACAATGCCTCCGGGCTTTCAAAATTTATCGTGGGTTTTGAAACGATGGCGGAGGCGCTGACCCGTAATGTGCAGCCGAATCTGGACGTCATGACATCCGGCCCGATTCCTCCGAACCCGTCGGAACTTTTGGGAAGTACGAATATGCAGATGTTTCTGAATAAGGTAAGCGCATATTACGATTATGTTATCATCGACACGCCGCCGATCAATATCGTAACAGATATGGCGGTCATGGCGAATTTCGTTTCCGGCGTCCTGCTGGTATCGTATTACGCCTCCACCACGATCGACGATCTCCGGCGCGCACAGGATGCGCTCAAGATCGTAAACGCAAAAATACTCGGCATGGTGGTTGCAGGCGTAATACGCAAAAAAACGCGTGGGGGGGGGGTATTATAGAAGAACTAATAATAAATAATTATATGTCGGACGATAAGTAAGTCAGGGGGATTTATGCAATACGTAGACTTTCATTCACATATTTTACCGCAAATGGACGACGGCGCGAAAAGCCTGGAAATGTCTTCCGCCATGCTGAAAATGCTGAAAGAAGAAAACGTCTGCGTCGTATTTGCAACGCCGCATTATTATTGTTACCGAGAAAGCGAAGAATCCTTTCTTTTACGAAGGGAAGAAGCCGTACGCAACTTATGCGATTATCTTTATGAAGCAAACCCGGATTTTGCTTCTCCGGAAATCCGGCTGGGCGCCGAAATCCGAGTTGTAAAACAAATGCCCGAATTTTTGGAAATGGAACAATTCCTGCTCGAAGGAACGCGGATGGCACTGTTTGAATTGCCATATGACAAATATGATCTCTGTCTGGGAGAAAACATCCATAACTTAGCAGTAAAATACCAGATCACACCGGTAATCGCACATGTGGAGCGATATGTCGACGTATTCCGAAACAGTGATTATGAAGAATTATTTACGATTCCAAATGCCGTTTATCAGATCAGTGCAAATTTTATGGAGGCAAAAAGAACGGCGGAATTTACAGCAAAGCTGATCCAAAGGGGAGTGCCGCTCCTGTTCGGAAGCGATTGCCACAATACGACGACAAGGCCGCCGGTAATGGAAACAGCGTTCCTGCATTTAAAAAAATTTTGTACAAAATATAGAATCCCGGAATCAAAACTGACAGATTTATTTAAATATCAGAGAAATTTGGTATAGGAGGTAGGGCGTAATGACGCTTCGGGAATTGGGCGGATCTTATTTCAAAACGTGGAAAGGCAGAATTTTGCTTGCGTTTACGCTGCTCGCAGCAATATTGTTTGTCTGCTTTTTTGCCGATACGCTGGCATTGAATACCTATATCCCAAAAGCAGGGGAAAGCGTGATCGCCCCGTTCTCCATAGAAAGCAATCCCGCCGAGGAACAGGCAAATCATCTCCAGCTTTCCAAAACATACGCTTCTTTAACAGCGAATCAGAAAGAATGGACATCCGCGGATCCCGGTCTGACAGAAGGCCTTTTCTGTATTTCCACAGAACATTCGGAATATCTTGTATACCAGATCGACAGCGACAACATCGCTGAAGAGGGGAAAACGTTCCGGGATTTCAACAACATCTGGATCAATTCGGAAAACGACGGTTTTTACGCTGTCCTCAATATTTCCGGAAAAGTGATCGATCTGACGGATTATTATATCCTCGTCAGAGACGAAACAGGCATATACGGCTCCAAAGCCATATTGAATTTTTATGAAGCGGAAAGCGTAAATCTTACGAATGCCACCGTAATGGGTACCATTCTTGCGCCGAACGCCGAACTTATCTGCGAAAATACCTCCGTATACGGGCAGTTGCAGGGAAAAGAAACAACGGGAAAGCTCCATTATTATAAAGATCTTCGCTTTACCGGATATAAAGAAATCATGAACAATCTGAACGTGATCGCGCTGAAAAACGACGCAGTCAGAATTGCTGCGATCGAATATCTGATCAACAACGATCCTGACTTTAAATACAGCGATTATACGATTTCCAGCTCGGTACGGCTGCGAGACGTCAGCGCCGTAAAGAAGCTCAATATCAATGCGCAGGATGTAGTATTCGATGCACTTGAAGAAGATCTCTCCTGTTTCCCGAACTTAGAAGAAATTGCGATCGGCGGCGGGAACCTGCCGTCCTTTACGCTGGCGGCACTGCCGGGAATCAAATCCCTTTCGATTACCGGCACCAATCTGGAGACGCTTGACATTTCTGCGGCAGCGAGCCTGGAACGCCTCGTACTCGACAATAATCCGTCCCTGAAGACCTTGGATTTTACAAACAATCCGAAGATTAAGATTTTGAGCTATGCAGGGACGCCCCTGGGCTGGATGGATTATTCGCCGCTGCCCGAACTTTATTACCTGGATTGCAGTCGTTCGAACGTGAAGGATTACCTGACGATTTCCGGAGAAAATCTGCAAAATATCCGAATGTTGGATATTTCCGGCAACAGCAACATCCAGACGTTTTACATCCAGACGTTTCCGCTTCTGGAAAGCGTCAATTGCTCCAACTGCTCCATACTGGAACTCGATTTTTCAAACAGCGGAAAGCTCACGTATTTTAAAGGAAGTTATAACAGATTGAAAAATATCAACTTTCAGGGAGCAAACAACCTGGACTATATTGAAGCCTATGGCAGTACGGTAGAAAGTCTCGACTTGAGAGGCCTTCGGCCGCAAACCGTTTACTGTACCGTCAAGATGATTACAGAGGAAGGAGAGGTGTATCCAAGTGGCTTCGAACCAACCCCAACAGCGGAACAGCCGACAGACGGCGGGCAGCCGACAGAATAAGAAAAAACAGCCTGAAAAATCAAAAAAGGGAAATAAACTGTTTTACATGATTACACAGGCGGCATTATGTGCGATTTTATTTTTTACTGTAGGGAAAATCGGAGAAAAAGCATATGCGTATATTTCGGAAAGGCAGGCCAATGCAGGGTTGCAGGAAGAAGTTGGAATCTCGTTTTCCAACACTACGCCGTCCCCTTCCCAGACAGGCGCCACGGCAAAGCCGGTTCCCTCTTATCCTATAGCAACGCCGAAGCGGTATACGTATCCGGAAGGGATAACATCAGAGCAGATTCGTACGTTAAAAGAAAGAAACGAGGACTTCGTCTGCTGGCTCCATATCCCCGATACCACGATCAGCTATAATGTCATGCAGGCGGAAGACAACGATTTCTATCTGCACAGGACGATCGACAAGACGTATGCAAGCTCCGGTTCTTTGTTTCTGGATTTCCGGAACGACGCCTCCTCCCTCAAAGGGCATACGATTATCTATGGCCACAATATGCAGGACGGCTCCATGTTCGGAAATCTATTAAAATATTATACCGGCGGAAACGACAGTTATCTGAAAGCCCATCCTTACTTGTATACGTATGCGGAAAACGGCGTAGGCATTTGGCGGATTTTTTCCGTTTACGAAACGACGACGGAGGAATATTATATCGAGACGTATTTTGAAACAGAAGATGCGTATTATAATTTTATCAAAGACTTGCAGAATAAATCCGCATTCAAAACGGACGTCCTGCTAAAAGCAACGGATGACGTAATGACGCTTTCCACTTGTTTTAAATTCCACAGCGAAAACGGCCGCCTCGTAGTGAATGCAGTGCGGGTCGGATGGGCACCATTGGTTTAAGAAGGCTCTATGTATGAAAATTGAAAAAATGCAGAACAAACTATTCGGAAAAACATTCGTTTCGGATGTATTCATATGTGAATATATGCCGGGGCTCCCGCCTCTTGCCGTAAAATTGTATTTATATATCGTGTACGCGGCGGAAAACGCAATCGAATGTACGGAAGAAACCCTGGCGATGATTTTGAACAGCGAATCTTCCGTGGTCAATGAGAATTTGATATTGCTGGAAAGCGCAGGCTTGGTTTCCTGGCAAAACGATACGATTTTGGTGGGCGACCTCATTCAAAAAGAGGTGGAACGAAATTACAGGCTGCGCACGGTTGCAAGACCGGACGATCTGTGCGAAAACGAACGGAATAAAAACTATGCCCGGTCAAAAGTCCAGAAGGCAATCAGCGATAAATTTTTCTCCGGGCAAATGCCCATATCCTGGTATAACGAAATCGATTTATGGTTCGATAAATATGGATTTGAACCGGATGTGGTTTTTATGCTGTTCCAGCACTGCGCGAACAATCATGTCATGACGAAACCGTATATTCGGAAGGTCGCCGAAACGTGGGGCGGTAAATTCCACATCCATACGCCGGAACAGCTCGAAGCGTATCTCAATTCCTATGAATCTTATAAGATGCTCCGCAACGAGATCCTGAAGCGTTTGAAATGGCGGAGAAATATGAACGTCTATGAAGAGGAAATTGTGGAAAAATGGTTTTATACATATGGGTACGATATTGAGATCATCGATATCGCCCTGAAAAAGTCCGTCTCTAAAAACAACGCTACTCTTGCCATGTTCGATGCCATCATTACCTCCTGGCATAAAAACGGACTGACGACGAAAGAAGAAATTTTAAAATTTGAAGACGACCGCAAGAAAGCTTATACTGCCATCCGGAACGGGGAAGCGGCAGGAATGGAGAAAGCCGGCGCGGAACAGAAAGGAAATTTTACGCAGCGCGATTATGACGAGGATTTTCTGAACAGCTTCTATGTCAACGAGGATGAAATAAAATGATTTTACAGGAAATTGGCAGGGAAATCGAAAGAGAATATGAAGCAAGACGCCGCGCGGCGGAACATCTGACGGAAAACCGCAAGACGGAAATCTACACGCGGGCGCCTGAGATACAGACCATCGACCGTATCATCAACACGTTGGGCATCCTGATCGCTTATTCCGCGATGAAACGGCTGCCGCCTGCCCGCCTCACCCAGGATCTGCCGGAACGATAC
>JBKUJR010000064.1:0-10292 GCA_046952735.1 Clostridia bacterium | reverse complement strand
ATTCTGAAACAGAGAGAGCGAGGCCGCACAGAAAGCCGCCCCCACCTCATTTTTGATCCGTTCAAATAAAAATTTCCGATTGTATTCAAAGCCTTCCCCGCGGATGGATTCCCAGAATTCCCCGGTAAAAAGATTCCATTCATCCAGGATAACGGGCAGATCGGAAAAACCATGCGCATTCAGCTTCTGATTGACGTGTTCGTTCAATCTGACAAAATCACGGAGGTCATCCGCGTAAATATGATACGAAAAGAAATCGATCGGAGCGTCCGTTTTTTTGATATGGCTGAAGAAACCATCAAAATATGTGTCGCAATAAGCGTTACAGCCCGCGTAGCCGCCCACCTGTGCATCCGGATATTCCGATTTTATGCGCTTTGCCAGGATTTCGTAAAATGCATAATATTGCTCCGGCGTACCTCCGTTCCACATTTTTTCAAACAGATCCGGTTCGTTCCAGATTTCAAAGTATTTCAGATCGTATCGGAACCCGTCCGCCCATCCGCTGTTGTAATGCCGGATGATATTCATACAAATTTTTGCGTATTTTACAAAATCTTCCGGCGGAAATACAAAATATTTTTTCTCCGTATGTTCTATTGACGCTCCAAGGCGGTATATTGTCTGCGCGCCGCACGCCTTGATCTTGCCGATCAGGACGTCTGTAAATGAAAAATCATAATTCGCAGGATCGTTTTCGTCCGCGTTGAAATCTTTAAAAATATGTCTGACGTCTACCATCCGCTGCGACGGCAGATCCGTATCGTGGAGACGGATATACGGAACGCCGATTTCCCGGTAATACCGGCTGGTATCGATCCAGAAATGATAAGAAACAGGTCCGTTGTTTACGCCGTGGAGCGGCTTGATTTTACCAATGATTTTATTGCAATCCAAATAAATGTCCGTCAATATGCTTCACTCCTTTTGAAAAGTCGATAACACAATTCTACGCTGTGGCCTGGGCGGTTGTCAATGCAGATGACGGTACGCCGGAAAAATGGTATACTACTTTTGGAAAGGATGGATCGAAATGGAAAAAATATACGACGTTATTTATGAAATCGTCCGCCAGATTCCAGAAGGGCGCGTATGCACGTACGGAAGAGTTGCCCTGCTCGCCGGAAATTGCAGATGGGCCCGCGTCGTCGGATATGCGATGGGCGCCTGCCGCGATCGGACGGTACCGTGTCACCGCGTCGTACATAAGGACGGCTCCTTGTCGAAAGCATTCGAAGCGGACGGGCAAAACTTGCAGGCTTTCCTTCTGGAACAGGAAGGCGTAGAAATCCTGCCCGGCGGCAAAGCCGATATTGCAAACTGCCTCTGGCCGTAAACGCGGAAGCTTTTATTTTTGTTCGCTGTCTTCTGTCCACAGCGCGATGCTGCCGATTCCCGTTTTCAAAATGACTGCGCGCACTGCCGGCGTATACATGAACCATCTTTTTATCATTTTCAGCAGCAATTTCCGCCGCAGCCCTCTTGTTTTTGCATGATAAAGCTTTTCTGTTCGGGAAATCTCTTTTTTCTTTAGAAATGCTTCCGCCAGCAGGCGGCCGCTGACGATGGCATAACTGATGCCTTCAAAAGAACTGGGACTGATAAATCCGGCCGCCTCTCCGATCAAAAAAACACCGTCTTTCCCGGTTTGAAAATCGCGGGGTTTTCTGGGGCGGAGCGCAAGGCAGGCTTCGGTTTTGAGGCATGCGTCAAATGCATAGCCCTGGAACTCCGAGAGGCGCTTTTTCTGCGCTTCGAAGGCCGCGCGGCAGCCCTCCGGCCGGAAACAGCCCCCATAGATGAAGTGGTTGTCTTTACAGATCGACCAGGAACAGCTTTCGCTTGTTTTCCGGTCGAAAACGCATGAGTAAAAAGACGTGCCGCCGCGGTTGTTTGCGAACCATTGTTGTATCGCCACGTATTTCATGACCGAATCCCCGATAAAACTTTTTCTTACGATGGAATTCGCTCCGTCTGCGCCTACGACGGTTTTGGCTTTGAAGTGCCTTTCCTGTCCGGCCGTTCTGATGGCAACATCAAAAAGAGTCTCCTCCTTCGCCAGTTTTACACATCTTCCCCGGAGAATTTCTACAGATTCAGGAATCAGGGATACGAGCCAGGCATCGAAAGCATACCGGTCCATATTCAAATAGTGCCGTGAATAATAACGGATTTTCCGGCGGCAGACGTCGATTGTTTTAACGGAAAAAATTTGCGGATCCACCAAAACGCTTTTCGGAAGCGTCAGATCAAAATGCGCCAGCGCTTTTTGCGCATCAGGAGCCAGTAAGCCGCCGCACGGCTTTTTGTTTTGCGCTCCCTGTCCGTCGATCAGCAGAATCTTATATCCTTGCTCTGCGATCAGGCGGGCGAATGTGGACCCTGCCGGCCCCGCCCCGATTATAACGACATCATATACCAAATTATCACCGCCGTAACAAAGCCGAAGTATTTTTAAAATTATACTGCCTATTTATACGGATGTCTATCTCCCTCTAAAAATAAAAAAGTTGACGGATGTTCAAAAGAGAAATAAGATAAATTATCTTATCATTTCAGGAGGGTATTATGCGCGAAGAAGAAAAAATAATGGCCGGGATCCTGTTTTGTCCCGGCGATCCGGAATTGAAACAAATCAAATTGCGGACGCACAATCTGAATCTCGATTACAACGCCACATATGAAGAAGAAACGCAGAAACGGCAGGAGCTCGTCCGGCAGATCGTCGGAGAAATCGGAGAAGGATTTTTTATGCAGGGACCGATTTATTTTCATTATGGCAAGCATACCAAAATCGGCAGAAATTTTTTTGCAAATTTTAATTTGACCGTGCAGGACGACGCTTCGGTTACAATTGGCGACAACTGCAATTTCGGTCCGAACGTGACGATCGTGACGCCCGTGCATCCCATGCTTGCCGGCGAACGAAACGCCATGCAGGACCGAAACGGGAACCGGAAACATCTCTGTTATGCGAAACCGGTACGAATCGGCAACAATTGCTGGCTTGGAGCAAACGTCGTTGTCTGCTCCGGCGTCTCGATCGGAGATGATTGTGTCATCGGCGCAGGCAGCGTCGTCGTGAAAGATATCCCTCCAAATACATTTGCTGCGGGCAATCCGTGCAGCGTGATCCGCAGGCTTACGGAGCGGGACAGTATGAAGTACAAACCGGAAATTTTAGCAGATAACCGCATCTTAGAATAAAACGGCAATAAGGCGGAACATCAAATTCCATGGTATGCGGGCGGCGCCGGAAACTGCCGGCAAGCGCTTTATAATGTAAAAAAGAACCGAGCTTTTACAAGCGATCGGTTCCCAATGGAAAAAAATTTTTAAAACAGCGCGGACAATACGTTTCCAATGACGCGTTTCAAAGCAGTTTCGTCCGGTTCGGGCAGCATCGCGTCGAATGCGTCGCTCGCCTTTTTGATTTCTTTTAAATAGGAGGACGCGGCGGAAATCCTGTTTTTATAATCAGTTTTCATCTCCTGTAATTCCGCAGAATATTTTTCATCCGTGCCGGGCGTCACGCAGTTTTCATAAATATCGATGATTTCATCTCCGGGGCGGCTGGGGAAATATTCATGCGGCGGCGTGCTGTCAAACAGGCAAAAACCGCCTTCCCGTACCGCTACGAGATCGAGACTTTTCGGATCGAGGGAACAGTGGTAAATTTCCACATTGTAACCCGCGGTTTTAGCCGCTTCCGCGATTTTTCTGAGAAAGGTTGACTTTCCGGTTCCCGGTCGGCCTTTGACCAGATATCGTTTGGGGATATCCTGCGTCACCTCGGGGATATAATTGATGTTTCCGTTTACGGTCGCAGCGCCGAAGAAACGGTGAACCTCTGTGCCGGACCGGCTGTGTTTTCTGCCAAAAAGCATGGAAATCGTCTGCTCGGTGAGACGGTTTGCCGCCTCAAAATCCATATTGGCAATATAAATTTTTTCCTGCGCATCATGGATCAGCCTCGCCTCGGCAAAAAGCTTTCTGGCTGTTTCTATGTTTTCCCGGATGGAAGCAATTGCTTCGGAGCCTGAAACTGCGAGGATATTCGGTTCTTTCTCGTCATAGAGATCGAACCCGTACGCCCCTGCCGAACGCTCCGGCAAGATTATGCCCTGTATGGAATTATCCAGGCAATGGTGGATCAGCTGGATCGAGGTGTTTTCTTTTTGCGCCCGGTCGTATACGGCTGACAATACTTCCCCAAGTACCGTGTGGGGATAACCGCTGAGCCGGACCGTATGCGCAAGCGGGGCAAAGTTGGATTCATAAAAAGAAACTGCCCGCGGAACATTGGAATTGATAAAATAATGTAAAATGGAATTCAAACTGGCGCCTTCCTTTCCTGATAACTACCATTATTATATTCCAAATTTTCCGATTTTGTGATCGGCAGATTCTGGAAACCGTTCTTTTGGTTCCGGTTTCTGCAAAAACGACTCTATTACGATCCAAGCGCCACATCTAATATCATCATCAGTAAAAATCCGGCCATGACGCCCAAAGTTCCAATATTGGAATGTTCTCCCAAATGCGCTTCGGGGATCAGTTCTTCCACGACGACATACAACATCGCACCGGCGGCAAAAGATAAAAGCCACGGCATCAGCGGCTGGATGCTTCCTGCCGCAAGTACGACCAGAATGCCGAATATGGGTTCCACAATGCCGCTAAGCGCACCGTAAAGAAAAGACTTGCCGGTTGACAGCCCTTCCTGGCGCAGCGGAAGGGAAATCGCAGCTCCCTCCGGAAAATTCTGGATGCCGATTCCCAGAGCCAGCGCCATGGCGGCGGAAAACGCCGTAGAATCGCTGTTCTGTGCCGCCAGCGCAAAGGATAAACCCACGGCCATCCCTTCCGGTATATTATGGAGCGTAACTGCCATCATTAGCAGCGTCCTGCGCTTCCAACCGGATTGCAAACCTTCCGGCTGCTCCATATTCAGATGCAGATGCGGCAGCAGCAAATCCAACAGCATAATGAATACGATTCCCAGCACAAGTCCGCCGGCTGCCGGAATCCAGCCTGTATTTCCGGCATTTTCCGCTTCCTCTATCGCAGGAATCAGAAGGCTCCACACGGATGCCGCTATCATGACGCCCGCCGCAAATCCGAGAAAAATGCGATTGATCGTCCCGCTGACCTTCTTGCGAAAGAAGAATACCAGCGCTGCGCCCAGCGTCGTCATCAAAAATGTAAAACCGGTTCCCGTCATTGCCCATAAAATTGCCTGCATTTTTTCGCCTTCCTTTCTCTAAATAGCCGGATTTTTTTCTCATCGAAACGACCGTCCCGGCCATTTCTATTATATTAATATCATTTCATGCTTTTATGCAAGCATTTTCCCGGCAGATCACAGGAACCCGCCTGGGGTTCGCGCATCGCTTGCGCAGTATTCCGTTAAAACAGTATGCAGCGCCGCAGCGCTGCTGCCATGTACCCTTACAATAGAAATATGGTTCCGTTTTGCCTCCTGCGCGGCGCTGATTACCATTTTATGAGAGACCGTATTCGTCAGCAGAATCAGCAGATCCGGACATCCTATTTTCTTTTTCAAAGAACCGTTTTCTTTTGTAAAAATTTTTGCTTTACAGCCGTAGCATTTACATATATCGGCATATTGGCATGCCATCCCTTCATTGCCTCCGATAATTACAACACTCATATCCGCACGTCCTTCCTTTTACATTCTCTATTTATAACACGGAATCAGAAACAGCAGCGCCGTTTAGTTAGTTAATGCTAACTAAATCAAAAATAACACGAAACGCATTCCCGGTCAAGCGATTCTAAAAAATTTTTCATTCCCTCTTGACAACCGTATCTGTAATCCGTATAATTACACTACAACTGTACTCTATCCGATTACAGAAAAGAGAATGATTTTATAAATCCGTATCGATTGGAAACGATAAGATATCGCATGGAAAAGGAGGAAATCTGTATGAAAAACAAGAAATGGCTTATTACGATTCTGGCAGCGGTCATCGCCGGTTCGATATTGACAGCCTGCGCGGAACCAGTTGCGCAGGCTCCTGAGGAGGCAACGTCTGCAACAGCGGAAAGACCCGGGATATTGAACGCTTTTGAATCGACGGATATCGACAGCAACGCAGTCACACAGAAAATTTTTTCAGAGAAGAAGCTGACGATGGTCAATATCTGGGCGACATTCTGCGGCCCCTGTATCCGGGAAATGCCGGATTTGAAAAAGCTGAATGATGAATATTCCGACAAGGGGTTCCAGGTAATCGGAATACCTGTCGATCTTATGAACCGAAACGGAAAAATCGACGAATCGCTTCTGCAGGATGCACGGGATATTATTTCCAAAACAGGCGCGGATTATCTGCACATCCTGCCCTCAAAAAGTTTGAATCAGGCAAAACTGAACGAGGTTTATTCCGTTCCGGAAACGATTTTTGTCGACAGAAACGGGAACCAGGTCGGGAAAAGCTATCTCGGTTCCCGGACCAAAAAGCAATGGGCAAAAATCGTCGATACGTTGCTGGAGCAGGTAAAATGACGGATAAACGGAAAAATTTCATTGCAGGCGCAATTCTGATTGCCGGCCTTCTCTTTATCCTGCTCGGAATCTTTCGCGGAGAAATACAAACGGTCTTACGCAAAGCAGTAAATATTTGTCTGGAGTGTATCGGAATTGGGTAACTTGCTCTTCAAAATAAAACGACGGATCCGGCTGATTGTACAGCTATGTTTTACGGCGCTGTCGAACGGTTATTGGAAAGGATTTGCAGAAGGAAAAATCTATACGGGTTTCGGGAAGGCGCTTTGCGTTCCCGGTCTCAATTGCTATTCCTGTCCCGGCGCTTTAGGTTCCTGTCCGATCGGCGCTTTGCAGGCAACGCTCGGCAGCCGGAATTACAAATTCGCATTTTACGTTTTCGGGTTTCTGATGGCCGTAGGCGCGCTCGCCGGCCGGTTCGTCTGCGGCTGGCTTTGCCCTTTCGGGCTGTTTCAGGAGCTGCTTTATAAAATCCCTTTTTTTCGGAAAATAAAAAAATTGCCGGGAGATCGTATTTTGAAATGGCTGAAATACGTCATCCTCGCTGTTTTCGTTATACTGCTTCCGCTTTTTGCCGTGGATATCGTCGGTCAGGGGCAGCCGTGGTTCTGTAAATATATCTGTCCCGCCGGAACGGCGGAAGCAGGGGTTCCGCTCGTGATTCTAAACGAAAGCCTGCGCGCCGTGATCGGATGGCTGTACGCATGGAAACTGGCGATCCTGATCGTTCTCGTTTTCTTATCGCTTCTGGTATATCGCCCGTTTTGCAGATATCTTTGTCCGCTGGGAGCGGTTTACGGATTATGCAATCCCGTGGCGTTTTTCCGTTATAAGGTCGATCCGCAGAAATGCACAAAATGCGGAGCATGCCAGAAAGCGTGTCCCATAGATATCAAAACATACGTAAAACCAAACAGTCTCGAATGCATCCGCTGCGGCGCGTGTAAAAAAACGTGCCCGCACGGCGCAATACAAAATAATTTTACAAAAAAGAAAGGTACGGAGTGTAAAAACAATGACCGGTGAATTCATCGTAGCTGTGCATGCAGCAGTATTTTTAAATCACAAAGCAAAGAATATGACGAGCGAGGAGATCGCAGAGAACGTATGTACGAATCCCGCGCGGGTCCGAAAAGTGATGGCAAAGCTAAAGAAAGCGGGTTTGATCGAAACGAAGGAAGGCGCCGTGCGCGGGGGCTATTCCTTTATCCGAAATCCCCGTGAGGTGACACTGTTACAGATTTTCGACGCGGTAGACGATACGGTAATTTCCGCGCCATGGAAATCAGGCAATCCTGATATGGACTGCCTGATCGCATCCGGTATGACCGGCGTCATGGACGATATTTTAGGACGGATGGACGGCCAATGCAGAGAGGTTCTGCAATCCGTCACCATAGACGATATCGACCGGGAAATTTTTCAAAAATAGGTCAACCAGATAATGTCCCCTGCGATTACGCATTTTCCCAGGTGATGCAAAATCGATCTGGCAAAGCGTCAGCAAAATATTCTGCGATAAATCGAGCGCATCGTGATAGTTATGCGTCTTGGAATATGCAAAACCATAAATTTTTTCTGTATATTTTATAAGCAGCGTTTCGTTTCGATCCGTTCTTCTCACCTGTTTCTGCATGTTTGCGTACTCGCCATACAAGTAGCGGAAAATACGATTTTGTTGGAGCATTTTTTTATTTTATCATATTTATCTGAAACGAACCGCGATCGGCGCCTGTTTTGATTTGACTTTTACGCCGGCCTATGCTATTTTAACAAAATCGAATCTTGTCATGCTGCCGCCGGGCAGCTGTGCATTCTGCACTCTTATACGCATCGTTGGGCCGGGAAGATGTGTGTGGGAGTGCTTTTTTGAGGAGGTATCGTATGAAATCACGCAAACGTTTCCGCAATTTATCAAAATTCGAATGGATCCTCTGGGTTCTTTCCATGATCATCGTAGCAGGCTCCTATTTATGCGGCGAAGATTCCAGTCTGCTGAGCCTGGCCGCCTCGCTCGTCGGCGTCACGGCGCTTATCTTCGTAGCAAAAGGAGATGTGTTCGGCCAAATTTTAACGGTAGCGTTCAGCTTGCTTTATGCGGGAATCTCATGGCAGTTCCGGTATTATGGAGAAATGATCACGTATCTGGGCATGACCGCCCCGATTGCCGCCCTGTCAGTCGTTACATGGCTGCGCCATCCTTATCAGAGCGGCAAAGCAGAGGTGGAGGTTGCGCAGCTCGGGTTCCGTAAAATCGCAGGGATCTTTCTTGCCACCGTGATCGTCACGTGTATTTTTTATTGTATCCTCAAATATTTTCATACGGCAAATCTGATCGTGAGTACCGTATCGATCGCCACCAGCTTTCTTGCATCGTATTTGATGCTCTGCCGCAGCCCGTTCTATGCAATCGCTTATGCCGCAAATGATATCGTTCTGATTACGCTTTGGACCTTGGCAGCCATGGAGAGCCTCTCTTATCTGCCGATGGCGGCGTGTTTCCTCATGTTTCTTTGTAATGATATTTATGGATTTTACAACTGGCGCAGGATGAAACGCAGGCAAACGGAAGCCAGGTCGCAGGTCATCGACTAAAAATATTTTTAGATG
Source organism: Clostridia bacterium (assembly GCA_046952735.1). GTDB lineage: Bacteria > Bacillota > Clostridia > UBA1212 > UBA1255 > Egerieisoma. The sequence continues at coordinate 1,147 of JBKUJR010000064.1, read as the reverse complement.
CCTTTTCATTCCTGATCGATTATGATTCGTTCATAGCGATAGCTCCGGCCGTCTACGACCATGCGGCAGAAGCTGAGTCCCAGGCCGAAGCGCCGTTTGCCGCAGCTGCCTGGGTTCAAATATAAAATGCCGTCCGATTTTTCTGCTGCATACACATGGGAATGGCCGTAAACGACGATATCGGCATCTGTCAAATTTTTCGGTATGTCCTTCTGATTGTGCTGAATCCAGAAGCGAACCTCTTCTATTTGAATGAAAAGGCTTTTCGGAAGTAATTTACCGCAGAAGCGGTCGTTATTTCCGCAAACGGCATACAGCGTGCCAAATTGCTTCAGTTTTTGTAATACTGCATTCGTATCGATATCTCCCGCGTGGATAATAACGTCCGATTGCATCAGCTCGGATGTTACCTCATTCCGAAGCAGCCCATGTGTGTCGGATAAAATACAAATTTTTTTCATAAATATTCTCCTGATGATCCACAGGCAATATTAATATCCAAATACCCTTGACCGTATCCCGGCAGACTGCGTAAAACCACCTTTATAAAAGAAGCGGCCGATGCACACCGGCCGCGCTTCTTTTATGGCTTTAAGACAACCTTGATGCAGGAGTCTTCTTTGTTATCAAATATCGAATAAGCATAGCTGCCGTCTTTTAGCTTGAGCGTATGGGTAATAATATCCGTAGGATCAAATTTCCCCGCGCGAATCAGATCCAGGATCGGCCTGACATATCCCTGGGCGGGACATTGCCCCATTTTCAGCGTAATGTTCCGGCTAAAGAAATTTCCCAGCGGGAAAGTATTATATCGGCCTCCGTATACCCCTACCATAGCCACGGTTCCGCACTTGCGTACGGCTTCGGAAGCGATTTCGATGGCTGACTTGGAACCTGCCTGCAATTTCATCGCCGCCTCCATTTTTTCAATAACCGACATTTTACCGTCCATTCCTACGCAGTCGATGACGACGTCGGCGCCGCCATGGGTCATCTCTTTAATTTCCATCCCGGTGTTTTCATATTCCTCAAAATCCATTACCTCCACGCCATAGCTTTTTGCGTGCTTGAGACGGTATTTCACGCTGTCCACGGCGATGATCCTTTTGGCGCCCAACAAAATACACCATTTTATCGTCAGCAGCCC
>JBKUJR010000063.1:0-10575 GCA_046952735.1 Clostridia bacterium | reverse complement strand
TGGTGGAATCCCATATCCTCGGGGCATTATCCGAGTGGGCAAAGAATTATACGGAAACGTGGCAGAATATAGCAGAACCTCCGAAACCGTCGAATTATGACGAAGCATTCAATCGGATTGAGAAGGAACTATCAGATCTTGAAACCCAGCTGAATAAAATATTTAATCTATTTGAGACGGGCGTATATGATTTAGAAACCTTTACACAAAGAAAATCTGCAGTACAGGCCGGAATAGCAAAATTAAAGCTTGACCGGAATACCATAATGCAAGCAAAAAAAGAGGAATCGCTGCATAATCAAATAGGCACTGCGTTGATTCCAAAAATTAAAAACGTATTAGACATCTATCATACCCTGGAGAATGCCGCCGCAAAAAACGATCTTTTGAAGGAAGTGCTGGAAAAAGTCGAATATACCCGCAAAGAAGGCGGACGCTGGCACCCGGACAAAAATAATTTTGAGATTGTGATATATCCAAAATTGCCAAAGGGATAATCATATATATCATCCTGGTCCGAAGGAGCTGGCGCATCTGGAAATGATCGGCACGATGTGCCATCAGCTGCTCCAGGGAGCCGATTGTGAAATGCTCAAAAAATGCGGCTTCGATACGGATTATGTGGAACACGGCATAGGCGTTTATCCGCAGAATGCCGCGGGCGTACCTTTCACAGCAGCCTATATCCAGTCGAAAGGCGATCCGATAACCGATCTGATCGAAGACCTCGCAGCAGAGCAAAAAGCGAAGCAGACGTATGAATATCTGATCAACCTGGCAGACGACCCGGATGTAATCGAACCGCTTCGTTTCCTGCGGGAACGCGAAGTTGTGCACTTCCAGAGATTCGGGGAAGCGCTGGAAATCGTAAAACGGTTAAACTGCAGCCCAAAATATTTTTAATCTTCTGAAAGCGGATCGATGACGAGGAGAAAAATGTCAGCCGCTTATCATAAGATGCATGTTTAAAGATGCAGAACAAAGTCCCGCTTCTACCTGTAAAAAAGACAGATGGAAGCGGGAAAATTTTTATGTTATTCTCAATTGAGAAGCTCCCCCAAATCCGACCGTAATCCATCAAAATCCAGAAAATCCAGAACGAATTGTTTCTTCAGCAGTTCAAGAGGGATAAATTCATTATACTTATGTTCGATTTGCACTTTATCCGGAAGCGGGAGACGGAACGGATCGGCTTCAGAAGCAAGAATTTCCCGAATCAGCGATGCAAGATATCCCTTTGGATCCGCCTGCTTTTTAGAAAACGTCACTTCCAGATATACGCACATTCTCCATAAAATCCGGCTTTTTATCCCTTTTTGCAGCAACGAGAAATGAAGCGTATACAGCTGCCGCGTACCGATCCAGGGGAATACGGCATATTTGATTTCCGACAATTGTGTAACGAGATTCGTAAGAATTCCGGAATTTCTTGCCAGATATCGTATTTCCGCAAGCCTTTCCGTACAGGATTCGCTGAGATACGGATATACGTCGTCTCCCTGTAAAACGCTTCTCATTTTCCGCACCAGAACCGTATGCAGCTCCGAAGTAAAATCTACGTTCCAGTCTACGGTGGAAATTCCGGAAACCTGTTTGACAAAAAGAACCTTCGCTTGCTGATTGACTGCTACGGTTTCCCACGTTCTTCCCGCCAAAGCAAAACGCGTTTCCGGCGGATAGATTTTATCTACGGTGCCGATCGCACAATTTTCATCCTTCACCAAATAATATTCCGGAACCAGAAAGACCGACAAAAAATGATAATCATTGACCACCCGTTCTCCCGCCGGACCAATAATCAGTCCGCCGTCCTCCATCTTTTGAAGATGTCCAATCTCCAAAAGATGCCTTAGCAGCAAACTGTAATCCTCCTTTGGAATATTCTGGAAACAAGACAGACACAGAATCGCTTCAAACAGCTTTGCAACCGGAACCTCACCGGAAGACAGCAAATAACTCATCGTCTGGTGATACAATAAGGAATAAGGATAGCGATCCGGCCGCAGCGGTTCAACCCATCTCTGCTTCGTATATAATTCAATAATTGCGATGATCCGCACAAAATTCCAATTGATCGGACCCAGGGTGTCCGAGGCGGTCGTATGGACATCGTCCACAAACGAAAACAGGATCTGCGGGACCTGCCCTCTTCTCCCGCAGCGGCCCAGACGCTGCGCAAAACTCGATACAGTGTCGGGAGCTCCAATCTGCACCACCTGGTCCAGGGAACCGATATCGATGCCCAATTCCAGGGTTACCGTTGCGCCGGTCACGATCTTCTCCTCCGACAACTTCATTTCATCCTCTGTCTGTTCCCTCAAAACGGCCGAAATATTGCCATGGTGGACGCGGTAGACGTCGGGTGTTTTATGCTTCATTGCGATCTGCCGTAAATTTGCAAGCACATATTCCGTCTCCTCTCTGGAATTCGTAAAAAGGATCGTCTTTTTATCCAGTGTCATCCGGTACAGATATTCAAAATGCTCCGCCTCTGCGGAATCGTTATCCGTCCCGCCGACAGTTTCAGATGTCTTTTGAAAGCGCTGAACAAGCAATCTGATTTTCTGTTTCCCCGCGTTTGCGGCAGGAGCAGAACACTTTCGCGGCGTCCCGGAATTCAACCATGTTTTTGCGGTTTCCAGATCGCCCAGCGTAGCTGATAATCCTATGCGCCTGGGAATCGTTCCGGCCATACGCTGGAGGCGCTCCAAAAGGCAAAGCACCTGGATTCCGCGGACGTCGCGCATAAAATAATGCACCTCATCGATAATAATAAACCGGAGATCGTGAAAAAGCTGAACGCAAGCGCCCCGCTTGCGGATCAAAAGGGATTCCAGCGATTCCGGCGTTATTTGTAAAATCCCTTCCGGATGCTTCAAAAGGCGGTTTTTCTCCGTTGCCGAAGCATCTCCATGCCATTTACATACGGGCAAATTCGATTCCTGCAGCAAATATTCCAGCCTCTTAAACTGATCGTTGATCAGCGCTTTTAACGGACTGATATATAAAACGCCGACGGAAGCGGAAGGATTCCGATACAATTCTGTCAAAACCGGCAAAAATGCCGCTTCTGTTTTTCCCGAAGCCGTGCCGGAAGACAGCAGCAAATTATCATCCGTATCAAAAATCACCTGACACGCGGCAACTTGAATTTCCCGGAGCTCCGTCCATCTGCTTGCATAGATATAATCCTGGATATAAGGCGCCAGGCGGCTGAACACGTCCGTCATAATTCAAACTCCTGAAACAGCTGCGTTTCTTTTTCTGAATCCGTGATCAGAAAACGTTCGCTTTCCAGAATTTCCGCAGCAGAACTGCCGGGGTTCTGGAATAGAATATTTAAGAGCTCGATAAAATCGCGGATGATTTCTCTGGGGGTAATATGGCTTTGCGCGCCTACCCGGTTATATTCGGCCTGCAGAAAACAGACCAGATCCTCCTCTGTTACAGCAGGCGCATAATCGAAAAGCTGTCCGTGCATCTGCGCAAGCTTTTCGATCAGTACATACATTTCCTCATCCGTAAGCATGTTCAGACGGATCATCGGGGAAAGCAAATCCTTTCTTCCCTCTGATGCAAAGCGGCCTTCCGAAAGCCTGGAGCGAAGCGCTTCATAGCTAAAAACGCCTTTATATTTATCTTCGATACACTGCGGCGTCCCACCGAGCAAAAAGCCGATGTGCTGCGCTTTTCCCTGCAAGACATCGTTATACATCGTCAGAATTTTTTCATAATTGTTCTGTCTCGTGACAGACTGCGGAATTTTAAAGAGATTGACCAATTCATCCACGATCACCAGCATGCCTTTATACCCGGCATGCACCATAAAAACGGCGAGAATTTTTAAAAAGTCGTACCAGTTGTCATCCGTAACGACAAAATTGAGATTCAAATCCCGTTTTGCATCTGTCTTGGTAGGATATTCCCCTCTGAACCAACGAATCACATTCGATTTCGTCTGTTCGTCGGCAGTATTGTATGCCTGGTAGTAAAGCAGGATGGCGCGCGCAAAATCGAAGCCGTTTACCATACCTTCCAAACTGCCGATTACCACATGGATCCGTTTTTCAACCTCCCGGTCGAAACAGGGATCTTCCGGAGGAATCGCTTCCTCCACTGCAACCGCCGTTCTGATATTGGAAATCCATCGTTCCAGAATCAAAGGCAGCGCGCCGCCGTCCGGCTTTGTCTTCGTAGACATATTTTTCATCAGTTCTTTATATGTGGCAAGTCCCTGTCCCTTGGAACCTGTAAAACGGCGTTCCGGTGAAAGGTCCGCGTCCACGACCACAAAACCGCGTTCCGTGGCATAATTCCGAATCGTTTGCAGCAAAAAGCTTTTTCCGCTTCCGTATTTTCCTATAATAAAACGAAACGCGGCGCCGCCCTCGGCAATGATATCGATATCGTGCAGCAGCGCGCTGATTTCCTGCTCGCGACCCACGGTAATATATTCCAGACCTACTCTGGGCACGACGCCGCCTTTCAACGCGTTGATAATCGTGCTCGTGATCCGTTTCGGAGGGTTATTCTGTTTCATGCAAGACCAGCCTTTCCAATTCATATTGATACTCTTCGTAAACCGTCATCCGATCTGTAAGCTCTATGATATTATCCTCCACGAGCTGCATGGCTTTTTCATTGATCGTATCTGCAAGGACTTCCAACATCAGGAAACGGCTTTTGGCAAACGCATTCATTTCTTGCAAAGAGGCGCCGCAAAGGACCATTCGAAGCGCCTCCCGCTCCGTCCCGTTTAAGGATAAAACGAATTTTTCCCACGGGCCTGCAGAAGCAGGACCGGGTTCTGCTATCTTTACATCCGGATTTTTCTCCAAAAAAACACGATCCGGTATTTCCACGGCAGCGCAAGGAAGTTCCGTTTGTGCCGCTTCCTGGCCTGCCAAAAGCTTTTCCTGTGTTTTCCTTGCGTTCTCCCGGATTTTTTCTAAATGTCCCGGATCGACGCGAACCGATACCTTTTGAGATTCCCTGTAAAAATCGAGAATTGCCGCGTCGATTTTTTGAAAAAATACTGCGGGATCCGGAATCAGTTCTCCGATTTGCGCCAGATCTATTTTGGACTTGTCCGCGCGTAACGGATGTCTGTATTTCATTGCTTTCCGATAAAACGCTTCGATCCGTTTCAGGATATAACCGATAACAGAACGGCCGATTTTTCTCCGGATTCTGTTTTGAGAAGAACTCCAACGGCCATTTTCATACCGGTAGATTTCCGCATTCGAAATCCGGACCGATTTATTTTCTGAAGGCTGCATACAGCGCATAGCATACATTGCATTCGAAAAAGGGATCCAGTTACTGCCTTTGCTCCCATAGTAAATCAAATCGTCGAAATAAACGCCATTTTCATGCAGCCACCCGTCTATCGCCTGAACTACGTACTGAAAACATTCCGCAAGGATTTTACCCCTTTCCAGCGTGTAAAAAGCCGACTTTTCATACCGGTAAGACGACAGCGGCGCATATAATTCAAAATAAGTGATTTCTTTCGAAAATTCATAATAACCTTGCAGAAATCCATCCTGCCGAACCAGCTCCTGAAAAGCAACGTCAAAAGGATTCGTAATATAATAATCTTTCAGCCAGCCGGGCATATACCGGTCAATCTTCAGCTCATAGTTTCTATATTTTTTCCAAAGATCGAGCAGCTTTCCGAAGCCGTCGCTGCCGCCCGCAGTTCCGATATTATGGATCAGCTCGTAGATGTAAAGGAATACGTAAGAAAAAGAAGTTTTGAGGATCACGCCCCTGCGCACGTTGCTCCGCCACGTAAAATAAGTGCGGAGCTGTTCCTGGTTCATCTTCTGATATTCTGGAAAATACGAAGAAAACTCCGCATAGCCTAAATAATCATCTTCAAAATTCTCCATGAATTTTGCTTGTCTGTAAAAAAGCTCCGCGTTCTGCCCATGTGTGGTGAAATATGCCGGGTAATGATACAAGCTGCGCATTTCCAAAAATAAGCGATACTTTTTCATATCGTCGGGACTGCGCTCCCGAATCTCTTCGGAACCCGCCTGCTCTTCGGCAGCAGGAGCACCCTCCCCGATCGATACTTCTGCAAAGCCCTGCCGGTGTAACGAATAGAATTTTTCATTCATCCGATCGATGAAGTCGCTGCCAAAACTGCTTTTCTCTTTATCGTTATATGCCGACATATCGCTTTCTCCCGCACCTTATGTATTCAAAGAGCTTTCCCATGCCTCGCGGGAGAGGATTACCTTCCGCGGTTTGCTGCCGTCGGCGGCCGAAATCAAGCCGCGCTCTTCCAGGGAATCTACGATTCTCGAAGCACGCGAATACCCCAATCGCAGCTTTCGCTGCAAGAAGGAGGTGGAAATCTGATTATATTCGAATGCCAGATCCGCCGCTTCGCGAATCAGAGATTCATCGGAATCGCAATCATCGGTAAAATCGCTTTCTTCTCCCACGGAGGAAGACGCTCCGTTCGAATTTCCGTTTTTCTTTTTATTTGCCTCATTTTCAATAGAGGTTTCAATCTCGCGGCTATATTCGACCGTACCGTACGTATTTTTGATGTATGCAACCAGCGACTCGATCTCACCGTCGGACACGAACGCACCCTGGACGCGCAATGGCTTTGACATCCCGATGGGATGGAACAACATATCTCCCCTTCCCAGCAGTTTCTCCGCGCCGCCCCCGTCTAAAATAGTCCGCGAATCCACCTGGGAAGTAACGGCAAATGCGATACGGGAAGGAATATTGGCTTTGATCAGGCCGGTGATGACGTCAACGGAAGGACGCTGCGTCGCAATAATCAGGTGGATGCCTGCCGCCCTGGCTTTTTGTGCGAGCCGTATAACGGATTCTTCGATTTCTTTCGACGCCACCATCATCAAATCCGCCAATTCATCGATAATAATGACAATTTGCGGCATGTGTGGCGCTTCCGGCGCCGGCCCCCGCTCCGCCATCGCATTATATGATTTTAAGTCCCTTACATTATACTGTGAAAAAGCGGCGTACCGTTTTTCCATTTCCGCAACGGCCCAGGACAAAGCGCCCGCCGCTTTCCGCGGATCGGTAACAACGGGAACCAGCAGATGCGGAATTCCATTGTAAACGCCGAGTTCCACGATCTTAGGATCGATCATGATCATCCGGACATCGTCCGGACCCGATTTATAAAGAATACTGGCAATGATCGTATTGATACAAACGCTTTTCCCCGAACCGGTCGCCCCGGCGATCAATAAATGCGGCATTTTCGCAATATCCGCAATAATATTTTTGCCCGCGATATCTTTTCCGATTGCAAAAGTCAGCTTTGATACGGAATCGCGGTATTCTTTCGATCCGATTACATCCCGGAGATATACCGTTTCCACTTCTTTATTCGGCACTTCGATGCCGACTGCTTCCTTCCCCGGAATCGGGGCTTCGATCCTGACGCCCATAGCCGCCAGATTCAAAGCGATATCATCGGAAAGGGATACGATTTTACTGACTTTAACCCCCGGATTCGGTTGGACTTCATAACGCGTAACCGCCGGCCCGCGCAAAACAGCGGTAACTTTCGCGCCCACGCCAAAGCTTGCCAGCGTATCAATCAGTTTTTTCGCCCTGCCGTTCTGCTCATAATCATTTCGTACCTGATCCTCCGGATCGTTTTTTGCGGTTGTGCGGAGCAGATCGATCGGCGGTTTCAAATACCGTTTTGTTCTTCGCGATATACGCGCCTCCCCCTTTGCAGAGACATGCGCTTCCGGCGATTTTGCCTCGGGAATTACTTCCTGGTTATCTTTTTTTTTTGAACCGGCTCCATACCCCGGTTTTATTCTCTTCTTCGTCTTCCGCCGCATTTGCGCGGTTCCGATTGAACAGTTTATCTATTTTCTCCATATCGGCGGATACTTTGTCCTCTTCAGCGTCTCTGTCTTTTCGTTCATAATTCTCCATAGGATCTTTTCTGCCGCCTGTATTATTTCTGGAGGAAGAGTACAATTCCTGTCTGCGCGGTCTGACCGGCTCTTCCACAGTCTCGGACAATTCATCCGGTAAAATAACACGCGTTCTGCGCGCCGGCCGTGGAGCGGCAACTCTGCGTTCCACTTCCTTTGCAATATCCTCGGAAATTTTACCCAATTCATCCGGGGTAGCCGTTCCGTAATCTTCCATCGGTTCAAAATCGATATTCCGCATGACAGGAGGAAGATCTTTGGATTCATACTGCGCTTCCGGAACAGCCTTTTGTTGCGGAATTTCTGCCCCGGTCTTCTCTGCCGAAGGCGCAGGAGTCACTGCAGCCTCGCTTTTCTTGTTCGTGTATAAATCCTCTTCCTTGTTTACAAAAGGATTTTTCGCGTTTTCATATACCCTTCGTGTCGTTTTTTCTCCGGGATACAGGCATTCCGAGCTCTGCTTGATCGAATGGAAGTTCGCTGCGGTACGCATCAGCTTCTTCTCCATCTCATGGGGAATACTTCCCGCAGCTTTGATATAGGAAGACGTGACCTTTGGCGTGCGGTCTGTTTCCAATTCTTTGGCACGGTCGCGGATCCCGCTCTGATCTGCTGCGCCGCGGCGTTCGGGAATCTCCCTGCCGCCTGATTCCTTTCTGACGGCAACGCTCCTCGCGGAATATCTTCTTTCCGGAATTGCATCTGCGGCTGGTTCCTCTGCTACGGATTCCTCCGGTTCCCTCTTATACGGGGCCTCATATTGCGTTTCCGCAGGTTTCCGGACGCTTCTCTCAGAACCATTGAAATTCGGGAAAAATTTTTCCAGAACCATCTCCACCAAGATCCCGACAACCAGGTACAATGCAATCAGCACAAGATAGGAAAGTATAATATTGTAATCTTTCACAAGCTTCAGCCACAAGGATAAAATGAGTAGAACAAGCAGGGAATATTTATTTGAAAGAAATAACTTTTTCAGAAAATTCAGCATTATCTTTTGCACCTCTAATTAAAATACAACTTTATTGTAGCACACTTTCCTTTCCCGCGCAATTTGATTTCATAAAAATAAAGCCCGCTTCCGCGGGCTTGTCATTGCCAAATAATACCGAATCGTAAAATATTACCTGCAGGTCTTTCTCTTGATTGCTACAAGCGCGATGCCTGCAAATACGACGACTACGATTGCCGCAACAAGGAAATCCGCATCGCCCGTTTTCGGCGGTTTCGTATCATCGCCCGGTTTTGCGGTAGGAGCTGTTGTTGCCGGCGCTTGCGTCGGATCCTCAGAACCGGCCTTCGTGGCCGTATAGGTACCCTGGCCGTCGTCGCTCAGCGTGACGCCCTCTCCGAGCACGCACCATTCCGCCGTTTTATCAACATTTGCGTTCAGGCACATACCGAGTTCGGCCCCCTCTTCCGTATAATTATACATTACGGAATAAAATACGCCGCCGTTGATCTTGATCGTCATCGGAGTCGTTTTCCCGCTGACTTTCAGCGCAACATGGGAAGACTCGAAACGGCCGCCGTTGATCGTTACGGTACCTTCTCTGTTCTGGAGCGCCGAGTTTGCGCCGATAATTTTGCCGTCATTGACTGTAACGACCGCGCCGCCTTCGACCCAGATACCGTCGTTTCCGGCATCGCCTGCTTCGATCGTGCCGCCGTCGACGGTGAGGGATCCGCCCAATACATTCAGCGTATCCAGATCAACACCCGCAGGGCAAACAACTTTGCCGGCGCCTTTCGCGCTGGAATCTTTGATGGTAAGGTTCGCGCCCTGGACTACAATCTGTCCCGTAACGGTATGTCCGTTTAAATCGAGAACGATATCGCCCGCAGTGAACGTCGCCCCTTTGTCAGTATTTTTCGTAAGCGTATAGGTACCGCTCCCGCTGATTTCCGACAGCGCCGAAATATCGGCTGCATGGACGTTCAAAACTCCGAATAAGGAAATAAGCAGCGCACATGCCAGTACAATAGATAATTTTTTCTTCATAATTAACCTCCCTTTTGGATAAATAATGAATTAATCATAACAAATTTGCAAAGGCATGTCAACAGAATTTTACATCGAATTCCAAATAAATCACGCTGTTTTTCATCATCGTAAGCGGGAGCAGGCCCCCGGCTTCCGGTATAAAGTCATGCCGGTCTGCATTCCATCTGTCCGTAGTCCGGATTTTGACATTGCCGACGCGCTCCATTCCTTCAAAATGCAGCATGATCCGCGTATCCGGGCCGTCGTAATTCGCAATCAGGATTCCGGCCGTTTCTCCATTCGTAGCGGCAGTTGCAAAAATACCGTCGCTTCCGCCGCGCCGCTGCGCCGCCTCCGCCGTATGTTCCGCGCCAAATGAAATCGCAGAAGATTTTTGCGCGGAATCTATCCAGCACAGGCACTCGGAAGATTTCCGGTACAATTCCCCGAAATATACGAACGGATAATACGGCTTCAACGGCACACCGTAAAGATCGAACAAGCCGCACCAAAACATTTTCGGCTGGCCGTCGTAATACGCCGCCGCATCGATTCTCAGATTCTGAAACAGAGAGAGCGAGGCCGCACAGAAAGCCGCCCCCACCTCATTTTTATTTGAACGGATCAAAAATGAGGTGGGGG
>JBKUJR010000062.1:0-11037 GCA_046952735.1 Clostridia bacterium | reverse complement strand
GTCCACTGATTCACGACGCGGATCGGCGTTTGCAAATCCCCAAGCTGAGAAACGGAATCCTCCGTAAGAACGGCAAAACCGTAGGAGGCGATGAGTTCCGGAATCCCGTGATTGATTTCCGGATCGAGATGGTAAGGCCTTCCGGCAAGGACGATGATTTTGATGTCGCCTGCATTTGCGAATGCAATGATATCCGCAGCTTCCTTCCGGATCTCTTCTTTAAAACGGTCGTATTCCGCATATGCGGCTTCCGTTGCTTTTCGAATGTCAGCGGCCGGAATCCCATATGGGCCGAACACCTCGCAAAGTCTTTCTGCCATACGTTTTTTGTCATAAATCGGAAGAAACGGATGGATAAAATCGATGGCGTTTTCCGCGAGTAAATCCATATTGTTCCGAATGACTTCCGGATAGGATGTAACGATAGGACAGTTATAATGATTATTTGCTTTCAGATCTTCTTTTTGTTCATACGGAAGAGACGGATAGAAGATTTTTTTGAGGCCTTTGTGAACGAGATTTGCAATATGCCCATGCGTCAGCTTTGCAGGGTAGCATACGGATTCGGAGGGGATCGTTTCCATCCCTTCCGCAAAAATCTTTTTGCTGCTCTCATCCGACAGAACCACGCGGAAGCCGAGCGCCGTTAAAAAGGTAAACCAGAACGGATAATTCTCATAGAGATTCAGTGCGCGCGGAATGCCGATTTCGCCCCTCTTTGCCTCTTCCGCCGAAAGCGGCCGATAATATTCGAATAAGCGTTTGTATTTATAATCGAAGAGATTCAGACTGCGTTCAAGGTTTGCTCCCGCCAAAGGCTTTTGCGAAAGATCGCCCTTCTCGCAGCGATTTCCGGAGACAAACGTTTTTCCGCCGGAAAATTTATTGATGGTCAGGAGGCAGTTGTTCGTACACTTGCCGCATCGTACTTTCCGGACTTCCGATTTGATCCGGAGCGCGTCTTCCGGAGAAAGCAGCGTCGTAGACGGTTTTTCTGCGGCGGCGTGATACTGGCTTTTGGCAATCAGCGCGCAGCCGTACGCGCCCATGAGTCCCGCAATATCCGGGCGGACGGCTTCCCGCTCCGATATGAGTTCAAAACAGCGCAGAATTGCATCGTTATAAAATGTGCCGCCCTGTACGATCAGCTTTTCTCCCATTTCTTCCGGCGTTTTGATTTTGATTACTTTTGTCAGCGCATTCCGGATTACGGAATAGGAAAGCCCCGCCGAAATATCGGCAACGCTGGCGCCTTCCTTCTGCGCCTGCTTTACCCGCGAATTCATGAAGACGGTACATCTGGAGCCAAGATCGACAGGCTTCTTTGCCTTCAGCGCTTCTGCGGCAAATTCCGTGACATCGATTGCAAGGGAGGTCGCAAAGGCTTCGATAAAGGAGCCGCAGCCGGAGGAACATGCTTCGTTGAGCATAATGCTCTGGATAACGCCGTCTTTGATTTTCAGGCACTTCATATCCTGCCCGCCGATATCCAGTATGAAATCGACGCCCGGCAGAAATTTTTCAGCGGCCTTATAGTGCGCGATCGTTTCGATTTCTCCGATATCGATGCCAAGCGCCGTTTTAATCAGGCCCTCGCCGTATCCCGTGACGGCGGAATATGCGATCACGGCGTGCTCTGGAAGCATCGTATAAATATCGTTCAATATTTTTAAAGCGGAATGGAACGGATTGCCGAAATTGCTCGCATACCAGGAATACAGGATTTCGTCCTCCTCGCCGATCACGACGGCTTTCGTCGTCGTAGAGCCTGCATCGATTCCCAGATAGCAGAGCCCCTGGTAATTCCGGATGTCTCCTCGCGGCGCTTTGGCGGCGGCGTGCCTTTTTTGGAAGGCGTCCAGTTCCTCCTTGTTTTGGAAAAGAGGTGCGAGACGGCCGATTTCATCGGATTCTATGGTGAGAATCTCAGGCAGCTTCTCCCGGATTTCCGACAGCTTATAGATTTTTCGTATGCCGTCGCCGCGGTTCTTGCATTCTGATGTAAACGCTGCGCCCAGCGCCACAAATAAATGCGAGTTCACAGGGAAAACGATCCTGTCCTCTGTGAGCTCCAGCGTCTCGATAAATCTTTGGCGCAGTTCGGAAAGATAATTCAGCGGGCCGCCGAGAAATGCAACGGTCCCCGTGATGCGCCTGCCGCAGGCAAGCCCGCTGATCGTTTGATTTACAACGGACTGGAAAACGGAAGCGGCGATATCCTCTTTCGCAGCGCCTTCATTCAGAAGCGGCTGCACGTCGGTTTTGGCAAATACGCCGCACCTGGCGGCGATCGGATAAATCGTCGTATGTTTTTTTGCAAGCTCGTTGAGGCCCGCGGCATCTGTTTTTAATAAAATCGCCATCTGATCGATGAACGCGCCCGTGCCGCCTGCGCAGGTACCGTTCATCCGCTGTTCGACGGGATTTTCCAAAAATATGATTTTTGCGTCTTCTCCGCCGAGCTCAATTACGACGGATGTTTGCGGGATCAAACGTTCTACCGCTTCCGTCGAGGCGACGACTTCCTGTATGAAAGGCAGATCCAGCCATTTTGCAACGAGCATACCGCCCGACCCGGTGACATTTACCGAGGCTTCAAAATTTTCATACTTGGAAAATGCCTCCGTAAGCACATCGTAAATCGTTTTCCGGATGTCGGAATAATGTCTTTGGTATTTGCTGTAAAGTATGTTGTCATTTTCGTCTAAAATTACGATTTTAACAGTCGTAGAGCCTACGTCGAGCCCCACTCTGAGAATCTCATTCATTCTGATCCATTTCCTTTTCTTTGGGAACGATGCCGATATGCAGCTCCTGGAGCTGTTTTTCTTCTACATAATCGGGGGCGGAAGACATGAGACAAGACGCGTTCTGGACTTTCGGAAACGCAATGGTGTCTTTGATATTGTCTGTTCCGCAAATCAGCATCGCAAGTCTGTCCAGTCCGTATGCGAGCCCGCCGTGCGGAGGCGCTCCGTATTGAAAGGCGTCCAGCAAAAATCCAAAGCGGTCCTGCGCCGCTTCTTCGGTAAAGCCGAGCGCTTTGAACATCGTCTTTTGCAACGCATTGTCGTGAATTCTGATGCTGCCGCCGCCGATCTCGTAACCGTTCAATACGATGTCGTATGCGTTTGCTCTGACGCTTCCGGGATCGCTTTCGATTTTGCCGACGTCTTCCGCAACAGGAGAGGTGAACGGATGATGCACCGCAACGTAACGCTGCTCTTCTTCCGAATATTCGAACAAAGGAAATTCCGTAATCCAGAGAAACGCAAATTTCCGTTCGTCGATGAGAGCGAGTTTTTTGCCAAGCTCGCAGCGCAGCGCGCCGAGCGCGGTGTATACCGTATCGCTTTTCCCGGAGACAATGCAGACAAGGTCGCCCGATTTCGCGCCGGTGAGCGACAGAATCGTTGCAATTTCTTCCGGCGTGAGCACCTTGGATACGGAGGAACGGATTTCGTTCTCCCCTACCGAGATCCAGGCCATGCCGCTGCCCCCTTGCGTTTTAACGAATTCCGTCAGCTTATCGATTTCTTTGCGCGTAAAATGGCCGGCCGGCGCTGCGATCGCCCGTACGGCTCCCCCCTCGTTTACGGCGTTTGCGAAGATTCCGAAAGAACAGCCGGCGGCAAACTCCGAAAGATCGATGAGTTCGAGGCCGAAGCGGATATCCGGTTTGTCCGAACCGAAGCGCCGCATCGCCTCTCGATACGGCATACGGGGAAACGGCAATTCTAAATCGACGCCAAGCGTTTCCTGAAAGAGCCGCTGTAAAAATCCCTCGTTGATTTCCATCACGTCCTCACTGCCGACAAATGACATTTCCAAATCGAGCTGCGTAAATTCCGGCTGTCTGTCCGCGCGCAGATCCTCGTCACGGAAACATTTTACGATCTGCATGTAACGGTCGAAGCCGGAAATCATGAGAAGCTGCTTGAACAGCTGCGGCGATTGCGGAAGCGCGTAAAATTTTCCGGGATGCACCCGGCTCGGCACGAGATAGTCGCGCGCGCCCTCTGGCGTGCTTTTGGTCAAAAACGGCGTTTCAATTTCAAGAAAATCCTTTTCTGAGAAATAATCGCGCGCAATTTTAGTAATCTTGTGCCGCATAATGAGATTTTTTTGCAGAGAAGGTCTTCTGAGATCGAGATAACGATATTTCAATCTGTTTACTTCACTGACGTTCGCCTTGTCGTCGATATGGAACGGGGGCGTCTGCGCTTCATTCAAAATCCGGAGCTCCTTTACGAACACTTCGATTTCTCCTGTTCCCATTTTCGGATTGACCGCTTCGGGCGCTCTGCGTCTTATGCTTCCCTTTACGGCTAAAACGTATTCATTCCGTACGGAAGCGGCCTTCTCGAATAACGCTCCGTCTGTTTCGGAGTCGAATACGAGCTGTATGATTCCCGTACGGTCTCTTAAATCTATAAAAATCAGGCTGCCCAGATTTCTTGTTTTTGCGGTCCAGCCTGTCAGTACGACTTCTTTCCCAAGCGCTGCTGCGGACAATGTCCCGTTATAGCAGGTTCGTTTCCAGCCGTTCATATTTTCGGACATGTTTTTATGCACCCCATTCATGTAAAATCAAATGAAATTCTATAATAAACGACGAAATCTGTCAATTCATTTTAATGTAACGATCGTCACGCCGGCGTCGCCTTCTCCGAATTCTCCGAGCCGGTAAGATTGAACCATTTTGCAGGATTTTAAATAGTTGTGGACGCCTGCGCGCAGCGCGCCCGTCCCCTTCCCATGGATGATGGAGAACTTGGATTGCTTTGCCAGAAGGCCGTCTTGAATTTGCCTGTCGATGATTACGACTGCTTCGTCCACCGTCATCCCGCGGATATCGAGTTCTGTCCTGATCGTTGCGGCTTTCATTTCAGCGGAGGTCTGTTTCCCCGATTTTTGCCCGGATTTTTCTGCGGCAGGGCTTTCTGCGGGGCGGAGATCGCTGATCGGAACATACAGCTTCATGATTCCGGCCTGCACATATACCTTTCCGTCTTTGTCCGGCCCTTTTAATACGATCCCCTTGCCGTTCAGACTGAGAATTCTGACGGTTTCGCCTTCCCGAAGTTTTTCCGGAGGCCTGGAAGCAGTTTCAATAGCGTTCTGATAGCTTTTGTACAGCGCTTCATCCGTTTCTTCACAGAAATTACGGAATTCCCGCGCCGCGTTTTCCGCATCTCGCACGACGGAAGCGGAACTTTTACCCTTTTCCATCTCTGCCGCCGCGCGGCGAAGCTCAGACAGCATTTTATCCGAAGCGATTCTGGCTTTATTCAAAATAATGCGCGCATCTTCTTTCGTCTTGGAAATCAGTTCGTTCTTTTGCTGCAGGAACTGCTCCTTTTCGCGGGCGATTTCTTCGCGCAGACGCGCGGATTCTTTTCGGAGCGCTTCCGCTTCTTCCTGTTCCGCGTCGATGCGTTTCCGGCTGTCTTCGATCCCTTTCAGCATATCTTCAAACCTGAGATCCTCGTTGCTCAGGAATTCTTTTGCACGGTCTATGATTTGCAGATCCAAACCAAGCTTCTGGGAAATGGCAAAAGCGTTGCTTTTCCCAGGCACGCCGATCAGCAAATGGTAGGTCGGCTTCAAGGTTTCCGTATCGAATTCGCAGGAAGCGTTGACAAATCCCAGCGTCGTGGAGGCAAAAACTTTTAATTCGCTGTAATGCGTCGTAGCGAATACGCTGGCGCCCATCTGATGCAAACATTCCAGAATGGACATTGCAAGCGCCGCGCCTTCGGTGGGGTCGGTGCCTGCGCCGAGTTCGTCGAGCAGGATAAGAGAACGGTCGTCGCAGGAATCCAGAATATTGACAATGTTTTTCATATGCGCCGAGAACGTGCTGAGGCTCTGCGAAATGCTTTGCTCGTCTCCGATGTCGGCAAAAATTCCGTTGTAGATACAAAGCTCGCTCTTTTCCTGCGCCGGGATCAACAGCCCGGACTGCATCATCAGGGTCAGCAAGCCGACTGTTTTCAAGGCGACGGTTTTTCCGCCCGTATTCGGTCCTGTGATCAGCATCGTCTCTCCTTCCGAAAGAAAAACCGAGATCGGTACGACGCGATCCTTCGGGATCAGCGGATGCCTTGCGGAAAACAGCGTAATTTTACCGGAGGTGTTGAGCAGCGGACGCACTGCTTTTTGATCGAGCGCAAATCTGGCTTTTGCGAATGTAAAATCCAAAAAAGTAATGATCCGCATATTTTGCAGGAGAAGGCTTTCCTTTTCGCCGACCTCTGCCGAAAGCTCCGCGACGATTCGCGCGATTTCTTCCGTTTCCCGTATCTTCAATTCCCGGATTCTGTTGTTTGCTTCTACTACAAAGGCCGGTTCGATAAAGAGCGTCTGCCCGGAGGAGGACGTGTCGTGGACGATCCCCTGCACTTCCCCGCGAAATTCCGTCTTGACGGGGATGCAATATCGATCTCCGCGCATTGTGACTACCGCGTCCTGTATGGATTTCGCATATCTGGAGGAACGCAGCAGATCGTTAAGCTTCTCCTTGATGCTGCTTTGTGCGGAAAGAATTTGTTTTCTGATCGTAAAAAGCGCCGGGCTCGCTTCATCTGCGATTTCTTCTTCAGAAACGATGCTGTGATTGATTTTTTCTTCCAGAGCCCTGTCTTCTGTGAGCTGGGAAATATAAGCAAAAATAGAATTTTCCGGATCGTCGTCCACAGATGCGGCATAATTTACCGTCCGCCTGCACGCGCACAGCAAACCGGATACGGAAAGCAGCTCCGCAAAGCTCAACATGCCGCCGGAAGCGCTTCGGCGAAGCGCTCCGCGGATATCCTTTACGCCGGCAAGCGGCGGCATACCGCGCCTGATGATAAATAATACGGCATCTTCTGTTTCAAGAAGCGCTTTTTCGATTTTCTCCGGATCTGTCATCGGCTGCAGATTCCGGAACAGCTCCTTTGCCGTTTCACAGCTCGTCAGCTTCGCCAATGTTTCTTTAATGACGTTATATTCTAATGTATCGAGCGTTTTTTCTAACAGCAAGGTATCAGGTCCCCTCCCATGCATTCGCAGCAGCAATCGGCACAAATCAGGGAGGTACAGCAATCACAGGCGCTGTCGGTATTCCGATAGCCTCTTCCGTATGATTGGGTCCGGTAGGTATTCGCCGTATTTGCCATCGAATTGTATGCCCTGTGGTACGTACTGTTCGATGGTTCCATGTTTACGGCAGTTTGGTAATACTGTCTGGCATTGTCATACCATCCGCGCCGCTTTGCAATTTCCCCCATCAAATAATACCAATATGCCGTTCTGGAAGCGGCAGGCATACCTTCCAGTTCGCTTTGCGCTTCATCGAGGCGGTTCACTTTGATCAGCTGCACGATCCGGCTGAAATCTGCGTCTCCGTTGTCATATGTCGCGCCGTCATACGCGCCGCTGTTTTGTGTTTTTCCTCCCGCGCGCTGCTTGGTGATCATATCGTATGCCATGTTGATTTCTTTTATTTTCTCAGACGCAAGATCGGAAAGAGGATTGTCTACATATTTGTCGGGATGATATTTTTTGACGAGCTCCCGGTATGCTTTCTTAATTTCTTCATCGCTTGCGTTCTCGCTTACGCCTAAAACCTCGTATGGGTTCATTTATTTCACCGCTTTCGTTGTTGTTTCATCTATAGGACCGCCGCATTTTTGATCTGTCGTATGCCGCATGCCGACGTAAAATAAATTGTCCGTTACGCCTCTGGCATTGATATAATGAATATGATCGGCGTCGTTTTCTTTTGCGCTGATTTTCGCCAGCTGCTCCCATGCATCCGCGCATTGTGCAAGACACATTTCTAAAATGAATTTTACATCTGCGGGGTCGTACCGGTCGCCATAGCGGCGGATCAGAACATTGTAGTTGTTTTTCTTCTGATCGTCAAGAAAGTCGGATACCGCATCTATGAGATAAATCCACTTTCCGACATTATACCCTATTTTGCTTAGCAAATCCAATTTTATGGGCGAGGAAGCGAAAATATCGCTGTCTTTCCACATAAAAACAGCCGACATCATCGCGGCGAAAGGTTCGCATGCTTCGTCGATTGAGCAGCAGCCGTTTTTCTCCAGCTTCGTGAGTTCCCGGATCGAAAAATAAACGGCGTCTGCAGCGATCGGATACCGTTCTGAGGCTTTGCGAAACGCACGATGTACTGCCGCACTGCCTGCCCTGGCAGCGATTTTTCTGTCGTCGTACCAGCTGTCCAGAAGCTTGAAATACATCAGGAGCACATTGATTCCCGCAGCATAGTCTACCGCCTCGTTTCGAATGACCGCATTCGTCTTTTTATGCGGATGGGCGATACAGCCTTTTCGCAGAATTTCCGGCGTGCCGATCTCTCCGGCGGCGATGTTCAGAATCAAAGACAGAACGGAGGTTTCGTTTACCAGGCCGAAGCGCGGCAGCTGACCAAAATTGCGGCTTATGCTTTTGCACACGCCGCAATAATACATTTTGTAGCAATCGTACTCTCTGAATTTCAATTCAGGCTTGAATGGCACTGCGTATCCGAAAATATCAAAACACCTCTTGTAAATTTTATAACGACAGCATTTTGCTCGTTTCGATCATCGATTCATCGATATATTTTTTCATATTGAGCGCTTCTTCGATATCTATTGCTACGTATTGTTCGTTTTTCTCCGCAATGATTTTGTTCCGCTGGCCTTCCTGCAGGATTTCCGTTGCTTTCACGGCCATCAGGCTTGCAGCGACTCTGTCGCGCACCGTGGGGCTGCCGCCTCTTTGCTGATGTCCCAAAATCGTCGTCGTCGTGGATATTCCGGTGATCGAACGAATCTGTTCCGAAATCTCCATCGTACCGCCCACTCCCTCGGCGATAATGACGATATAATGATGTTTGCCTCTGTTTCTGCAGCCGATGATGGGCTGGATGATATCCGTATCGATATTGAATTCTTTCTCCGGTAAAATACACGCTTCCGCGCCGTCTGCGATTGCGCAGTGCAGCGCGATATAGCCTGCTCCCCGGCCCATGACCTCTACGACGCTGCAGCGCTCGTGGGAAAATGCGGTATCTTTTATCTTGTCGATTGCGTCTTTCACGGTATTCAAGGCCGTGTCGAAGCCGATCGTATAATCCGTGCAGTCGATATCGTTGTCGATCGTGGCGGGAATGCCGATCACGTTCAGGCCTGCCCTGGCAAGATCCCGCGCGCCGCGGAAAGAACCGTCGCCGCCGATTGCCACAATCGCGTCGAGCTTAAAAACTTCCGCCATACGGGCGGCTCTTTTGACGCCTTCCGGCGAATTGAATTCCTTGCTTCTTGCGGTTTGTAAAATCGTTCCGCCTCTGCTCATGATTTCGGAAACGCTTCTGAGGTTCATCTCGAACATTTCTCCGTTCAGGAGTCCTTCATACCCTTTTCTGATCCCGTATACCTGAAACCCTCGGTAAATTCCCGATCTTACTACCGCGCGGATCGCCGCGTTCATTCCGGGCGCGTCGCCGCCGGAAGTGAGGACGCCGATTCTTTTTATCTCCATAAAGCAAGCCTCCAAATGTTAAGTTCTACGGGAATTGATTATACTATAAGTCCATTATTGTTTCAAGCTCTTTCATGACTTCGTCTGAGGCATTCATGTATCCGGAATAGATACAGTTGCCCGTCTCCTGATCGATCAGCTTCACCGGATGGCGTCCGGAAAAGTATTTTACGAAAGCGAGCGTCCGTTTTGCCGTTTCGCCCGTAACGGTGAGGACGGTTTCGTCCGGCGGCGCTGCTTCTGCGGCAGCGGGATTATTCATATTTAAAACATAATCCTGAATGTTGAAAATCGCATCCGGAAGGATCTTTGGCGCGTCGTCTTCCCGAATGCTCAGACGCCCTTTGATGATCACGATATTTTCGGGATACAGAAGGCCTGTGAATTTCTCGTAGATCTTTGGAAAGATGAGCAGTTCGCACGTCCCGTACAAATCTTCAAGGCTGCCGAACGCCATCATTGCGTTGCTTTTCGTCACTTTTTTCTTAACGGATGATAAAATCCCCCCGATCAATACGGTCATGCCGTCTTTCACGCCGGAAGAAAACGACTTGTCCATTCCTTCGAGGCCTTCTTCCGTATCTGCGATCAGATCCGTAGATTTGAGATTCGAAATTTTGCCGAGGATATCGGCATATCCTTCCAATGGATGGCCGGAGAGATAAATGCCGAGCATTTCTTTCTCCATCGAGAGGAGATCCTCTTTTGAAAATTCAGGAATATCGGGATACTGATCGTAATCGCCGCCGTCCTTCGGATCTTCGTCCTCAAACAGGTCGAACAATGAGACCTGCCCTTCCGCCTTGTTTTTCAGAGCGGCGGCGGTATTTTCCAGGATGGTTTCAAATGTCTTGAAGAGCTGGGAACGTTTTATACCGAGCGATCCGAAAACGCCGGCTTTGATAAAGCTTTCTACGCAGCGTTTGTTGACTTCCGTACAGACCGTCCGCTCGCAGAATTCGCCGAAGCTTTTGAAGGGGCCGTTTTCATCGCGTTCTTTCGTAATGAGCTCTACGACGTGGCTGCCGACATTTTTGATTGCGGCAAGACCGAATACGATGCTGCCGTCTTTTACGGTGAATTTTCCGTAGCTCAGATTGATGTCCGGCGGCAAAATCCTGATATTCATCGATTTGCATTCCGCGATATATTGCGCGATTTTATCCGTGCGGTCCATAAAGCTGTTTAAAAGCGCCGCCATGAATTCTACGGGATAATACGTTTTGAGCCACGCCGTTTCGTATCCGACTACGGCGTAGCAGGCGGCGTGCGCTTTATTAAAAGCATAGCTTGCGAAATCGATCATCTGATCGAAGATCTTGTTTGCGATATCCGCCGCAACGCCTTTGCCTGCCGCGCCGTTTACAAAATTGACGCGTTCTTTTTCCATGATTTCATGCTTTTTTTTGGCCATGGCTCTTCGGACGAGATCGGATTGCCCCATGGTATAGCCGGCAAGGTCCCGGACGATCTGCATGACTTGCTCCTGGTATACCATGC
>JBKUJR010000061.1:0-11310 GCA_046952735.1 Clostridia bacterium | reverse complement strand
CAAGAAGCAGGAACGATCAGGTGGCGCTGGATCTCAGGATGTATCTCAGAGATGAAACGCGCCGGATCATTGCGCTGCTGCAAGATACGATACGAGCCGTCACCGAACAGGCGCAGAAAAATAAAGATGCGATTTTACCGGGCTACACGCATTTACAGCGGGCGCAGCCTGTGACGTTCGGACATCATCTGATGGCATACGCGATGATGATGATGCGCGATATCGGCAGATTGGAAGACGCGCTCCGGCGTATGGATCAGTCGCCTCTGGGCAGCTGCGCGCTCGCGGGTACGACGTATGCCACCGACCGGAATTTTACGGCGGAACGGCTCGGTTTCAGCGGCATTACGGCAAACAGCATAGACGGCGTCTCGGACCGGGATTTTTGTGTGGAGTTAGGCGCGGCGTATGCGTTGATTATGATGCACCTGTCGCGGTTTTCCGAGGAAATCATACTGTGGTCTTCCTGGGAATTCAAATTTATCGAGCTGGACGACTCCTTTACCACCGGCTCGAGCATCATGCCCCAGAAAAAAAATCCCGATATGGCAGAGCTTGTGCGCGGTAAAACAGGCCGCGTATACGGCGACCTCATGACGCTCCTCACAATGCTGAAGGGTCTTCCTCTTGCATATAATAAAGACATGCAGGAGGATAAAGAGGCGATTTTCGACAGCCTCGAAACGGTACGGAAATGTCTGGAAGTCTTCGCGCCGATGGTGCGGACCTTTACCGTATGCAGGGAAAATATGTACCGGGCTGCGCAGAAAGGCTTTATCAATGCTACGGATCTGGCGGATTATCTTGTCAGAAAGGGTCTGCCGTTCCGGAGCGCATATAAGATCGTCGGTCAAATCGTGGCGCACTGTATTCAGAACGAAAAAGTGTTGGATACGCTTACGCTGGAAGAATACAGGCAGTACAGCCCCTTATTTGAAAACGACCTTTACGGAGAAATCAGCCTGGAAACGTGCGTCGGCAAACGGATCTCCGAGGGAGGCGCCTCCGTTGCTTCCGTAGAAAAACAAATTGCACAGGTATTGGAGTATTTGAAACATGACGAAAGTATTCATTGATGGAAGGGAAGGCACGACGGGCCTTCGGATTTATGACCGGCTGTCCGCGCGGGAGGATATCGAACTGATTCTCCTGCCGGAAGAAGAACGCAAAAATCCGGAGAAGCGTAAAATGGCGATCAACGAAAGCGATATTTCTTTCCTGTGCCTTCCGGACGCGGCGGCGCTCGAAGCGGAACAAATGGTGGAAAATCCGGAAACGGTTCTCATCGATACCTCTACGGCACACCGGACGACGCCCGGATGGGCATATGGCTTCCCGGAGCTTTCTGAGGAACACTTTCAGTTGGTGCAGCAGAGTAAACGCATCGCAGTCCCGGGCTGTCACGCCGGCGGCTTCATCGCACTTGTATATCCGCTCGTAAAATACGGGATTCTGCCGCATTCCGCGCTGCTCGCCTCGTATAGCATAACTGGTTACAGCGGCGGCGGCAAAAAAATGATCGCAGAATACGAAAAAACGGATAGAAGTGCCTTGCTGGATGCACCGCGTCAATACGGACTTGCACAGCAGCACAAACATCTCAAAGAAATGCAATATATCACGGGCCTGGACAGCGCTCCCGTTTTCTGCCCGGTGGTTTCTGATTTTTACAGCGGTATGGAAATGACGGTGCCCGTTTTTGCAGAGCAGCTGACTAAGGGCGCTGCGATCGGAACGATCCGGGAAATATACCGCAACCTTTATACCGGCGGAATCGTATCGTATGCAGAAGACCTTGCGGACTCCGGCGGAAGCGGAATGATTTCCGCGATGGGGCTCTCCGGCAAAGACGCCATGAGAGTCGGCGTATGCGGCAATGAAGAACGGATCCTGCTGATCGCGCTGTACGATAATCTCGGGAAAGGCGCCTCCGGCGCTGCCGTAGAATGCATGAATCTCAAAATGGGAGCAGATCCGAAGAAAGGATTGAATTTATAATGGAATGTAAATATACAGAAGGCGGCGTTTGCGCGGCAAAGGGCTTCCGGGCCAACGGGATCCACTGCGGGATCCGCAAGAATAAAAGCAAACGCGATCTGGCCTTGATTTTAAGTGAAAAAGAAGCTTCCGCCGCCGCGGTATACACGACGAATCTCGTCAAAGGAGCCCAGGTCGCAGTCGATAAGAAGCATCTGGAAAACGGAAAAGCCTCCGCGATCATTTGTAACAGCGGCAATGCGAATACGTGTAACGCGGACGGTTTAGAGAAAGCGATCGAAATGTGCGCAATCGCCGCGAAGCAGTGCGGCATCGAAAGAAAGAATGTCGTAGTCGCTTCTACCGGCGTCATCGGAATGCCTCTGGATACCGCTCCCATCCGCAGCTCCATCGCGGAACTCTATGCCGGTCTTACGGAGGAGCCGTCTGGGAGCCGCCTGGCAGCCGAGGCGATTATGACGACGGATACCGTGATCAAAGAAGTAGCGGTAAGCTTTGAAATCGACGGCATTCCCTGTAAAATGGGCGGCATTGCAAAGGGCTCCGGAATGATCCATCCCAATATGGCGACAATGCTCATTTTTATCACGTGCGACGCATCTATTGCGCCGGAACTGCTGCAAAAGGCACTCAGCGCGGATATCGCGACTTCTTTTAATATGATCAGTATCGACGGTGATACGTCTACCAATGATATGGTAACGATTCTTTCGAACGGAATGGCCGGAAATCCGGAAATCGCTTCGGAAGGAAAAGCGTTTGACACGTTTTGCAAAGCGCTTCACATGCTGACGGTCCGGCTGTGCCGCATGATCGCCGCTGACGGGGAAGGCGCTACGAAATTGCTGGAGTGCAGCGTTTCAGGTGCGAAAACGCTGGAAATCGCACAGAAAACGGCGAAGTCCGTCATTTGTTCCTCTCTGCTGAAAGCAGCCATGTTCGGAGCGGATGCGAATTGGGGAAGAGTGCTCTGCGCGATTGGCTATAGCGGCGCAATGGTGGACGTCAATAAAATCGACGTTGCTTTCCGTTCCGCAAAAGGAATGATCACCGTGTGCGAAAATGGGGCAGGCGTCGATTTTTCCGAAGAGCAGGCAAAAGAAATCCTGCTTGAAAAGGAAATCGATATTCTGGTCGATTTAAAAGACGGCAATTACGGGGCTACTGCCTGGGGCTGCGACCTGACGTACGATTATGTGAAAATCAACGGAGATTACAGAACGTGAGGTGGTTATGATGGAACTGAGCAATGCGCAGCGTGCGGAAGTGCTGATCCATGCGCTTCCTTATATTCAGAAATATTATAATAAAATCATTGTAGTAAAATACGGCGGGAACGCGATGATCAACGAAACGCTGAAAAAGGCGGTCATGGGAGACATCGTATTGCTTTCGCTGATCGGCATAAAAGTGGTGCTCGTACACGGCGGAGGTCCGGAAATCAGCGATATGCTCAAAAAAATCGGCAAGAACTCCGAGTTTGTCAACGGACTGCGCGTAACGGATGCGGAAACGGCCGATATCGTACAGATGGTGCTTGCGGGAAAGATCAATAAAAGTCTGGTCAACCTCTTGCAAAATACAGGAGGCCGCGCGATCGGACTCAGCGGCGCCGACGGACATATGATCGAGGCGAAGCAGCTGGATCCGGCGCTTGGGTATGTAGGCGAGATTACGAATATCGATACACAGCTGATTACGGATGTTCTGGAGAAAGGATATATTCCGGTAATTTCCACGGTGGGCTGCGATGCGAAAGGAAACGTTTACAATATCAACGCGGATACGGCCGCCTCCAGAATCGCCGGGATGCTCAAAGCGGAAAGCCTGATTTCCATGACGGATATCAGCGGCATTTTACGCGACAAGGACGACCCGTCCTCCCTGATCCCGCAGATTCAGGTAAGCGACGCTCCCACGCTGATGCGCGACGGCGTGATCTCCGGCGGCATGATTCCCAAAGTGGAATGCTGCATTGAAGCGATCCGCAGAGGCGTGAAGAGGGTATTTATCATCGACGGAAGAATCCCGCACGCGATCCTGATCGAAACGCTGACGGACGAGGGAATCGGAACGATGTTTACAGAAGGGTGAAAGCAGGCAGGAGGTTACAAGGCACATGAATGGAATCATGCAGAAAGACAACGAATACGTGGCGCATACATACGGCCGTTTTCCGGTGGCGTTCGTCCGCGGAAAGGGCGCCGTTCTGGAAGATACGGATGGGAAGCGGTATATCGATCTCGGAAGCGGGATTGCCGTAAATATTTTCGGAATATGCGACGAAGCATGGCAGAATGCGGTGACGGAACAAATTCGGACGCTGCAGCATACGTCGAATCTATACTATTCGGAGCCGTGCGGAAAACTGGCGGAGCTATTGTGCCGGAAAACCGGGATGAAAAAGGTATTTTTCGGAAATTCCGGCGCGGAGGCCAACGAGTGCGCGATCAAAGCGGCGCGGCTGTATTCTTATAATAAGTATGGAGAGGGCAGACATACGATCATCACGCTCCGGAACAGTTTCCACGGCAGGACGATTGCCACGTTAGCCGCGACGGGACAGGATTCCTTCCATACGAAATTCGGCCCTTTTCCGGAGGGGTTCGTCTATTGCGAGCCGGACAATACCGAAGATCTGAAACGTCTGATCCGGGAAAACCGCTGCTGCGCGGTGATGTTCGAACTCGTACAGGGAGAAGGCGGCATTCACGTTTTATCACAGGAGTTCGTCAAAACGATTGAAAAACTGGCGCGGGAAAATGATCTTTTGCTGATTACGGACGAAGTGCAGACCGGCAACGGCAGAACCGGTACGCTTTACGCATATATGCAGTACGGCATCCATCCGGATATCGTTACGACTGCGAAAGGAATCGGAGGCGGCCTGCCGATCGGCATTGCCATGCTGGGGGAAAAACTGCGGGAGGTATTTACGCCGGGCACCCACGGCTCCACATTTGGAGGAAATCCCGTGTGCTGCGCAGGCGCGTACGATATTTTAAAGCGGATTGATGAAACGCTCCTGGCCTCGGTAAGAGAGAAGGGCGCCTATATCCGGGGCGAGCTGGAAAGCGCAAAAGGCGTAAAATCGGTCAGCGGCCTCGGCCTCATGATTGGAATCGAAACGCAGCGCCCTGCGGCGGACGTGATTCGGGATGCCATGGAACGCGGCGTCCTCGTGCTCGGCGCAAAGACGAAAGTTCGGCTGCTTCCGCCGCTGAACATCACGATGGAAGCGTTAAAAGAAGCGGTCGGCATTTTAAAGGAGGTAATTGCAAAATGAAACATTTATTGAAATTGATGGATCTGACCAAAGAAGAAATCTGCGGGATTTTGAATACGGCGGATCAGCTGAAATATGAAAAAAAGCATGGGATCGAGCATAAACGGCTTGCGGGGAAAACATTGGGGATGATTTTCCAGAAGTCGTCTACGCGCACGCGCGTCTCGTTCGAAGTGGGGATGTACGATCTCGGCGGCGCTGCGCTCTTTCTGAGCTCGCATGATTTGCAGATCGGAAGGGGCGAGCCGGTGGAAGATACGGCGCGCGTCCTGTCACGGTATCTGGACGGAATCATGATCCGCACTTACCGGCAGGACGAGGTGGAAAAGCTCGCGGAATACGGTTCGATTCCGGTAATCAACGGTCTTACGGACTACTGCCATCCCTGCCAGGTGCTTGCGGACTTGATGACGATCCGGGAGTACAAGGGTGCGATTCCCGGGAATAAGCTCACCTATATCGGCGACGGCAACAATATGGCCAATTCCCTGATCGTGGGCGGGATCAAGCTCGGCATGGAGGTCAGCGTAGCGTGTCCGGAAGGGTACCGGCCGGATGAAGAAATCATGAAATGGGCGGCGGAAAACGGGACATTTACGTGTACGGAAAACGTGCTCGAGGCGGCGGCGGATGCGGATGTGCTTTATACGGACGTTTGGGCTTCGATGGGACAGGAATCGGAAGCGGCGGAACGACGGAGCATATTTGCAGGCTACCGGATCGACGACCGCGTAATGGCAGCTGCAAAACGCGACGCCATCGTGCAGCACTGTCTTCCCGCGCACAGGGGAGAAGAAATTACGGCCGAAGTATTTGAGAAACACGCGCAGGAAATTTTCGACGAGGCGGAGAACCGTTTACATGTACAAAAGGCCGTCCTCGTAAAATGTATGACGTCATGACCTGGGAGGAACTGCTGCATTATTGCAGCCATTGCCAGCGCTGCGCTCTTTCACAGACGCGGAAAAACGTCGTGGTCGGCAGAGGCAACCGCAGCGCGCCGGTCCTGTTTGTAGGAGAGGGTCCGGGCGCGCAGGAGGATGAACAGGGCATCCCGTTCGTCGGCCAGGCGGGAAAGCTGCTCGATCTGGCGCTCGAAGCGTGCGGCTTTTCGCCGGATCTCTATTATATAGCGAATATCGTAAAATGCAGGCCGCCGCAGAATCGCAATCCGCTGCGGGAAGAAGCGGAAGCGTGCCTGCCGTATCTGCGCGAGCAGTTTAAGTTGATCCAGCCGAAAATCGTCGTTTGCCTGGGCTCCGTAGCCTCTACGTCTCTGATCGGGCCGGACGCTAAAATTACGGCGGTACGCGGTACCTGGATTGAAAAAAAAGGCACTTATTTTACGGCGACATACCATCCTGCGGCGCTTTTGCGGGATGAATCGAAAAAAATCTTCTTGTGGCGGGATCTGAAAGCCGTGAAAGAGAGGCTCCATGCGTTCGATTGAAGCAATCAATACATTTTACAAAAAAGAAGTGGAAACTGCGGTAGAAGCCGACGGCGCGCTGTCTGCGCTTGCCGGACCGTTGCAGTTCGTATACGGCTTCGGACCGGAATCGGCTGCCGTCGCATTGATCGGCGAAGCGCCTGGCAAGGACGAAGTACGGCTCGGCCGCCCGTTCGTAGGAAAAGCCGGCGCGATCCTTGATGAAATTTTAAACGCGACAGGCATAGAAAGAGAAAGTTTGTATATAACTAATATCGTAAAATACAGATTGGCGCGTCCCGGCAAGCGGCCCGGAACGTTCGCGAACCGGCCCGCTTCGCCGGAAGAAATTAAAATGGGGCTGCCGTGGCTTAGGGAGGAGCTTCTTTTCATAAAGCCGAAACTGATCCTGACGCTCGGAAACGTGCCGCTCAAGGCTTTGTGTTTTATCGGAAATTGTGCTATACTGGAGATAGGTGCTTGTCACGGAAAAACGATCGATGTCAGCATAGATGGGTTTCATACGGTCCATGTGCCGCTGTATCATCCGGCGAGCCAGATTTACAACAGAAGCCTCAGAACGGCCTTTGACGAAGATTTTAAAACGGTAAGGAGGCTCTGTAAAAATACGGAAGAATAAAGGCATGCTTTGATGTTTGAAAGAGGGGTGTCGCAATGTTTCAAAAATTGATCGGAATCAAACGGTTATGGACGAAAATAATCAGCGGGGCGGTCGTGGCCGCAACCTTGAATATTTTCGTTTTGTCGTCTTTTGTGGCGGCTGATTTTTCCTCGACGAAGGCGTCTGCGATTTATAAAAATGCAAAAATAGAATCGATTACGTCGAAGGCGTACGCGCTGGGAAATGCGAATGCGAATACGGTGATGCAAAGTAACAACGGCGACGCGCAGATGCGTGTGGGCAATGTTATGAAATTGATGACGCTGTATCTTACTTATGAAGCGATCGGCGCGGGAAAGATTCAGATGGATACGTTATTTGAAGTTTCCGTTGCGGCGCAGAAGGCCTCCGAGGGAAAAGCGAGGGTGTTCCTGGACGGTTATAAGCATGAAAAAATTACGGTAAAGCAGGCGATCGAAGCGGTTTGTATCGCTTCCGCCAACGACGCGGCATATGTGCTGGCGGAGGGCGTCGGCGGCACGGAACAGAATTTTGTGGCGATGATGAACGCCAAAGCCGCCGAACTCGGTATGAAGAATACCTTATATACGGACAGCACCGGGATCTCTGCGGAGCAATATACTTCCGCAAACGACCTTGCGATTCTGGCCTGTGACCTGCTGCATAAATATCCGGAAGTGACGCAATATACGAAGCTCACATACGGCGTATTCAAGCACGAATCCACGGGAGAGGGAGAAACCGAAATGGTTTCGGCAAACAACCTGACGCGCGGGAAATTTTACCAGCAGAGCGACGGGCTTCTGGTTGGGAGCAATTCCCAGGACGGATATACGATGGTGGCTACCGTCACGAACGACACGACGCGTTCGGTAGCGGTGATCGTAGGGGCGGCGGATGAAAATTACCGGGCCGCAGAGATCAAAAAGCTGCTCGAATATGGTCTGACGGCGTTCGAATACCGGCAGATCGAAACGAAAGGTACCTTCGTCCGGAAGATCAATATCAAGGACGGGAAAGAAAAGAAAATCAAGACGGAAGCTGCCGCGGATTTCTCGGTTTTGTTAAATAAAAACGATTTTGATAAAGTTGAAAAGAAAGTAGAAGTCAACAAGACCATCCAGGCGCCCGCGCAGAAAGGTGATGCCGTCGGAGAGGTCGTTTATATGCTGGGGGAGAAAGAGCTTGGGCGCGTGGAAATCGTCCTGAGTGAAAATATGGAAAAGGCCGGCTGGTTTACGCTTTTGATCAGGAAAATCCTTGCGTTTTTCGGTCTCGATTGAAAGAAATCGCTTTGATTTTATCCCAAGTTATGTTACAATGAGTTGGTTTCTAAATTATAGTAATTTTTAGGAGGCATATTGCATGAAAACAAAGGCAGTTAGATTGTATGGAAAGGAAGATCTGCGTCTCGAAGAATTTGATTTACCTGAAATGAAGGAGGATGAAATTCTGGCGCATATTATTTCCGACAGCGTTTGTATGTCTACATACAAGGCGATGGAACAGGGGTCCGATCATAAGCGCGTTCCGAACGACATCGATAAAAATCCCGTAATCGTAGGCCATGAATTCTGCGGCGAGATCGTAGCGGTGGGATCGAAATGGCAGCATAAATTCAAGCCGGGACAGAAATTTTCGATTCAGCCGGCCATGAATTATAAAGGCTCGCTGGATGCGCCCGGGTATTCTTACCGGTTTATCGGCGGTTCGGCGACTTATGTGATCATCCCGAACGAAGTCATGGAGACAAACTGCCTTCTGGAATATAATAACGACGCGTTTTTCTACGGCAGCGTGGCGGAGCCGATGTCCTGTATCGTAGGCACGTACCATGCGATGTACCATACGAAAAACGGCTCATATGTACACAATATGGGAATCGTAGAAGGCGGAAACATGGCGATTCTTGCGGGCGTAGGCCCAATGGGAATCGGAGCGATCGATTATGCGATCCACTGCGACAGAAAGCCGGGCCTCCTCGTCGTCACGGATATCGACGATGCAAGATTAAAGCGGGCCGCTTCCATTTATACGGTGGAAGAAGCAGCGAAGAACGGCGTGAAGCTGATTTATGTCAATACAAATACGACGCCGGATGCGGAAAACTATATTATGGGACTTACGGATTATAAAGGTTTCGATGACGTTATGGTGTTTGCACCCGTAAAACCTGTCGTCGAGATGGGAGACAGGATTTTGGGCAAGGATGGCTGTCTCAATTTCTTTGCCGGTCCTGCGAATTCGCAATTTAAGGCGGAATTCAATTTTTATAACGTCCATTACGCTTCTACGCATGTGGTCGGCACAAGCGGCGGAAATACGGCGGACATGATCGAGTCCATTGAAATGATGAACAAGGGACTTCTGAATACCGCTTCGATGATTACACACATCGGCGGTTTGAACAGCGTTGTGGATACGGTTATGAACCTTCCGAAAATTCCGGGCGGCAAGAAGCTGATCTACACGAATATCGATCTGCCGCTTACGGCGATCGCTGATTTTGAAAAATACGGCGAAACGGACGTCCTCTTTCAGAATTTGGCTGAGATCTGCAAACGGCATAATATGCTGTGGAACGCCGAGGCTGAAAAGTATCTTCTCGCAAATGCAAAGGCTATATAATGATATAGCCTTTCTTTCAGAAAGGACGGTTGTTGCATGAAATTACTGGCTTTTGATTACGGCGCAAGCAGCGGAAGAGCCATACTGGGAGAATTCGACGGTTCGAAATTGTCGCTCTCCGAGCTCCATCGGTTCTCCAGCGATCCGGTGATGATGAACGGCACGTTTACATGGGATTTCCCGCGCCTGTTTTTTGAGCTGAAGAAAGGGATTCTCAAAGCACATAATGCCGGACATAAGGAAATCGCCAGCCTTGGCATCGACACGTGGGGCGTGGATTTCGGACTGCTTTCCAAACAGGGAGAGCTGCTCGGAAATCCGGTACATTATCGTGATACGCGCACGGACGGGATGGTCGAGCTGGCCTGTACGCGCTCTTCCGAAAAAGAAATTTATGATACGACGGGTATCGCGTTCCAGAAGTTCAATACGCTGTACCAGCTTCTTGCCATGGCGGAACAAAAAAGCGTGATTCTCGAAAATGCGGATACGCTGCTGTTTGTTCCGGATCTATTCAATTATTATCTGACGGGCGAAAAGTTCTGCGAGTATACGATCACGAGCACTTCCCAGCTCTATGATCCTGTAAAAGGCGGCTGGGCGGCGGATTTGATCCGCAAAGTGATTCCCGGATTCAATACGGGCATTTTACCGAAAGTCATTCCTGCGTGTACGAAAATCGGGACGCTTTCCGCGAATATCTGCGCGGAACTCGGGACGCAGCCGATTCCGGTCGTTGCCGTTGCGGAGCACGACACGGGCAGCGCCGTGGTATCCGTACCGTTTTACGACAAAAAAAGCGCGTATTTGAGCAGCGGAACGTGGTCGCTTCTGGGACTGGAGCTGGACCGGCCGGTGATCAATGATAAAATGCGCGAATTGAATTATACGAATGAAGGCGGCATCAATAATAACGTGCGTCTGCTGAAAAACATTATGGGCCTCTGGATCAATCAGGAATGTAAACGCCATTGGGAGAAAATGGGCGAAACGGTATCTTTTGACGAGCTCGACGGCGGCGCGATGGCGGCAAAGCCTTTTGCCTGCATCATCGATGTGGATGATCAGAGATTTTTTGAACCGAACAATATGCCGGGCAAGATTCAGGCATACTGTGCGGAGACAAAGCAATATGTGCCGCAGACGAAAGGGGAGATCGTACGCTGCATTATGGAAAGTCTCGCTTTGAAATACAGGCAGGCGATCGAGGGCCTCGAGGAAATCGTCGGATACAGGATTCCGGCGCTCCATATCGTGGGCGGCGGGTGCAAAAATAAAATTTTGAGCCAGTTTACCGCAAATGCAATCAACCGGCCGGTTTATGCC
>JBKUJR010000060.1:0-11444 GCA_046952735.1 Clostridia bacterium | reverse complement strand
TCCTATACGGATATCGCGTTCGGACTGCGCCCGGCGCTTTGCGGACACGGATACGGCGAACACTTCGTAAAATGCGCGATTGACTTTACCCGTTCTCTTTTTGAAGAAGACGGAATCCGCCTTACGGTAGACGCCGACAATAAAAGAGCCTGCCGCCTTTACGAAACGTTGGGATTCCGCGAGATACGCGCGTTTGAAACGTGTTCGGTAGAAGCGGCCGCAGGGCGGAAGCTTTCGATGAAAATCATGATTCTTTAGAAAAACCTGTTAATTTAAATTAAAAAATTTCAATGCGTTGCCGGACAAAATCATTTCACGCTCCGCAGGCGTAAGCGGAAGCTTGTTGAAACGCTCAAATTCATCTTTGTGGCGCCACATGGGGGAATCGGTGCCGAAAAACACCTTGTCCGCTCCGTGTTTGCGGATGATTTCCACTGCTTTTTCCGGAGAGAGAAACATCAGAGAACTGCTGGTATCGATATATAACCGCGGATGTCCCAAATACACGTTGATTTCATCCCAGCAGCGATACCCGCCCAGATGCGCGCCGATCGCAATGAGCTTCGGAAATTTTTCCAAAATTCTGTAAAGCCTCGTCGGTTTGGAAAATTCATACCGGTCGTCCCCTGTGTGGAAAAGAAGCGGCAGACGGCCTTCCGCCGCTTCGTAAATTGGGAACGCAGCCTCGTCGTCGATATTGAATTTCTGAAAATCGGGGTGCAGCTTGATTCCTTTTAAATTCAGGGAGAGCATCCGATCGATTTCCCCCCGGATATCTTCGTATTCCGGATGCAGGGAACCGAATCCGATGAATTCGGGGTGCTGTTCCTGTTCCGCAGCGATAAAACGGTTGATCGACTGTACCTGATGCCCCGTCGTCGCCGTAGAGCTTACCAGGTATTTTTCCACGCCGATCGTTTTCCCGTCTTCTATAATATATTCCGGCGTTCCTTTAATCTGCATTTTGATTCCGTAAAAATCTCCGATCGCGCCTACTGCTTTTTCTGAAATTTTTACGGGAAAAATATGCGCGTGCATGTTAATGATTCGTTCTGATCCCATTGTTATGGCCTCCCTGGAAAATCGACAGCGTTTCCCGCCGCCCGTCCCAGTATAACAAAAAGCCGATTTTACTTCAATATAATAAATATTTCTCTTTTTTGACTTTTTATCGTATGGATTTTTCATGCGGCCATCGATCGATAAAAATCCGAACGCTTCCGGATTTCACTAACTTTTACAAAATAAATATTTTTTGGAAATATTTAGAATTGGAAATTTTTGGGTTACATATCTTTTTACTTAAAGCCTTTTGTTTTAGTAAAAACGCGGCGACAGTTTCAAAAAGACAGAAATTGACTTTTGTGCAGAATATTGTATGATTAACTGGATCGAAGGATGGGTGTTGTTTAACGTGTTAAGAAAGATCGCATCGTATCTGAAACCATATAAAAAAAGTTTTTTTGCAGCTGTTGTTTGTGTTTCGGCGGAAGCCGTTTTTGAATTGATTATTCCATTGATTATGGCCGATATTATCGATATCGGCGTAAAAAATGGCGATAAGCCGTTTATTTTTATCAGAGGCGGGATCATGATCTTGTGCGCGCTGCTTGCGCTTCTGCTGGGGATCGGGAGCGCGAAATTTTCCGCAAAATGCGGCAACGGGCTTGGCGCGGAGCTTCGGAAGGAAGAATACCGGAAATTACAGGGATTTTCTTTTTCCAATATCGATAATTTCCGCGTTTCGTCGCTCGTAACAAGACTTACGAGCGACATCACTGCCGTTCAGACTACTGTTTCCTCGGGACTGCGCCCCGCATGCCGGGCTCCGGTGATGATGACGACTGCGGTCGTCGCATCCTTTTTGATCAATGCAAAAATGGCAGTCGTTTTTCTGATCGCAACGCCGGTTCTGGCAGTTCTCTTATTCCTCATCGTGCAAAAGGTCCGGCCCATGTATTCGAAATTACAGAAAGCGATCGATAAAGTCAATCTCATCGTGCAGGAAAATCTGACGGCAATCCGGGTCGTCAAAGCGTTCGTGCGCCGTGATGTGGAAGAAGAAAAATTCCGCGAGGCAAACGAAGAATTGCAGAATACGGCGGAGTATTCGTTTAAAACAGCCTCACTCAATATGCCGGCCATGCAGCTCGTTATGTACGCCACCATCCTCTGCATACTGGGCTTCGGCGGAAAACTGATTACGATCGGGGGAATGGAAGTCGGTGAACTCACCGGCTTTCTCAGTTACGTTTTACAGGTATTGAACTCCCTCATGATGATTTCCAACGTATTTCTGATGATGACGCGTTCCCTTGCTTCCTGTAAAAGAATCGTGGAAGTGATCGATGAAAAGCCGGCGCTGGACGACACGCGGGCGACGGATGCGCAAGTGCGCAGGGGAGCGGTCTCCTTCCGAAACGTCTCGTTCAAATACAGCGATACCGCAGAAGAGTATGTCCTCTATGACATCAATCTGGAAATCGCAGCAGGAGAAACGATCGGAATCATCGGACCTACAGGCTCCGCCAAAACGACGCTGGTACAGCTGATCCCCCGTCTTTATGAAGCTTCCGCAGGAACCGTCTCGGTTGACGGAAGGCCTGTATGGGAATATACCATGCGCCACCTCCGGGATGCGATCGCAATGGTACTGCAAAACAACACGCTGTTCACAGGGACAATCAGAGAAAATCTAAAATGGGGCAAGGAAGACGCAACGGATGCGGAAATCGAAGAAGCGTGCCGTATTGCTTGCGCCGATGAATTTATCTCCGGTCTGCAATATGGATATGAGACGGAACTGGGGCAGGGAGGAGTCAACGTTTCCGGAGGGCAAAAACAGCGGCTTTGCATCGCAAGAGCGCTGCTCAAGAAACCAAAAATTCTTATTTTGGATGATTCCACGAGCGCAGTGGACACGGTCACGGAATCGAAGATCCGCGAGGGGCTGGCCGCGTATCTTCCCGAAACGACGAAAATCATCATTGCGCAAAGGATTTCATCCGTATCCCATGCAGACAGAATCGTTATTCTCGATAACGGCAGGATCGACGCGGTCGGCAGTCACGAAGAGCTGCTGGCGCAGAATGAAATCTACCGGGATATTTATGAATCCCAGAGAAAGGGGGAATTGTAAAATGGCTGCAAAACCGGAAAATATCCGCAAAACTTTAAAACGTTTATCCCATTATTTGGCACGCCATACATTCGCCCTGATCACAGTTTCCCTGCTCGTTATTATCAGCAGCGGCGCTAATATCGCAGGCACCTATATGTTTAAACCGCTGATTAATAACTATATTATTCCGCAGGATTTTCGCGGTCTGATCCGCGCGATTCTCGCGATGGCGGTTATGTATCTCATCGGCGTAGCCGCGACATGGGGGTACAACAGGCTCATGGCCAAAGTCGCACAGCAGATTATCTACGAAGTACGTGAGGATTTATTCCGCCATGTCCAGATGCTGCCGCTCAAATTTTTCGACAGCCGTACGCACGGGGTGCTGATGAGCAATTTTACAAATGATATCGATACGCTCGCGGACGCGCTGAACAACAGTTTTACGCTATTGATCCAGAGTTTTACGATGCTTACCGGTACGATCGTAATGCTTTTCCTTCTGAATTGGCGCCTCTCGTTCATCGTCGCGTTTTTTCTTGTACTCATGTTTCTTTTTATCCAGTACAACAGCAGGCGAAGCCGAAAATACTTCCGGCAGCAACAGGAGTATATGGCTTCCGTCAACGGCTTCGTGGAAGAAATGGTGACAGGGCAGAAGGTAGAG
Source organism: Clostridia bacterium (assembly GCA_046952735.1). Lineage (GTDB taxonomy): Bacteria > Bacillota > Clostridia > UBA1212 > UBA1255 > Egerieisoma. The sequence goes on along the minus strand of JBKUJR010000060.1, from coordinate 7,656 downwards.
AAGGTATTCAATCACGAAGACAAGGATTTTGCAGAATTCTGCCGCCGAAACGAGGCGCTGCGTTCTTCCGGCACAACGGCGCTGACGTATTCCGCCATGACGATGCCGGCCGTCGTTGCGCTCTCGTATATCAATTACGCCGTATCGGCCTGCGCGGGCGGTTTGTTTGCGCTGGGCGGTCTCATGGACCTCGGCGGCCTGGCTTCCTATCTGGTATATGTCCGGCAAAGCGCCATGCCCATGAACCAATTTACGATGACGCTTAACTTTTTGCTATCCGCACTCTCAGGAGCAGAGCGGATCTTCGCCCTTATGGCGGAACCGCCGGAGCCCGATGCGGGAACGGTTACGCTGCGGCGCGGCGCGTCAGGCGAGTATTATTGGTTCCGTCCGGAGACGGGCGAACAGACGCCTTTGCGCGGGGATGTCCGGTTCCAAGACGTTTCCTTCGGCTATCTCTCCGGTAAAATGATTCTTTCTCATATCAGCTTGTTTGCGCGCCCCGGTGAAAAAATCGCATTTGTTGGTTCCACAGGCGCGGGGAAAACGACGATCATCAACCTGATCAATCGGTTTTACGAGATCGGCGGCGGTCTTATCACGTATGATGGAATCGATCTGCGGGAAATCAAAAAAGATGATCTGAGACGTTCTATGGCGTTTGTAATACAGGATACGCATCTTTTCACCGGAACGATTCTGGAAAATATCCGCTATGGCAATCCTGCGGCTTCCGATGCCGAGGTCATAGAGGCGGCAAAGCTGGCAAATGCCCACTTTTTTATTAAAAAGCTCCCGAATGGTTACGAGACGATGCTCTACGGCGACGGCTCGAATTTATCCCAGGGTCAGCGGCAGCTGCTTGCGATCGCAAGAGCGGCTGTGGCGAAACCGCCCGTTTTGGTTTTGGATGAGGCTACTTCATCGGTGGATACGCGTACTGAAAAACTGATCGAAAATGGGATGGATGCGCTCATGGAGGGCAGAACGGTTTTCGTCATCGCACACAGGCTTTCCACAGTACGAAACGCGGGCGCCATCCTTGTTTTGGAAAACGGCACTGTGATCGAACGCGGGAATCATGATGCTCTGCTGGCACAAAAAGGAAGATACTATAAATTATATACGGGACAGTTCGAGCTGGAATAAAATTTATGATCATTGTTTGTGTTTTGAAGAGAATAACGCATATGCCGCCAGCAGCGTTCCGGCGGCCAGACAGGCGAACGCCGGCCACGGCATGGAAAAGATGAGCGGCCTGATTCCGCTGAGGGAGAAAATCGCCGCAGAAATCATAAAAGCCGAGGCGATCCATGCGCTGCATATTTTACGTGAAATTTTATAAAACGCTTTTCGGGTATCCGCGCCGTCGGCATGTTCCGTACTGATTTTTATCTGACCGTTTTTCGCGATTTTTAAAAGGTCCGACAGCTGCGACGGAATCTCTGTGGATTTTACTGCGGAGGAATATATGTTTATGAAATTACGCCGCAATTCTTTCTGTAGATTGAACTCTTTCTGGAGAATCCCTGCCATATGGTTCGACAGGATCTCAATCAGATTTGTATCGGGGCTGCAGAGGCTGAGCGTTCCCTGAATCGTGACCATACTACGGGCGAGCATCGTGATTTCCGAAGAGATGGCGATTTCATGTTTTTTGAGCAGCTCCAGGAGATCTTCGGTAAGCTGGCCCAGATTCATGCTGCCGATCCCCATGCTCATATATCTGCCTACGATATCGTCGATATCCGTATATAAAACGGCATGATTGATTTTTGCTTTCGGCTCCCCGAACAAAAGAACGGCGTTTTTGAGGGAGTACATATCGTTCTGCAAAATTGCAGTGATGGCATTTCTGAGGACCCTTCTATAATAAGCGGATAGATGCCCCATCATGCCGAGATCGAGCCAGAAAATTTTCCCTTCTGCAATCCAGATATTTCCGGGATGCGGATCCGCATGGAAGAAGCCGTCCTCTAATATCTGCTTGCAATAATTTTCCGCTGTTTTGGAAGCAATTTCACCGATATCGTACCCTGCTTCCGCCAGAGCGGCGCTGTCGTCGATGGGGATGCCGTCGATATATTCCATGACGAGCAATGCATTCGTCGTAAAATTTTCATATACCTTGGGGCAGGATGCATATTTGATTTCTTCCTGATTTTTGTAAAATGTTTCGAGATGGGCGCCCTCTTTTCGAAAATTCATTTCTTCCTGGGAGGTTCGCCAGAGCTCGTCCAGAATCGTCTGGAGATCGAGCACATCGCCTGTCCCTGTGGCGATTTTTAAAATACCGGCGGCTTTTCTGAGTAATGCGATGTCGTCCGCCATCATTTCCCTGATATTTGGACGCTGTATCTTGATTACGACAGGATCGCCGTTTTTCAGACGCGCGCGGTGGACCTGTGCAATGGATGCCGATCCGAGCGGCAGCGGGTCGATTTCAGAAAATTCGTCGGGGCTGCAGCCGCTTTTTTCAAGTTCCTGGCGGAGGATGGCGGTGACTTCCGAAAAAGACATAGGCTTGACTTCCGTGCGTAATTTTGAAAGCTCCCGGCAGTATTCCTCCGGAATGATGTCGGAACGCATTGACATGATCTGTCCGAATTTTACGAATGTCGGCCCGAGATCTTCACATAGCGACCGTACCTTAACGGGCGTCAAGCCTTTTGTCAGTTTTTGCCTTTTGGCCGCGGCTAGGATTTCGCCGAGGCGTTTTTTCGAAAATTTACCATCCATGAGGACCTTCGTATTCTTATTCTGAATCTGCCTGCGTTTCTTTGTTCTTGCTTTCCGCTTTTTCGATTTCGTCCAGTTTGTTTTTCAATTCTTCGCGATCCTCGGGCGATAATTTCTCGAGAGCGTCGAACAGGTGCTTTTTTGCCTTTTGCTTTGCATCTCTTTTCAGCTCTTCGTTCAGGACCTTGCCCTGCTCAAACGTGATTTCCCCCTTCTCCACGAGCTTATTCACAATGTCGGATGCCGACTCGACCGCTGTCGCCGCCGCTCCTACACCTGCCAAAAAGACTTTTTTCATGCACTCGCTAAAATCCATACGACCAACCTTCTTATAAAATATTTATGATATTATTTTACCACGTTCTGTTTCAAAAATAAAACGTTTTTACCCGGGACATCAACTTTTAGTAAAAATACAGTTTTTGGGTTAGTTGTGAGATTTTGGAAGACAATATGTTTTTACTAACCGACCGGCGAAAAGTAAAAATCAAAATGTTTGATATTTTTAATACATTTAGGTTAAAACCAATTGTAAAAATTTACAGATTATGCTAATATAAGCCGAATAGATTTTGAGTTACGGGAGGTATAACAAATGAGTAAATTTTGTACCAATTGTGGCGGCGAATTAAATGATGATGCCACCTTCTGCGAAAAGTGCGGAGCACGCGTAGGAGAGCAGCAGGAACAGCCGAAGGAGTCTCCGGCAGTGATTGCGGAGGAAGTGCCGAAACAGGAATCTACGGCGCAGCCGGAAAGCGGATTTGCCGGAAAAATCAACGCATTTATCGGAAAATTAAAGAACAAAGATAAGGCGGCGATCGGAATCACCGCAGGGGTTGTGGCAGCTCTGATTTTAATTGTCGTATTAGTGATTTGTCTCAGCGGAAGCGGACCGGAGAAAGCGCTCGACAGATACATGGATGTTTTTTACTATGGAAAATCCAGCAGAATTGAAAAGCTTGCGCCGAAAGAATACTGGGATTACCTGGAAGAAAACGAGGATATGGATATAGAAGACGCCGAGGATCAGGTGAAAACCTTCTACAAAACGATTATTCGCGGTCTCGAAGACGAGTACGGCGACGATATCAAAATATCCTATAAAGTTACGGAGATAGACGATGTGAAAAAGAGTACGCTCGATAAAATGAAAGACAATATCAAGTCTACTTATGATATTCCGAAAAAGGACGTAACGGACGCCGTAGAAATGGAAGTTGAAATGACGATCAAAGGCGACGACGACAAGGATTCGGACGACATCACTTTATACGCCGTAAAGATCGATGGGGACTGGTATATATGCAACGCAAGCGGAACCCTTCTGGCTGCGGGCTGAGATCAATAAAGTAAAAAAAGCGCCGCTGATTTGCTTTCAGCGGCGTCATTTTTTATTGAAAGCGATATAGCGAAGCGCCGATAGGCAAATCGGATAATTTATGCCATGGGTTCCTGTCCGCGTCGCTTTCATTGCGTACGATATAGATTTCGCAGGCCGGCGATCCGCCGCGCGCCATGATATAAATTTTACTGCCGTCCGAAGCGCTGACCGCCAGATCGATGATGATCGCCGGCGCCGCCTGCGGATCTGCGTATACGATCATATCGCCGATCGCGGCATCCTGGGGAGCCGATATCTTATTCATGTTCGTTACCAGAGAACTCGTATCGGAATAGGTCATAACATTCTGCAGATAATAGCGGAACGTACCGGCCGAGGTTCCCAGCTCCACATCTTTATGTCCGCAACTTCCGCTATGATCGAGGCACCATGAAATCTGGTTGCCCTCGTTGATTTTAGAAAGGTCAAGCCGTCCGCCCTTCGACCATGTATCGAAATCACAACGGAATGCGGGCGTCGTCAGCAGATTGAATGCGATATCCGAAAAGCGTCCCTTGCTGTAAAGATATTCTGCATATAACCGGACCATCGAATCGGAAGACTGCTGTAAATTGCCCTTATTGATCAGGTCCAGAGCAAGTACGCTAACCGCGGGAGCACTTTCATCATTGATCAGGGTCTTTGTTTCTGTATCGTAAACGAGCGGCTTCGTACCGTAGTCACGCAGCGTAAAATTCTGCAAATACTCCTCGAAGCTTCCGCTTTCCGGTTGGATCCGCTGATATCCTGCAGGCGGATTGAAGCGCTGCAGGACAGTGGTACCGGAAGGCACGATCGGATCGCCCGCCGGCGCCGGCGTCGCTTCCGACGAAACCGTAGGCGAAGGCGAATTCTTTAAAACAGTATTCTCGTTATTTTTATTTTTCTGATGTTTATTGAAAAAAATAAAAACGACGACAGCTGCCGCGACGCATACTAAGCTGGCAATCATCAATATTTTGTTGCTCAGTGGAATGCTGCGCTTCTTCCCGTATATATTTCTGTTCATATTTCTTCCTCCTGTTTCTCCGGCTCCGTTTGGGATTTGTCAGTCTTATAATTATCAATTAAGCATTTTTTTATAACAGGGTAAGTGTAGGAGATATTGATAAATCCTATAAAAGTGATACCAACGGCCGCATATAAAAAGAGCGATATATAAAGGGACCAGGCGCCGTTGATAAAAAACAGCGGTAAAAAGACAAGCGCCGCATCCAGCAGAACGATCCCGATGTTCGGAAGCCATTTTATAAATGCGAACAACATCGCGTTCTTGTAAAGCTGCTTCAGCGTGAGGCGGAACGTCACGATCATCGGGTAGATGTACATAGACATTACCAGAAAAAGAACCGTCAGAAAAATCAGTACGATTAAGGAAAGCGTCAGCATCCAATTGGGAAAGACGCCCTTTGCGGCCGAGGTAGTGCTGGACAACGCAAAATAAACGGCAAAATCGAGTATAATAAAAAATCCGGCGATCGCATTGATAACCGAAGCCTGAATGGAGAGCTTTAAATTGCTGCGCGTTTTACTTGTATAGTCGGTCCACAGGAAACAGGGCTCTCTTTTGGTAAAACATCTCAGGATATATGTCATTCCCGATTGGAACGGGCCGGCGGCAAAGATCGGGAGCACGGTGAAAAAAATAACGATGAACAGGAGCGTTTTCGTAAATAATTCCGTTCCGAATTCCGTCCCGAGGATCGTCGCGGTATTCTCCGCCGCTTCCGCAGATTCCGCGATCGTCTTCTGGTTGCTCAACGTATAAAACAGCGAGGTTGCCGTAAAATAACTGAGGCCTGCCAATGCGGCGGCAATCAGATTTGGAATGAAGTACATAAAATTCAGGGCAATCAGTTTGAAACGTTTCAGCCATACGATTTCCCAGAATTTGAAAAAGGGTTTTTTCTCAGGCTTGTCTTTCTCGATCCCTTTGCCCTCTTTTGTATATCTATTTGAATTGAACAATTTCAAATTATCTCACCGCCCGTATCAAGTATAGCAGAAAACTGTAAAAAATCAATTGAGACATTTCAGAATAAAACGCTCGGAAAGCGGCGCGTCGCTTGTAAAAAATAAAGTACGGTGTTAAAATACCGTTCGTAATTTTGATTTTAAAACGGAAGGAATTGTAAATTATATGGTGAATGATTTTTTGAGTCTGGATCTCGAAAAGGCCATGGGATTTCTCGGGGAGCATGAAATCGATTGCCTGCAGGAACAGGTTGCAGCGGCGCATGATATGCTCCATCAGAAAAGCGGCATGGGAAACGATTTTACCGGATGGGTAGAACTGCCTGTAAATTATGATAAAGCGGAGTTCGAACGCGTCAAGAACTGTGCGGAGAAAATTAAAAACGATTCCGATCTCCTGGTCGTCATCGGAATCGGCGGCTCTTATCTGGGCGCGCGCGCCGCAATCGATATGCTGACGCCGAATTTTCACGATCTGAATGGAAAGAAAAAAACCACGGTGCTGTTTGCGGGAAACAGCATCAGCGTCAATTATATCGCAGACTTATTGGAAATCATAGAACATCGTCATTACGACGTTTCTGTCAACGTCATTTCCAAATCGGGGACGACTACGGAACCGGCAATCGCCTTCCGGATCTTCAAGGAATTTATGGAGAACAAGTACGGGAAGCAGGAAGCGGCGAAACGGATCTATGCAACGACGGACAAATCCAGGGGCGCGCTTCGTAAAATGGCGGAGCAGGAAGGCTATGAGACGTTTGTAATTCCGGATGACGTCGGCGGACGGTATTCCGTCCTGACGCCGGTAGGCCTTCTGCCTATCGCAGTTTCCGGCGCCGATATCGATCAAATCATGAAAGGCGCGCGCGATGCATTTGACCGATATTCGGAAAAAGATCCGACGAAAAATGACTGCTGCCGTTATGCGGCTGCGCGGAACGCACTGAGCAGAAAGGGAAAAATAATTGAAATCATGGTCAATTATGAACCGCAGCTCCACTATTTTACAGAATGGTGGAAACAGCTCTATGGGGAAAGCGAAGGGAAGGATCAGAAAGGAATTTTCCCGGCAGGCGCTGATTTCAGCACGGATCTCCATTCTATGGGGCAGTATATCCAGGACGGGATGCGGATTTTGTTCGAGACGGTGATCGATATCGAAAAAGCACGCCGTAGCCTTTGTGTGAAAGAGGATCCGGAAAACCTGGACGGCCTGAATTACCTGGCGGGCATGGATCTGGATTATATCAACAAACAGGCGATGCAAGGCACGATCATGGCGCACAATGACGGCGGCGTGCCCAACCTCGTGCTGCATGTTCCGGAGCTCAGCGGATATTATTTCGGCGCAATGGTATATTTCTTTGAAAAAGCCTGCGGAATCAGCGGATATCTTCTTGGCGTCAACCCGTTCAACCAGCCGGGCGTCGAAGCGTATAAGAAAAACATGTTCAAGCTTCTTGGAAAGCCCGGATTCTGAGCGCGGCAGCCGTGAGATTTTTCACGCAAGGCGGCGCGCTCCGCAGCGTGACGGAACAAAGAGCTTCGTATAATTC
>JBKUJR010000059.1:0-11791 GCA_046952735.1 Clostridia bacterium | reverse complement strand
GGCCAGTACCGTTACAGTTACGGTAAAGCTGTGTCCTCCGGTAATCGTAACCGTAACCGTGGTAGAGCCTTCTTTCTTCGGCGTTATGATTCCTTTCTTATCGACACGCAGGATAGAGGTGTCCGCCGCTTCAAATGTCATTTCGTAGGACTCTGCGGGGACCATCGCAGGATAATCCGGATGTGCGGACGTTTTATCATTGTATGCCTCTCCCCAGGTTTCATCTTCAAATACGACGTAGCCTCTGATCTGCGGTTTGTGTTTTGCACCGTAAGCCGCATTTTTATAGACCGTCATATTTTCCTGAACCGGACGGAACGCAGTGATATCCGGATTGTTTTTTGCAATCGGGAAACCGGATTCGCGGACGTATACTTTGAATTCTACGGAACAGCCGTCATACGCAACCGTAACATTCGTCTTTCCGACGGCTTTCGCTTTGATTTTCAACCCGTCGAATTCAATGATATTCTTATCGTATCCGGAAAATTTTACATCGGATGCATCCGTGATTTTGTGCGTTTGCAAACGCGTATCATACCAATACAATTCCAGCTCGTAAGAACCGTCGTCAATCGGGAATTCGATTTTATGCGGAAGCGTTCCGACGCCGACGGTCCATAGATCCTTTTCTTCCGGAAGCGGCCAGAAGTAATCGCTTCGGAAAACGGCTTTGCCGCCTTTATCGTGATTCGTAATTTTTCCCTCATAAGCAGTCAGGTCGATTTCCTGGAACCGCGTCGCCCACTTTCCCCAATAACCGGAATCCGGACCGCCGGAGGAATAGGCATATCCGATAAAAGATATCGGGTCGTTCAACTGGATATGCCCGTTCGGACGTTTCGAGATTCCCATATTATGACAGAACTGCGAAATACCGGTACGGATAATTCCAACCTGCTCAAAAGTAATGCCGTCATTCGATTCCATAATGCAGATCCCGCTCGCTGCGGTAAAGCGGTTATAGGTAGAAAAAGCAAGGAATTTTCCATAATCTTCGACATATACCACGTCGCAGGAATCCTGGCCGGAGCCTTTTTTATAGGCGACACCCTGATACTTCATCGTCGCGGGCCAGTTCTCGTCGGTAGAATCCGCGGTGGCTACCATCTCAAAATCGCCGTCAGGACAGGTCCATGTGTAATAACAATACAACGTGCCGTCCAACTCTACGAAGCTCAATTCCCCTGCGCCCCATGCGGAATCCGCTTCGTCGTAATATACGATCGGCTGCGGATCACCGCCCCATCCGGAGCCGTTCCATTTTTCATAGGGACCGTCGGGATTCTGCGAGCGTGCGACAAAACAATTGTTGTTGATTCCCCCGTTGGTGCTGACGATCGTGGAAGTGTATCCCATATAATAGTAACCGCCGAAATAAATTACGCCGGGGTCGCAGACGGAATAATGGTCCATCGAATCCGGGGTCGGCTGTAATACGACTTTCTCTTTGCTCCAGGTTTTTCCTCCGTCTTCGGAATGCTTATAGGTAAACCAGTCCCATTCTCCGAGGGTTCCCGGCGTTGCGAACCATGCGTCGACGCTGCCGTCCGGATAATAAAGAATACTCGGGCCGTAGCGGTATCCCCATTCGTTTTCTACGGGAGCGTAAACGTCGAAGCCGTCGCCAACCGCCGCCATCGTAAAATGCACGTCTTCGCTCGCGGAGACGCGCTCCAGTTCATCCCGGAAGATCCGCGGATCCTCTGTAGGATCTGCGTTTTTGTTCTCGGTTCCGTCGCAGGCGGAACCGGCAGAGACCAAAACAACCAAAATACCGGCGAACACCATTTTAAAAACAAATACAAAAGTTCGCAGGATACTGCCTTTTTTCATACGTTTCACCTCGTTAAAATCTGCTGCCGTTATCATACCGTATTTTTTTTATGGAATCAATACCGTCTGAAAAAATATCGCGAAATTTTTCATACCATATTTTATTTCATTTTACAAAATAATGAATTCTATTGAAAGAAAGAAACAGATGTTGTATACTAAAACAGATTGCAATTTTTAACTTTAAATACAATAGGAGGCTCAAAATATGAGAAAAAAATGGATCGCCGTAATAATGGCAGCAGTGCTGGCTGCCGGTGTTTTTGCTTCCTGTACGACTCAAAAAGAAGACGGAATCCACCTTGACAACAAAAATCCGGTTACGATAGAAGTCTGGCATTACTATAACGGTGCGCAGAAAGCTGCTTTTGATAAACTGGTTACGGAATTCAACGAAACGGTGGGCCTGGATAAAGGCATTATCGTGGAAGGCGTCAACCAGGGAAACGTCAATGAACTGATGGAAAAGATCATCGATTCGGCCAACAAAAAAGTCGGCTCGGATCCGGTTCCCAACATCTTTGCGGCATACGCCGACACGGCATGGCAAATCGACCAGATGGGTTTGGTTGCCGATCTTGGCCAATATCTGACGGAAGCGGAAATTTCGGAGTATATTCCCTCCTATATCGAAGAAGGACGCATGGGCGCAGACCGCGCGCTGAAAATATTTCCTACTGCGAAATCTACTGAAGTACTGATGCTGAATAAAACGGACTGGGAAAAATTTACGGCTGCGACGGGCGCTTCTGCGGATGACCTGAATACGATTGAGGGGATCGTGCGTCTTGCGGAACGATATTATGAATGGACCGATTCTCTTACGCCGGAGATTCCGGAAGACGGGAAAGCTTTTTTCGGCCGGGATGCGATGGCGAATTATATGATTATCGGTTCAAAACAGCTTGGCACGGAAATTTTTTCCGTTGAGAACGGGAAAGTAACGTTTCACGTAGAGGATGAAATCTTCCGCAAGCTCTGGGATTGTTATTACGTACCGTTCCTGAATGGATATTTTGCTGCAAATGGAAAATTTCGTTCCGACGATGCAAAAGTCGGAGATCTGATCGCACTGGTCGGATCGACTTCCTTCGCAACGTATTTTCCCAGCGAAGTGATGTACGACGCGGAAAACAGCTACCCGATCGAATCTCTCGTCATGCCGGCGCCTCATTTTGAAGGAGGGGCCGCTTATTCTGTCCAGCAGGGAGCCGGGATGGTAGTTTCGAAATCTACGCCGGAAAAAGAATATGCCTCCGTCGTCTTTTTAAAATGGTTTACGGAATCCTCCAGAAATCTGGAATTTGCTTCTCTTTCCGGATATCTGCCTGTCAAAGAAGAAGCAAACGATGTGGAAAGATTACATAAAATGCTGGAAACTTCCGCAACGCCAATGAGCGACGTCATGAAACAGACTTTTGATGCGGCATTTAAAGTTACGACGGAACAAAAACTGTACACGAATCAGGCGTTCAAAGGCGGTACGGAAGCCAGAGCCGTACTGGAAAACGCGTTTTCCGACAAAGCGGAGGCCGACCGTGCGGAAGTCGTCCGTATGATCCAGGAAGGAAGCAGCCGCGCCGATGCGGTAGCCAAACTGAATACCCAGGAAAACTTTTCGCAGTGGCTGCAGTCTGTCAAAGAGGCTTTGCAGCAGACACAAAAGGACGATTAAACGGATATGAAACGGAAACCGTATCAATCAACGATATTCAGAAAAATTTTATTGTCGATGCTGGCAATCGTATTGATTCAGTCTGCGTTGATTTACGGCGTTATTATTTACGGCGGCACCCTTGTCGAACTTGAAAATAATTCTTTCGATATCTTTGGCGAGAAAGTCGTCAGCCGCAAAAACAATCTTGAAAACGAAATGCTGCAGCGCTGGTCGGAGCTCAGCGCTGCCGTGGATACTGCGGAAAAACTTGCGGAGGAATTTGCGGCGGAGAATCGGACGGACGTCCTGTCTATGACGGCGGATCAGACGCAATCTGAAATATTTCTGACGACCTATGCGGAAGAGCTGATCAATCTGATCCGCAGAAATACGGTCAGCGGAACGTTTATCGTATTGGACAGTAAAAATGACACCAGAAAGAACGGGTTGTATCTGCGGGATTATGACCCATCGACCAGTTCGAGCGACCATTCCGATTTGCTTGTACTGCGCGGTTCTTCTGCTGTAACCAAAAAAATCAATATTTCTCTCGATTCGCTCTGGCAGCCCAAATTTACGCTTACTGCGGATAATTCTTTCTTTTATACGAAGCCGTTCGAAGCGGCGCTGACGTTTGGCACATTAGAATGGAAAGATCTGGGATATTGGTCGTCTCCTTTTCGCATGGACGGTGAAAATCCTAACGACACGATCGATATGATTACATATTCCGTTCCGCTCCGTACGGAAAAGGGCGTGCCGTTCGGCGTGCTTGGAATAGAGATCTCTTCGGACTATTTAAAAAAACAACTGCCTGCCGGTGAGCTCCACAGCGAAAACCGCGGCAGCTACCTCATTGCGCAGGGAACGGTAGATTCGGATGTATATCGGAGCTTCATCAGAAGCGGCTCTGCGCTGAGTACGATGTTGGATGCAACGAAACAAATCGAGTTTCAAAGCGAGCCGAATCATAAAAATTTCTATTCCTTCGGAACGGAGAATCTCCCCTTTGCCTCGGATGAGGGGAAAATCTATGGCGCGGTGCAGTCTTTGACGCTCTATAATACGAATACGCCGTTTGAAAACGATAAATGGGTTTTGATCGGAATTATCAGTGAAAATTATCTTTTGGAATTTTCACATCATTTTCAGCAGATTTTGATTATCACCTGGATTGCTTCTTTTTTGATCGGCGCAGTTGTGATCGCGGGAACGGCGCGTATGATCACGAAACCGATCAGCACGCTGACACAAAAATTAAAAAAGGCGGATCCAAACGTTCGGATCGAGCTGGAACCCGTCCATATTGCGGAGATCGACAAATTATCCGACTCCATTCAGTCTTTGAGCATGCAGGTCATGGAATCGGCGCAGCGACTTTCTAAAATCATGGAACTTACAAGTGTGGAAATGGCGGCGTTCGAATACGACGCCAAGAAAAAAATGATATTCTGCACGAAACAGTTCTTTTCCATTCTGAATCGTCCGGATTTGGGAACAAGCGATAAATATATTGCAAGCGAAGCGTTTCGGTCGATTTTTGATTCTCTGGAAGGAGAAGCGGAAGATGACTCGGGGACCTCGATCCTCTATTCGATCGATGCTCATGAACAGACGCGCTGGGTACGCTTGAAGCTTGCCGCGGATAACATACAGACATTGGGCGTCGTAATCGATGTGACGCAGGAAATTTGTGAGAAAAGGCAGCTGGAACATGACCGGAATTATGATTTGCTGACAAATTTGCTGAATCGACGTGCTTTTTACGAGCAGATGCAGAAATTATTCTCTTCCCCGCAGCTCTTGCGGACGGCGGCTGTCGTGATGATGGATTTGGACGATCTGAAATTCGTAAACGATACGTACGGCCATGATTACGGCGACGAATATATTCGCAGCGCAGCTGCTGCGATTCGCCGCGGCGCCGGAGAATCCTCCGTGATTTCCCGGATCTCCGGAGATGAATTCGTATTCTTATTATATGGCTTTTCCACGCAGGAGCAAATACGTGCAATCTGCATGCAAATCAAGACGGCCCTGCAGAAATCGCTTCTTTATCTCCCGGATGGCTCCAGCATGCAGATTCGCGCTTCGGCGGGCATCGCATGGTATCCGCAGGATTCCGCTGACTACGACGAACTCGTACGTTATGCTGATTTTACCATGTATATGGTGAAAAAAACGAATAAAGGCCGTTTTGACGAATTTTCCATCGAAGATTATAATAACAAGGCATATCTTTTGCAGTGCCGGGAAGAACTGAATATGCTGCTGGAACATTCCATGGTAGATTATTATTTTCAGCCGATCGTCGATGCATGCACGGGTGAGATTTTTGGATTTGAAGCATTGATGCGTCCGGATACGCCGAATATCCGCACCCCGGATAAGCTGCTCTCCCTCGCCCGCTCCCAATCCAAGCTTTCCGAAGTAGAACGGCTGACCATGTTTGAAGCGATCCGGAGTTTTGGCAATCAAAATGGCTTTGAAAGCGGAGTCTGCCTGTTCATCAATTCGATTTCCAATCAGCTGCTGAGCGATGACGATGCAAAACTTCTGGAACAGAAATATGGATCGGTATTGCATCATATCGTTTTGGAGCTTACGGAGGAGGAATGCAACGATTCCAGTGTGACCCGGCGGAAACGGATCTATGCCGCGCGCTGGAAGGCGCAGATCGCGCTGGACGATTATGGCATCGGTTATAACGGAGACGCGGTTTTACTTGAAATCAAGCCGGATTATATCAAGCTGGATATGTCGCTCGTCCGCGACGTCCATCAAGATGAAAACAAACGGGTTTTGATCGAGAATATTCTTTCTTATTGTAAAGACAGAGGAATCCGGGTAATCGCGGAGGGAATCGAAAAACGGGAAGAAATGGAAGCGCTGATTTTGGCGGGAGTAGATTATTTGCAGGGGTATTATTTGGGAAGGCCGCTGCCGACTGTGCCTACCGCCCAGGAGCGGATCCATTGCCGCGCGGAAATCCGGAAAATTGCCGGGGTAAAAGAAAGCTGACGCGCTCAAAATAAAATCATAAAATACACGATAAAACGGATGGAATCGCTTTCAGAATCCATCCGTTTTTTGTTTATTTTATGAGAAGCGGCACGACGCCAATTAAATTTTTTCGGCTTTGAATTCGATTTGTTTGCCGCCTGCCAGAGCGCTTTCCCGCAGCGCTTCGATCAGGCGGATCGTTGCCGCCGCGCTTTCCGGAGGATTTTTCACATTCGGCTCGTTGGACACGATACTGTCGACAAAAAATTCGATTTCGCCCGTGTAGCCGTCCGTACCGGTGAGAGAAGCCTGATAGGGTTCGCCATTCCGCGGATAAACCGTTACCTGCCCGCCTTCTCCGATGCAGGTCGCGTCCTCGAAAGCGACACGGAAATCTGCGGCAAAATTCGTCCCTGTCTGCGACCAGTCCCCGATGGCTGTAACCGGGAGATCGGGATAGTATAACTGGGAATACACCACGTCAAACTTGGAATCGATATCCTGGGAACGGCAGGAAACGGCTTGCGGTTCTCCAAAAAGATAACGGACCATATCGAGATCGTGAATGTGCATATCCATGAGGCAGCCGCCGGAAAGCTCCGGATTCATATACCAATTTTCCCAGGCCCATTTCGGCGGCGCGCTCTGCCGGCGGAACGCCGCGGCCAGCGGCCTGCCGAATTCGCCGCTGACGACTGCGTTTTTCAGGAACGCATAATCCGGGAAGAAACGCAGGCACTGCCCGATCATCAGCTTGCGGCCGGATTCCCTGGAAGCGCGGATCATTTCGAGACAATCCGCATATGTACGCGCCATGGGTTTTTCGCTGAGTACGTGATATCCGCGGCGGAGAAGATCGGCGGCCGTAGGCGCATGGAATGGGGTCGGCAGGCAAATGTCGACCATATCCGGCTTCTCATTTGCAAGCATCGTCTCCAAATCCGTGTACTGATGTACTTCCGCGGCGGCGTTCTCCTCTCCTCCTCCGATATTGATTTCCATTTTTTGTGTAAAACGCTTTGGATCGATATCGCATACGGCTAAGAGCTGCGCTTTCCCTTTCTCCTGCAGATACTTATATGCGGGCATGTGCGCCGCCTGTGCGATTCCTCCGAATCCAACCATTGCTACTTTCAGCATTTCATCCGACTCCTTTCAACTTACATGTTTTTTAAAATATAATCGATTGCATTCGATGTATTCTCCAACAAAATCCCGGAATTTGAAATATACGGGAACACTTCGGGGGTTACCCATCCGTCGTATCCGATTTCCCGGAGGGCCTGCATAACGGCGCCGTAATCCGCGTCCCCCGCCAGCAGCTCCACAAATCCGTCCAAAGTGCCGATACTCCGTTTGTAATCCTTAAAATGCACTTTCACGATCCGGCGTCCTAAAATTCGAATCCATTGTTCCGGAAAACCGTCCCGCACTACATTTCCGACGTCAAAATAGGCTCCTACCCAGGGACTCTTTATTTTATCGATAAAATCGCGCATTTCGATCGGAGAAAGCAAAAATTTATTCCAGACGTTTTCGATTCCGATTTTGACGCGTCTTTCTTCCGCATATAGAGCAAGACCGGAGAGCGCCTTCAGGGAGCGGTCGTAGGCGTCGTCGTACGAGACGACGGGACCGGCGGCGCTTAGCCCGGCAACCATTCCGGCCAGCACCAGGATCGTATCGCAGCCAAGAACCGCAGCAGCGTCGAGCTGCTTTTTTACGAGCGTTTCCGCTTTTTTTCTGACGGCCGGATCATCTGCGGTCAGCGAATGATTCCAATATACGCCGCTGGCGAGGCTGTAAAGCGAAATTCCGCAATTCTCGGCCGTCTCGCGAATTTCCAGAAGCTTTGCGGGCGGCGTATCCGGTGAAATGGCACCTGCTTCATCGAACGATAATTCGACTCCCTCGTATCCGCAGCGTTTGGCTGTCCGGAAACATTTTTCCAAATCCTTCTCTGAAAACGCCCAGATGCTGATTCCTTTTTTCACGATAGGGTCACCGCCTTCCTGTGGCTGGATTTTATCAAAAAGCGCATGCGGGTAAAATACAGTATCGGCTGTCTAATTTGCACTTTTGGCTCCAATTTATTTTACAGGAAACCTGTCAGGAAGGGAAACGTGTGAATGTAAAGGCCGGAGCGCCGCAAATGGGGCAACGGTCCGGAACATTCTCCCCTTCCATTACATAGCCGCATACAGGACAGACGAATAGCGTTCTTGCGCTGTATTTTTCCGGATTTTCTGCTTCTTTCAGTAATTTTGCATGGATTTTCTCGGCAGCCGCAGCATTTCGATACGCCTGCTCCGTAAGCGGCGCATGATTTTCCGCAGCGTATTCCGCCATGACCGGATAGAATTTTTCATATTCAAATCGTTCTGTCAGGAGATACGCCGCAGGTGTTTCCGCATACGGAGAAGGCTGTTCCGAAATCGTATAAAAATTCCGCGCATGACGATATTCCGAATCGGCAAGCGCTTCGAACAAGGCGGCGATTTGATACATCCCGCGCTTCCGCGCCCGATCCGCAAAGCTTAAGTAGCGCAAATGCGCCATCATCTCCCCCTTTACGGTTTCCTCCAGCTTCTC
Source organism: Clostridia bacterium (assembly GCA_046952735.1). Lineage (GTDB taxonomy): Bacteria > Bacillota > Clostridia > UBA1212 > UBA1255 > Egerieisoma. The sequence goes on along the minus strand of JBKUJR010000059.1, from coordinate 2,703 downwards.
TCTGAGAAGCGAATCGTTTACCGGGCCGGGAACGGAGTCCGTAAGATTCTGTATCCGGAAGTTCAGATCGTTGCCGTCGAGAAAAAAATGGACGATGTGATGGTCGATATCGCAGGCGCGGATTTCTTTGGAAACATCCTCTATCATAGCGCCGCCCCCTCCCGTGCAGATCAGGGGGATTTCATCGACGGTATCGATAAAGCGGGAATGCACGTGGCCGCAGAGAAAATATTTTACTTTTTGGCGAAACGGGGAATACGTTTCCCGCAGCCGTGCGAATTCTTCCTCCGACACGGAATTCTGGATAAAATGATTGGGAATGGGAATATGAAACGCAAGAACAACATTCCGTACTTCCGGCATTCTCAGAATGGATGCGGCAAGCTCCAATCCTTCCGCTTCAAATGTCCGTTTCGCATTGTCGAGCACGATCACCGCAAATCCGGGAGCAATCAACGCGTAATTTTTCTTTCCAAAATAAGTTTCATATTCGCCTGTATCGTGGTTGCCTCTGAGAACATAGACGTCGTTCGCAGAAACAGCTTCCGTAATGGAACAGACCGTTTCGTAAAAATGTTTTGTTCCGGCGGGAACGAGATCCCCTGCAACGAGCGTAAACGTATCCTGTCCGCTTTCCCGCAGAGCCGTCTCATAGATTTTCATATTTACGGTTCCTAAGCCTTCGCAGCCGGGATCTCCGATCGCCGCAAAGGATTCGGCTTTCGCCAAATATATGATATTCTGCATAATTTTCTGTATTTTCATGATCTTCCCAATCTTTCTTTTTATATCAATTATATGTACCCGCAATGATTATAATGGGATGCCCGGCGGAATGCAAATTATAAGTCGATTTCTTTTGCGCTGCCGTGTCCCCCGAACAAGAGCCATTTCCCTTCCCCGAAAAGTGTAAACATGTTCCGGCGCTCCTGCGCGGCCAGGGCGGGATCCGTGTCAACGGATGTCATCAGATAAGGCGCGAGCTGATTGAAGGCGGCCTGCTCGGGTGTAAATCCTTTGATATTTACGTAAATATCGCCTGTAAATGCGATATGATGCATACGATCGATCAATATGATCTCGCCGGGAACATGGCCGCCGCAGCCCTCGTAAACCTCGAAAGAGAAATCCTCGTAATCGATCGTTCCGATTCTTTCGGCCCAATCGGAAAGCGGCGTTTCGCTTCCGCCGATGATGTGCAATTTTACAGGATCCGGTGGCAGATACCGCGATAATATTTTACTGATACGCACATAAGGCGCATGCATCGGGTTTTCCTCTCTGAAATTATCCGCGCCGTTCCGCTCTCTGATAAAATGCGCATAGGCTTTTCTGCTGAGAAAAATTTTATCGAATAGATCCGCCATGCCGCAGTGATCCACATCCGCGTGCGTAAGGATCATTTCTTTTTGCCGGGAATCAAAGTCCGGGAAGACCGTCCGGAGACAATGTTTCGTTTCCTCCTGGTAGCAAGAAAAACCGCTGTCGATGCACACCAGCCGGTCCCGAAGCTCCAAAATGCAAAGATTGCTTCCGCACGGCGGTTCTAATAAAACGGCGGTTCGTTCCCCGGACAATCTGTACCGCGTGATGCGCGGTTTGTACGCATTTCCCTTATACATACAAAGCTGATCCGCAAACCTTCCGATATATTCAAATGTTTTGTAGGGAGAACACGCGCGCTGATCGAGAAGTTCCATGACGAGATTGGACTGAATGATCAGATTCCCTTTCTCGTCCTCGTTCAATCCCAGTTTCTCCGCAATACGGTTTGCGAAAGAAATATAAAATACGGTGTTGTCGAGAATTTTCTCCGTCCGGTTGTAATCGATGATTCGGATATCGCATAGGCGGGAAGCCTTTTTCAGAAAAGCGGAGATATCGGCTCCGTTTTCCACAAAAAGGCCCATTCGGAAATATTGATAATCGCTCCCGTTTTCCTGGGAGCTGATATAGGAAATGTTAAACTGAAAACTGCTGATCAGCTGTAAAACAGGAAGGACGCTGCCGGGAATATCGCGGAGTTTGAATTCAATGAGAATCACGTTCCCGTTTTCAGAGCTGTTTTGCAGATATCCGTTCGCCGTCAGCTGCTGCGTCGCTTTTTGCAGCTGCGCTTCCTCCCCTTCCGCTTCCAGGAAGAGCATATGGGTGTCTATCGCTTTATTATAGCTTACCCGCGTAATATTCAATCCCAAAGAAGAAATTATTTCGCCTGCCAGCATGAATGCGCCCACCTGGTCGGGCATCGTTGTCGTATATGTTTTTTTCAAGGAAACAGCCCCATTTCAACTGATCGGAATTCCGGCATTTCTCCGGTCGAAATGATTCTATTCCGGATGGCAAAATAAGTCAATCCGGCCGCGGCCTTTATATCCCGTAAAAACCGCTTACCGGATCTAAAAACAAACCGATTTTGGGGGGATCGTACGTAAAAACGATGAAGCAGACGAGCAGCAACGCTAAAAGGATGGCGGACAGGAGCGCCGCGCCGGAAGAGAGATAACGCGTACCGATGCGATATAAATGTTTATACGAAAACAAATAAGCGGCGATTGTGCCCAAAATAAAGACTGCAATATCGATTCCCAGATAGTTTTTCCCTAAAATCCCCGCATACGTATAAAAAAGCGCGACGATGGAGATCATCCCAACCAATATCGACAAGACTTTTGCCGTGAGAAAACCCTTTATCTTCTTCCC
>JBKUJR010000058.1:0-13900 GCA_046952735.1 Clostridia bacterium | reverse complement strand
ATTTTACGAAGAAAAAAAAGCGGACAATATTCCCGCCGGCGAGCCCTGCAATATCTCCGTATCCAAAGACTGCCTTCTGTATAAAGTGACGGTGGAGGAAGGGACGCAGGTGATCAGCACGGGCGACACGGCATTGGCAGGCCAGGTCGTCGTAAGCGGAGAGGGAAAACATGCAAAAGCCGATATTCTGGGATGCGTCTGGTACAGAGCCGAGGTGGAAGTAAACACGGAAGTTGAAATGCTCCGTCCGACAGGAAAAACACAGACACTCCGCTCGCTTCTTCTGTTCGGGCTGAAAATAGATGCGCCGACATGGAGATGGCTTCCCTGGAACTGGGGACGGGAAGATTTTGAATCTTACGACAGTATTTACAACGAAAAATATGCCGGAAAAGACGGCACGATTCCTTTGGGAACGGCAACGCTGATCAAACGGGAAACAAAATGGGAGAGCGTAACGCTTTCGGAAGAGGAAGCAAAAATCAGAGCAAGAACGGAAGCGGAGACGGCGCTCGACAACGTCATCCCGGACGACGGGAAAATTTTACGCACCTCCGCTTCTTTTGTAGAACGCGGCGGAAAGACGTATTATGTGGCGGCAGCGGAGGTTCTGGAACAGGTGGGGATCTGCACCGCGCCATAAAATCAGATTGACAGATCCGCGAAATCATGATAAACTCTGTCCATTCGAGCACAGGCACATAAAATTTCATACGGACTTTTTTCATTTATATAGAAATGTTTTATTATAGGAGGAATGTATATGAAAAGTTCTGATCTACGGAATGTTGTTCTATTAGGGCACGGGGGCGTCGGCAAGACTTCGGTGGCGGAAGCCATGCTGTATAACGCAGGCGCGACGGATCGTCTCGGCAGGATCAACGAAGGAAATACGATACTCGATTATGATCCGGAAGAAATCAGGAGACAAGCTTCCGTCAGTCTTTCGATCGCCCCGTTCGACTGGAAAAATTCTACCGTTAATATCATAGATACTCCCGGCTATTTCGATTTCGCGGGAGAAATGTTAGAGGGAGTCTCCGTAGTGGATTCCGCCGTTATCGTCGTGGCGGCCTCTATGTCCGTCGGCACGGAGAAAGCCTGGGAATTTGCAAACAGCAGAAATCTGCCGCGCGTCCTGTTCATCAATAAGATGAATGACGACACGGCGGATTTCGATAAAATATATAGCGAATTGAAAAACGTGCTCGGCCGGCCGTGCGTGGCGCTGCAGCTTCCGATCCGAAAGAATCACAAACTGGTGGGCATCGTGGACGGAATCACGATGAAAGCGCGGATGTTTGACGAGAAGGGCAATCTCGTCGATTGCGATATGCCGGAGGAAATGAAAGGCCGCGCCGAAGAAATTCACAACAACCTGTCCGAAATCGTAGCGGAAACGGACGATGCGCTGATGGAAAAATTCTTCGGCGGCGAAACGTTTACAAAAGAAGAAATTATAAAGGGTTTAAAAATTGCGATCAATCAATGTACATGCGCCCCGGTGCTGCTGGGATCTGCTTATGAAAATATCGGCGTCAAAAAATTGATGGATTTTATCGTAGATTACATGCCGTCTCCGCTGGAGCGCACTACGCTGGATTACACGGACGCCGCGGGTGAAAAAAAGCAGATGAAACCGGATCCCGCCGGACATCCCACGTTGTTCGTCTATAAAACGATCGCCGATCCGTTCGTCGGCCGGTTATCTCTTTTCCGGGTCTGCTCCGGGACGATGAAGCCCGACACCGTTTTGTATAATGCGAATAAGGGCGCGGATGAGCGGATCGCACAGATTTTCGTATTGCGCGGAAGAAAGCAGATTCCGGTTCAGGAATTGGTCTGCGGCGATCTGGGCGCCGTCGCAAAATTGAATGTGACGACGACAAACGATACGCTCGGCTCCAAGACGAATCCGATTTTACTGGCGCCGACCGCCTTCCCAAAACCCCAGCTGACTTTAGGCATCGCGCCGAAAACGAGAGGCGATGAAGAAAAAATCAGCACAAGCCTCGGAAAGCTGAAAGACGAGGATCCCGTTATCCATTTTTATCAGAATTCGGAGACGGGACAAATGCTGCTCTCAGGCCTCGGAGACCAGCATATCGATACGGTGGTAAATAAATTGAAAAACCGGTATGGCGTTTCCGTACAGCTCGAGGATCCAAAGGTTCCGTACCGGGAGACGATCCGCAAAAAGGTTTCTGCGGAAGGCCTCCATAAAAAGCAGTCCGGCGGCGCCGGGCAATACGGAAAGGTCGTCGTTGAATTTGAACCCGGGGAGAAAGAAGAACTGGAGTTTTGCGAAAAAGTATTCGGCGGCGCCGTGCCGAAACAGTTTTTCCCGTCCGTTGAGAAGGGCCTGCAGGAAAGCGTGCGCAAAGGCGTGCTTGCGGGATATCCCGTGGTACATCTGAAAGCGACGCTTGTCGACGGAAAATACCATCCGGTGGATTCCAAGGAAGTCGCTTTCGTATCCGCGGCGAAAATTGCGTTTAAAGCGGGCATGAAACAGGCGGCGCCGGTACTCCTGGAACCGGTGGTAAGCGTAAAGGTATACATCCCTGAGCGGTACATGGGCGATGTGATCGGCGATCTGAATAAACGCAGGGGCCGGGTGCTCGGCATGAATCCGCTGGAAAACGGCATGCAGGAAGTCGTAGCGGAGGTGCCGTATGCGGAAATGTTCAAATATGCCACGGATCTTCGTTCCATGACGCAGGCAAGGGGGTCTTTCGATACGGAATTCGCACGATATGAAGAGGTTCCCGAAAATATCGCGCACAAGATCGTAGAAGAAGCGAAAGGACATATGACGGAGGATGAGGACTAAGAAATAATTGACAGAATCCATAGGATTTAATACAATAAGCCATTATATCTGCAAAGGATATAATGGCTTTTTGTATCTTATTTTGGAGGAACAGAATATGTATCATCAGAACTGTGATTCGATCTTTAACCAATACGGCGATTTTATACGCGAGATGTCGGAAACGGCCGTTGCCGCGGATTCGTTCGATCCGGCGTTGTACGAAAAATATAATGTCAAAAGGGGACTCAGAAATGCGGACAGCACCGGCGTGCTGGTAGGGCTTACGAGTATCGGCGATGTGCGGGCTTATATCATCGAAGAAAATGAAAAAGTGCCGATTGACGGGAAGCTGCTGTACCGCGGGATCAGTATCGATCATCTTGTGGATGGCTTTGAAAAAGATCGTCGCTTCGGATTTGAAGAAACCGCATATCTTTTAATCACGGGGAGGCTTCCGGACAACCGGCAGCTGGAGCATTTTAAGGCGATGCTAGATGATTGCAGAAAGCTGCCTGACGGCTTTGCCGAGGATATGATCATGAAAGCGCCCAGCAACAATATCATGAATAAGCTGGCGCGGTGCGCGCTGGCTTCTTATTCTTATGACGGCAATCCGGATGATATTTCTTATGAAAACGTACTCCGGCAGTGCATCCGCCTGATTGCGCAGATGCCGACGATGACGGCGTACGCCTATCAAGCGAGATCCCATTATTATTATGATAAAAGCCTGTATATCCATAATCCGCAAAAAGGGCTTTCCACTTCGGAGAATTTGCTCCAAATGATCCGGCCGGACAGTAAATATACGAGACTGGAGGCGGAGGTGCTGGATCTTGCGCTCGTATTGCACGCGGAACACGGCGGAGGCAACAATTCATCTTTTACCGTACATGTCGTGACCTCGACAGGCACGGATACGTATTCTGCGGTTGCGGCTGCGATCGGCGCGCTGAAGGGCCCGAAACACGGCGGCGCGAATTTGAAAGTGATGGACATGATGGAAGATATCAAAGCGCATATTCCGGATAAACGGGAGAAAGGCGCCATTAAGGACTATCTGATCCGGCTGTTGCAGAAAGAAGCGTATGACCGGTCGGGCCTGATCTATGGAATCGGACACGCAGTATATACGAAATCCGATCCGCGGGCCAAGCTTCTGAAAAGAAAAGCGGAGGAATTGGCGGCGGCGCTCGGAGGGGAATGGGAAGAAGAATTTGAGTTTTACAAAACGGTGGAGGAACTGGCTCCCGCGGCTTTTGAAGAGTTCAAAAATTCGTCGAAAGTCATGTGTGCAAACGTGGATTTCTATTCCGGATTGGTATATACGATGCTGAATATCCCGAAAGAGTTGTTTACGCCGATTTTTGCCATTTCCAGGATTGCGGGATGGAGCGCGCACCGCTTGGAAGAACTTGCGGTAAGCAACCGAATCATCAGACCGGCTTATAAAAATGTGGGCAGCAAACAGCCGTATGTTGATTTATCGAACAGGAGGGAATAAAAATGGAAGAAAAAATATTTGAATATAAACCTGCCGAGATCGAAGCGAAATGGCAGAAGATCTGGGAAGAAAACAAAGCGTTTGAAGCGGTAATCGACAAGAATAAAAAGAAATTTTACGGTTTGATCGAATTTCCGTATCCTTCCGGAAACGGCCTTCACGTCGGACATCCCAGATCGAATACCGCGATGGACATCATCGCCAGAAAGCGCAGGATGGAAGGCTATAATGTGCTGTTCCCCATCGGGTGGGATGCGTTCGGACTTCCTACGGAAAATTACGCAATTAAGAACAAGGTGCATCCGGCGGATGTGACGGCGAAAAATATCGCCCATTTCAAAGAGCAGCTCAGACGGATCGGTTTTTCTTTCGACTGGGCGCGGGAAATCAATACGACGGATCCTGCCTACTATAAATGGACGCAGTGGATCTTTTTAAAGTTGTTTGAAAAAGGGCTGGCCTATAAGGCGGAAATGCCGATCAACTGGTGTACGGAATGCAAGGTAGGACTTGCAAATGAAGAAGTGGTAAACGGCGTCTGCGAACGCTGCGGCGGAGAGGTCGTACGGCGCGTGAAATCGCAGTGGATGCTTAAAATTACGGATTACGCGCAGAAACTTTTGGATGGGCTGGATGACGTGGCGTTTATTGAAAAGGTCAAAACGCAGCAGAAAAATTGGATCGGCAGGAGCGAAGGCGCGGAAGTGGATTTTACCGTGCCGGCTGCCAAAGGAACGCGGGATGAAATCCTGACCGTGTACACTACGCGTCCCGATACGCTTTTCGGCGCGACTTATATGGTGGTTTCACCGGAACATCCGATTATCGAAAAGCTGAAGGACAAAATAGAAAATTACGACGAAGTTCTTGCTTATAAAGCGGCGGCGGCCAAAAAATCGGATTTCGAAAGAACGGAAATGACAAAGGAAAAAACAGGCGTGCCGCTAAAGGGAATAACTGCCGTAAATCCTGTAAATAATAAAGAAATTCCGATTTGGATTTCGGATTACGTACTGATTTCGTACGGAACGGGCGCCATCATGGCAGTTCCGGCGCATGACGAGCGGGACTGGGAATTTGCGAAAAAATTCGGATTGCCGATCGTAGAAGTCGTCAAAGGCGGCGACGTGCAGAATGCGCCGTATACCGATATCGAAAACGGCGTTTTAACGAATTCCGGTTTTTTGGACGGACTGTGTGTGGCCGAAGCCAAGAAAACGATCATACAATGGATCCAGGATCAGGGCTTCGGACATCGAAAGGTCAACTATAAATTGCGGGACTGGGTGTTCAGCAGGCAGCGGTATTGGGGAGAACCGATTCCGCTCGTCTACTGCGAACACTGCGGATGGGTTCCGGTGCCGGAGAAGGACCTGCCGGTAAAACTGCCGGAAATCCGGAATTATATGCAGACGGACAGCGGAGAGTCCCCGCTTGTAAACGTTCCGGAATGGGTGAATACTACTTGCCCGCAGTGCGGCGCGCCGGCGAAACGGGAGACGGATACGATGCCGCAATGGGCGGGGTCTTCCTGGTATTTTATTAGATACTGCGATCCCTGCAACGACAAGGAATTCATCTCCAAAGAAGCCATGGATTACTGGCTGCCGGTGGACTGGTATAACGGCGGTATGGAACATACGACGCTTCATCTGCTGTATTCGAGATTCTGGCATCGCTTCCTGTACGATATCGGTGCGATTTCCTGCCCTGAGCCATATTTCCGGCGGACCTCGCACGGTATGATCCTGGGGGAAAACGGCGAGAAAATGTCAAAATCGAGAGGAAACGTCATTAATCCCGACGATATCGTCAATGAAATCGGGGCGGATGCGTTCCGGGTATATGAAATGTTTATGGGCGCTTTCGACCAGGCGATTCCGTGGTCTACGCAGGGAGCGAGGGGCTGCTACCGTTTCCTAGACAGGGTTTGGAAGCTGCAGAATATCCTGACGGGGGACGAATCGCTTTCGGAAGAGCTCAAAGCGGCCGTGCATGCTACGATTAAGAAAGTTTCTGAAGATTACGAGAAAATGAAGTTCAATACTGCGATCGCCGCTATGATGTCTCTTGTAAACGATATCTATGCGCGCGGCCGTGTCACCAGAGAAGAACTTCGGATGCTGCTTCTGCTGCTGAATCCTGTGGCGCCGCATATCACGGAAGAAATCTGGCAGCAGCAATCGCTCTCTGAAAAGCCGATTTATCGATCGGGCTGGCCTTCCTATGATGAAAAAGCCATGGAGAAGGAACGGGTTGAAATCGCCGTACAGATCTGCGGAAAAGTAAAAATGAAGCTTATGGTTCCTTCTTCCTATGGGAAAGAAGAAACGGAACGGTTCGTATTGGAAACGGATGCGGTGAAAGCGCTGCTTGCCGGCAGAACGGTCCGGAAAATCATTGCGGTACCTGGTAGAATCGTCAATATCGTGGTATAAAAACAGAGGAGGGATCGGTAATGAACTATAAAAAAATAGCGGCGGAAGCGATTGTTTCCGCGCTGGGAACAGATCGGATCACAATGGAGCAAGCGCAGAGGCTGATGGCCGTTCCCCCCGATCCGAATATGGGCGACATTGCATTTCCCTGTTTTTCTCTTGCAAAACAGTTTCGAAAGGCGCCCCCTGCGATCGCGGCGGAGCTCTGTGAAAAATTATCGGGCTCTTCCGAAGCCGGCGATCCTTTTCTGCGGATAGAAGCAGTAGGGGGATATTTGAATTTTTACCTGAAACGCGGCGTCCTGACGAAGAACGTCGTTTCCGAGGTTTTGGCAAAAGGCGCAGATTATGGGAAGTCGGAAGAAGGCAGCGGAAAACGCGTTCTCGTCGAATTTTCATCGCCGAATATCGCAAAACCATTTCACATCGGACATCTCGTTACGACGGCGCTTGGCAGCGCCATCGAGCGTATATATGCATTTCTCGGTTATGATACGGTGAAGATCAATCATATCGGGGACTGGGGAACGCAATTCGGCAAGCTGATCAGCGCGTATAAACGGTGGGGTAAGGAAGAAACGATTAAAAATGATCCGATCAACGAACTTTTAAAAATATACGTCAGGTTCCACACGGAAGCGGAGCTCCATCCGGAGCTGGAAGAAGAAGCCAGAATGTATTTTAAAAAGCTGGAAGACGGGGATGCGGAAGTCCATGCGCTCTGGCAGTTTTTCGTAGATGCGAGCTTGAAAGAATTCAACCGGATTTATAAGCTTTTGGACATTACGTTTGATTCCTATGCAGGAGAGAGCTTTTATTCCGATAAAATGCCGGAAGTCGTGGAGCTCCTGCGCCGGAAGAATCTCCTGGAAGAAAGCGACGGCGCGCAGGTCGTCCGCTTTGAAGAAGACAACCTGCCCCCCTGCATCATTTTAAAATCAGACGGAACCACGATTTACGCGACGCGCGATCTGGCGGCGGCCATTTACCGGAAACGGACATATGATTTTTATAAAAACCTCTATGTCGTCGGTACGCCGCAGACGCTGCATTTCAAGCAGATTTTTTCTGTGTTGGACAAAATGGGCTGCGAATGGGCAAAAGACTGCGTCCATGTCGGATTCGGATACGTCCGGTTCCCGGACAAGGTACTTTCGACGCGCCACGGGGACGTAGTGTTCCTGGAAGACGTGCTGCGCGAATCGATCGAAAAAACGAAAGAAGTAATAGAAAACAGTCCTACGAGTAAAAATATAGAGGACCTGGAGGAAGTCGCGGAGAAAATCGGCGTCGGCGCGATCCTGTATTCTTTTCTCAAAAACGGGAGAGAAAAAGACATCGTATTTACCTGGGACGATATCCTCGATTTTGAAGGCGAATCGGGACCGTACGTGCAATATGCTTATGCAAGAGGCCGGAGCGTCCTTCGAAAAGCGGCGGAAAACGGCGTTGATTACAGCGGGGCCGACTTGTCTTTGGCGGAGGGCGCCGAAGAATTCGAGCTTGCGAAGCTGATCAATTCGTACGGGGACGTCGTCCGGGAGGCGGCTGCAAAATACGAGCCTTGCTGTGTGACGCGATTCGTAACGGACCTTGCGCAATCGTTCAATAAATTTTACAATACGTGCAATATCATGAAATCGGAGCCGGAGCTCCGCAAGGCCAGGCTGATGCTCACAGAAGCAGCATGTATCTGTATCAAATCGGCGCTGCACCTGATCGGGGTGCGCGTCGTAGAAAAAATGTAATACGTTTTACGGGAGGCATTCATGAAAAAGAAGCTGACGGCGCTTTTCCTTTCTTTTCTGACAGCGTGTTCCTGCTTTGCGATATGGATCCCGCAAAGGATAAACGCCGCGTTTCTGAAAGATTATATCGCGCAGTACCGCGCAGAGCATGCGGATCCGTCCGCTGCTTATGCGGTGATCGTTACTTTAGAGGACAAAGCGATTTCCGAATATCCGGAGGCCCGGAGGATGGGCAGCGGCGCTTTCGTGCAGACGGCGGAAGGCCGGCACGCATATGAGGGCCTGCTCGAAAGACAGAATACGCTGCTGGCGGAAATCGAAACGCTGCTGGAACGCCGGCTCACGGTTGCTTACCGCTATACGGCGGCTGTGAACGGTTTTTGTATCGCGCTCACCGCAGCGGAATATGAGAAGCTTCTGGGGGCGGCGGATTCCCTGGATTATAATTGTTTGTATCTTGGACTGCCGGGGGAAACCAAACCGGAGCAACGCGCCGTTTCCGGATCCTCCGGCACGCGTGTGGATGCCGCGTCTGGCGTATTGCTTCCTGTGGGAAATGACGGGACGTATGGCGATGCTACGGGAATGGTGATCGCGGTAATCGATACGGAGCTCGATACCGCCCATGAATATTTTACGATGCGGCAAGAAGGGACCGGCAGATTGACAAAAGATTTTATAGACCGGATCTCGCGGTATCTTTCTATCGGGGAGTCCGGAGAGGGATCCTATTATCTGAGCGAGAAACTTCCCTATGCCGTAAATTATGAAACTTATACGACGGATACGTACTCCAGTGACCCGGAGGTGATTCACGGCTCGCACGTCTCCGGAATCGCGGCGGGGAATGGGGCGGGCGCGAAAGGGAGCCGATATACCCTCGATGGAAATGCCCCGAACGCGCAGCTTGTATTTATGGGAAACGCCGGACTGCGGACGGAAACGATTCTGGCGTCCCTGGATGATTGCCTTTATCTGGAAGCAGACGTGGTGAATTGCAGTTTCGGTTCGCAGGGAGTCATGTTGTACGGATCTGCTGATAAAATAGACCTTGAACATATAGCTATGGAGAATTTGGAGAAAGCCGGCATCCAGGTCTGCGTTTCCGCCGGTAATTCCGATAAATATGCATTTGACGGGAACAGCCTGCTTCGCCATCCCGCCTACTCCGTTCCGGAATATCCCAGCGCCGTGCCGGAAGTGCTGTCGATCGCATCGGCGGACAGTTTGTTATCGATTCAGACGGGGATCACCGCATCGGACGGTTCCGTATTCCATGCCAATGTCCATGCGGCGTACGACGCCTATGCTTTGGACGGACAGCGGATCGCCTACGTTGTTGTGCCGGGGATCGGAAGCGCGGCGGATTTCGATGGTCTCGACGTTTCCGGAAAATATGCGCTCGTGCGCAGAGGAGAAATATCCTTTCAGGAAAAGTCGCAAAACGCAGCTGCGGCCGGAGCTGCCGGGATCATATTTTACAATAATATACCGGAAGATGGCGCGCTGACTGCCTCTGGCAGCGTACTTCCCGGATTTTTCCTGTCGATGGAGGACGGCCTTGCGCTGGCGGAGCTGCCGGAGCAAACGATTCGTTTCGCTGTTTCCCATTCTTTTCGGGAAGGAGATCCGGAAGTCAGCAGCTTCACCAACTGGGGCGTTACGAACCTCCTGGCCCTGAAACCGGACCTGATGTGTTTCGGCGGGAAAATTTATTCTTCCGTGCCGGATCAGCAATACCGATTTATGGACGGCACTTCCATGGCGTCCCCTCAGGCGGCGGGACTGTATGCGGTTATGAAACAGAACGTCTCAGCGCGGAAGGACCGATACGGAATCGAAGACCGCAGGGATTATCCCGGATTGATTTCCAATTTACTGATGTCTACGGCGCGGAACGTTGCGGATTCGGAAAGCGGCGTCGCCGTTTCACCGCGCCGTCAGGGAAACGGCATTCCGAATATCAAAAAAGCGCTGGAAACGCCGGCTTATCTCTATACGGACAGCGCGGCGGATCATAACAGGCCCAAACTATCGCTGGGTGACGACCGGGAGCGGACGGGAAAATACGCGTTTCATTTCTATATCAAAAATGTATCGGATGCGGCTGTGACATACGATCTTACGTATGATCTGATTTCCGACGCGGTCTCCGGAGACGATACGGAGGATCCATCCGACGATGCGCTTGCTTCCCATGGCAGAAAGCTGACGGGAAACATGACGTTCCGGGATGCACATGGGCATGCGGTGACAGCGGTTACCGTTGCGGCAGGCGCCGCCGCCAGAATCGATGTATCCCTTTCTCTAAGCGCGGAGGATATGGCGTATATGGACCGTTATTTTGAAAACGGGACGTATGCCGAAGGTTATATTTATTTGAAAAACGGACGGGATCCCGATCTCCTTCTGCCGTTTATGGGCTTTTACGGCTCATGGCTGGACAGTCCCGTGTTTGACAGTTTTTTGTATGGAGGGACGCAGTCCCATTTCGATCCCACATACCTTTACGCGGAAGGCAAGCTCATTTTAGGCATGAATTTGATGGAACTGTTCGGCGGCGCGGAAGCTCCGTCGGTTTCTTCTCCCTGTTTTTCCCCCAACGGCGACGGGGTATTTGACTCTTTTGCTGTTTCGACCACATTTTTACGCCCGGTATACGATCTCACTTTCCGGATTTATAATCAAAAAGGCACGCTCGTATATGAGCAGTATGCCGGCGACGGCGGATCGTGGGATGCCAATTTCAATCGGCCGTTATCGAAGGTAAATATTGGATGGGATGGTAAAGATGCGGACGGTTCGATTCATGACGGGGAGGTATATCGGATCGAATATACCTGCAGAGTGGTGAAAGAAGAGGAGGCGTGGGTTCACGCCGACCTGCCGATCGTGGTAGACACGGAAGGTCCTGAAGCGCTGCCGTTCTTTTTTGGAAAAGCGGCAGACGGCACGGATATGATTTATGTAAATGCCTCTGACAATGTGGAAGTACAGGGCGCGATTTTGCTCGATCCCGACGGCGTTCCTTATTCTATGGGAACAGGTGTTTCTTATCAGGCCGGAAAGCGCTGTATTGCGCTGAAGCTGCCGGAAGATCCGGCCGGGTATTCTGTGGAGGTTTATGACTTTGCAGGAAATTGCACGATCAAGCCTGCCGCCTGCGCTGTCCGTCCCCTTGCCGGAGATACGACGGGCGACGGGGCTCTCGACGGAAAAGATGCCACGCTGATGCTGCAATTTCTGACGGATTGGGATGTTCCTATGAATGCCGCCGCTGCGGACGTAGATGCGGACGGCGAGATTACAGGCGCCGATGTGACGCTGATGCTGCAATTTCTGGCGGAATGGGACGTTCCTCTTGGCGCCTCCTGATTTGCATTTTTTTGAAAAGCGTGTTAATTTATAGGACAGATAGATAAAGGAGGATCCGGATCATGGATGCGATCGAAAATTTGATGACGCGAAGAAGTGTGCGGCGTTTTACAGGCAGGGAAATTTCCCGTGAAAATCTTGAAACGATAACGGATGCCGCGCGCTACGCGCCTTCGGGGCGGAACAAGCAGCTCTGGAAATTTACGGTTTTGAAGAATAAAACGCTGATGACCGAGCTGGCACATCGGATTGCTGACTGCCTCGGAGGCGACGACAAATATTGTTTCTATGGACCGGATGCGCTGATCCTGGCCTCGAATGAAAAAAGCAATCCGCATGGATTGGCGGACTGCGCCTGCGCATTGGAAAATATTTTTTTGGCGGCGCACGCGCTTGGCATCGGTTCCGTATGGATCAACCAGCTGAACGGGATTTGTGAAGAACCAAAGATCCGGGAGCTCCTGACGGAGCTCGGTATTCCGGAGACGCATGTGGTATGGGGAATGGCGGCGCTCGGATATGCGCAGGGCGAAATCAGAAAAGCGGATAAAAAACCGGCTGCTGAAACAGTAAGCTGGATTTTATAAAAAAACAAATCGGAGGAAATGTTAATATGAGTTTTGAAAGCAAAATGAAGGTAGATTATACGGGAAAGACAGTCGTGATCACCGGAGCTTCCGGCGCGATCGGAAGCGCGATGGCAGAGGCCTTTGCCGCGAACGGCGCGAAAGTGGCGATCGGCTGCAGGAATACGAAAAAGGGGAATGAAATTGCCGAGAGCATCCGGAATGCAGGCGGAATCGCAAAAGTGTTTTCCATGGAAGTTACGGATCGGGAGAGTCTGGAGACTGCGGCGGCGGAAATCGAGAAAGCGTTCGGCGCGATCCATGTGCTGGTAAATAATGCCGGCGTCAACGTCGGACCGGAAGACCGGAAGCCGGTACATGAATTTGATGACGACAAGTGGAACTGGATTATAGGAGTGGACCTGGACGGAACTTATAAATGCTCAAAGGTTTTTACGCCGTACATGATAAAAGCCGGCGGGGGAAATATCATCAATATCAGCTCCGTGGTAGGAATCGTTCCGTTCCGGAACCAGTGCGCTTTTACTGCGGCAAAAGCAGGCGTGATCAATTTTTCGAAAGCGATGGCGCTGGAGCTCGCGCCGCAGGGGATCCGCGTCAATGTGATCGCGCCGGGTTCCATTATGTTTGAAGGAACGAAAGCGCTATTTTATAATGATAAGGAACGTGCGGAGGCGATGCTTTCCCATATTCCGCAGCACCGGCCGGGTGATCCTTCCGATATTGCGAATGCCGCTTTATATGTGGGCTCAAACGAAGCCGCCTCTTATCTTACAGGCGCCGTACTTACGGTGGACGGCGGCTGGACATGCGGTTTTGCAAGGGATTTCTGACCATGAAAACATTTTCTGATTATATTCGAAACGACATACCGGAGAGAAATTGCGTACATCTTTATTTCATGGGACAGGCGGGCTTCCTGCTGAAAGACGAAGACGGATTTTTGCTGGCGTATGACCTTTACCTGTCTGACTGCTGCAACCGGGAATTCGGATTTAAGCGTCTCATGCCGTTTCTGCTGGAAGCTGGAGAGCTTGTATTTGATGCCGTTCTGTGCAGTCACGGACATTACGACCATCTGGATATCGTTTCCGCAGAAGCGTTTTTGAAAAATCGCAAAACGCAGATGTATGTGACGCAATGCGGTTTGGAGGAGCTGCAAAAACGTTCTTTCCTAACGGATCAGGTGCATTTAATCCGGGAAGGGGACCGGCTGCGGCTTGGAAAGCATTTTACGTGTGATTTCGTATATTGCGATCATGGAAGCGATACGCCGTATGCGGTTGGAACGGTGTTTACGATCGGGAACAAGCGGATTTATGCCGTGGGAGATTCTGCTTACCGCGACAGGCTGATCCAGGAAAAGACGGAAGGTTCGGACATTGTGATCCTGCCGATCAACGGCGCTTTCGGCAATTTGAATGAAACGGAAG
>JBKUJR010000057.1:0-13900 GCA_046952735.1 Clostridia bacterium | reverse complement strand
CTGCGGATACATCGCACTGTTCGATTCTGCGGATGCGGCGAATAATTACAACGCGACGCTTCCCGATATGGCCGCTTTCGAAGAAGGCAAGGTCGATGAACCCGGTTTTACGATCGACAATACGAAGTATGAGCTGTCGGACGATTTCTCCATCAGCCTGACGTTCCGGAACGCCCCTACTGCAGATACGTGGTTCGGCATTTATCCCGCATCGGCGCCGGAAGCAATCACTGCAGGCAATTCGATCGGCGTATGGTGCTACACAAACGGCAAGCAGGAGGTTCCTGCCGAAGCGATCAAGGAAGGTACGATCAAATTGACAAAAGCCATTTGTGATGACTTCAGCAAGCTTGAAAAGGGCGATTATAAAATCATCATGTTCAAGGGCGCCGGAGACGATACTTATACGATTCTCGATACGAAGACATTCTCTTTTGTAGAGAAGGGCGGTTCCGTAGATCCTACGCCTACGCCTCCTCCGACCGGAGATGCAAATCTGATTTTCGCTGCCGTCGTATTTGTTGTAATCTGCACGACAACGATCGTTTTCTTCAAGAAAAGAAACGAAGCCTGATAGAAAATAGTAATTGAATGAAAACAAGCGGGCCGTAAAAATTTCCATTTTTACGGCCCGCTTGTTTTATCTGCTCAAGGTATAGCATTTTCCGTTGTCAGATCATTTATGATAAATTTTTAATGATTATCAATTTGTGCACGCATCCATTCATCGAGCAATTCTTTGATAAAAATATTCTGATCGTTTACTTTTACATAGGTGCCTTCCAGACTGCCTGCATTAAAAAGTTCTTCAAAATACGACATATCGATTTTTAAATAGCTGCTTGCTTCATCCATATAAAGATATTGTTTTTCTTGGTTTTGTGTTTGCTGCTCTTTTAATTCCACAATGAGTTCTGAAGGAATTGCGTATTTAACATTCGGCCGAAACAATGAAAAGATTTTAAATAAAGAAAAAAAGATTATTACGCCTAATAACAAGATGCTGATTGCAATAATAAACGCTTAGCCTAAGTTTTTGTCCCTCAAAATAAAAACCTCCAATTTTGCATGATTAATTAGTAAATATTATATGGTATTTATTTGATATGTCAATAAACATTTAAAGGGATTACCTTACCTGCGAATTGACTTGATCGCGCCGGTTTGATATAGTACCTAAGATAATAATGCGTTTTACGTGGTATCAACAAGGAGACTGTTTGTGTTATTCGGGAAATATATCAATCATTATTATTTGAGAAACGCACCGGTTCTGCTGCTGGGCATGACAGCGCTGATCTTCGTGGATTATTTCCAGCTCAAAGTGCCGGAACTGTACCGGATCGTCATAAACGGCGTCAACGGAAATCCGGTGGAGATCGGCGGGCGGACGGCCGTTTTTGATTTACAGCTGCTGCTGCAGGAAATCTGCCTGCCTATGATTTTTATCATACTCGTCATGGTAGCCGGCCGTTTTTTGTGGCGCGTCTGCTTCTACGGAGCGGCCATCAGGGTGGAAACACAGTTGCGGAACCGCATGTTTGACCACAGCAAAAATTTATCCCAGGAATATTATCAGGTACATAAAGTCGGCAATCTGATGAGCCTGTATACAAATGACCTGGATACCGTTCAGGAATGCTTCGGCGACGGAATCCTGATGTTCTTCGACGCCTTGTTTCTCGGCGTCCTGGCGCTGCTCAAAATGTGGCATATGGACCGGCTGCTGACGGGCCTTACGTTGATTCCCCTGGTGCTTTTGCTTGCCATCGGCACGGTGCTGGGAAAAACGATGACGAGGAAATGGGAGGAACGGCAGCAAGCATTTTCTGACTTATCGGATTTCGCGCAGGAAAGCTTTTCCGGAATTGCGGTAATCAAAGCATTCGTGAAAGAGCTGAAAGAATTGCTGGCATTCCGTAAACTGAATCAAAAAAATGAGGATGCCAACGTCGCGTACACCAAAATATCCATGCTGCTGAATATTCTCGTCACCCTGCTCGTAGAATCGGTGATTTGCGTCATATTGGGATACGGCGGCTACCTGGTATACCGCAATGCTTTTAACGCGGGACAGCTCATAGAATATATCGGTTATTTTTCCGCCATCGTATGGCCGGTCATGGCGGTATCCATGCTGATCGAAATGCATTCGCGGGGAAAAGCATCTTTGAATCGGATCAGCGCGCTCCTCGATGCGAGCGTCGACGTGGCCGACCGTTCGGACGTCGCAGCATTGACGGACGTACACGGTAAAATCGAATTCAGAAAATTGAATTTCCGTTATCCCGGCGGCGAGTATGATGTGCTGCGCGATATTTCCTTCGTAATCGAAGCGGGAGAGAACGTCGGCATCGTCGGCAGGACGGGTTCAGGTAAAACCACGCTCGTCGATCTTCTCCTGCGTACCTACAACGTTACAGACGGCACAATTTTTATCGACGGCCGGGACATCAATTCCGTTTCGATC
This sequence comes from Clostridia bacterium, assembly GCA_046952735.1. Lineage (GTDB taxonomy): Bacteria > Bacillota > Clostridia > UBA1212 > UBA1255 > Egerieisoma. Next base: position 11,430 of record JBKUJR010000057.1, on the reverse strand, counting down.
CGTTCGGTAAGATCAAACTGCGCTTACGTGCCGCAGGACCATTTTTTGTTTTCCGACACGATCTCCGGCAATATCGCCTTTGCCTTCGGCAGCGCGGCGGAAGAGGAGATCGCGCGCGCCGCCGGATTAGCCGCTGTTCATGAAAATATCTCGGAATTCCGGGAAGGATATCAAACCATCCTGGGAGAACGCGGCGTTACCGTTTCCGGCGGCCAGAAGCAGCGCATCTCCATTGCAAGAGCGCTGTTGAAAGACGCGCCGATTCTGATACTGGACGATTCGTTTTCCGCGGTGGATACGAAAACCGAAAAAGCCATTCTGGATAACCTTAGAAGCAGCAGAGCGGGCAAAACGACGATTCTGACCGCCCACCGGATTTCCACTGTCGAACGCATGGATAAAATTCTTTTTATCGACGAGGGGCGGATTCGGGCGATAGGAACGCACGAGCAGCTTTGCCGGACGTGCGAAGAGTACCGGAAAATCGTTGCGCTGCAGCGTCTGGAAGACGAAGCGGGAGGTGACGAAGATGTATGAATATTTTCCGCTTTTATTGGTTGGCGGCATGATCGGAACGATTTCCGCCGTTCTGATTTTCGCGTATGCGATGGTACGGGATAAAAAGGAAACTATGGGCTTCGACCGCCGTATGAAGGATGGGGAGATCGTAAAACGGCTGATCGCTTATGGCAAACCGTATTATAAAAATTTTCTGCTGGCAGGGCTGCTGATGGTATTTTCCATTGCTTACGACATTGCCGCTCCGCTGCTTGTAGGCGGGATCGAAGAACTGATCATCGGCGATTTCCGTCCCGCACAATTGTACCGGGCCGTCGGCGCTTACGCGGGTATTTTGATATTTTCCATGCTTTGCTTATACTTGCAGTCCATCCTCCTGCAAAAAACGGGACAGCGGGTCATATCTAAAATACGGGAAGACGCATTCGCGCACATCGAATCGCTTTCCCATACACAGCTCAATGAGATTCCGGTCGGGAAATTGGTAACGCGCGTTACGAATGATACAAACGCGATTTCCATGATGTTTACCAATATCCTCGTAAACCTGGCCAAGAACTGCTTTGTCGTGCTGGGCATTCTGGCAGCAATGCTTTTCTTGAATTATGCGCTGACGCTGATGGTATTGTGTTTCGTCCCCTTTATCGTGCTGTTTACGGTAATCTTCCGCAAATTTTCCCGCCGCGCATACCGCAGCGTAAAGGACCGCACGACTGATATCAATACGTATTTATCCGAAAATTTATCCGGCATCAAAATCACGCAGATTTTCAACCGGGAAGAAGCCAAGCTGCAGGAATTCCGCAGTAAGAGCAACGCCCTGGGCAAGGCAAAGCGGCAGCAGATTTTTGTTTACGGAATTTTCCGTCCGCTCGTATATATGCTTTATATCAGCTCCGTGCTTTGCCTGTTTTATCTTGGGGGAAAAGGCTATTTTGACCATACTATTTTTCTGGGGCAGTCGATAACGGGCGGGATCATCGTCACGTTTTATATGTATATTTCCAAATTTTTCACGCCGATCCAGAACCTGGCGGAACAGTTCAGCCTGCTGCAATCCGCGTTTGCCTCGGCGGAGAAAGTCTTTTCCGTTATGGATGTCGCTCCGGAGATCACGGACGCCTGCGATGCGGCCGAACTTCCGGAAATAAAAGGTGAAATCGAATTCCGCGACGTCTGGTTCAGTTATCTTCCCGGCGAATGGGTGCTGCGCGGCGTCTCCTTCCATGTGAATCCCGGGGAAACGGTGGCGTTCGTCGGTTCGACCGGTTCCGGAAAGACGACGATCCTGTCTCTGATCTGCAGAAATTATGAATTTCAGAAAGGTGAAATTTTAATTGACGGCGTCGACATCCGTAAAATAAAAATTTCGTTCCTCCGCAAACACTTCGGGCAGATGCTGCAAGATGTCTTTTTGTTTTCCGGTACGATCCGCAGCAATATCGTTCTGCGGGAGGAAGGCCTTTCCGACGCCCAGGTCCTGGAAAGCTGCCGCTACGTGAACGCGAACTATTTTATCGATAAATTAGAGGGCGGCCTCGACGAACCGGTGCGGGAACGCGGCAACAATTTCTCTGCGGGGCAGCGCCAGCTGCTTTCCTTTGCCCGCACGATCCTCCACAAACCGGCGGTCATGATCTTAGATGAAGCTACGGCGAATATCGACACCGAGACGGAACTCCTGATTCAAAATTCCTTGGAGCGCATGAAGAATATCGGTACGATGCTGATCGTAGCCCACAGATTGTCGACCATACAGCATGCGGACAATATTATTGTCCTGTCCCGCGGCGTAATCATCGAACAGGGCAGCCATCAGCAGCTTCTGGCGGCGCACGGAAAATATTACCAGCTCTATACGCTGCAATATCAAAAAGAGGAAAACGCATTTTGAATATTCTTGAACGGTACGCTGCTTCTGCTTGACAGGAAATAGGCACAGGCATAAAATAATCTATATCGCAACGTGAGAGGTTATTACTATTATGAATACAGTCCATAAAAGATCGTATCTCGTTTTTCTCCTGATCCTCCTGCTCCTTCCGGCGGTGCTGCTTTGTTCCTGCCGCAGTGCAGCGGGAATACAGAACACGCCTGCGCAAAGTAAGTCCGTCCCGACGGAAAAGGCACAAACGAAGCCGCCGGTTTCTCCGGAGCCGGGGCAAGTTTCGTCGATGGCAGTGCTTCGCATCGATACGGAACAGGAAGCCGCCGTTACCTCAAAGGAAGAATACGTCGCGTGCAGCGTTTCAGCAGAAAACTGCGAGGAGCCTTACCGGTTCAGTAAGATTGCCGCAAAGATTCGCGTGCGGGGAAACTCCACGGCGGCAGCGGAGAAAAAGCCTTATCGTCTGCGTTTTGATCAAAAACAGGCGCTGCTTGGAATCAATGGGAATGCGGAATGCAAAAACTGGTGCCTGATGGCGGATTATTTCGACCCTTCCATGATGCGCACGTCCACCGCCTTCCGGCTTGGCAGCAGCTTATTGGAGGGAAAATATTACTGTTCTGATTTTACATACGCACAGGTGTATCTCAATCGCGAATATCTCGGCGTCTACTTAGTTTGCGAGCAGTCGCAGATCAATCCAAACCGCGTTGCGATCTTTGAGAAAGAAGACGGGTATACCGGCACCGATATCGGATATCTGATGATCGGGCAGGGCGGGCGCACCGATGAACCGAACACGATCCGGCTCTATGCAAACGTATTGGTGACGGATTTAAACGGAGAAAGCTCTTATTGCGGAAACCAGATCTTTTCCCTCTCCGGCGGCGACTACACCAAAGAGCAGCTCCGGTTTGCCGAGGATTGGTGCACCGCTGTTTTCCAGGCGGTATATGCCGCGCTATATCTTGATGAATATTATACAATCGATGCGCATTGCAGATTGCAGCCGAAAACGGACTTTCACGAAAACGCCTCCAAATCGGAAAAACAGCAGGAGACGATCGGTGCGCTCGTCGATCTGGAATCAGCCGTCAGGATGTACATATTAGACGAAATCGTCAAGAATCTCGACGCCGGTACGTTCAATATGTACCTGGACATGAGCGCGTCCGGCTCGCACAAGCTGACGTTTGCAGCGCCGTGGGATTTCGATTTCGCATTGGCAAACACGAAATACGACACTACATTTTCACCGGAGGGCTTCTACGCCGCAAATTTTTCATACAGCGACGGCGTGCGTACGAATTCCTGGTATGTGATGCTGAACGGCGCCGAATGGTTTCGGGAGCGCGTAAGAACCCTCTGGCAGGAAAAATACCCTGCTCTGCTCACGGACGCCGATAAAATTTTATCTTTAAGCGAAACATATAAAAACGAATTCAGCCGGAATTACCAGAAATGGGATCTGCTCGGAAAAAAGCTGTTATTCCACCAGCATGACAGCGTGTGTTCCTATACGAGCCAATATGATGCGGCGCAATTTCTTTCTGATTGGCTGAAGACGCGCCTGGAATGGCTGAACCGGGAATGGAGCGGAAGCAGCGGCACGAAAACGGATTTTACCAATCTCGATTTTTCGAAGCATGAGCTTTCCGGTACCTTAGGCATGTATCACGGCTGCGAACGTACGGCTGCAGAAGGCGGCTGCGTATTGACGGTTACGGATCCGGCAGATCCGTATGCTGCGATACTGTACGCGAAAAGCAGCGAAACGTTATCTGCCGAAAAATATCGCTATTTCGAAATAACGTGCATGGCCCCTGCAGACAATTCTATGCCGGATTATACTACGGAGCTTTTCTTGGCCGCCGGAGAGACAGCCGCGCCCGAAGGCGGGAAATCGGTCCTGTTTTCCTTCCCGGCGGACGGAAAATTCCATACGTTCGTACTGGATCTTGGGGCTACGGATTTCTGGAGCGGAGCGATCCATATGATCCGCATCGACTTTTTCTGCAGAAGCGGTTTAGGAGATACGTACGTTCTCCAATCGGCAAGGCTCCTGGAAAAGCAGCCGTAAAATGATTGGCGGAGAGTTGCAACGATTCTGCATAATATGATAATATATAGAATATAAAAATATCGTATAAAGGGGTGTGCTCATCATGGCAAAAAAATTTTTAGGTACGGTCATCCTTCCGGGAATGTTCGATCCGGTTACGACCGGCCATATGAATTCGCTGAAATATCTTTCCGAACGCAGCGATAAGGTCATCGCGGTTATCATGACGCTGAAATCGGAGGAGCAGAACAGATGGATTCCTTCGGAAACCATGAAGGAACTGATCGAAGATGCTCTGCGGGAAGAAAAATTGGATAACGTCTCCGTTTATATCGAAAGCGACGACTGGCTGGCACATTCCGTGGAAGCGCTTGGCGCAGACGGCGTTGCAAGAAGCTTTCATCCAAACATCAATATCGACAAAGAAATGGAACTGATCCAGTCCGTGATAGAGCTGGGAATTCCGGTCCATTTGATCCCAAGCCGTCTGGAGCTGCGTTCTTCCCATATCCGCTGGCTTTCCGAGGAAAAATTAATGGATGAATTTAAGGAGCAGGTTCCCGCAAGCGTTTACAGATATATCCAGGAAAATATCTGATGGAAAACAGCACTGCGCAAGCGCGGCTATTCTTCTGAATGGCTGCGTTTTTTCTTTGTTGATTTTCATACGAAACGAGGTATAATAAGCATCGCATTATAAAGGGAGGTATCAGGGATCATAATAAAAAAAACAGTCGATTATTTCAGGCAGCTTCCGCCGATGAAAATAATACTTTTCGGATATTGTCTCATTATTTGCCTCGGTACGCTGCTGCTTCGGTTGCCTGTTTCCGTACGGAACGGATCCGGACATTCCTTTTTGACATCGTTTTTCACCGCGACTTCCGCAACATGCGTCACAGGCTTAGTGCGTGCCGATACATATGCGAACTGGTCTCTGTTCGGGCAGGCGGTGATCCTCACGTTGATCCAGATCGGCGGAATCGGGTTTATGACGGTTTGTATTTCTGCGATTTCGCTGACAAAGAAAAATATCGGCCTTACATCGCGCGCGCTCATGCAGAATTCTATTTCCGCGCCGTATTTGGGCGGAATCGTGCGGATGACGAAATTCGTATCGATCGGCACCCTTCTAATCGAAGGGATCGGCGCGGTTTTGCTCACGTTTTATTTTTGTCCGATGCTGGGAGTCGGAAAAGGCATCTGGTATTCCGTGTTTCACAGTATTTCTGCTTTCTGCAACGCCGGCTTCGACCTGATGGGCGTCAAAAGCGAATATTCTTCCCTTACAGGCGCCGTAGGCAACTGGTATGTCAATCTCATCATAATGTCCCTGATTATTATCGGCGGCCTTGGTTTTTTTGTATGGCGGAATATTCTGGATTCCAAGTTCCATTTCAAAAAAATGTCGCTGCATACGCGGATCGTGTTGTTTGTCAGCGCATTTCTGATTATAGGCGGAGCGCTGCTTTTGTTTCTTCTCGAACAAGGCGGAGCGGCGTATCAGGATAAAACCGTTTCCGAGCAAATCGCCGCATCCTTTTTTCAGTCCGTCAGTGCGAGGACGGCCGGTTTCAATACGGTAGAGCTTTCGAAAATGACAGAAGCAGGCAGATTTCTGATCATTTGCCTGATGATGATCGGCGGTTCCGCCGGTTCCACGGCGGGCGGTATCAAGACCACCACGTTCGCCGTACTGATGCTTGCGATCATCACGACGTTCCGTCACAGGAAATCTACGGAAGCATTCGGACGCCGGATGGAAGAAGGGATCACGCGGACAGCATCCTGCGTGCTGATGTTATATCTCGTTTTTTCCTGCGGCGCTGCGATGATCATATCGCATATAGAAAATATCGCTTTCTTGGACGTATTGTTCGAAACGGTATCCGCTATCGCAACAGTAGGCCTGTCTGTCGGAATCACGCCGGGGCTCGGCGCGTTCTCCAGCCTGCTGCTTTGTTTTTTGATGATATTCGGCAGAGTGGGATCGATGACGATGCTGCTTGCATTTTCCTCGAGCAAAAATATCAAAGTTTCTTCTCTGCCACTCGAAAAAATACAGATCGGTTAAATATTACGGAGGTTATCATACATGAAATCAATTTTAATTATCGGACTCGGCCGTTTCGGAAGGCATATGGCCGCCAAATTCATTGAAGAGGGCAATTCCGTGCTTGCAATCGAAAAAGACGAGGAACGGGCGGATAACGCAATCAATATCATCGATAATATCCAGATCGGGGATGCAACCAACGAAGTGTTTATCCAGTCCCTGGGCGTTAAAAATTTTGATATTTGCGTCGTTGCCATCGGCGATAATTTTCAAAACGCCTTAGAGACGACAGTATTGTTAAAAGACTACGGAGCCAAGTTCATATTGGCCCGGGCGAGCCGGGACGTCCACAGGAAGCTGCTCCTGCGCAACGGCGCGGATAACGTCGTATATGCGGAACGGGAAATGGCGGAACGGCTGGCAATTAAATACGGGGCAAAAAACATTTTCGACTATGTCGAGCTTACGCCGGAAATTGCGATCTACGAGCTGGCGGTCCCGGAAAGCTGGTACGGCAAAAGTATCATCGAAAAGTCCGTACGGACGCGTTATCAGATCAGCATTCTTGCTACTAAAAAAGACGGTAAAATCAATCCCCTCCCCCATCCCGATCATATTTTCGCTAAAGATGAGACGTTGATCGTGATGGGAAAGCCGGAAAGCATTAAAAATCTGACGAAATAAAAGCGTATTTTTATCATTTCAAAAACTTTCATTATACGGGGCGCCGCGGCGCATTACAAACAAAGGGCGGCGCGAGAGCAAATGCTGTCGTGCCGCCCTTTTCAAAAGAAAAGAATCCGTTATTTTACCGCATCCACATATAAATTATATACCTGGGAAGGCGTCAGCGCCTTAGAATAAATCCTGGCGATCGCCAAGCTGCCGTTCATTGCGAGCTCTCCCTGGTCTGTTTCGCCGGTATCTCCGCCGATTCCGAGATACTGCGACACTTCATCCTGCGGGAATTTCAGCGTCCCGCTCACATCGGCGCTCTTGATCAGCACACCGTCGTAATAAAGCTTCAGCTTCGCACCGTCGTATGTACCGACGACATGGTAATAGCGATCCGTTTCAATGGCGTCTTCCGCATATAAAAATACGTATCCCGATTTCTCCGCGTCGTAAACGCCGAATCCGATAGACGCGTTCGAACCGGTATTATAATCATTTGCGGAATTGGTGGGATCGAAATCGATTCCTACCCCGCCTGCCTGCATATAACCCAGCAGCGTGCAATACTGCGTGTCATCCGTTATTTTTGCGTACACTTCAAAAGAGAAACCCTTTTGCAGCGTTTCATGATAATTCGCGCCGAATCCGTACGCGGCGTACATGACATTCTCACCGATCGTCTGACTGCCCATAAATTCCGCGGCCGTTTTGTTGATCAGCGGGTCTGTGCCCACCTCGGGATCGTTGATCGGCGTAAGCTCCAGTTTCGCGGCCGAGCCGTCTTTCGCTTCTCCATTTTCGAATTTCAGATCGAAAAGATCTGCGGCATCCGCCTTGTCATTTGCATCATACCCTTCCGGAGGATCCGACAATTTGACCGGCGTCGGAGACGCAGGCGCCGTCGGGGGAGCTTCCGTAGCTTCCGCGGTCTGTGTCGCCTTTGCAGTCGCCGTCGGCTTGGAAGCAGCGGAAGGAGATGTGGTCGCTTTGGGTTCGTCTTCATCCTTTCCGCAGCCCGCCATCAGACAGATCGCGGCAATCAGCATCATGATAAGGAAGAGAACCGATTTTCTTCTTACTCTTTTCATACACATGTTCCTTTCATAAGTTATGTCAAAATTACGTCCTAATAGTATCATGGAAAAATTGGAATGTCCATGAGTTTTAGAAAAATTTCATTCATATTTAACTATATTTTTACAATTTTCATAAATTTTATATAAAAGATTCATAAGCGCTGCCGTTTCCTCCGCGGTAAAATCCCGTAACAAAATCCGCACGTATTCCTGCTGTGCAGCTTGCAGCGCCGCTATGCGTTCTCCGGCGGAAGGATCTAATTCGATATGCTGGAACCGCCTGTCCTCACCGCCTGTCCTGACGGTAATCAAATTTTTCCCGGAAAGCTTTTCCACCGCCTTCGACACGTGGCCTTTCGAAAGCCCCCGCATGCGGACTGCATCGGCCGCCGTCGTATATTCTTTATTATTTGCGAAAAACAACAGGATATCCGCTTCCGGCTTCGTCAGCCCGACGCGAAGCGCCGCCGCTTCTATGATCTTTGTATATAAATCCGCCGATTTTTTCTGAAATTTTAAGTATTGCCCGATATCGATTTTAGCGTCCATAGCGCCTCCTATATGGTTGACAAATAAACGGTTTCTATGTAAACTATTATAACGTGATGGATTTATGATGTCAACAGGAGGAACGTTCATGTTTCATATTATGATCTATATCATCGCCGGACTTGGCGCAGGGATCGGCACAGGACTGGCAGGATTATCCGCAGCAGCAGTTATTTCCCCCATGCTGATTACATTCTGCGGGTTCGAAGCATATGAGGCGGTCGGAATCGCGCTGGCCTCCGATGTATTGGCATCGGCGGTTTCGGCTTATACATATGGCAGGAACAAACATTTGGATATTAAAAACGGGCTGATTATGCTGGCTTCCGTAATCGTATTTACGATTGCCGGAAGCTTTCTGGCATCCATGGTCCCCAATACCGCTATGGGCGGTTTCTCCGTCGTAATGACGCTCCTTTTGGGGCTCAAATTCATAATACGTCCCGTAATGACGGAAACGAATAAAATCAACGAAAAGAGTCTCCGGACGAAAATCCTGCAATCGATTTTATGCGGCGCCGTAATCGGTCTGATCTGCGGGTTTATCGGCGCCGGCGGCGGCATGATGATGCTTCTGATCCTGACCTCCGTTCTCGGGTATGAATTGAAAACAGCGGTCGGTACGAGTGTGTTTATTATGGCCTTTACGGCGCTCACGGGCGCGGTGTCGCATTTTACCATCGGAAGTATGCCGGATCTCACCGCGCTGCTCGTATGTATTGTCTTTACACTGATCGGCGCCAGAGTATCCGCAATTTTCGCAAATAAATCTCAGCCGAAAATCCTGAACCGCGTGACCGGCGCGGTGCTTGCAGTGCTCGGCGCGGCGATGCTGGTCGTTACGATTCTGCAAAGGGCCGGCGTCCTCTGAGGCGCTCAGCCCTCCGCGCCTTTTTCGATCTTATGCAGGGAGTCCTGCCGGAGAAGCTCCCTGAGCGCAGTCAGATAGGGGGAATATTCGACATTCTCGTCGCCGTATGTGAGATTTTTTTCATATTCCAGTTCGATCCAGGTGGAGAGGTCTGCTTCGTTATGAGAAAGAACCGCCTCCAAATTGTCGATCGCTTTGAACAGCTTGGCTTCCGGCGTCTGTTTTTCTCTCATTTCGGCAAAAAGCAGCGCAAATTCTTCGGCATAGTCCTCCGGCAGCAGATGAAGCAGCCGGTCAACCGCTTCCGATTCCGCGTTTTCATGCGCGGCGGTTTTATAAAAGGCCGGAACGTCTCCCGTAACGGCCTCTCCGAGATCGTGGATCAGGCACATCCGGATCACGCGGTCCATCGCAACGTCAGGAAATTCATCCTTTAAAAGCATCGCCATTACGGCGGCGCGCCAGCTGTGTTCCGCAACGCTTTCCCGTCTCCCGGAAGACGTCCAGGAATGGCGCGTATTACATTTTAACTTCTCGATTGCATTCAGAAAGGAAAGCAAAGTCCTGTGTTCCATAAAAGCCTCCTCTACGCATCATAAACCGTATAATCCCGCTCGAAAATTTCGTCCGTCATCTGGCGGAGAAGCGTCTGCGGCGGAACCTTCTCCAGCAGCTTTTCACAGAGAAACTGCTTGCTTTGATGCGGATACTTCGGCAGATTGTTTTGTTTTAAAATATGCGCAAGCTCATTCCGCCACAGCAAAGCCAGCTGCCATTTGAGCGTCGGTTTGGGGTTCGGCGCCGCCGCTTTTTGTTCTTCGATCTTAGGCAGCTTCGTATCCGGATCGCGTGAAACGACGAGAACGCCCCAGAACGGAGGGACGTGTTCTTCCGCATGGAGCCTATGGCTCGCTCCCACTACGATATAATTTCTGCTGCAATACTTATTATAATCGCGGATCTGGCTTTTCAGACGCGCATAGGAATCTCCGTCGCTTTTGATCTCCAGGCCGATCAGCGCTCCGTCCGTTACCGCGATCACATCCGCCCGGGATTTCCCAATATTTTTTTCCTCAAAAATACGCACTTTTCCGTATTGTGTTTCAAGGTAGAAAAAAAGCGGTTCCCTGATCTCGGCGTCTAACATGTCGTTTCCTCATTCGATTTCGATCTTTCTGTCTTTATAATAGTAAATGTCGTCGTGCTCCCCGATTTCCCGGAGCACGCGGCACGGATTGCCCACCGCGACGACATTGGAAGGAATATCTTTCGTAACGACGCTTCCGGCGCCGATTACGGAATTCTCCCCGATTCGGACGCCGGGTAAAAGAATGGCGCCGGCGCCGATCCAGACGTTCCTGCCGATTCGCACCGGCATATTGAACTGAGCCGCCTTTCGGCGCAGATCCGGTTTCACCGGATGTCCCGCCGTTGCTACCGTGACATTCGGCCCGAACATGACAAAATCGCCCACATAAATATCCGTATCATCGACGAGCGTCAGATTGAAATTCGCATAAATATGATTTCCGAAATGCGTGTTCCTGCCCCAATTCGCGTGCAGCGGCGGCTCGACATAACAGCCTTCTCCCACCGATCCCAGCAGTTCCCGTAAAATCCGGGCACGCTTTTCCCGTTCTGACGGACGCGTCTGATTGAACTCATATAACTTTTCCAAACACGTTTCCTGTTCGGCCATCAGCTCCGGTTCCGTACAATAATAAAGTCTGCCGC
>JBKUJR010000056.1:0-14896 GCA_046952735.1 Clostridia bacterium | reverse complement strand
GTCCAGTTTGTCCTGGAGGGGGCGGGAATGGCGTTTGACCAATGCCTCCCGAAGCTCCCGCTGTGTAACAAACGTCTCCATATTCAGCCGCCTCCTACGAAACTTACGATCTCGATCACGTCGTTTTCGCAAAGCACGGTACTTCCATATCCGGACTTGGGAAGAATTTCTCCGTTACGTTCCAATGCGATCCGGCTGATCGCATATCCGTTGTCGAGCAAATACTGTTCCACAGTTGTTCCGGCAGGTATTTTAACGTTTTCTCCATTGATTTTTGCCATAAATCCTCCTATCGCACAAAAAAAGCGTTCCCGAAAAAATACACCCGCGGTGGTGTACCCCTTCGTGAACGCCGTTCACTCACATTCGATCCGTATGCTATTGCGTTCCCACCATCCTGCAAAGTAACAGGATGTTCGGAACGATATTTAATTTACGACAGCTTTGTATTTTTGTCAATAGGGACACGGAAAAAAGTTTCCCTGTGAGCTGAAAATCAGGTTGACGTTTCTTTTTTTATGATCGGCAGCCATACCTGCGCGCGGCACGCAGGGTCGTTCTTGTCCTCCGTCAGATAAACTTCGATATCAGGGGCAGGCGCGTATTCATATCCGGAAGCAGGCAGCCATTCCGTTAAAATGCGTTTCTGCAGATTCTGAATCGCATATGGCATCGCGCCGGCACATTCGAAGATTGCCCAGGTTCCTTCCGGCACCGTGTATTCCTCCAGATCCGCAGGGCACGGCGCATCGGTGGCAACTGCGACATAATATCCGGAAAATCCGTTTTCGTCGCAGGCGGAAACGCCAAGAACTCCTTTCGGCTCCGTGCCGTCCGCCAGCGCGCATAATCGCGGAATGTAACCCTCTTCGAAAATCTTATCCCAGAATGCCGGAACTTTTTCAAAACAATCTTCCATTGTCATCGGTATTTTTGTTCCGACCCCGACGATCCGGAATTTCTCTTTGTGTTCGATTTTGTAATTCATAGCTTCTTCTCCTTTTATAGATAATGTGAAGACGATTCTGGGATGGGCGGATAAAACGATCCCGTCTTCCCGGGCCGCTTTGGGCGTTACGCCGTGAATGCTCTGAAAAGCGCGCGTAAAAGCAGTGGGGGAGTCGTACCCGTATTTTAACGCCAAATCGATTACTTTGATGTCGGAATTCGTAAGCTCGAACGCAGCCAGCGTCATCCTCCTCTTGCGGATATATTCCCCCAGGGTCTGGCCCGCGATATAGGAAAACATTCTCTGAAAATGGAACACCGGACAGACCGCCAGCTTCGCGGCGCAGCCGATATCGATTTCCTGATCCAAATGCTCTTCGATATAATCGAGCGCGCTGTTCAGTTTCTCAATCCAGTCCACCTGAAATCACCTCCTGTAGCTATGAGTATATCGGGAATCGTTCTGTTTCGCCTCGCAGAAAGCGCGCAAAAATTGCGAGTTAGTTTCCGGCGGAGCCGGAAACGACATTGCCGCTCTCCTTCGGGAAAATTTCATTGCAATATAACGGTGCCTGGAACCAGGTGCGGATTGCGCTTTCTTCCGTAAAATCGTTTCCGCAGGAAGCGTAATCGCAAAATAAAAGATCTTCCGTTTCATGGTGAAAGAAATGGATGGGACGCCGCAGAAATTTTACCCGGAACGCAAGCAGCGTCCCTTCCTGCTCGACACGTTCGGCAAGCGGCCGAGAAGACGCTTCCGGAATCGGCTGCACAGCGTAATAATCGCGCTCCATCTGCGAATCGCGTACAAGCTTCATGGCGTCGTTCATCAGCCAAAGAGACTTTGCTGCTTCCCGGACGTATCTGCGATCCATTGCCAGGACGACGGGGCCCCACAGCAGCGCTTTATAATTCTCCGCTCCGGGGGCGCCGACGATCTGTAGTTCCGTATGGAAATCGATTTGTATTTCCGTATTTTTTCGCCAAAGCGCCCGCATTTTACAATATGTCCCCGCAGCAGGGTAAAAGACTTCTTTCCCGATTCGTATTTCGGTGTGTCCGGCCCAGGCGGGAATCCGCAGGCTGATCGTCATTTCTTCTTTCGGCACTTCTTCCAGACGCAGACGGACGATACTTCCGGCGGGATAATCCGTATTCTGCACAAGAAGGACCGGCTGGTCGCGGAAGTCTGTCCAAATACGGCTTTCCTGATAGAGATTGACCGTAATGCCGTCAGGCAGCGGCGTTACGAACCATTTGGGAACTTCCAGAAGCGCCCGCGGCCCGTTTGCTACGCAGCAGCTCGTATGCATGTCTTCGATCTGGACTGGACTCAGCACGCGCCGCCCCTGCAGCGGCGAAAAATACGCCCACCAGCTTCCGTCCTGTTTCATTGCGCCTGCCAGCGCGTTGAACAGGCTTCTTTCGAGCTGATCCGCCCATTTCACATCCCCGGTTATATCCAGCAGCTGGCGACAGAGCTGCATAAAGGTTGCCGTAACGCATGTTTCCATCGGGGATTCCAGCAGCGCCGTCTGCCGGAATCTGCCGTCGCACCACAATTCTCCGCTCGAACCGGAACCGGTAATCATGATTTCCCGTTCTACGACAGCTTCCATATAAGCTTCCACTGCCTCGAGATATTGCGCTTTGCCGGTGATGCGGTAAAGCTCCAGGACGCCTGCGAAGCAGGACATAATCTCATATCCTTTCGGCGCCGCGATCCCGGACGGAATGCAGCCGGGAACGGCTTGTTCCAGCAGCCGCAGCCCCTGGGGACTGTAGGCGGACGGCAGGCTCCAGGATTCCACCAGCTCTTCCGCAAAGGCAAGAAAACGCGATTTTCGCGTCCGCTCGTAAAGCAGCGCCAACGGCTGTAAAATAGAACACGACGACAATCCGCGCAGCGCTTCCATTCCCGTGTCTATGATTTTTCGTCCGTTGCTTTCGCCTGTGCGGCTGATGAGCTGATCCGCCATGCGGACCGCGCTGTCCAGCACGCGCCGGCTTTTCGTCAGATCATAATAAGAGAGCAGCCCGAGCAGCACGTATTTTCTTCCCCATAGATCCCAGGGCGTAAAATCTTCGGCGCTTGCGCTGATGCGGCCGTCTTCTTCTTGTGCGGATAAAAGACCTTCCACTGCATCTTCCAGGATTTTGAGATATTCCGGCCGCGGCTCGTATTCATAAGCCAGTACTGCGGATGTGAGCCATTTTCCCCAGAATTCTCCGCAAAAAAGACCTTCTGAATCCAATTTTTCCTGAAAAGCTCTGATAAACGGCTGATAATCCGTTGCCATGACGCCGTTTCGGATACAATTCCCGATCATGCGGCCTACGAATCCTTTCAGGTTTCTTTTGCCATGTTCTTCCATTATAACTACCTCCGGGGTATTTCATGATATTTATTATAGTATATCATTTATAAATGATATGATAATTATTTTAATTGTAAATTATTTTTTATGTGGTATAATAAGCCGCAATTGAATACGATAAAGGCATTGACGAGGAGAAAGTACGTACAGGTCCGATGCGCAGAGAGGGAACGGCAGGTGTAAGTTCCCGGGAAGACCGTACGGAAGTGGCCTCTAAGCTGTGAACCGAACGGAGACAGAATCTCTTAGTAGACTTCAACGGAATTTCCGCCGTCATCAGGAAAACGGTATCGGAGAGCAGACGCTTTCCCGCACCGGCAGAGCGCAGGGAGTATTCTCTGAATTTGGGTGGTACCACGGATCTATGTTCGTCCCAGACAGTTTTGTAAGACTGTCCGGGACTTTTTTATTGTATTCGGTTAAATTTGGATTTGGAGGGTATTCGATGGAGAAAAAGTATGATTTTACACAAATCGAGAAGCAAATGCAGAAATTTTGGGAGGCGGAAGAAATATACCGCTTCCGCCCGGACGGGCGGGAAATTTATTCGATCGATACGCCGCCGCCGACAGTCAGCGGCAAGCTTCATATCGGCCATCTGTTTTCTTATACGCAGGCGGAGATCATCGCACGTTTTCACCGCATGCAGGGGGAAAATGTTTTTTATCCTTTTGGCTTTGACGATAACGGGCTTCCAACGGAACGGCTTATAGAAAGAGAAACGCAGACACGCGCCGCCTCGCTTCCGCGTGCGGAGTTTATAAAGCTTTGCGATCGTACGGCTGAAAAATACGAGACAGAGTTCCGGGAATTCTGGAAATCGCTTGGCTTTTCCACAGACTGGTCTTTGCAGTACCGCACATCCGAAGCAGATGTCCGTAAAATATCGCAGGAATTGTTTCTGGAGCTCGTTGCGCAGGGAAAAGCGTATCTCAAGGAGTCTCCCGTATTGTGGTGTACCTCCTGCCGGACCTCAGTCGCGCAGGCCGAGCTCGATACGGCAGATGTGGAATCCGCATTTTATTATCTTCCGTTTTTCGTTGGCGATACCATGCTGCCTGTCGCTACGACGCGTCCCGAGTTATTATACGGCTGCGTCTGCCTGTTCGTGCATCCAAAGGACGAACGATACCGAGAATGGGTCGGTAAAACGGCATTGGTTCCTTTGTACCGCTATGAAATTCCGATCCGCGGCAATGAGAAGGTCGATATGGAGAAAGGAACCGGCGCCGTCATGTGCGCGACGTTCGGCGATGCCGCCGATGCGGAATGGTTCGCAGAATACGGCCTTCCGTACCGTAAGGTTTTTCTCCCGGACGGCCTGATTGCCCAAGACGTCCCGTTCCTGGCCGGTATGCCGATTTTAGAAGCGAGAAAAGAAATACTGCGGCTTTTGCGGGAGCGTGGACTTCTTCTGAAATCAGAACCGATTACGCATACCGTGGGCATTCACGAGCGCTGCGGCAGAGAAATCGAGATTCTTCCTTCCCGGCAGTGGTATATCGATATTTTGACAGAAAAAGAACGCTTCCGAAAGGCTGCCGACGAGATCCGCTGGTATCCTGCAAATATGAAAAACCGCTATATTGCCTGGGTGGAAAATTTAAAATGGGATTGGTGCATTTCCAGGCAGCGATCCTTCGGCATCCCATTTCCCGTCTGGTATTGCAAGACTTGCGGCGCGCCGGTGTTTGCCAAACATCTGCCGGTTGATCCGGCGGCAACGCCGTATGAAGGAAAATGCGCGTGCGGCGGCAAGGATTTCGTTCCGGAAACCGCTGTTTTCGATACCTGGGCGACGTCCAGCCTCACGCCGCAGATTAATGAACGGCTCGGGATTCCGCTGGCTCCGATGTGCATGCGTACGCATGCGCATGAGATCATCCGCACATGGACATTTTATACGATCGTGCGCAGTCTGTACCATACGGGGCGTCTGCCGTGGAAGGATCTGATGATCTGCGGCTTCGTTCTTGCAAAGAAGGGGGAGAAGATCAGCAAGTCGAAAGGCAACGACACCTACGATCCGAACCGTCTGATCGCCGTACATTCCGCCGATGCACTGCGGTATTGGACGGCAGGCACGAGACTCGGTACGGATACGCTCTTTGCGGAGGAGGAGCTGTCGCAGTCCAAACGCTTTCTAACGAAGCTTTGGAATGCGGCGCGGTTTGCATTTTCACATCTGGAAGCGTTCACGCCGGAACCAAAGCCTGTGCTTCTGCCTGCGGACCGCTGGATGCTGGAGCGGACGAAGTCTGTGACGATGGAGGCGGCGCGGCTTCTCCGCGCATATGAAATCGGCCCGGCGAGGACGGTCATCGACGAATTGTTCTGGAAGGACTTTTGCGATCATTATTTGGAGTTGGTAAAGGAACGCCTGTACCGGCCGGATCTCCACGGCGCAGCGGAACGGCGGAGCGGCCAATTTGCGCTCTATCATACGCTGCTGAACATCCTGAAGCTATATGCGCCGTACGTTCCGCATATCACGGAATATCTGTACCAGACGTTTTACCGCCGTCATGAAACGGGAAAATCCATTCATCTGCTGCAGTGGGAAAAGCCGGAGAAAATAGCGGAGCCGCTGCTGGACTTTGGAGAACGGCTGAAATCCGTACTTGCGGAAATGCGGCGCTATAAGACGGAACGCGGTCTTTCGATGCGGGCCGAGCTGGCGCGTCTGGAAATCCGCGCAGGTGCGTACCGGGAGTGGTTCGCATTGACGGAAAAAGATCTCAAAGCATGTTCGAATGCACTTGAGATCGTTTATATCTGAAGTTATTTTTCTGATATGGGATCCGTTTCGCCGGCGATCCGCCGCCATATATCGGGATTCTCGCGGTTTAATTGTCCGATTACCGGTTCTTCCAGCTCCGCCGGAAAATCGAAGCTTTTGAGGCAGGAATAACCCGGCCTTCGCGTATCGTACCGATATCCTTGATTCTTAAGTGGAAAAATCATTTTTACACCCCGGGCGCTGCCGATCTTTTGCGATGATGGAAAGTGTGCGGCCGTTGTTTATAAAAGCAGCGGCGCTCATTCCCTGCTAACAATTATTTCAATCCACAAATCTATTTAAATAGATTTGACTAAAAAACAATAACATAAGATTAGAGATCCGTCAACTTTTAATTTGGCTTATTCCTTTCTAACAATTAAAGAAAAATTATGCTTGACTTCTCATTTGAAATCGGATAAAATACATTTTACAAATATTTACAAATTTTATTTATTGTTGGTGAATTGTCATGGAATTTTACATTGCTCATATCCGTGAAGACAAGACGATCCATACCGCCGCACAGCATTGCAGGGAGGTTTCCGATTTCATGGGAACGATTCTGGAACCGCTGGGTTTGACGTTTCTCGGCAAATTGACCGGACTGCTTCACGATCTGGGAAAATATACGATGCTTTTTCGTACGTATATCGAGAAAGCCGCAAACGGGGAGCCTGTCCGGAAGGGCAGCGTCAATCACACCTTTGCAGGAGTGATTTTTGTATTGGAACGATATCAGGCGCAGGCGCAGAACATATATTGGAAGCTAACCAGAGAACTGGCGGCGTATGCCATCGGGGCGCATCACGGGCTTTTCGATTGTATCGGCGAGAACGGGGAAGACGGGTTTACCCGGCGGCTGCAGAAAGACCGCGCGGAGCTGCATTATCAGGAGGCGGTTGCAAACTTTCTAAAAGAGTGTGCGCCGGCAGAGGAGATCGACCGGTATTTTACAGCCGCAGTTCAGGAGGTAGAGGCCTTTATCGGGACCGGCTCCACGCGGTATTATCTTGGGATGCTTTGCCGCGTCGTATTGTCTGCGCTGATCGATGCAGACCGCTGCAGCACTGCGGATTTTATGATGAATCGGGAGGCAAGAAAAACAATACGGCCGGATTGGGAGCGTCAGCTGAATTATATGGAACGCAAGCTGAAGGATTTTGACGGCGATAGCCCGATCATACAAGCCCGCAGCAAAATTTCGGAGCTGTGCCGGGAATTTGCAGAAGGCGAAGGCGGCGTCTACCGGCTGGATGTGCCGACAGGTTCCGGTAAAACGCTCTCGTCACTGCGTTATGCGCTTGCGCACGCGATCAAAAGGAAAAAAACACGGCTCTTTTTCGTGATCCCTCTGCTTAGCGTCATCGAGCAAAATGCGGAAGTCATCAAACGATACGTGGCGGATCCGGAAATCGTACTGGAACACCATTCGAATATCGTTTTTGGAGAGGATCAGGCGGAGGAGCTCGGGGAGTATGAGCTCCTGACGGAAAATTGGCAGCAGCCGGTTGTAATTACGACGCTGGTACAACTGCTAAATACCCTCTTTCATGGGAAAACGACTGCGATCCGCAGAATGCATTCTTTATGCAACAGTGTGATCGTCATCGATGAAATTCAGACCCTGCCGCATAATATGGTATCGATCATGAATATGGCGATCAATTTTCTCGTAAAATATTGCCGCACCACGGTTCTGCTGTGTTCTGCCACACAGCCGTGCTTAGACGAGACTTCGTATCCGATCGAGTTTGGAATCCGCTCTGATCTGGTCCCGCGCACGCCGGAGTTGTGGAAGCCGTTTCAGCGCACCGTCGTGAAGAATCTTTGCCGTCCCTATGGGTACTCGCCGGAGGAACTTGCGCAGTTTGCCTTGGAGCTGCTAGAAGAACGGCGCAGCCTTTTACTGATTTGCAATACCAAAGCAGCAGCCTCCCAATTGTATTTTCAGATGAAGTCCGCCGCCGGGGATTTCCGCCTGTTCCACTTATCGAATGCTATGTGCATGCAGCACAGGCTCGACACGCTTAAGGAAATAAAAGCTTGCCTGAAGCGTAAGGAACGTATCCTCTGCGTTGCGACGCAACTGGTGGAAGCCGGCGTGGATTTTTCCTTTGCATGCGTTATCCGCTGTCTTGCGGGAATGGACAGCATTGCGCAGGCCGCCGGCCGCTGCAACAGAGACAATGAATACGGCCGGCTCTGCGACGTATATATCGTAAATCTTCGTTCTGAAAATACGACGTATTTGCAGGATATCAAGCTCGCACAGGACGCTGCCGGCGAGCTGCTGGATTCATATGCCCGGAACCCCGCGGCGTATCGGAACGATTTGCTTTCCGCAGAAGCGATCTCCTATTATTATCAAAGATTTTTCAATAAGCCAAACATCAAGAACCAACTGGAGTATCCGGTGCAAACGTGTGATTCGGACTTGTATGAGATGTTGTCTTCCAACGCGGATTTTATGCGGCGCAGGGCGGCGGCCCAGGGACAATATCCGTATCTGCTTAGGCAGGCGTTCCAGACGGCCGGGAAAGAATTCCACGTATTTGAGGAAGAAACGGTGGATGTCATCGTCCCGTATGAAGCAGGAAAACAGATTATTTCAGATCTGTTTTCTGAAAAGGCCCGGAAAAATTTAAAATTCCGGGAACAGCGCCTGAAAGATGCCAAACCGTATACGATTTCGATTTTTCAATATCAGCTGCGCATTCTGGAAAAAGAGGGCGGACTGCAATACGGGGATTCCTTCTTGTGCCTGCAGGAGAACTTTTACAACAACGAGACAGGCCTCGATTTGACGGGAGGGAATACTTCCTTCTGCCACATAGGGGATTGATACGATGCGGAACAGGGAAAGGGAACTTGCAAATATACTATTATTTTACGAAAAGGAGTGAGAAATGTATGCACGACAACATTGTCGAATTTACGGTGTACGGGGATTACGCGCTGTTTTCCGATCCGATTACACGGGCCGGCGGGGAAAAATGCAGTTATCAGGTACCGACGTACGAGGCGCTGAAAGGAGTGCTCCATTCGGTATACTGGAAACCGACGCTTCTCTGGGTCATCGACAGCGTGCGCGTAATGAATCAGATTCAGATGGAATCGAAAGGAATCCGCCCGGTGAAATATACGGGGAGAAATGATCTTTCTCTGTATACATACCTGAAAGACTGCCGCTATCAGGTCCGGGCGCATTTTATCTGGAACGAAAACAGGCCGGAGCTTGCCGGGGATCGCAACGAGAACAAACATCACAACTACGCCAGACGGATGATCCAAAAAGGCGGCCGCAGAGATATTTTTCTTGGCTGCCGCGAATGCCAGGCGTATGTCGAGCCGTGCCGCTTCGGAGAAGGCGCGGGATATTACGACGAGGTGGATATATTGTCTTTTGGTCTGATGTATCACGGAATGACGTATGCCGACGAAGCGTATTCCGATGAGACGAAAGACAGGATGAGCATTCGCCTCTGGTACCCCGTCATGAAAAAAGGCGTCATCGATTTCGCGCCGCCCACGGCGTTTCAAAGCGGAGAGGAACGCCTGATTACCCGTCCGGTCCGTAAAATGAAGATCAAACCATTCGGCGTCCGGCACGGGAATTTTACCGGTGCGGCGGATCGTGAGGAGGCGGAATAATTGGGCTTGCTGCAAAAATTATATGAAACGTATGAAAACAATGCGCATATAGCCGGCGTTCAGGAAGCGGGACGCACGATGCTGGCGCCGATTTACCATATCGTATTCAATGCGCAGATCGAAATTACGCTGACCTGCGACGGGCAATTCTACGGAGCAAAAACGGTGGCTAAAGGCGACAGGGAAACGCTGATCCCGTCTGTGGAAGAAGCGGCGGGAAGATCCGTTGGGATCGCTCCGTTCCCGCTTAGCGATCAGCTGCAATATATTGCGCTTGGTGCGCCTTCTTACGCGGGGCATGCGGGGTTTGCCGACAAATATCGCGCGTATCTGGACGGTCTGGCGCGATGGGCCGAATCGGCTTATTCGCATCCGAAGGTGCGGGCGATTTATCAGTATTGCCGGAGGGGCACGACGATTGCTGATCTTGCGGCGGCGGATATCGTAAAGCTCGATCAAAACGGATTCCTTGCTTCCGGTAAAATCGAAGGAAATGCTTATGATAAATGCGTGGTCAGATGGCGCGTCCTGCCGCCGCCGGAAGATCCGGGCGCCGTTTCGGAGGCATGGCAGGATCCGACGCTGATCCAAAGCTATATCGCATATTTTACGGTGCGGCAAAGCGAAAAGGAACAGGACGTCTGTTATATTTCCGGTAAAATCTCCGCGGTCATGAAAAATCATGCAAAGGGCCTCGTGCGCAATGCGTATGGCGCGAAGCTGATCTCTGTGAACGACAGCAGCAATTTTACGTACCGCGGCAGATTTGTGGAAAAAGAAGAGCCGATGGCGGTCAGCGCGGAAGGGGAGCAAAAGGCGCTCAACGCATTAAAATGGCTTATTGCAAATCAAGGCGTGACCCTTGGAGAGCGTACCTTTCTTTGCTGGAATCCGCAAGGGAAAGCGCTTCCCGAAATATTGTCCGCTGACGACGCTTTTTTCAATGACGATAACGAGAAGAAAAGCGGCGCTTTCACGATGCCGGAATACCGGAAGCGGTTATATAAGGCTTTAAACGGCTGGAAAGAGTGCTTGGACGACCACGACGATATCCTGATCCTTGCATTGGAAGCGGCGACGACCGGCAGACTGTCCGTTACGTATTATAATGAACTGAAAGCTTCCGATTTCTTTGACAGGATCTTGAAGTGGAACAGCACCTGCTGCTGGTATTATTACCAGTCGATTGGAACGCCGGCGGTAAACCGCATCGTCGAATGTGCGTTCGGAATGGAACAGGGCAAGCTCCTTACCGTGAAAAACAATTTGATGGGCCAGCAGGTACAGCGTATTTTTACCTGTGTCATCGAGGAACGGCCGATACCGGCGGCATTGGTGCAAAAGCTGACGGTACGGGCGTCTATGCCCCTGGCATATCACGATGCGTTTCTTTACCAGCGCGTGCTGTTCGCAGCTTGCGCATTGATTCGGAAATATCACAATGACAAAACAGGAAAGGAAGAATGGAGTATGGAACTTGATACGGAAAATACCAATCGAAGTTATTTATTTGGACGACTTCTGGCAGTGGCGGAGCAAGTAGAGCGGCGTACCTATTCAAAGGAAGAGTCGCGGGAACCGAACGCCATCCGGTTGCAGACTGTTTTCTGCCGGAGGCCTTTGAGTACCTGGAAAATATTGGAGGAACGTCTGCAGCCGTATTTTGCCCGGCTGCGCGTCGGTTCCCGGATGTATTACAAGGATTTGATCGCGGAGATCGTTTCCAAATTACTGGAATCGGATGCCAGGCGGTTGAATCAAAGCCTCGAAGAAGTCTATCTTCTTGGATATTATTTGCAGAGAAAAGAGTTATACAATAAAAAAGATAAAAATGAGACGGAGGAATGAAACATGGCAGTACTGAACAACAAAATCGATTTTATCGTGCTGGCGACGGTGAACAATGCAAATCCGAACGGCGATCCGCTGAATGGGAATATGCCCCGGGAAAATTACGGTGGTTTTGGAGAAATTTCGGATGTTTGCATTAAAAGGAAAATCCGGAATCGGATGCAGGATCTGGGATATAAGATATTCGTACAGTCCGAGGACCGCTGTGACGATGGCTGCAAGAGCCTGAGTGAAAGGGCGAGTAAAACGATCCCGGATTATCAGGATAATGACGATTATGCCCGGCAGGCGTGCGCGATATGGGCGGATGTCAGAGCGTTCGGCCAGGTATTTGCTTTTAAAGCAAAAGAGAAAGACAAAGACGGCGTTTCCGTAGGCGTGCGCGGCCCTGTTTCGATCCATCAGGCGGTTAGCTGCTCCCCGGTTGAAATCAATTCGATGCAGATTACGAAAAGCGCGAACGGCGAACCTGCGGAGAAAAAGTCGTCTGACACGATGGGCATGAAGCATATGGTGCGCTTTGGACTTTATAAAATCAAAGGAAGCATCAACTGTCAGCTGGCGGAGAAGACCGGTTTTACGGAGGAGGATGCGGACTTGATTCGGGAATGCTTGCGGACGCTGTTCCAAAATGATGCATCTTCTGCGCGGCCGGACGGTTCCATGGAAGTCTGCAAGGTTTACTGGTGGAAGCACAATTGCAAGGATGGACAATATTCTTCTGCAAAGGTGCATAATTTGCTGAAAATCACGCCGAAAGAGGACGTCGATTTCCCGCAGTCCGCAGAGGATTATGATATTGTGCTCGACCATCTCGACGGCCTTGCCTGCGAGGTAATCGATGGCATATGATGAAGAGGAGTATCTCCTGCTCTCGGGGATCCAGCATTTTATCTTCTGCCGCAGGCAATGGGCGCTGATCCATATCGAGGATCAATGGGAGGAAAACGTCCGTACCGTAGAAGGGGAACTCATGCACAAAAATGTGGACGATCCGTTTTTTACCGAAAAACGGGGTGGAATCCTTACGGTGCGGAGCATGCGGATCGTTTCTCACACGCTTGGCATTACGGGCGTCTGCGATGTGGTGGAATTGATAGAGGCGGAAGATGGGGTCCCGCTTACGGGCCGGGAAGGAACGTACCGCGTGCGGCCGGTGGAATACAAGCATGGAGAGCCGAAACCGCATGAGGCCGATCTGCTGCAGCTTGCTGCGCAGGCGATGTGCCTGGAAGAAATGCTTTGCTGTACGATACCGGAGGGAATGATTTTTTACGGCGGAACGCGGCGCAGGCAAAGCGTGGAAATTACGGAGGAGCTTCGCGAGAAAGTGCGGGAGACGGTGCGTGAAATGCAGCAGCTGTTTCAGCGCCATTATACGCCGCGCGTGAAACCGACGAAAAGCTGCCGCGCCTGTTCTTTGCAGGATCTTTGCCTGCCGAAGCTGATGCGCGCCGCAGACGT
Organism: Clostridia bacterium; assembly: GCA_046952735.1. GTDB lineage: Bacteria > Bacillota > Clostridia > UBA1212 > UBA1255 > Egerieisoma. The sequence goes on along the minus strand of JBKUJR010000056.1, from coordinate 1,822 downwards.
GACGGCATATCTGGAACGTTCTCTGAAGGATGATTCAATATGAAAAAACTGCTGAACACTTTATATATAACGGCTTCCGGACGTTATCTTTCTCTTGACGGGGAAAATATCGTTGTTCTGGAGAACGAGGCTGAGGTTGGGCGGTTTCCGCTGCATAATTTTGAATCGATTGTTACGTGCGGTTATACCGGCGCCAGTCCGGCCCTTATGGGTGCTTGCTCCGTTCGTGGAATTGCAATCGTCTTTTTGACGCCAAGCGGCAGATTCCTCGCGCGGGTGACCGGCGAGGACAGGGGAAATGTGATTTTACGGAAAACGCAGTATCGCTGTTCGGAGAATCCCGATTATGCCGTCAGAATTGCACGCAATTTCCTTGTTGGTAAAATCTTTAATGCGCGCTGGGTTTTAGAACGGGCTTCCCGGGATTATCCGCTGCGGCTTGACGCGGCAAAACTGAAAGGGATCTCCGCAGGGTTGCGCGATTCGATTGCAGCGGTACGGCAATGTGAAGATCTTGGCAAACTGCGGGGCATTGAAGGTGAAGCGGCAAAATCGTATTTTTCTGTATTTGATGATTTAATTTTGCAGCAAAAGTCGGATTTTTTCTTCCATGAGCGTAGCCGCCGCCCTCCGCTGGACAATGTCAACGCGCTGCTGTCTTTTGTCTATACTTTGCTTGCTGGGAGCTGCATGTCGGCGCTTGAAAGCGTTGGCCTCGATCCCTATGTCGGCTTTTTACATCGCGACAGACCGGGAAGGGCTTCTCTTGCACTCGATTTGATGGAAGAGTTCCGCCCCTGCCTTGCGGATCGTTTCGTACTTTCTCTGATCAACAAAAAAATCATCAATGCAAAGGATTTTATGCGTCAGGAGAACGGCGCGGTGCTTCTTTCCGCCGAATCGCGTAAAACGGTTTTGGCTGCCTGGCAGAATAAAAAGTATGAAACGATTACCCATCCGTTTCTCGAACAAAAGCTTGAATGGGGAATGGCGCCCTACTCGCAGGCGCTTTTGCTGGCGCGCTTTTTGCGTGGCGATCTGGAAGCGTATCCGCCGTTTTTATGGAAGTTTTAGGAGGTTCTTATGCTTGTTTTGATTACTTATGATGTCAATACCGAAACGCCTGCCGGGAAAAAACGTCTCCGGCAGGTCGCAAAACAGTGTGTTAATTTTGGGCAGCGCGTCCAGAATTCCGTTTTTGAATGTGTTTTCGATGCTGCAAAATGCAGACAGGTGAAGGCTGTTCTTGAAGAAATTATCGATAAAGAGCAGGACAGCCTGCGCTTTTACTATCTTGGCAATCATTATCATAATAAAGTGGAGCACGTCGGCGCAAAAGCAAGCTACGATGTCGAAGCGCCCATTATATTATAACCGTTCTGCGATAGGTGCGAATGTCAAGTACACATCCTTTTCCCGGGAGATTTGCACCTGAAAAATGAAAGATACATGTAAGAATGGATGTTACTAAGTTGGTTCTAAAGAACATTTTTGCAAATTTGCCGGTATATTGACAGAAACTTGTAACTATTGCACGAAATCAGAACGATATATTCAGGCACTTTTGCTGTCGCGCTCCGCAAGGAGCGTGACCCGCCCAGACGACACTCTCCGGTAACACGGCTCATATCTCCGTTTTCCGGTAAAACGTACGGCTTGCTATTTTACTGGATCGGCAGTTCAAGAATGCTTTTCTGGACGGAAAATCCAAAATGCTTATAAAATGCGGCTGCGGAACGATTAAAATCCCACACATTTAGTTCAACACTTACGGCTCCGATCTCCGCGCCATATTTTTGGACTTCCTCCAGCAGCGCTTTGC
>JBKUJR010000055.1:0-14933 GCA_046952735.1 Clostridia bacterium | reverse complement strand
ATCGTACGGCACCGCCAGAATCGGTTCATAATCTTTCAAATGAACGTACAGCCGGCCGTCGCTGCCCCAATTCGTTTCTACATTGCCGCCGAACTTCACCATACAGGCTTCGTCGTCGCGCCGCGTCTCCCAGACATTTTTAATTTTAAGCCAATTATCGGGACTTTCGATCTGGTATCCGTTTCTGATCTGCTGTTCGAAAAGTCCGTACCGGTAACGGATTCCGATCCCCGTACCGGCGATTCCCAGAGACGCCATGGAATCGAGAAAACATGCCGCAAGCCTGCCGAGGCCGCCGTTGCCGAGGCCGGCATCCGGTTCGATTTCTTCCAATTTTGCAAGCTCCGTTCCCAGTTCCAGAAGTCCCTCCTGTACGGCCTCTTTGATCCCCAAATTGAGCAGCGCCGCATCCATCAGCCTGCCGACCAGAAATTCCATGGAAAAATAATAGACCTGCTTGCATTTTTCGGTTTCATACTTCACTTCGGTGTCGTGCCATGCCGAGGCCATATAATCCATCAGCAGAGAACCCAGCGCCATATATTTTAAGGAATCTCCCGCATTTTCCACCGATTCCCGGTAAAGGGAAATCATTTTTCTTTTATAATCCGTCTTAAATTTTTCTTTGTTGAGCTCCATCGATTTTCTTATTCCTCCGAAACTTCCCGATACAATTTCAAATATTGTTCCGACTGCGTGTTCCAGTCATATTTTGCACACATCGCATTCTTCATGAGTCTTTGCCAGACTTCTTTGTTTTTATACTGGCTCACGGCGTATTCGATCACATGCAGCATATCGTGCGCATTATAATTCGTAAAAGAAAATCCGTTTCCCTCTCCCGTAAATTCATTATACGGAATTACCGTATCGCGCAGACCGCCCGTTTCGCGTACAAGCGGCAGCGTCCCGTACGCCATGGCGATCATCTGGCTGAGCCCGCACGGTTCGAACAAAGACGGCATCAAAAAGAGATCGGCGCCCGCATATATTTTTGATGCCAGCACATTGTCGAATTGAATAAACGCAGCGATTTTACTTGGATAGGAGGACGCGTAATATTCAAAAAAGTCCTGATAATCCTGATCCCCGGTTCCCAGCAGGACAAATTGTATATCCATGGTTAAAATTTCCTCCATCACCCGCGTAATCAAGTCGATGCCCTTTTGCCGTACGAGGCGCGTTACCATCGATAAAACAGGCGCGTCGGGATTTTCCGGGAGCCCGGCGATTTTCTGCAGATCCGATTTATTTGCCGCTTTCTTCGCAAGAGAACGCGCCGTGTAATTCATTGCGATATTTTGATCGGTTTTCGGATTATTGCTTTCATAATCGATTCCGTTTGTGATCCCGCGTAATTTATAGGATTTCTGGCGGAGCAGGCCGTCCAGCCCCTCCCCATAATACGCCGTCTGGATCTCGTTCGCATACGTTTCGCTTACTGTCGTGATCCTGTCGGAAAATACGATGCCGCCTTTCATAAACGAAATCCCGTCATGGAATTTCAATTTCTCCTCACAATTGTACTGCGGACTCAGGCCGAGCAGCTCTTCCAGAATCGACGGAGAAAACACGCCCTGATATTTCAGATTATGTATCGTATAAACGGAATGTGCCTGCGCAAATTCCGGCCGCCCGAAATAAATATCTTTTAAAAATACGGGGATCATTCCCGTCTGCCAGTCGTTGCAATGTATGATATCCGGATGAAAATCGTCCATAAATCTGACGGATTCCAAAACAGCGCGGCAGAAAAAGGAAAAGCGTTCCCCATCGTCAAAATAACCGTAACAGCCCGGCCGTTTGAAATAATATTCGTTATCGATAAAATAAACAGGAATTCCGTCATAATTCAAATATTCGAGTCCGCAGTATTGGTTTCTCCAGCCTACGCCGACGCCGAAGGAAGCGATCATATTGGCTTTGGAGGCATAATTGAGCGGTATATCTCCGTATTTCGGCAAAATAATCCGCACATCCTCTCCTCTCTCCCGCAGCGCTTTCGGAAGCGCGAAAGAAACATCCGCCAAGCCGCCTGTCTTGACAAACGGCTGCACTTCTGCCGACACAAATAAAATTTTCATATTTCATTCCTCCTTCGATTCTTTATTTGAAGATATTCTTTTTCTCGATGACCAGCGGGAAGCGTTCGTTGCCCCGGAGCTCCGTGCCGCTGTCGATATCGACGTTTTTATCGATGATCACATTGGAAAGATGCGCTCCCCTGTGAATCCGGATATTCTGTAAAATAATAGAGTTGCGGACGGTTGCGCCCTCTTCGATTTCCACATATCTGCCGATTACGGAGTTCTCTACGGTTCCACGGATTACGCAGCCGTCTGCAATCAGAGCGTTGGAGATCCTGCAGCCCTTTACATACAGCGTCGGCGGTTCATCTTTGATTTTTGTGTAAATCGGCCGGTCCGAACGGAAGAGGGCATCGCTCACATCCGCATCCAGCATCTTCATATTACTCCGATAATAAGAAGAAATCGTGTTGATACAAAAAACAAATCCCTGATACCGGTACGCATGGATTTCCAAATTGTACAGCTCGTTGAAAATAATATTATAAAAACTGCCGGCGTTGATGTTGCGAGCGCTTTTATAAATCAGATCTACAAGCTTTTCCTTCTTCATCAAAAAGATCTCCATGCAGATATTTTCCCTTTTGCTGAAGCCGATGTTTTTGCCCACGCCTTTCAGCCTGCCGCTGCGTTTCTCTACGTCTAGCGTATAGCAGTTGATGAACTCCGTATCCGCGCAGTCCGATTCCGTATAGACGACGGTCATATCCGCGCCGGAGGCTTCATGGGCTTCCACGACTTCCGTCAGATCCATATTGCAAACCATATAGGAAGAAGCGAGAATGACGTTTTCGCTGCTGCTCCGATAAATATATTCCATATTGTTTTTCAGCTGTTTGGAATCGTGATTGACAAAATCGCACAACCCGTGATTGAATAAAAACAGTCCGTCGATCTTCCGGTTCAGGTCCCATGCCTTGCCGGTTCCGACGTGATCCGTCAGGGAACGGGAATTGGTGCTGGAAAAGATACCGACGTTTTTGATCCCGCTGTTTACGATGTTGGAAAGCATAAAATCGATGACGCGATACCTGCTTCCGATCGGGATCGAGGCGATCGGCCGGTTCGTAGTGAGGCTCCTGATTTCATTCTCGTTTTCGTCCAGATTGATAATTGCCATATAATCCTTGATCATCGTAAAACCCCCTTATTCCATCCTGGCCTGCGACGGAATCGTTTTGCCGCTGCCGATCACTGCGATTTCCCTGCCGTTGCCGATGGCATTATGCGATTCTATCCGTACGTTTTCCAGCAAAATACTTTTACTGACAACGACATTGTCTTCGATTACGGTATTTCCCATGATGATGGAATTTTCTACCCGCGTATTCCTTCCGATCCGCACGCCGGGGAAAATGATGGAATCGATCAGCTGTCCGTATATGATGCAGCCTTCCGTTACGATCGAATTTTCGAGCTGCGCCTCCTTGCCGATATACTGCGAAGGACGCGCTGCCGTATCGGTATAAATTTTCCAGTCGTTTGAAAAGAGTTTGACTTCATTTTCCGGGCTCAGCAAATCCATATGCGCTTCCCAATAGCTTTGGATCGTGCCCACATCCTTCCAATACCCGCTGAAACGGTAAGCAACGAGCTTCTCGCCGCTTGCGAGCATTGCCGGAATCACATTTTTCCCGAAATCGTTTTTCGAATCCTTATCCTGCGCATCCGCCGCCAGATATTTTTTAAGTTTTTCGTATGTAAAAATATAGATCCCCATGGAAGCCAGCGTGCTTTTCGGCTCCTTTGGTTTTTCCTCGAATGCCGTGATGACGCCGGCTTCATCCGTATGCATGATCCCAAAACGGGAGGCTTCCTCCGCAGGCACGTCGATGACTGCGATCGTGGCGTCTGCACCGGCGCCGATATGGCGTTTGAGCATTTTCCGGTAATCCATTTTATAAATGTGGTCCCCGGATAAGATCAAAACGTATTCCGGGTTATGTCCGTCGAGAAAATTCAAATTTTGATAGATTGCATTGGCGGTCCCTTTATACCAGTCGCCGCCCGCTTCGCTCATATACGGCGGAAGCATCGCAGCGCCGCCGTGTACCCGGTCTAAATCCCAGGGCGTGCCGATTCCGATATGGGAATTCAGCATCTGCGGTTTGTACTGCGTCAGGATCCCGACCGTATCGATTCCCGAATTGGAACAATTGCTGAGCGCAAAATCGATGATCCTGTATTTTCCGCCAAAAGGCACCGCCGGCTTTGCCATATGTTTCGTCAGAAGCCCAAGCCTGCTCCCCTGTCCGCCTGCAAGAATCATTGCCACCATGTTCTTCTTCGCCATATGTTAGATACCTCTTTCCTGTTCTTTCGTCTTTCGCCGGAATACGGGCCTGTAAACCATGGCGCCGTATCCCGGAAGTTTCGTTTTGATATGGAAGGGCAAGCCGTTCCACGGCTCCGGAGCCGGTTTCAGCAAAACCGGTTCTTTCGCGGATTCGTCTTCCGTCTCTGCGGAAAACGCAAGCGCGTAATCGGCGAAGCGCGGAACGCCGATTTTAAATTCCTCATAAGCCGCCGGCGTAAAATTACAGACGACGACTAGGAAATCTTCTTTGTTTTCCGCATAACGAAGGTAGGTAAAGATGCTCTGGGACGTATTGTTCGCATCGATCCAGCGAAATCCCTCATAGCGGTCGTCCGCTTCCCAGAGCGCTTTGTTTTCCATGTAAAACGTATTCAGCCGCCGCACATAGCGCCGCAGCTGTTCATGCTTCGGATATAACAGCAGTTTCCATTCCAGTTCTTCATAATAACGCCATTCGACAAACTGTCCGAATTCGCTGCCCATAAAAAGCAGCTTTTTCCCCGGGTGAGTCATCATATACAAATAATAACATCTAAGTGCGTCGAATTTCGTATCGTATTCCCCAAACATTTTATCGATCATGGAGCGCTTTCCGTGCACGACTTCGTCATGCGACAGAGGCAGGATATAATTCTCGGAAAAAGCGTACATGATGGAAAACGTCAATTTATTGTGGTGCCATTGCCTGTAGATGGGATCCATTTTCATGTATTCCAGCGAATCGTTCATCCAGCCCATATTCCATTTGAAATTAAAACCGAGCCCTCCGACATATACGGGTTTCGTAACAAGCGGCCAGGCGCTCGAATCCTCCGCAATCATCAGCGGATTGGAAACCTCGGAAAATACCGCCTGGTTCAGTCTGCGCAGAAATTCGATCCCCTCGACGGATTCGTTGCCGCCGTATTTATTTTTCAGTTTTGCGGAAGGATTTTTCGCGTAATCCAAATATAAAATATTCGCGACGGCATCGACGCGCAGCCCGTCGATGTGAAATTCCCGGAAGTAATAAAGTGCGTTCGACAGCAGAAAGCTTCTTACTTCGCCTTTTGCAAAATCGAAATTGGCCGTTCCCCACTGATAATTTTCTCGCAGCTCTTCCGTTTCCGATTCGTACGCCCACGCGCCGTCAAAATTATAAAGGCCGGACGTATCTTTGCAAAAATGGCCCGGCACCCAATCCAGGATCACGCCGATGCCCTCCGCGTGCATCCGGTCTACAAAATAGCGGAAATCCTCCGGCGTACCGTACCGGCTCGTAATAGAGTAAAAGCACAGCGTCTGATACCCCCAGGAGCCGTCCAGGGGATGTTCCGAAACGGGCATGATCTCTACGTGCGTATAATGCATTTCTTTTAAATAGAGAGAAAGGCGGTCTGCGATTTCGCGGTAGTTCAGAAACGGCGCCTCTGATTTTTTCCGCTCGGCTTCTTCCCAATCCGTTTCGTCGTCGATGCCCGGCAGCGCGCCGCGTCTCCAGGAGCCGAGATGCACTTCATAAATATTCAGCGGACCGCGAATCGAATCTGTTTTCGCCCGCCGCTCCATCCAGGGATCGTCCGTCCAGGCATATTCTTCCAGATCATAAATTACCGATGCGGTTCCCGGCCTGCATTCGCTGTAAACCGCATATGGGTCCGATTTATATACTTTCTTCCCGTTGTTTTGTTCCACAAGATATTTATATTTCTGACCTGCTGCGGCTTCTTCCGTAAAACACGTCCAGATCCCGCCGCGCTTCCGTTTCATCCGGCCGGATTTTCCGCTTTGTTCTCCCCATCCGTTGAATTCGCCCACGACGCGGACTCCTGCCGCGCCCGGAGCCCAGAGCGTAAACAGGGTCCCGCGTACAGCCTTACCGCCGATGATCTTTTCAGACGTCCGGCTGCCGAAAATTTTGTAGCTGTCCGTACAATTTCCCGTATGAAAATTTGTACAGAAGCTTGCGGAAAGTAACTCAGCCATATATTTTTCTCCTTTGAAAACTTTTATTAATAAATTGTAACGTATCACTTTTCGTTTGTCAATAACGGCGCATACATGATATAATATTTCCTGCGAGTAAAAATACGAAGAAAGCGGCGATTATTTTGGAACAAAAATATTCTTTTAGTCTTATGTGGCCCGATTACAAAGCAGGGCGGCAAATCGAAGCGGAGATCCGCAGCGGACGCTTATCTCTGTTCAACCAGGATCTTTTAGAGCGCGACGTCAACGCGGAAATGCTTTTAGAAGGTATGGAAATCCGTAACGAAAATAAAAATTATATCAAAATGCGCCTGATGGATATGGTGTTGGACGATAAGATCATCAAATACCGCCAGGACATTTTAAAAGATTTTATGAAATATCCCGATATCGAGCAGGCCTTCGATCAGACGCTTCTGCCGATGATCCTGCGGCTGCGCGAGATGAAGAAGGCGAACATCGCCCACGACGACAATATCCGGAAAATCGCTTGGCGGATCGAGATGCTGAAAATGTACATGCAATGCGTGGATATTTTACATAATTTAGTCTGCGCGCCGGACAAAAAGTTCGTATCCGACGGCATGCGGGAATTTCAGAACATGATGGGCGAGCTTTACGACGGCGACGGCTATAAAGAGCTGAAACGAATTTTACCGGACCTGTACGATAAGCTGCAGACGATGAAAGGCATCACGATCGGCATCAATCTGGATAATGAACTCCGTCCCGTAGAAGCGGTGGTGCTTTCCATCGAGGAAAAACCGTTCCGGCAAAGAGGGCTCGTCACTTCGTTTTTAGGCATGCGGAAGAATGACGACAATTATTTTGGAATCGGTTCCTTTTATTCGATTTTGAGGGAAAATAAGGCAAATTCCCTTGATATCGGAATTATGCGCGACCTCGACGCCGTGATGGGAGATACGTTTAAACACTTGGGCGAAACGCTGACGCGTTTCGAATGGATCGAAACGGCATTTTTATTTGAATTGCTGCCGGAAGTTTACTACTATATCGGCGGCTGCCGTCTTGCGGCAAAGCTGAAGGGTTCCGGCCTTCCCCTCTGTTTTCCGGAGCCCGCTCCAAAAGACGAACGCGTTTTCAAAGTATGCGATATGTATGATGCAAGCTTTGCGCTGCGCATCATGAGCGATATCGGGCTGAAAGACCTGGCGAACGTCGTGGTTTGCAATGATGCGGAAATGTCCGATCAGGCGGGCAGGATCTTTATTCTGACCGGCGCCAATCAGGGAGGTAAAACGACGTTTACGAGAGGCATTGGAATCTGCCAGCTATTATTCCAGGCAGGCTTTCCCATTCCCGGAACTTCCGGCAGGATCAGCCCCGTAGACAATATTTATACGCATTTCCCGGAGCTCGAGAAAAACTCGATCAGCGAGGGGCGCCTGGGCGAAGAGTGTATCCGTCTGGAAACGATACTGCCGCGGCTTACGAAATACAGTATGATTTTAATGAACGAATCGCTCTCCAGTACGAGCCATCAGGAATGCCTGTTCATTGCGGAGGAAATTATGAAATATCTGCGCCGTGTCGGCGCGCGCTGCGTCTTTGCAACGCACATCCATGAGCTTGCGGAAAATATTCCGGAGCTCAACAGAGAACCGGCCCTCAGCGATCTGGTCAGCATGGTGGCCGGCGTGGATGAAGGCACCGATCTGGAAGTGCTTACCGAAGAAGGCAGAAAACAGTACCAGGGTTCGAAGCGGACTTATAAGATCCGGCCCATGCCGCCGCAGGGGAAAAGCTTCGCTTTGGATATTGCGAAAACATACGGGATCAGCTTCGATCAGCTCTGCAAAACCCATGATGAAAAATTTGCGGCTCCTGATATGGACCCTTCCAGAGGAGCGTGAGCCTACCGCATGGAGGAATTTCTGAACAAAATCAGTAATTTTTTGATTAACAGCGGTTTGAAATTTCTGCTGGCGTGCCTCGTGGTATTCGTCGGATTCAAGCTGATCAAATTTTTGATCTCACGCATCGCCAAAGGGCGCGGTTTCCAAAAAATCGATCCAAGCGCGCAGTCTTTTATCAAAAGTTTTGTGAGTATTGCCGCACGGATTTTGATTATCATAACGGCTGCCGCGATCATGGGGGTTCCGATGACCTCCATGGCCGCGATCATCGGCTCTGCTGGCCTGGCGATCGGCCTGGCGCTTCAGGGCGGCCTGTCCAATCTTGCGGGCGGCGTTTTACTGCTGATGTTCAAGCCGTTTGCGATCGGCGAATATATCAAAACCGAGAACGGAGAAGAAGGAACGGTCGAAAAAATCGATATTTTCTATACGACGCTGAAAATGGCGGATAATACAAAAATCGTGATCCCCAACGGAAAGCTTTCTAACGAATCGATCTCCGATGTTTCGCACTACGGTACGAGACGCGTGGAGCTCAAATGCAGTGCCGGATACCAGAACGACGTGGAGCAGGTGATCGGTATCCTAAAAGAGACGGCTTCCAGGCACAGTCTTGTAATCGACGATCCGGCGCCGCCATTTGCCGCGCTGGCCTCGCATGGCGACAGCGCGCTCAATTACGTGCTCCGCGTTTGGTGCAGGAAAGAAGATTACTGGACGGTATATTATGATCTCTGCGCGGAAGTGAAAAAGGCTTTTGACCAAAATGGAATTGAAATTCCGTTTCCGCAGGTCGACGTTCATCTCAAAGATTCCGGCGGCTCCTGACGGGCCGCTTATTTTTGCGGTTCGTTCTATTGAAAATACTGCCTGACTTCATCGCCTGTCAAGTGCAGCACCTCCGTAATGCTTTCGATCAGCTCGGCACTTCTGTCGGATTCCGTTACAAAAGACCTGAGCTGCGCTACGCTCTGTTCCCAGCCGGAGCGGGAGCCGCCCCAGAGAGCGCGCTCTTTTTCAATTTCCGGCTTCAGGAGCGTTTCATACGCGTCGATGATCGACAATATCTTTTCCTCTTGAAACGTAGTATCGATATGATATGCCAGACGTTCCAAAAAATAATGCTTATATTCGTTGTTTTTGAGAAGCGGACGAATGATGGCGTTCGTTTCCCGCAGGTTGGCCGCAATCAGATCTTGAAATGCATTTTTATGAAAATAAAACGCCCAGTCCAAATCGTAAAACGCCCATTTCCATTTTCCGCCGTCTGCTTCCGATTTCATATACCGTATATTTTGTATCGCGTCCGTATTGCCGGAATACGCCTCCAGGATAAACCAATCCGTCATGCTTTCCAGATCGATCCTGCTCCGGATATAACGGTAATTTTCTGCCTTTGTCATATCATTGCGTTTGGCGAATTGCATGACGTCGTACAAATCAGAATTCGGGTCCGGCAGATATTCCGATACGGATACGCTCTCCTCCGGGACATCAAAATGCTCTGCGTAATATTTCTCGTCAAATCGTTCCTGCAGATAATAAATGCCGAAATATTCCCCGTTGATATAAAGGGAACAATATTTCCCGGCTTGTGTCAGCAAAGACGGAACATATTTCCGCGCAAACGTCGTGAATAATTCGTTTCGGAAAATCGAAGAACGGTAATCTTCCCCGGCGCGCAGTACAAGAGAGTCGAAAGTCGTCACGCCGTTTCCGAACAAATCGTATTCCAGTTGTTTTTTTCCATATTTTCCGCGAAACTTTACTTTGAAGGATTTTTTCTCGTCGCTTTCCCGGCTGCCGCTGCCGTTCATTTTCAAACCGCAGTCCATTGAAAAACCCTTCCCGTTTTCAAACAAAGCAAGCGACGCGGCGCGTTCCCAGTCCTGATAATAATTCTCATGATTTCCCTTGACATAGATTCCCGTTTCCGCGCTCCATAGATTATCGTTTTCCGTAACGAGGCTGAGAACCGGCAGTGTGGTATCCGGATCGATGAAATAACCGTATGTTTTGATTTTACTCGGAAGCTGCCCGCTCTGAAATACGATCGTCCGAATTACCGTGGATTTTGTGACCGTCAGCGGCGCCGTATACTTTTTTGATTTTTGATCGGGTTCGCTGCCGTCCGTCGTATAATAAATCGTGCCGGCAGCCTGAAATGCGATTTTCAGCGCTCCTTCTCCATATACTCCTTCAGGGATGCTGCTCTTTGCTTCTTCGCAGACTTTGCGCCGGCCCTCTGCATTTTTGGCTCCCGGCGTCGGCCTGGTAAAATAATAAAATCCTCCCTGCCCTTCTTTTCTTCCGTAGGAAGCGCCGTACGGCGCCTTTTCGACGTGGACCCAATCGATCAGCGTATGCGTTTTGTTTTCATAAAGATACAGAGACTCCGATGCGGCGTTGAGCGAGAATCCCGCGTGCCGGTATCCGCTTGGATCTATCTTCTCGGTGCCGGAGCAAATCAGGACAAAGAAGCCGCCCGGCTCTATCACCAGATCCGGGAACGAATATTTCATCTGATCGATTTTATCCGTGATACTATACTTCCCGATATCGACCGGCTGAGAAGAAATATTCTGTATCTCTACCCAATCGTAACATTTTCCGTCGCTTTGTTTGAGCAGAGTATCGTTTGTGACCGCCAGCTCATTGATCAAGATCGGTCCGGTTGCTTTCTGGCTTCTGCAATATGCTTCGTAACCGGCGTCGGTGTTCGGAAATCCAGGCGTCATATAACACGTTTCTTCCATATCGCAGCCCGGAGCATTCTTATAGAGCGATCGGTTTTCCTCCAGATGCCGATACGTTACGCGGTCCAGCAAATCGCCGTTTTCCGTATAAAGCGAGATTGTTTCCCCTTCCGCTGACAGCTTGAACGGGGCATGTAATTCTGCGTTTGCTGCCTGATTCTTCCCGCTTGCAAAAATCAGCAGGCTTTTTCCCGGTTCGAGCGTGCATTCCGGAATCCTGTATTTTTTCTTATCCGTTTCGTCGTTGGTGATAGAAAGGTTCTTTAGCGTCAGCGATTCTGCCGAAAGATTGGCAATTTCGATCCAATCGCTAAATGCGCCGAATGTATCTCGGATTCCGGCGCTGTTTTTGGCGCAAAGCTCGCTGATTATTATTTTATTGCGATACTCCGGTGCAGGCGTGGGACTTGGTCCGCTTTCCCGCTTTAACGTTTCGCCGGGCGTAGGCGCCGGAGAACTGCGGCTTGTTTCCGCCCCGGCAGGCCACGCCTCTTGCCGATGCGGCACAGCGGTTCCGCAGGCGGAAAATAGAAAAATATGTATCGATACCAATAAAAAGATAGACAAAATTCCCCAATGTTTGGCTTTCACACGACCGAGTTTCCTTTTCTTGTAATATTTTCTATATTTTATCATATATGTAATATTTTACAAGATTATTTTTCATCTGTCTTCCGTTCATTATATAAGATAATAAAAAAGGCGAAATTCCGTTTGGAATTTCGCCGGTTTCTTACGCTTGCCTTCAGACTTCTACCGTCCAGCCCATAGGATCCGGGAGGTTTCCGGATTGGATCCCCGTTATGGAATCATAAAGTTTTTGAGAAATCGCACCAATTTCACCGTTGTTGATCTTCATAATATGGCCTTCCCAGTTGAGCTCTCCGACAGGAGAAATGACAGCGGCCGTACCTGTTCCGAATACTTCGTTGAGCTTCCCATTCTGGTAAGCTTCATAAACTTCCTCAATGGATAGCTTGCGTTCCGTCACCTGGTACCCCCAGCTTTTCAGCAGCTGAATGGAGGAATCCCTGGTAACGCCGGCTAAAATACTTCCGTTCAGAGCCGGAGTAATCACCTCGCCGTCGATGACGAAAAATACGTTCATCGTTCCGACCTCTTCAATGTATTTCCGTTCGATCCCATCCAGCCAGAGCACCTGCGTATAATGCAATTCATACGCTTTTTCCTGCGCTCTGATACTTGCGGCATAATTTCCGGGCGTTTTTGCAAAGCCGATTCCTCCGCGCACCGCTCGGACATAATCATCTTCTACATAGATTCTGACCGGATTCAGTCCTTCCGGATAATATGCGCCCACCGGAGAAAGAATAATTAAAAACATGTACGTTTCCGCAGGTTTTACGCCGAGGTAAGGATCCGTTGCAATAATAAACGGGCGGATATAAAGCGATGTGCCGGGCGCTGAGGGAATCCAGTCCTGATCCGTCTCCACAAGCTTTCTGATCGCTTCCAGCGCAAGGCTCTCATCCAATGCCGGAATACAAAGTCTTTCATATGAAATATTGGCTCTTTCGATGTTTTTCTGCGGCCGGAACAAAAGCACCCTTCCGTCTTTCGCTTTATACGCTTTCAGGCCTTCGAAAATTCCCTGCCCATAATGAAAAATCATGGCGGACGGATCGAGCGTCAGCGGCGCGTACGGCACGATCCTTGCGTCATGCCAGCCCATCCCCTTCGTATAATCCATGATAAACATATGATCCGTAAAAATCTTACCAAAGCCCAGCTTATTTTCATCCGTCGGCTTTTGCTTCGGCGCTTTCGTTCTGGTGATTTTGATCTCCATATCCAAATACCTCCCATGCTTCAAAAAATAATGATCCTTTTTATTATATCATCACAGGATGATTATTCAAGTATAAAATATGCGGATCAAACCAGCCGATTTAAGCGCCGTTCTATCATGCGAGGCACCTCATTCCATAAAAGTCTTTCGCAATTCGTTTCTCAGGTTCGTTCCATATTCCGTATATTCAAACCCGCATTCGTTGTTGAATACGCGCTTGTATTTTTCAGTGTTATAGGGAACGACCATCGCAATATGGTATCTTCTGCTGTTGTCTTCGGTGGACACCGTAGACTCCAGAACCATCAGATACTCTTCGTCCTCGTCCAACGGGACAGTATCTTCAAAGGTGGAGAACATCTCATAGTCATATTTTTTGCTTAAGTCGGCAAGATAACGGCTCTCGTCGTTTGCACAGGCTTCTTCTATACGAATGCCATATTCCTTTCTGAAAAATCTGTCCATATCTTCATCATTACAAATGGGCAGATACCCATACTTTTGTATTAAGTTGATTTCTTGATTCTCCTGATATACGTCTGCCCCATATACTTTATATATCTTTGTAATGGTTACAGTATTGATCGTATCACAGGTAATTAGCCCCTGACAGATATAAACGTAGTGATTGACCTTATTACACTTTACTTTTACAATTGCAGGGTCCTCA
The DNA here is from genome assembly GCA_046952735.1 of Clostridia bacterium. Classification (GTDB taxonomy): domain Bacteria; phylum Bacillota; class Clostridia; order UBA1212; family UBA1255; genus Egerieisoma. The sequence continues at coordinate 1,448 of JBKUJR010000055.1, read as the reverse complement.
TAGCGGGCTATGATACGTTTTTCCTCATAATCTTTAAATGTTTTAATCGAAGAATCAATAAAGACGCACGATGTGCCGCTGGTACCTCCTGGCAGCTTCAGCTTTTCTTCGAAAGTAAGTTTTTTCCCCGCGCAACCGGCACATAGCAAAACAGTTAACATGGCAAATAATACAATAAGTTTTCGCATAATCCTCCCTCCTTTGACCAATATCATTGCAGTTTTCCCCCTCAATCCGGTAAAGCCATCCGGCCCGTGAAAACAATACGGGCCGGATAAAAGTATCGGTTATTCCATAAAAGTCTTTCGCAATTCGTTTCTCAGGTTTGTTCCATATTCCGTATATTCAAACCCGCATTCGTTGTTGAATACGCGCTTGTATTTTTCAGTGTTGTAGGGAACGACCATCGCAATATAATAGTTTCTGCTGTTCTCTTCGGCGGATATGCTGGATTCCAGTACCATCAGATATTCTTCGTCCTCATCCAACGGGACAGTATCTTCAAAGGTGGAGAACATATGATAATTATATTTTTTGCTCAAGTCGACAAGATAACGGCTCTCGTCGTTTGCACAGGCTTCTTCTATACGAATGCCATATTCCTTTCTGAAAAATCTGTCCATATCTTCATCATTACAAATGGGCAGATACCCATACTTTTGTATTAAGTTGATTTCTTGATTCTCCTGATATACGTCTGCCCCATATACTTTATATATCTTTGTAATGGTTACAGTATTGATCGTATCGCAGTCGATCAGCCCCTGATGGATATAAACATAGTGATTGACCTTATTACACTTTACTTTTACAATTGCAGGATCTCTATAGCGGGGTATGATCTCTTTTTGTTCATAATCCCCAAATGTTTTAATTGTAAGATCATTATTGACGCACGATGTGCCGCTGGTGCCTCCTGGCAGCTTCAGCTTTTCTTCGAAAGTAAGTTTTTCCCCCGCGCAACCGGCGCACACCAAAACAGTTAACATGGCAAATAATACAATAAGTTTTCGCATAATCAATACCCCCATTTATTTTTTAAATTAATGATATCATGCGTGGACGGATACGCCGTCGCATTATTGGCTCCATATATGCTCCCCTGATTCATAATCGAAGCAACTTCATTTGAATAAAGATATCCGCCGCGGCCGTTTGGCACATTTGCAAGATTCTCACGAACATGCGGATGCGCCAATTTTAACGCATGCCCTAATTCGTGCGCAATGGTTGCTTGCCTGTCGGCAGCATCTGAGCCGATAGCGTGACCATCTCTACGTACGTCAAGAGTGATTTCCCCCCGGCTGAAATTTTGCCATATCTCCCTGCGCGATGGTCCTACAAATGGAGTAAAAAAAGCGACTGCGTTTCCTGGAAAATCATACTCATTTGTACTACCCTTTATTGTGACCACATAAGGGCTGACGCCGGAGGGCACGCTTTCCGTC
>JBKUJR010000054.1:0-15009 GCA_046952735.1 Clostridia bacterium | reverse complement strand
ACGGTAAACACGCTGCGCCTGTGGAGTGCGGAAACGGATGGTCCGGGCTTCGATTTCGCCATGTTCAGCAAGGGGGATTATGAAAAAGCGACGGAAAGCCAGAACGCCGTAAACGCCATTACAAACGTACTTTACCCCGACGATTCTACGCAGCGCGGAAAACTTCTGCGCCTCAAACAGGAATATTTTTTCACGAGCGCAGGCGTGCAGAGTATTATCGGACGTATGAAAAAAAACGGCTTGCCGCTGCGCGAGCTGCATAGATATGCGGCAATTCATATCAACGATACGCATCCCGCTCTTGTGCTGCCGGAGCTTATGCGGATCCTGATCGACGAAGAGGGCATGGATTGGGACACGGCTTGGCATATTGCGGAAAATACGGTCGCATATACGAATCACACGATTCTGGCGGAAGCATTGGAAAAATGGGATGTGAAAATGTTTCAGAAGCTACTTCCGCGGATTTATATGATCATAGAAGAAATCAACCGGCGTTTCATCGGCGCGGTTGCCGAGCGGTATCACGGAGATTGGAACAAACTCAATTCCATGTCCGTCATACAGGACGGCGTCATTAAAATGGCGTATCTTGCCATTGTGGGAAGCCACAGCGTAAACGGCGTAGCGGAACTCCACACGGAAATTCTGAAGAAACAGGAATTGAAAAATTTCAATGAATTTTACCCCGGAAAATTCAATAATAAAACGAACGGGATCAGTCACCGCCGATGGCTGCTGGAGGCCAATCCGGAGCTTTCTACCCTGATCGACGATACGATCGGCGCCGGATGGCGGCGGAAACCTTCGGAGCTGGGAACGCTCAGAGATTTTACGGACGATAAAGCGTTCCTCGATAAAATCGCCGCCGTTAAACAGACCAAAAAGGAGCAGCTGGCCGCTTATATCAAAGAAAAATGCGACATAGATACGGATCCTGCTTCTATTTTCGATATCCAGGTCAAAAGGCTCCATATGTATAAGCGTCAGCTGCTGAATATCATGCACATCATGGACCTGTACAACAGATTGTGCGACAATCCTTCACTGGATATATACCCCCGGACGTTCCTGTTCGGCGCAAAGGCGTTTCCGGGATATCTTCTGGCCAAAAATACCATAAAACTTATTTGTACCGTGGCAGACAGAATCAACCGCGATCCGGCGGCAAATCGTAAAATAAAAGTTGTTTTTATGCCGAATTACGGCGTAAGCCTGGCGCAGATCATGATTCCGGCAGGCGATGTCAGCGAACAGATCTCAACGGCCTCCAAAGAGGCGTCGGGCACGGGCAATATGAAATTCATGATGAACGGCGCCGTAACCGTCGCAACGCTGGACGGCGCAAACGTGGAAATCCACCGGGGAGTTGGAGCGGAGAATATTCTCTTGTTCGGCTTGCATTCCGACGAAGTGCTCGCCTATCAGAACAATAAAAATTATAGTGCGGCGGAAATGATCCGCTCGGATCCGCGTCTGCAGCGGATTTTAGCGCAATTGCAGGAAGGATATTTCGGACTCGCGCCGCAGAATGAATTTGATCTTATTATAAAACATCTGACGGCGGATAACGATCCGTTTTTCACATTGAAGGATTTCGATTCGTATGTACGGGCGCAGGAGAGAATCGATGGTTTATATACGAACCGCGCGGTATGGAATAAAATGGCGGCCGTCAACATCGCTGCTTCCGGCGTTTTCTCGAGCGACGATACGATCCGCAGATATGCTGCGGAAATCTGGGGCGTCTGAATATGCATCTCATTCATCGGTCGAAAGAATTATTTTACAGGAACCCGTTCGGCGCGGTGCCGGTCGGCACGCCGGTGACGCTGCGCTGCCGCTACGCGAAAGAAAGCGCTCCGCCGGAGCTGTATGTGTGTTATGAAGCAGGGAAAGAGAAAAATATATTTTATGAGAAACCCGTTGGCGTAACATACGGGCAAAACGAGGCCGTCGCTGAATTCTTACTGCAAGATACGCATTTGTACGGCCTGTATTTTTATGCATTTTCCTTCAATGGCAGCATATGCGGGGAAGAGCGCCAGATCACCGTATATGAGAAAGAGCTCTCGGTTCCGGAGTGGTTTCTGGAGACAGTTATTTATCAAATCTTTCCGGACCGCTTTTATAAGGCGGAAGACCGAACTGTAAAATATAAACAAAATTCTTTTTTGTATGCCTCTTGGGAGGATCTTCCCGTTTATCTGAAAAAGGAAGACGGCACGATCGACCGATGGGAATTTTACGGCGGGAATTTAAAGGGGATCACCGAAAAGCTGGATTATATCCGTGATCTTGGAGCAGGTACCCTCTATTTGAATCCGGTTTTCGAGGCGCAAAGCAACCACCGTTACGACACGGCGGACTTCTTAAAGATAGACGGCCTGTTAGGGGGAGACGAAGCGTTTGACGAGCTGATCGGAAAAGCTGCGCAGAGGGACGTTCGCGTGATTTTGGACGGCGTTTTCAACCATACGGGAAAGCACAGCAACTATTTTGGAAAAGAGGATCCGCAATACGCCGATTGGTACAACTTCCATCCGGACGGTACGTACGACTGCTGGTGGGGCGTCACAGACCTGCCTGCGACGAATAAAAACAGCAAAAGCTATGTGGATTTTATTGCGGACAGCGATGATTCGGTAGTGCGGTTCTGGAGCCGGCGGGGAATTTCCGGCTGGCGGCTGGATGTGGCGGACGAACTTCCGGATTCCCTGATTCAAAAAATCCGGGCAGCTGCGGAAGCGGAAATCCAGGAGCCGGTTATCCTGGGGGAAGTCTGGGAGGATGCGTCGAACAAAATCAGCTATGGAGAGAGAAAGACGTATTTTACCGGAAGAGAATTACATACGCATACGAATTACGTATTCCGCGATACGATCCTCGCTTTCCTGGAAGGCCGGATTCCCGCGGCGCGCGCGGCGGCTGTTTTCGAAACGATCCGGGAAAATTATCCGGCCCATAATTTTTTCGCACAGGTGAATATGACGGGATCGCACGACGTGGAACGGCTCATGACGGTAATGCTGCGGATTTCCAGGGAGGACCGGCGTCTGGCGCGCGATCTGGTAAAATGTTTTTCTCTGCTCCAATTTGCATCCCCCGGCGTCCCTTTAATTTATTATGGAGATGAAACATGTCTGGAAGGCGGCGCGGATCCGGATAACCGCCGGACTTATCCCTGGAACCGGCAGGACGGGGAGATGATCGCATGGTTCCGCGGGCTCGCCGCCCTTCGGAAAGCGTGCAGGGGCCTGGTCAGAGGAGACGCGTTCTATGCGGCTGCCGGAGAGGAAAATCTTTTCGCAGTGCTTCGCAGGCCATGCAAGGAAGACGAACGTCATTATCTGACGCTTTGCGACCGGTTTGGAAGAGGCCGGGAATTTCTGGAGAGATCTCTTGCGGAAATGACGGAAGGTATTGAAATATTGAAGGAAAAAAGATATATTATAAGAAAAGAAGCCGGCGGTTACGCAATACTGGCGGAGTTTTTATAAATGATCAAGGAGTGTTATCTATGAAATGCCCGTTTTGCGGCCATATGGAAGACAAGGTCATCGATTCCCGGCCAACGGAAGAAGGAAGCGCAATCAGAAGAAGAAGAGAATGCATCAAATGCAATTCCCGGTTTACGACGTATGAAAAAATCGAAGATACGCCGCTGATGGTGATTAAAAAAGACGGTTCCAGGCAGATCTATGACAGGAACAAAGTCATAAATTGTGTTATGAAGGCATGCGGGAAGCGGCCCGTCTCGCTGCAGCAGGCGGAAAATCTGGCGGTGGATGTGGAACAGCAGCTTTTAAATACGATGAAACGGGAAGTGCAGTCTACTGAGATCGGAGAAATGATCATGAAGCGCCTGAAAGAGCTCGACGAAGTCGCATATGTCCGTTTTGCTTCGGTATATAAGCAATTTAAAGATGTGGACACCTTCATGGCGGAATTATCGAAAATCATCAGCGAAAACAAGGGCTGATTATTTCCCGGGAAATATTTATCCTATTTGCATGACAAGCCGAATTTGTTAATATGGCGCAATGTAAGAATCAATTGGGAGGGATTCGATGATTGCACATGTGAACACGTTCGGTTTATCGGGTATCGATGGATTTTTTGTGGACGCGGAGATCGATATCTCGAAGGGCTTGCCGGATTTCAATATCATTGGGATGGGCAATCTTGCCGTCCGGGAGGCTGCGGACAGGATCCGGGCGGCGCTCGGAAATACAGGATTCGCGCTGCCGCTTGGGAAAGTTACGGTGAATCTTGCACCGGCGGGAGTGCGCAAAGAGGGAACCTGCTACGATCTTGCAATCGCAGTCGGAATTTTAAAATGCGGCGGATATATCGACGCATCGTTTGACAACTTCGGCTTTATCGGGGAATTGTCGCTGGACGGTTTTCTGCGGCCGGTACGGGGTGTTCTGTCCATGATCCGGGAAGCGGCCGGCGCCGGAATCAAAAAATGTGTGGTGCCTCTGGAAAATGCCAATGAAGCAGCATTGATTGAAGTTTGCGATATTTATCCGGCTTCCAGCCTGACGGAAGCCATACAAATCTTAAAAAGTAAAAGAACTGCATGGAAAAATTTTACGCGCAGCCCTGCTCCTTCCATGAACTGCGGCGATTTCCGAGAAGTCGCCGGCCAGGAACAGGCGGTGCGCGCGGCAGAAATCGCAGCGGCGGGCGGCCACAATATTTTGTTTCTCGGAGCGCCGGGCTGCGGCAAAACCATGATTGCAAGCAGAATCCCCGGGATCATGCCCGCGCTGACCCGCGAAGAATCTTTGGAAGTTATGACGGTATACAGCGTTCTGGATCTCCTGCCGCGCAATTGCGGTCTGATTCAAGAAGCGCCGTTTCGTACGGCGTATCCGGATATTACAAAAGCGGGGCTGATCGGCGGAGGAAGATATCCTGTTCCGGGTGAAATCAGCCTTGCGCATAAGGGCGTCCTGTTTCTGGATGAACTTGCAGAATTCGGCAGAAATGTGATTCAAAGTCTCCGGCAGCCGATTGAAAATGGTAGAATCATGATTTCGCGCTGCGGAGATTTTGTAGAGTTCCCGGCGGATTTTCTGCTCGTAGCTGCTTCTAATCCGTGTAAATGCGGAAAAATGCTGGAAGACCTGGGAAAATGTACTTGTACTCCTTCGCAGGCCAAACAATATCTTTCCCGCATTTCCAAACCGATTTTAGACCGGATCGATCTCCATGTCCCTGTCAGGAGAATTCCATTGCAAAGCCATATATGCAAATATAATGAGAAAACAGAAACGATCCGGAACCGCGTTGCCGCCGCCAGGGCATTCCAGAAATTCCGCTATCGCGAAGAACAAATCTGTCTGAATGGGAAGCTTGCCGGCGCGAAGGTTAGAAAATATTGCCGCATAGACAGAAACTGTGAAGCATTGCTGCAAATGGCGGCGGATCAGGCGGGCATCAGTATGCGCGGCTACGAAAAGATCCTCAAAACGGCGAGAACGATTGCGGATTTGGAGCTCAGAGAACAAATCGCGGAAGGCGATATTGCAGAAGCGCTCCAATACCGCTTTCTGGATTCTTTCGATCAGGAGGCGGCGTAAATGGAAACGGATAAGGAACTTGTCTGGATCTGGTTGTCACTGCTCGGCAAACCCAATTATGTCGTCGCCGATCTTATTTTAAAGGAGTACGGCACATTCGAAAACGCGTGGGTACGCGCCGGCAAGAATGATATTCCGGACGCTCTGCGGCATACGGAAAAACTATTTCGGAGACTGTCCGATCCGTCTTTGCGAAAAAAAGCGCTGGAAATTGATCAGCGCTGTATAAAATATAAAATTCGGATTCTGACGGCGGAAGATACAACGTATCCCTGCAATTTGCGCCAGATCGTCAATAAACCTCCGGTCATTTATTTTAAGGGAAAGCTCCCTGCGGAAGCCGGTATAGAAGAATCGCGGATGCTGGCGATTGTCGGCTCCAGAAAATGCACGGCATACGGAAGGACGAATTCCTACTTATTTGCAAAACGTCTGGCAGAGAACGGCCTCGTTATCGTAAGCGGGATGGCGCGTGGAATCGACAGCGAAGCACATAAGGGGGCGCTGGCTGCAAAAGGCTATACGATCGCGGTTTTGGGAGGAGGCGCAGACGTCGTATATCCGAGTGAAAACCTGAAATTATACGAGGAAATTTGCGAAAAAGGCTGCGTGCTGTCCGAATATCCGCCCGGAACGCCGCCTTTAAAGGCACACTTCCCGGCGAGAAACAGAATTATATCCGGCTTAACGCGCGGAACTCTGGTGGTTGAAGCGGCAAAGCACAGCGGCGCGATGATTACCGTAGACAGAGCGATCGAACAAAACAGAAACGTATATGCCGTACCGGGGAATATCACTTCCGAATCATCAGCCGGCTGCAATGATCTGATCCGGACACAGGGAATCTGCGTAACCTCCTATCTGGACATTTTGGAAGAATACGGTCTTGCCGCGCCCAGAGGGATGCAGGAAACATGCGGATCGATTTATGGCCTTACGGATAACGAAGCGGCAGCTGCATCGGCAATCGCACGGGGAAATTACACCGTCAATGAAATCGTACGGGATGCAGACAGGAGTACGGCAAATATTTTAAGCGCCTTGACAATGTTAGAAATTAAAGGTATTGTAACAAAAGCCTCAGACGGCACATACAAGCTTATGAAATAATAAGCTTTACATTTTAAATATTTCTGTTTATGATATATTGCATTGAAATTTGAAAGGCTGAGTGATTTATGTCCGGATATTTAGTCATCGTGGAATCGCCTGCAAAAGCGAAAACGATCGGGAGATTTTTAGGCAAAAAATATAAGGTCGAGGCTTCTGCCGGGCATTTGAGAGATTTACCGGTCAGTAAACTGGCAATCGATATTGAAAATGATTTTAAGCCGCAGTATATGAATATACGCGGAAAAGGTGATTTGATCAAAACACTCAAAAAAGATGCAAAAGGCGCTGATCAGGTTTTCCTTGCAACCGACCCGGACCGGGAGGGAGAAGCGATATCCTGGCATCTGGCAAACATACTGGATATCGATGAAAATGCGGTTTGCCGCGTTACTTTTAATGAAATTACAAAGAAAGCCGTTACGGAGGCATTTAAAGAACCGCGAAAAATCGATACGGAACTGGTGGATGCATATCAGGCAAGACGCGTGCTGGATCGCCTCGTCGGATATTCCATCAGCCCTGTTTTATGGAAAAAGGTGAAAAAGGGCCTGAGCGCCGGACGCGTCCAGTCTGTTGCGACGAGACTGGTTTGCGACCGCGAAGAAGAAATCGAAAAATTTATTCCGCAGGAATATTGGACCATTACAGCGGAGCTCCTGAAAGATACCGGGAAAGAAAAAGTCTCAAAATCAAATCATTTTATTGCAAAATATTACGGTGAAAACGGAAAGAAATATCAATTAAAGACAAAAGAGGAAGCAGATAAAGTATATCAGGAAGTATTGCAGAAGGACTTTATCGTTTCTTCTGTAAAAATGACGGAGAAGAAACGATCTCCGGCGCCTCCGTTCATCACGAGCACCTTGCAGCAGGAAGCCTCAAGAAGACTTGGCTTTACGGCCTCGAAAACCATGTCTGTCGTACAATCTCTCTATGAAGGCGTAAATGTCGGCACAGGCGGACCGACGGGTCTTGTCACTTATATCCGTACGGATTCTACGCGGATTTCCGATGAGGCTGCCGCCGCAGCAAAGGAGCATATTATCGAGGAATTCGGTGAAAATTTCCTGCCTGCAAATAAACGCGTTTATAAAAATAAAAATGCGGCGCAGGATGCGCATGAAGCGATCCGTCCGTCTCATGTGGAATACAAGCCGCTGGAGATCAAAGACAAACTGACAAATGAGCAGTATAAATTATATAAATTGATTTATGAAAGATTTATTGCCAGCCAGATGGCGGATGCGGTATATAATGTTTGCACAGTCGATTTTCATGTGGAAGGCCATACGTTCCGCGCAGTGGGAAGCACCGTGAAATTTGCAGGATATACGAAATTATATGAAGAGACAACGGATGACAAAGCGGAAAATGAGAACGCAAAGCTTCCGCATTTGGAAGAGGGCGAGCGCGTAATCGTAGAAGCCATCAAACCGGAACAGCATTTCACACAGCCGCCGCCGCGCTATACGGAAGCGACGCTCGTAAAAGCGATGGAAGAGAACGGCATCGGCAGGCCGAGCACGTACGCGCCTACGCTTTCCGTGATCCAGGCAAGAGGCTATGTCGGAAAAGAAAAAAAATCTTTATATCCTACGGAACTCGGAAGAATCGTCAACGAAATCATGAAAAAAAGTTTTTCCGATATCGTAGATATCGAATTTACGGCGCAGATGGAAGAAAATCTGGATAAAATCGAGCAGGGCAACAGAGTGTGGGTGGATGTCATCCGGGACTTTTACGGAGATTTTGAGAAAGAGGTTGAAAAAGCCGCGAAAGAACTCGAACATGTCAAGCTGGAAGATCCCGTCAGCGATGTCCCCTGTGAAAAATGCGGCAGAATGATGGTCATCAAAACCGGGAAATACGGTAAATTCCTTGCATGTCCGGGATATCCGGAATGTAAAAACACAAAACCGATCATTGAAGAAGTCGGCGCCGACTGCCCCGTCTGCGGTAACGCGCTGATTTACAGAAAAACAAAAACAGGTAAAAAATATGTGGCATGCAGCCATTATCCGGACTGTAAATTTTCCTCCTGGAATGTGCCGACAAAAGAATTGTGCCCGAAGTGCGGTCAATATATCGAAATTGCCCAGGGTAAAAAGGGAAAATATTTGAAATGCAGTAATAAAGAGTGTGATTATATGTCATTTTTCAAGAAAAAGAAATCTGAATAAAGGATTACCTATATGGCTGTCTATATTATCGGGGGCGGACTGGCGGGATGTGAAGCCGCCTGGCAAGCCGCAAAATACGGAATAAAAGTAAAGTTGTATGAAATGAAGCCGCTGCATTTTTCGGAAGCCCATACTTCAGAAACGTTAGGGGAACTGGTGTGCAGCAATTCTTTGAAAGCTTCGAATTTGGAAAATGCATCGGGTCTTTTGAAAGAAGAAATGCGCGTACTCGGCGGTCTGGTCATATCGTGTGCCGACCGAACCGCTGTGCCGGCCGGCGGCGCTTTGGCTGTGGACCGCCGGAAATTTTCGGAAGAGATTACGAACAGGATAAAAAATGTTCCTGACATTGAAGTGATACGCGAAGAAATCCGCTCTATCCGTACTTTGATTTCGGAACATCCGGACTGTGAAGCGTTGATCCTCGCAACCGGCCCGCTCACGACAAAAGATCTTGCCAATGAGATTACGGAAATGTTTGGCTTGCGTAAGCTGCATTTTTTTGATGCGGCCGCACCGGTGATCTATGAGGACAGTATTGAACGGGATCGCGTTTTCCGGGCGGCAAGATACGGAAAAGGCGAGGCGGATTATATCAATTGTCCGATGAAACGGGACGAATATCTTGCTTTTTATGAGGCGCTCATTCATGCGGAATGCGCGGAGGTCAAAGATTTTGACAGCCTGGATCTTTATGAAGGTTGTATGCCGGTGGAATCGATGGCGAAAAGAGGCGTTGATACGCTTCGTTTCGGCCCTTTAAAGCCTGTAGGCTTGCGTCACCCGGAAACCGGAGCAGAATATTATGCGGTCGTACAGCTTAGGCAGGACAATGCCGAGGGTACGTTATATAATATGGTAGGGTTCCAGACGCGATTGAAATTCGGGGAACAAAAAAGAGTATTTGGAATGATTCCGGGGCTTGCACAGGCAGAATATGCCAGATATGGAGTCATGCATAAAAATATTTACATCCAGTCGCCTGAAATGCTGGACAGGACATACCGGCTGCGCAGCGCGAAAAACAGCACGGGAATCCCCATTTATTTTGCCGGGCAAATCACCGGTGTGGAAGGGTATATGGAATCGACCTCCTCCGGTTTGACGGCAGGAATCAATGCGGCAAGAGCCGTCCGGAATTTATCTCCCGTCCTGTTTTCCTGCGAGACGCAGATCGGGGCGCTGGCTGCTTACGTAGCCGAATATCCTGGAAAAGATTTTCAGCCGATGGGGGCCAATTTCGGAATCCTGCGTACCGACTTGGAAGCAAAATATGGGCGTATCAGGGACAAACGCCTGAAAAAAAGATATTTATCTGAGAACGCATTGAATATACTGAAAAATGACAGGAAAAAGATTGGAGCGTGTTCATATGGAGAATCTGTTTCAGAATGCAAAATGGATTAGTTTTGAATCCAACACCCGCGGGAAAAAGAACAAAATAAATCCCTGGGAAAACGTTATCGATGCTAAGGTCCGGAAGGCCGATCTCGAAAAAGGTGCGGGAATCCCCGTGTTTCACAAGCGGTTTCAGTTAAGAGACGCTGTCAAAACGTGCCGGGTCCACCTCACGGCGCTGGGATGTTTCAATCTGTATATGAACGGCCGGAAGATCGGTACGGATGAATTGATGCCCGGCTGGACGGATTATGAGAAAAGAGTCTTATATTACACATATGATGTCACGAATGTCGCCGCACAGGACAATGCGATCGCAGTGCCGGTTTCCTCCGGCTGGTGGGCGGGAAGAATTTCTCTGGATACTTACGGCGACAACGATACGGCACTGATCTGCGTAATCGAAACGGAATATCAGGACGGTACGAAAGAAACGATTGTTTCCGATCTCACTTGGCGCGGAACGACAGCCGGCCCCGTAAGATATGCCGATATCTGGGACGGAGAAGTCTATAATGCCAATTATGATTCTTATGAAACGATTTCCAGGCCGGAATATCCCAAAAGCAAAACATGGAAAGTCCCTTACGAATTCAAAAATTTTAAAGGCGTTATCTCTCCGAAAGTAGGACCAAGCGTACGCGTCCGGGAGTTTCTCGATATGTCTCCCAAAACGGCGGTTGTTTATGATCAAATCGATCAAAACGGTACGGATTTCGGCGCCGTCCATCCGATCAAAAAGCTGGAAGCTCCTGCGAGCGGAAGCGCGCTGTCTTTAAAAAAAGGCGAGAAAGTCATTTACGATATGGGGCAAAATATGGTAGGATGGGAACATTTTACCATAAAAGGAAAACAAAATACGACTGTCAGCATTCTGCACGCGGAAATGCTGAATGACAGCGGATTGCTTTCCCGCGGAAACGACGGCCCGGAGGGTTCTCTTTATACCGCAAATTACAGAAGCGCAAAAGCAAAGGGAAGATACGTTCTATGCGGAAAGGAAAGCGGAGAAGAATACCGGCCCTCTTTTACATTTTACGGGTTCCGTTATGTGGAATTATCTGCGGATGACGATATCGAAATTCTTGCGTTTCGATGCGATGTCGTTGGTTCCGATAACAAAGAAACGGGCTATATAGAAACGTCGGATCCGGACGTGAACCGATTGTTCCAAAATATTCTCTGGGGGCAGCGGGGGAACTATCTGAGCGTCCCGACGGATTGCCCGCAAAGAGACGAACGCCTGGGATGGACGGGAGATACGCAGGTTTTTGCCTGTACTGCGGCGTATAACGCGAATGTATGCGCGTTTTTCCATAAATGGCTGCAGGATGCAAGAGACAGCCAGAAGGAATACGGCGCTTATACGGATGTAATACCGCGCTCGCGTGTCGTAGGGGAAGGCGGGGCCGCGTGGAGCGACGCAGGAATCATCGTACCGTATGTCATTTATAAAATGTACGGTGATATCAGTATATTAGAAGAATGCTATTCTTCCATGCTGGATTATATGGATTATCTCAGCGTTACGAATCTCGAAGGACCGCATCCTACTTACGGCGACTGGCTGGCATATGAAGCGACGGAAAGCAGGATGGTCAGTATTGCGTATTATGCGTACGATGCGCTTCTCGTCAGCAAAATGTCCGCAGCATTATCGAAAAAGCCCGGGGATGAATATGATGAAAAGGCGGAAGAATATTACGTGCTGTATACGAAAATCCGCAGCCATTTTCAGAAAATTTATCTCGACGATAAAGGCAAGCTGAAACAAACTTCACAGACGGCATATCTCCTCTCTTTAAAATTCGATTTGCTTCCCGAAAGCTACCGTGAGGAAGCCGGCAAAGCGCTCGCCGCAAAAATTGTGAAGAACGGCTATAAACTGAGCACCGGATTTTTGGGCTCCGCAATTCTGAATCAAACCTTAAGCGAAATCGGCGAAAGCAATTTGGCCTATTCCTTGCTGCTCCAGAAAGATAATCCTTCCTGGCTTTACAGCGTATACCAGGGGGCGACTACCATCTGGGAACGCTGGAATTCCTATACGAAAGAAAGCGGCTTTGGAGATGTGGGGATGAACTCTTTTAACCACTATGCCTATGGGGCCGTAGCGGAATGGATGTATAAATATATGGCCGGGATCGAGACGGATGAACACAAGCCGGGGTTCAAGCATATTATTTTCCAGCCGAAACCGGATACGAGAGAAGAGCATGAAATGCCATACGGACAGGAACGGATCAAATGGGTGCGGGCCGGCTATGATTCGGCTGCCGGCCGTATCGAGGCTGCATGGTATATGGAAGAGGATACGTTTACTTATATCGTTTCCATTCCGAAAGAATCCTATGCTACGTTGTATCTGCCGGTATTCGATCAGAATGCCGAAACGGTCATAGTGGACGGCAGAGTTTATCCAGTGGAAACTTTCCCAAGGGAGAAAGACTGTCTTCTGCTTTATCTGCCTTCCGGTAGGCACCAGATCGAAGCGCTCCGTTAAAATAAGAGAAAGGGGAGAAGCCGGAATCATGAAACGCGTTGTTTCTTTAATGATTGTTTGTCTTCTGTTCCTGTCGGCCTGCACCGCAGGAAACACGCGGCAGGAAAATACGCCGATGAAAAAAACGCCTGTTCCTGCGGAACAGACGTATGCTCCTTCCCCGTCTGCGAAGAGAGCGACGCCGTCCGCTGTTCCGGCTCCTTCCGGCAGCAGCGGAGAAACGCATTCTGGAGGGAAAAAATTGGAAGGTTATAAAATCTGCATCGATCCCGGCCATCAGGCCGCCGGCAATAAAGAAAAAGAATTATGCGCACCCTGGAGCCAGGAGATGAAAGCCAAATGTACGTCAGGCGCCAGCGGCAATTTTACGAAAACGGAAGAATACGTACTGAATCTGGCCATTGCACAGAAACTTCAGCAGAAGCTTACGGAACTGGGAGCAGAGGTTCTGATGACGCGGGAAACGCATGAAGTCGATATTTCCAATAAAGAAAGGGCGGAAGCAGCAAACCGTTTCGGCGCGGATATTACGCTGCGGATTCATTGTAATTCTGCAGAATCGGAAGCAGCGCAGGGAATCGAGCTTTATGTAAGAGGGGACGGAGACGGCACAGCGGATTACCGGAAACAGGCGGAAGAAGACTATCGGAAAGCAAGCGAACTTATGCAATTCCTCTGTGCGGAAACAGGCGCAAACAGCCGCGGCGTTTTCCGTTCGGATGCGTACACGGGGATCAATTGGTGCAGCAATACCTGTATTATCGTAGAATGCGGATTTCTGTCGAATGAAAAAGAAGACCGCATGTTGAATACGGCGGCCTACCAGGATCAAATTGCGGAAGGAATTAAAAATTATTTTATTTCCTCCCGAGAATCGTCCGATAAAAATATTTCAGGATTATAACGCGGCCGGTGCTTGGACTCCACGTAAATTTTTCCGATATATTGGCCGATCAGGCCGATTGAAAGCAGCTGGACGCCGCCAAGGAACCAGATGGAGAGGATCAGGGAAGTCCAGCCGGGCGTTGTGTTTCCGCAAAAGTAAGAAATTAAGGAATAGATCGCGGCGATAATCGAAACGACGATGATCAGGATCCCGATTGCAGAGATCAGCGTGATCGGCTTAATGCTGAAGGAAGTGATTCCGTCGAACGCAAAACTGAGCATTTTTTTGAGCGGATATTTCGATTCGCCCGCCATCCGTTCCTTTCTCTCGTAATATACGCTGTCTGTTTTATAACCGATCAGCGGGACGATTCCTCTCAAAAACATATTCCGCTCTTCATAATTGCCGAGCTGCGCCATTGCGCGCGCGCTCATCAGGCGGAAGTCGGCGTGATTATATACGGTTTTGACGCCCATACTTTTCATGAATTTGTAAAAACTCTGCGCCGTCGTGCGCTTAAAGAAGGTATCTGTTTTCCGGGCACTGCGCACGCCGTAAACGATATCGCAGCCTTCGTAATACTTGTCCACCATCTTCACGATCGCCTGCGTATCATCCTGGAGGTCTGCATCGATAGAAATCGAAATGTCGCACCTGTCTTTCGCGGCCATCAGGCCGGCATATAATGCGTTTTGATGGCCGACATTGCCTGCCAGCTTCAAACCGCAGACATATCGATTCTTTTTATATTCGGCCTCGATCAGTTCCCAGGTACGGTCCTTGCTGCCGTCGTCGACGAAAAGGATCCGGCTCTTTTCAGAAATTTTTCCTTCTTCGATGAGGGAATCGACGAGTTTCGTCAATTCCGACGCGGTCATCGGAAAAACTTCATATTCATTATAACATGGGACGACGATATACAATATCGCGGGGGAAGAATCCATATAAAAACAACTCCAAACTTCTTTTATTATTTTCCATCATATAATTCATTGCTTGCAAATGCGGGTTCACAAGTAAGATTATAGCCCAATTTTTTACATACAATGTCATCGCTTGCAGATAATATCACAGTGGAATGCGCTTCGCAACCGGATAGCTTATGAAGATTTTTCAAAGTAATATCCGCCATCGTATTCGTTACAGCCGAAATACTGAGGGAAATCAGCACTTCTTCTAAACTCAAAAGCGGCTTGTCCGTGCCGTAAATGTCTTTTTTCAATTGTAAAATCGGCTCCAATACGACGGGCGCGATGAGCAGGAGCGCATCGTCCAGACCGGACAGCATTTTTAACGCATTCAGCGTACAGCTCGCGGCGGCCGTCATAAGGTTCGTAT
>JBKUJR010000053.1:0-15244 GCA_046952735.1 Clostridia bacterium | reverse complement strand
CGGCATACAAAAATCCCGCCCGGTCCTGCGCTGCCATACTGATCGGCAGGCCCGGGAGGGAATCGCACGAAACGATAAAAACACAATAGCCGTCTGGCGAGGTTTCTGGCTACATAGACGCCGCTTGCCGCCGCCTGGGACAGTCCGCGCGTTACGCCCGCGCCATCTCCGCAGGCAAACAGATTTCTGTGCATCGTTTCCAGCTCTCGGGTAAGCTCGATCCGGGAGCTGTAAAATTTTACCTCGACGCCGTATAAAAGCGTGTCGTAATTCGCGGTGCCAGGCGCCACTTTATCGAGCGCGTAAATCATTTCGATAATATTATCGAGATGGCGCTTTGGCAGCGCAAGGCTCAGGTCGCCCGGCGTAGCATTTAAAGTCGGCTTCGTAAAGCTTTTGGACATCCGGTGTTCATTCGTCCGCACGCCTTTGATCAAGTCTCCGAAGCGTTGTACGAGCACGCCGCCGCCGAGCATATTGGAAAGCGACGCAATCCGTTTTCCGTATTGATACGGTTCGTTAAAAGGCTGCGTAAACCGGTTGCTGACCAGCAAAGCAAAATTCGTATTTTCACTCCGGAGGCTTGCATCGCTGTAGCTGTGGCCGTTTACGGTAAGAATCCCATCCACGTTTTCCGTGACGACATGGCCGTACGGGTTCATGCAGAAGGTCCTGACGCTGTCTCCGTATTGCTTTGTCCGGTATACGAGCTTCGCTTCATACACCACATCCGTTATATGTTCGAACACAGCGGCTGGCAGCTCTACGCGCACGCCGATATCAACCTGGTTATTGATCAGGTTGATGCCCATATTCTTGCATTCGGAGGAAAACCACTCCGCCCCGGAGCGGCCGGGAGCGGCAACCAGATAGGTACAGGAGATCGCTTCCGCATTTTTGACCGACAATTCATATTTGCCGTCTTTCCGGTTCAGGATGTGTTCCACTTCCGTATTGCAGAGGAGCTCGACTTTTTTCGACAAATCCTCCGCGATGTTCGTCAGAATTTTCAGATTTTTCTCCGTTCCCAGATGCTTGACGGCGGCTTTGAGCAGGTGCAGATCATGGTGGAGCGCTTGTTTTTCAAGCTCCGCAGCTTCGGGGGAATACGTGGAAAATCGTTCCGTAGTAGCGCCAAAACGGATGTTGACGCTGTCGACGTATTCGATCAGGTTCATCACCTCGTCCGGCGGAAGATAGTCGTGCAGCCAGCCGCCGAATTCCGTGGTAAAATTAAATTTTCCGTCCGAGAAGGCTCCTGCTCCGCCGAATCCGTTCATGATGCAGCAGGACGCGCAATTGATACAGCCCTTCGTTTTCCCTGCGATGATCGGGCAGACACGTTTCTGGATCGGATTTCCCTGTTCTATGACGGCAATTTTCAATTCCGGATGCAAGTGGTACAGCTCGTATGCCGCAAAAATGCCGGCGGTTCCTCCGCCTATAATGACTACATCATACTGTTTCAAATCGTTTCATCCTTTCCGCTTATACGGTGCTGTTTTCGGCTTCGTGGCGGATCAGCGCCATTGTAGATTCATAAAGATTTGCAAATTCCGGATTTCTCTGTGCTTCGCAGATAAACGACTGGCGCGGCGAATTGATATCTTCTCCGCTGATCTGGAAAAATCCGTATTTTTCACAGAATGCCCACACACGGCGCAGCTGCTCCATAGTGTTTCGGGAAGGCATATACGTGACGGCCTTGAATTTCAGGTCTTTGATCACGCCGAACAGCAGATCGAGGTAATCGTCTTCGAATTTCTGCGTCTTTTTATCGCCTGTTACGGAATCTCCTACGTCTCCGAGATACGCATATGCTGAAAATGCGTTGATTTTTGCTGCAAGCGCGATCAGCTCCGTAACGTCCGGGCACTCCGCTTCTGCATCTATGTAGAATTTTTCCACCAAATTGCTTTTCAGCGCGCCTAAAAGATCGTACTCATAAAACGGATTTTCCGGATCCGAAAGGAAGCCTTTGACTTTTCCGCCGAGGGCGATCCCCATATCTTCCGTCAGGAATTTCACGACTGCTTCCCCTGCCCCGAAGCGTGCGGTGATTTTTTTCGACAGCGCAAACAGCAGGTGGCGTTCCGTAATGCTGCCGCCATGGCGGAATTCCGAAAGCGGAACGACGTCCTTCTCAAAATCCGTATGGATCCCATAGGGAGCGGTCAGCGTATTGATCCGGTCGATCATGTTCCGGTTCCGCTCGTTGCGCGCTTTGACGTACGGTTTGAAAAACGCGATCACTTCGTCGATATGCTGATGCGGGATTCCGTGGATCGTCGTGTAGGCGATCCCCTTCTGGTCCGGATTATTGATCCGCTTGTCTGCAAGCGGCGTCTGTTTCATACTGACCCTGCATTCTACGCCGATCGTGGTCAGAATGCCTGTAATTTTACCGGCCTCTATAAATTCTCTGGCGCCGCTCAGGGAATCGTGATCCATAATGCCCGCCGTTTTCAGGCCTGCGTTATATGCCATCCAGACTGCTTTCGCCGGGGAATACGGGGAAAAGGAAAATGTCGTATGGATGTGGTTGTTGACGTCGTTTCCCTGCGCGGGCGCCTCGATTTCTCCTGCGCGGATCATTTCCATGAGCTGCCGTAAGGAAGCCAGGCGCACTTCCGCGCTTTGATCGTTCAGCTTTTCAATTAAATCTTCTTTTTTCATGATGATACCTCCGAAATAGATGTCTTTTTTTTATATAGGGTTAAAATAGCGTCAGCTGTTCTCCCGGCTTGTCGGCGTCCTTCAGGAAGCTTCCTGCGACCGGAATCGTTTTCGTGCGGTAAACTTTATAATCAGCAAAACCGCACGCTTCAGGTTTTTTCATGTATTTCAGCTTATAATCCTTTTTGAGTTTCAATACTTGCACTCCCTGAGAGCTCTTCGTCGTTTTCAGCGGGATTTGCTCCGAACTGCATACCAGGATCCTGTCGTTCGTGCTGCTGACCGCGATTTCCGTCTCCGCATAGATGAAGAGGACGTCTGCAAGAGGCGCGGCCGCCGCGTAGGCGTTGATCAATTTCCGCCTGTTTGTTTTCGTAGCGTAAGCCGAAAGCGGAATCCGCGAGATTTTACCGTTTTCATATGCAAATAAAATTTCGCCTTCATAATTATCCGTCACGATAAAGGAAAGGATGCGCTCGTCGGCCTCCAGTCCGAGAATATTCTGCAGGTAATCGCCAAGCGCGCCTGCCTTGCTGTCGGGAAGCTCATGGATTTTCATTTTGTAAACGGTCTGCCGGTCGGATACGAACAGAATATCGGATTTATTGTGCCATTCGCACTCCTGCCGGATAAAATCCCCTTCCTTGAGCTTCTGTTCCGGGGAGGAACGCAGCGAGGTCAGCGGGATTTTTTTGAGATATCCGTCATTTGTGAGGAAAATCCGCAGATTGTAATCCTCGATCAGATGGTCTACCGTAATGACCGTAACTTCGTCCTCGTCGATGATATCCGTGAGGCGGTCCGCAGCATATTTTTTTTCCACTGCCCGCAGCTCATGCTTGATGCGCGTTCTGATCCTGTTTTCTTTGCTGAGCATATCTTCCATATCGGCGATATCCTTCAGGAGCTTCTCGATTTCATTCAGCTTATTTAAAATGTACTCTTTGTTTAAGTTACGGAGTTTGATTTCCGCAATAAAGTTCGCTTGGATTTCATCGATTCCAAATCCCCACATCAGGTTCGGGACGACCAGGTCTTCCCGTTCCGTTTCCCGGATGATTTTAATGGCTTTGTCGATATCCACGAGAATTTTCTCAAGGCCCTTCAGCAGATGCAGCCTGTCTTTTTTCAATTTGATGTCGTAGGCAAGCTGGCGTTTGATGCAATTGATGCGGAATTTCAGCCATTCGTCGATAATGCTTCGCACGCCAAGCACATTCGGCCGCCCATTGATCAGTATGTTGAAATTACAGCCGAAAGAAGATTCGAGGGAGGTGAATTTATACAGCTTATTCATGATGTCTTCCGCGTCGGCGCTTTTTCTGAGATCAACGGTAATTTTCAGGCCTTTTAAATCCGTTTCGTCACGGACGTCGGTAATATCCTTGATTCTGCCGTCTTTTACGATTTTTATAATTTCTTCTATAATCGCTTCGGATGTGGTGGTATAGGGAATTTCATAAATTTCAACACAGCTGTTTTTTTTGTCATACCGGTATTTTCCGCGGATTTTGACGCTTCCCCTGCCGTTTTCAATGATATTTTCCAAAATGCGTTTCGTATAAATGACTGTGCCGCCCGTTGAAAAATCAGGCGCTTTGATGTACTGCAGCAGATCCGCTTTGGGATTGTCGATATACGCGCAGGTCGCATCGCAAATTTCATGCAGGTTGAAGCTGCAGATGTTGGTCGCCATGCCTACCGCAACGCCCTGGGTCGGATTGACGAGAACCGTGGGGAACGTTACCGGAAGAAGCGTCGGTTCTTTGAGCTCTCCGTCATAGTTGTCGACGAAGTCCACCGTATCCTTATCGATATCCCTGAAAAGCTCCTCGCAGATTTTTTCCAGCTTGACCTCCGTGTAACGCGGCGCGGCATACGCCATATCCCGGGAATACTGCTTGCCGAAATTTCCTTTGGAATCTACATAAGGATGCAATAATGCTCCGTTTCCGCGCGTCATGCGTACCATCGTTTCATAAATCGCCTGGTCTCCGTGGGGATTGAGTTTCATCGTTTCCCCTACGACATTCGCCGACTTTGTACGGCTCCCGTTTAAAAGCCCTTTTTTATACATTGTATACAGTAATTTTCTGTGCGAGGGTTTCATCCCGTCTATCTCCGGGATCGATCTCGATACGATGACGCTCATGGCATACGGCATGTAATTTTCTTCCAGCGTCGTTGTGATCTGCTGCTCTATGAATGGATTTTCCTTATTTTTCTCAGGCATGTTTTTCTCCTTACATCACGTCGATCTCATCTAAATACAGATGGCCGCATTCCCGGATATGCTTCTTTCGTTCCTCCAGCGCATCTCCGAGGAGCATTTCAAAATAAAACGCCGTGTTTTCGGCATCTTCCGGCATGACTTTGATCAGCCGCCGCGTTGCCGGGTTCATTGTGGTTTCCCACATCATATCCGGCTGATTTTCGCCAAGCCCCTTCGAACGCTGAATCGTAATTTTGTTTTGTGCTCCGATGGTCTCTAAAATCCTCGTCTTTTCTTTATCGTCATATGCAAAGTAAGTTTTGCCTTTACAGGTGATCTCATAGAGCGGCGTTTCCGCGATGAACACCTTCCCCGCGCGGATCAGCGAGGGCATGAGCCTGTATATCATGGCGAGCACGAGGGTACGGATCTGGAAGCCGTCTACGTCTGCGTCGGTGCAGATAATGATCTTGTCCCATCGCAAGCTGTCCATATCGAACATGGTGAGATCTTTATGCTTCGATTTCACTTCCACCCCGCAGCCGAGAACCCGTACGAGATCTACGATGACGTCGCTGTCGAATATTTTACCATAATCCGCTTTGAGACAATTCAAAATTTTTCCGCGGAGCGGCATGATCGCCTGGAATTCACTGTCTCTCCCCAATTTGACGGAGCCGAGGGCGGAATCTCCCTCCACGATATAAAGCTCCCGTTTCGACGGATCCTTTGTGCGGCAATCTACGAATTTTTTCACCCGGTTGGCCATATCGATATTGCCCTGCAGCTTCTTTTTGATATTGATCCGCTGCTTTTCCGCTGATTCCCTGCTTCGTTTGTTGACGAGCACCTGCTCCATGATCTTATCGGCTTCCAGCTTATTCTCGATAAAATAAATTTCGAGCTGCTGTTTGATAAAATCCGTCATCGCTTCCTGAATAAATCTATTATTGATCGCCTTTTTCGTCTGGTTTTCGTAGCTTGTCATCGTGGAAAACGAATTCGTTACGAGAATCAGACTGTCCTGTACGTCCGTAAAAGTAATTTTGCTTTCTTCTTTATTATATTTCCCCTGTGCTTTGATATATTTATCAATTTCGCTCACAAACGCGCTTCGCACCGCCTTATCCGGAGAACCGCCGTTCTCCAGGAAGCTGGAGTTGTGATAATATTCGATCATGTTGATTTCATTGTTAAAACAAAATGCAAACTGCATTTTTAATTTATACTCCGGCTTGTCCGCCCGGTCCCTGCCTTTCGCGGAAGATTCGCAGTACTGGATTCCCGTAATTTCTTTTCCGTCTGAAATCTCCCTGACATAGTCGGTAATCCCGTTTTCGTATAAAAATTCGTAGCGCTGGTTCGTTTCTTCATCGTAAAGCTTGAATTTGAGCCCGGCGTTCACCACCGCCTGCTTTTTCAGAATCGTAGTGAAAAATTCCAGCGGTATGTTGATATCCGTGAATACCTCCAGATCCGGCTTCCACTTTTGCAGCGTTCCCGATTGTTTATAGTCGCACGGTTCTTTTTTGAGGCCGCCTTTGTTGTATCCCTTTTCAAAATGCAGCTCGTATTGAAAGCCGTCTTTATATACGGTGACATCCATATACTCGGAACTGTACTGCGTCGCGCAGCTTCCGAGGCCGTTCGTCCCCAGGCTGTATTCGTAATTTTCTCCGTCGTTGGTATTATATTTGCCGCCCGCATACAATTCGCAGTATACGAGCTCCCAGTTATACCGTTTTTCTTTTTCATTATAATCCACCGGACAGCCGCGGCCGTAATCGCGGATTTGTATGGAGCGGTCGCGGAATCTGGTGATTTCGATTACCTTTCCGTACCCTTCCCGCGCCTCGTCTATCGAATTTGCCAAGATTTCTATAAATGTATGTTCGCAGCCTTCCAGACCGTCGGATCCCAAAATTGCGGCAGGCTTCAGCCTCACCCTGTCCGGACCTTTCAATGCAGAGATACTTTCATTACTATAAGCGCTTTTTGCCATTTTTCCTCCTCAATCTTTTCAAAGGCTACGTAAAATCGATATGCTTCCTTACACAAACAATTCCGCCAGACCGCGCCCTCTGGTTCCAGGCGCGGCTGCGGAGTTTGTTTTTCTGCGATACATCCAGGATGCCCGAATGTACAAATTTCATCAATTAAGCATGATCTGGCCGCCCGTAACCGGGATCGCCTGCCCTGTCTCATATTCCTGTTCTACAATGTAGAAAATCGCTCTTGCCACGTCTATAATTTCACAGCCGCGGTGCATCGGTACTTTGTTTTCGTAAAATGCGCGCACATCCGCGACGCTTTTCGCGCCGGGCACCTTACCCGCTTTAAAATACTGGACGAACAGCCCTTTCTCCGGATCGGACCACAACGGGCCGTTCAGAAGGTTTCCGGGACAGATCGCATTGACCTTGATATTATAAGGCACGAGTTCGAGCGCAAAGCTCTGCGTCAGGCCGACGCCGCCGAATTTGCTGCCGGCGTATGCGAAGTTCTTGTTGCTGCCCTCCAGACCCGACTTCGAATTGATCTGGATGATATCCATTTTATAATCCGGCGCGAACTGATTTTGAATTTTCATGATCCGCGATGCGAATTTTGCGCAAAGATAATATGCGGTGTAATTGATTTTCGTAACCAGCTCGAATTTCGGGACCGTCATCTCTTCCAGGTCTCCCGCAATCGCAATTCCGGCGTTGTTTACGAAAATATCGAGTCCGCCGTATGCAAGCACCGTATTATATACCATGTCTTTCACGAATTCTTCGTTTCCTACGTCTGCTTTGCAGGCGATCGTCTTATTCTTTCCGTATTTTTCATTCATCGCCTCGCTGTTTGCCTTGGCAAGGTCATAATTCAGGTCCGCGATGACGACGTTTGCGCCCTGCTTCAGCATTTCATCCGCGATGCCCTGTCCGAATCCCTGCGCGCTTCCCGTCACGATTGCTATTTTCTCATTGAGCCGCAGCGCCGCGCCGCCTGCAAGGCTGACCTTAGAACGGTAAGACTCCACTTCCCAGTTGCAGATAAAGTCGATCATATACTGCGTCATAAAGAGCGGGCCGCCGAAAGATTCGGAATAAACGCCGATTTTACACGCATCGAGGAATACTTCGGCGCAGATATCCGCATTCTTTTTGTTTGTCCCCCATGCGTAAAATCCCAAATTCTGAATGGCGATGATTTTCGGCGCATATCCGTTTTTCTTTTGATACGCCGCGATTCCTTCTTTGATCAGCGCATATTGCTTTTCCATATCGTCTGACGATTCAATAAACAGCGCGTATGGTTTGCAGTATACGATATGGTCCGGGGAATACGCGGAAGATACCGGATAAAACGACTTTTCATCTTTCACGAAATTCAGGACCTCTTTATTTGTCCGGAAAGTCAGAATAGAAGAATCTCCGTTTTTCAGCAGCATTCTGACGGCAGGAGCGAGCAGGGCGGCTTTTTCCTTGTCATAGTCGGCGGATGCAAAATCCGGCTTCCTCGTAATTTTGCTTTCGATCTGCCCGAAAACATACTTTGTCTTTTTATTGATTTCCCGTTCGCTGTTCGCAGCGATGAATACGCCGTGATTCTGGAGCAGAATGATATCGGCGTCTTTTCCCTTAGCTGCTTTATACTTGTCCATTTCTTCCTTTAATTTAGCTGCGAGTACGTATCCCGGCTCTATGATATCGATCCAGATTACATCGTCTCCGAAAAGCTCTTGCGCCGTTTTCTTGCCGTTTTTGCCGCAAGTCATCCCGTTGAGCATAGAGGGATGCGTATGTACGATATATTTATAATTGATCAGATTATGAAGCAGGGTCTCCACGCTCGGCCGCTTTGAAAGTTCCGTTTTTTCTCTGGCATCCATCATATCTTCCAGAACCTGCGCTTCTCTTTCCGCCGCGTTTTCAGAATATGCTTTGGTAAACATGGCGGATAATTTCTTACGGTTCATTTTTACGAAGCCGTCCTCCGTAATGTTTGCCAAAGTCGTACCTGAACCTTTGATATACAGAAATTTCGCATCCTTGTACGAAGTGTTTCCTCCTCCGGCAAGTACAAACTCAGGATTTGCTCCATATTTGTTTGAAATTTCCGTTATTTTTGTTAATGACATACAAAAAGCCTCCTGATGAAGTATTTTTTCAACTGAATAAGTATATATCTCCGGTATTTTTTTGTCAACTTGCTGTTTGCCGGATTCCGCCATTCTATCGGGCGGCCGCCGCGATTATTTTAGGAAAGCTCCCAAACATTCCGCACGACGCAAAACACAAGCAGCGCGGCAATCATGAGATACAATAAAACATGCGCGCCGGGCGGATAACGGACGGTTCCTGTTTTTACGTAGCGGTATGCGCTCCATAACAGTAAAACCGCTAAAAGCGGCAAGATACAAAAAAGCGCCGGATGACAGTGCCAGGCAGCAGCGAAATCGCCTTTGAGCAGGTTGATACACAGCCTCGTCACGCCGCAGCCGGGGCATTTCAGACCGGTGAGAGCGCGCAGCGGGCACGGAATACCGATCCCCGTCCGCAGATAGAACAAAGCATACGCCGCGCCTGCCGCCATAAGAATCGTAATTCGCAAGAAAACTTTATATAACCGCGCCTTCATAAAACAAAACCGCGGCGGGTTATGCCGCGGCCGTCTGTCCTTAGCACGAACGATCCATAACGGAAAACGTATTCAGGTCATTCTGAATAATCGCATATGAAACGATATTGAGCCCGAAAATTGCCAGAACCAGGTAAATAATGCTCGCATTCGGATCCGGCGGCAGATTGCGCTGCTGTTTTGCCTGATTCATCTGCTGGCCCGCCCGGTACAGCCAGAACCAGCCATAAATATTGCACGTGATGAGCATCAGCAGGATCGCCATACCGCCGCTGGTCGGCGCGGGATCTTTTGAGGCGGCGTTCAGGTCCTCGATGATTTTATATAACCAATATAACCCGTAAATGCCGCACGTAACGAGAGAAAGCACGATGCAGAATGCGATATTCCTGTTTTCAAGCCGCCCTGCGCCGTTCTGCGGCGGCGGAGCCTGCTCGTATCGATTATTATTTTCTTCCATATGTTCTCCTCTTTCCAAGATGTCTGCCCTATATAAATATTAAGCCGCGGCAGGATTTAGAATGAGAAGAACGCTTTGCCATCCGATAAATTATGAAAAAGCTTCGATTGCTCCGATCGACAGGATCGGCTCGTTTGCAGCATATATTTCATCGAACTGTGAAACAGGAAGCGGATTCGCACCCAGGCCGCATTCCACCGTATAGCCCGGCCTGTTCCATTCCTGTATGAACCAGTCTTTATAACCGGCATACCCGGAAGCCGACGGCGTTACCTCTAAAGAATAACCGCTGGCATCCGCCATGCGCCTGCCGATTTCATAAGAATTTTCCGGCTGATAGTCCAGATATTTCCAGTAGATGACATTTCCCTGGGTATGGTAGGAAATCGTGAGCTTGAAATTATTTTTTCTGGTAAAATCCGCCATTGCGGTGCTTTCGGGTTCCGACAGTGCAAACGGTCCCACATAATCGCGCGGACCGGGCAGCGTATACCCTTGTGCGAATTTGATTTCTTTTGCCTGCTCCCACCCGGCAGGATAATTTAAATTCAGGTCTACGCCGCTGATATTGGCTTTCCAGCCCTTGGGAAACGGAATCGCAGGATAATTTTCCGCCATATTTTTCGCGGATTGATATGCGGCGCTGTTCGTTTCAAAATAACCGTTGACAAGATCTACGCCGTCCGGATTCACCATCGGAATACAATAAATTTTACCGGAATTATAAATTTGATCTGCATCATAGCCGCCGACGCTTCCGCCGAAAACATGCTTTTTCGCTAAATTTTCAGCATATTTCAGCAAAACCGGCGTCGTGATCCATTCATTGGCATGGTGCGAGGCATTATACATCACGGTGCTCTCCCCTTTGCCGACCGTCAGGCAATACAGCTTTCTGCCCAGAACGCTTTCGCCGATCGAGGATTGCTGCACAAACGGATAGCGCGCTTTGATCCCCTCGACAAAAAGGGAAAGCAGCTCCCATGTATAAGATATTTTACCATATGTGACATCGTTGCCGCCGTTGTAAAACCCAATCGGCACCGTGATGACTGCGCCGACCGGAAGACTCGTCGGAATGAGGCCGGGGTTCGCTGCTGCAATTGCCTCCGACGTCGTGCCAAACCGTTTTGCAATGCGATAAAACGTATCGTTCCTTTCGATCCGGTAGTTGACATATCCCGTAATAAAAGGCAGAAGTTTTTTCCAGGTTGCCTGCCCCGCGATCCCGTCTGCGATCAGGCCATTGCTGCGCTGAAATGATGTCACCGCGCGAAACGTACTGTCTCCGAAAATCCCATCGATTCCGTCATTGGCGCCGTTTATGTTATATCCCGCACGGATCAAAGCAAGCTGAAGCATTTCGACCTGCGGGCCGCGCATGCCCTGTTTTAGTATTTTCATCCTAAAGAGCCTCCTGATAATGATTTTAACTCTTTAGTATTATATGATACAAATCGCGTTACGGTGTTATTCCGGACTGCACGAGATTTTTATAAAGGCCGCCTTTCTCCATCAATGCTTCATGTGTGCCGGTTTCTGCGATGTCGCCTTTGTCCATGACCAGAATGAGATCGGCATTTCGGATCGTAGAAAGACGATGTGCAATCACGAAGCAAGTTCTGCCGTCCATCATCTCCCGGAAAGAGCGCTGGATATATTGTTCCGTCCGGATATCGACGGAGCTTGTCGCCTCATCTAAAATCAGCATCGGCGGATCTAAAAGCATCGCGCGTGCGATCGTAAGAAGCTGCTGCTGTCCGGAGGACAGATCCCCGCTGCCGGAGAGTACGGTATCATAACCGTTCGGAAGTCGTTTGATAAAATTATGCGCGTGCGCCGCTTTCGCCGCCGCTACGATTTCTTCTTCCGTGGCGTCTTCCCTGGCATATGCGATATTTTCGCGCACCGTGCCGCAGAAGAGCCAGGTATCCTGCAATACCATTGAAAACTGGCGGCGCACGCTTTTCTTGCGTACGCTGTTGATTTCTATGCCGTCTATCCGGATCGTGCCTCCCGTCGCCTCGTAAAACCGCATCAAAAGATTGACAAGCGTCGTTTTCCCGGCGCCTGTCGGGCCGACGATCGCAACGATCTGGTTCGGGCGGACCGACAGCTCCATATTCCGGATCAGCGGACGTTCTGGCAAATAGGAAAAACTCACGTTTTCAAATGCGACCGCGCCGTTTACGCGCTCCGGCAGTTCCGGCATGGTTTCCGGTTCAAACGCTTCCGAATCCTCCGCCAGGATTTCCGCGATCCGCTCCGCCGAAGCCAAAGCGTTTTGTATTTGCGTCGTCACGCCGGCAATATCATTGATCGGCTTTGCAAATTGCGTCGCATACGTCAGAAACGATGCGATTTTCCCAACCGAAAAGCCGCCGGCGCAAGCTGCGATGCCACCTGCGATACCAACGGAAATATAAGCGATATGGTTCACCAGCCGCGTCGACGGATTGATCTGGCTCGAAGAAAATTGCGCCTTTTGCCCAACCGTATAGAGGTCTTCGTTTGCCGCTGCAAACTGCCGGATCGTATCTTCTTCCAGGCCGTAAGCCTTCACTGTTTTGAGCCCGCTGATGATTTCTTCCGCAAACCCGTTGATTTCCCCCACCTTTTCCTGCTGCTTTTTAAACAGGCGGGAAGAACGGATCACGACGAATTTCGCAACGAAAACAGAAAGCGGCGTAATGAGCAGCACAAGGAGCGCAATCCATACGTTTAAAGAAAACATAAACCCGATAATTCCGAGAATCGTAAGGATTCCCGTGAAAAATTGGGAAAGGCACTGATTGAGGCCGTCCGATATATTATCGATATCGTTCGTAATCCGGCTCATGATATCTCCATGTTTCTGCGTATCGAAATATTTCAGCGGCAGCGTCTGGAGTTTTTCGAAGGTTTCCGCCCGCATGGTCTCCACCGTCTTATTGCTTAAAATACTGGCAAAATACGGTACCGCCCATTGCATAACCGCGCCCAGGGCATAGAGAGTTCCGAGGATTCCAATATATTCTGCAAAAGAATAAATTTTTTCGTTTCCCGGCGCAATCGCGTCGATCGCCTCTCCCAGGACGTACGGAACAAGGATTGTAAAAACAGCGCTGAACAATCCGGAAATCAGCGTCAAAGCCAAAAACATTTTTGATTTTTTGATATAATTCCAAAGCCATCGGATCAACGTTTCCCGCCTCTGCCTTCTTTATGATAATTGTAAAATTTCCTGATATACCGGGCAGGCTGCCGCAAGCTCCTGATGCGTACCCTGGCCAACGCAGACGCCGTCTTCCAATACCAGAATCCTGTCCGCATTCTGAATGCTGCCGATGCGCTGCGCTACAATAATAATATTGTCAATATCCAGCTCCGCCACCGCCGCGCGCAAACGCGCTTCCGTTCCATAATCCAAAGCGCTCGTAGTGTCGTCCAATATCAGAATTTTAGGTTTCCGGACGAGCGCCCGCGCAATACTGAGACGCTGTTTCTGTCCGCCAGAAAAGTTTGCGCCGCCGCGTTCCACCCTGGTATCGTACCCATTCGGAAGGCGTTCGATAAATTCCGCAGCCTGCGCCGCCTGTGCCGCCGCCGCTACGGCTTCATCCGAGGCCTCCGGATCGCCCTGCCGGATATTCTCCGCCACCGTTCCGGAAAAAAGGACCGCCTTCTGTGCAGCAACGGCAATCTCCGCGCGCAGATCCGCAAGCGGCACGCTTTTGATTTCTTTCCCGAAAAGAAAAATTTTTCCTTCCGTAACGTCGTAAAACCGCGGAATCAAGCTGACGAGCGTTGTTTTCCCGCTGCCGGTGCCGCCGATAATACCGAGCGTTTCCCCCTTTTTTAAAGAAAACGATATATGTTTCAGCGCGGGTTCGTCTCCGTGATAGGAAAAGGATACGTTCTCAAACGTCAGCGTATCCTGCGCCGCATGTTCCGCTTCGAAGCGTTCGGGCGATTCCGGATCGCGAACAGAAGCGTCCGTCGCCAATATTTCTTTCACGCGGGAATACGATGCGGCGGCTTTTGTAAACAACACCACTAAATTTGCGATCACCAGCAGCGCTGTGACCATATAAGTGATATAATTGATAAAGGCAATGATTTCCCCATCCGTCATATCGCCGGCGTTGATTTGTATTTTACCAAACCACAAAATGCATATAACGGCGATATTCATAATAACGGAAGTCATCGGATTCAAAAGCGCCGAGATCTTACCGACCCGTACTGCGGCTTTGAAATATGCGCTATTTGCGCCCGCAAAGCGCCGGCTTTCCTGTTTTTCTTTAGAAAATGCGCGGATTACGCGTACGCCGGATAAATTTTCCCGTACGATCACAGACATCCTGTCCAGCTTTTGCTGTACCGTTTTATAAATCGGCACCGTGATGCGTATGATGAGATAGATCGCAGCTGCAAGGAGCGGCAGCGCCGCCAATATGATCAGGGAAAGTTTCAAATTCAAATACATCGCCATCACCAGGCTGCCGATGCAAATAAAGGGGGCGCGGATTACGAGACGGATCATCATGGCAACTGCCTGTTGCAGGACGTTTACATCGTTCGTCAAACGGTTCACCAATGCCGAGGCGCCGATTTTATCCGTTTCCATATGAGAAAATCCCAAAATTTTCCGGAACAGCTTATTGCGCAGCGCCGTGCCGAACCCCTGCGACGCAACGGAAGCGTAATACTGGCAGATCAGAGCGCTTCCGAAGCCGAGAATCGCGATGCCGAGCATCAGGAACCCCATCCCGACGATATAGTTCCGGTTCCCCTGCGCTGCGCCGATATCGATGACATTGACCATGAGCGTGGGGATCAGCAGTTCGAACACCGCCTCCAGGAGTTTGAAAAACGGTCCGAGAATCAATTGTTTCTTATATTTCAAAAGATCTTCTTTCATTTATTTTCGATCTGGAATCCTTCCTGCTCCGATATTTCCCGCAGCACGGTTACCGCTTCTTGGAACGCTTCGTCTTCTTCGGCTTTCGGTGCGGAGGGCGGCGCCTCGCCTTGTGCGGGAGGCAGAATATCCAGGCGGTCGGCTTTCGTGGCATACACGATATTCAGAGGCATTCCATACGCCGCCGCCGCGCTTTCCGCCAGGATGTCCGTCGCTTCTTTTTTGAGGATCATATCTTTCACGAGCGGGTTTGCAAATACGAGGATCAAATTTCCTTTTCCATCCAGAACGCCTTTGCTGTTGATCTTGATCAGCGCGGACAACGAGGCCTGGCCTTTCGAGGAAATGTTCAGAAGAAACTCTTTCCAGT
>JBKUJR010000052.1:0-15343 GCA_046952735.1 Clostridia bacterium | reverse complement strand
TATGTAGACAACGCCGCCATGCAGCTAATTTTAAAGCCGTACGATTTCGATTGTATCGTCACTTCCAATTTGTTCGGAGACATCCTTTCCGATGAAGCCGCCGTACTGACCGGCTCCATCGGCATGCTGCCGTCGGCTTCTCTGGATGAGAACGATCGGGGGATTTACGAGCCGATCCACGGCTCTGCGCCCGACATTGCCGGTACCGGCAAAGCCAATCCCATCGGTACGATTTTGTCGGCTGCTCTGCTGCTCCGCTATTCCATGCGGCGGCAGGACGCTGCGCTGTGTATTGAAAACGCCGTCCGGGCCGCGATCGGCAAGGGATTCCGTACGGCGGATATTTACACGGAAGGTACGATTCTGTTAAATACGAAAGAAATGGAGAAGGTGATCCTCGATGAAATGTCATAATTCCTGCAAGCCCCGTCTTGCCATATTAATCTTTACGCTTATCCTCAGCCTGTCGTTTCTGGCCGCCTGTTCGCCTGCGGCCGAAAACCCTTCCGGCACCGGTTCTTATATCATAAATACGCCTAACGGCGGCGCAACGCCCGGAAACGGCTCCCAGGAGCTTACTTATACGGATATCCGGCTGCTGAGCGCCGGAGACATCATGTACCATATGCCGCAGGTCAATTCCGCTTATCGGCCTGCTTCCGGTACGTACGATTTCACCGAAAATTTTCAGTATGTAAAAAAGTTCATATCGGCTGCCGATTACGCCGTCGTCAATTTTGAAACGACGCTCGCAAACCAGAACAAATATACGAGTTATCCGACCTTTAATTCGCCGCTGAGCGTTCTGGACAGCATCAAAGATGCGGGCTTCGATATGCTACTGTTTGCAAATAACCATTGCTATGATTATAAAAAAGAAGGTTTTCTTGCTACGCTCGGCCATTT
The DNA here is from genome assembly GCA_046952735.1 of Clostridia bacterium. Classification (GTDB taxonomy): domain Bacteria; phylum Bacillota; class Clostridia; order UBA1212; family UBA1255; genus Egerieisoma. The sequence goes on along the minus strand of JBKUJR010000052.1, from coordinate 14,437 downwards.
TCAGGAGTACGGCTTCGATTCTATCGGCGGGAAAACGGATGCTTCCGCAAAGTCCTACATGGTGAAAGAAGTAAAAGGGATCAAATTAGGCCTGATGAATTATGCGGATACTTTGACGCAGCCGAACGGACAGTACAATACGATCAACGGGATTACGATCAACGACGGCTGCGAAGAGTTTATGGATATTTACGTCAGAGGCAAAGAAGACGCCTTATATGCGGAAGTTGCGGCGCGGATCAGTGAACTGAAAGCAAACGGCGCAGAGCTCATCATCCTGTATATCCACTGGGGAGACGAATATCAGCTGCAGCCGGTGGGCAGCCAGAAGGCCGTTGCGCAAAAGCTCTGCGATCTCGGTGTCGATGTGATTATCGGCTCTCATCCGCACGTGATCGAGCCGATGGAAATTTTAACTTCACAAAGCGATCCGTCGCGTTCCACAATCTGTTTTTATTCTCTGGGCAATTTTATTTCCAATCAGAACCGCCTGTCTTTTCAGGATCTGGATCACGCGGTGCGTCCGTATACGGAGAACGGTCTGATGGTGACGCTGAATATCCGGAAATACAGTACCGGCGACGTATTTGTCAACGCGATCGAGTATACGCCGACCTGGGTCCACAGGTATCCCGATACCGATGGGAATTATAATTATAATATCGTACCGCTGCCGCAGGCATATCAGGATCCGGCGTCATACGGACTGACTGCTTCCGATTTCGGCGTCGATCACGCAACAGCGGCGTTTCAGATGACGGATACTGTTTTTTCCGCCTCCGTTTTAGCGTTCAATACGAAAATGGCCGATGATATCGCGGCGTTCAGCCAAGCTTTTTCCGGTAATTCGTAAGCAGCCACGTAAGGTTGACCGCCTGCCGGTTTCCGAATTTTTTATATAATAACGTACTGATCATGGCATCCATACCCACAAACATCAAAAGAACTGCAAACAATGTTTTTGGCATGGTTGCCATTCTTTTTTCTACGAACGGATGGATGAAGTAGACGAGCCCCATGGACAGGATGCTCCAGAACACGGTAAAAAGCAAACAAATGCGGCCGTTGATATTATATGGCAGCGCGCTGTAATCCCAGATCGACACGCCGAGAAGATCTTTATAGACAACATGCAGCGCATATTCTACTACCGTAGCGGCAATACCGCCTACGACAAAGGTGAGGAGTTTATACTGTTTGATCGGTTTCGTACAGGCCAGTATGGCAATTGCGCCGAATCCGTAGACAGGACACAGCAGATTGATCAAAAAACATTTTTTGGAGATCAGGATTCCTCTTGTTACGAGCGTATAGAGCGTTTCGAGAAGGAAGCCGATGAAACTATATAATACAAAATACATAAAATACGCCATTTTTCCGCGCCTTTCCATTTCTGTTTCCTTTTCTATTCTTCTATAAATTCAGAAAAATTATGCACTATTTTCCATATGGCGGCATAGAATTTGTATAGAGCAAACTTTATGAATTGGAGTAATGTGATTATGGCCAACGTATTTGACAAAATCGAAAACAAAATTACGGCGAACAAAATCGAGCAGGGGGTAGAGAAACTCAAAAATACGCCTGTAGAAGAATTATCCAAGCAAATTGAAAAAGTGAACAGGGAAGACATTCTCAAAAAAATCAACGAATTAGACGTGGAGAAGGTCAAGGAAATGAAGCTGGATGTAAACGAAATCAGAAAAAAGCTGACGCCTGCCGATATGGAAAAAATCAAAAAATTAGCTGGAAAAGATGCCGATCTGGTCATGAAAAAAATAAACGAATTATCAAAAAAATGATGTGATGGATCATGGAAAATGATTTAAATGATAAAATCAAGGAAATCGGAAGTATGTTCGGGATCAGCGAAATGCCGGAAAATATCGGTGAAATCGTATCTTCCTTTTTATCCTCAAAAACCGCCGCGTCCGAAGCGCCGGCTTCTCAGGAGACGCAATGCGGGCAGCCCTGCGATTTAGAATCAGAACAGGTGTCTGCGGAGCAGGAGCAATCCCAGACAAATATTGGTCATACCAATTCTTCCGGATCTTCCTCCGATTTATTCGAAGATATCGATATGGCAAAAGTTCTGCGGCTTTTAAACAAATACAAAGAAGCAAAGAAAAATAAAACGAAAGATAAAAAAATACAGCTTCTGTATGCTGTGGAGCCTTTTTTGAACGACAAACGCAAGGATAAAGTGAATAATTGCGTCAAATTTCTGACGTTTGCAGATCTGGCAAAGGAATTCAAAGATATTTAAGTACTTACGACAGACCGTAAAATAAATAAGGATTTTAAGTGTATTAAAAATGAGACACGCTTCACATTCTCGGCGAAACATGAAAAAGAATCATAACATGCAGCGCACAGGTCAAAATTGTGCTGCCGAGAATGTGATTGTTTTTTCGCCGACGACCTGTCCATCATCAGAAAAAAAAGAAAAGGACGCGGCTCCTTCAAATTCACAAAATCCACAGCCTCCAAAAAAACAAAGCGCATCCTCCGGCGGAGGTTTTCTCAATTTCAATTTAAAAAAGCTGACGAATCTCGATTTAGATCATCTGTTGGATTCCTTGCTTTCAGACGATCTGATCTTAATTGCATTGATTGCGGTTCTGGTGATAGAACGTCATAATCTGAAAAAAAACGGCGCCGATAAAAATAAATTGAGCGATTACGATCTCACGATCATGGCGCTTCTTTACATTTACTTTTAAATAGCATATAATTCTTGGCTGTGCGGCGTGGCGGCAACGGTCGATTCCGGTCCCCCAATTGAACAAAATTATCATTTTGTTCAATTGCTTCGATTTCAGGAATCTCCTATACCCTCGCCCCTGAATATTTTACGCAGGAGATTTTTATATGTACTACGACATGCATGTCCATTCGAATTTTTCATCCGACAGTGAGCTGGATATGGAAAAAGGCATTTTACGCGCAATTGAGCTCGGTCTTTCCGGAATCGCATTTACAGATCATTTAGATATCGATTATGTAGACCATGAAGCGGAATATCAGTATGATTTTAACGAATACTTCCGCAAAATCGGAGCTTTGAAGGATAAATACGCCGATCAAATCGAAATTCTTACTGCCGTTGAAATCGGTCTGCAGCCCCATGTGATCGAGCAGACGAAAAAGCGCCTTGACGGCTTGTCGTTCGATTATACGATCGGCTCAACGCACCTGGTCAAACGGCGCGATCCCTATTACGGAACGTACTTTAAAGAAGGCGTTTCCAAGAAAGAAGCATATGACGAATATCTGCAGGAGTTATATGCCAATCTGAAATCGTATCATCATTTTTCAACGATGGGACATTTGGACTACATCGTCCGATATGCGCATTTTTCTGATTCCCGTTTCTACTATACAGACCATTCCGATCTCGTCGATGAAATTTTTAAATTCATAATCGCTGAAAATATTTCGTTCGAGATCAACACCTCCACCTATGCAAAACAGCCGCTCGATCGGAATCTTTTGCTGCGCTATAAAGAGCTGGGCGGAGAAATCGTCACGATCGGATCCGATGCCCATGGCGCAGACAGGATCGCAGATAACTTTTCCGTTTATTTATCCATTCTAAAAGAGTGCGGTTTTCCATATGTGTTTCATTATAAAAATATGTTGCCTCAGCCGGAAAAAATTAACTGAAAGATAAATCCGGCGCGAAAGAAAAAACAGGATGCAGGTTTTCCCTGCATCCTGTTTTTATATAAAAAGTTGTTTATTTTTTCTTGAAAAAGCTTCTCTGGATCGCTTTCACGATCTCGACGATCGGAATGACTGCAAACGCAAGTCCTATAGCGATCGCATATTCTGTCACACCGATCGGGACGAAGTCGAACGCATTCGCCAGAAATGGGACTTCGATGACGAGTGTCGTCAAAAGCAGGCTCAGCACCCCTGCGCCCCACAAGACGACATTCTGCGTTTTTAAGCGAAAGATACTGCCGCGCTGGCTCCGCATATTAAAGCTGTGAAAAATCTCCGCCATACTCATCGTCAGAAACGCCATCGTGATTCCATGGTCGCTGCCGGCGTCGAACAAATTCCAGGTGCCGTTCTCAAAATAATTTCCGATCAGAAAAGCAATAACGGTAAGCGCCGAGACGAGAATCCCCTGATAAATCACGTCGAACCCGAGGCCGCCGGCGAAAATCCCGTCTTTCGGATTTCGCGGCTTGCGTTTCATGAGATCCTCTTCCCCTTTTTCGATGCCAAGCGCCAGCGCCGGGAAGCAGTCGGTAATCAGATTGATCCACAAAAGATGTACCGGCTTCAGGATGACGAATCCAAAGATACTGGAAAAGAATACGCTGAGTACTTCGCTCATATTTGAGCCGAGCAGGAACTGGATCGCTTTGCGGATATTGTCGTAAATCCTTCTTCCCTCTCCTACCGCGCCTACGATCGTAGCAAAGTTATCGTCAGCAAGCACCATATCCGCCACATTTTTCGTAACGTCCGTCCCGGTAATGCCCATACCGATTCCAATATCCGCATTCTTAATGCTCGGCGCATCATTGACGCCGTCTCCCGTCATTGCGGTAATATATCCGTTTTTACGCCATGCGTTTACGATCCGTACTTTATGCTCCGGCTGTACCCGCGCATAGACGCCGAATTCCGTAATACGGCGGTCCAGCTCTTCATCGCTGATTTCATTCAGCTGTGCGCCCGTGATCGCCTGCGACTCGTTTTCAACGATTCCCAGCTGTTTTGCAATAGCGACTGCCGTATCGCGGTGGTCGCCCGTAATCATGACTGCGCGGATTCCCGCGCTTTTGCATTCCTGTATCGCATCCTTGACCTCCGGACGGATCGGGTCGATCATCCCGGTCAGGCCAATAAAAATCAATTCTTTTTCCGCCGTTTCGGAAGACGGCGCTTCCGGAAGCGAATCGTACAGGCGCATGGAGGCGCACAGCACGCGGAGCGCGTTGCTCGCCATCTCTTTATTTGCTGATAAAATACTATCTTTAAACGCCTCCGTCATATCCCGGATTTCCCCGTTTTCGATGTATTGCGTACACCGCTTCAAAATTTCATCCGGAGCGCCCTTCGTATACTGGATGATTTTACCTTCATAAGAATGGAAGGTGGACATCATCTTACGCATACTGTCGAACGGAAGTTCCGCAACGCGCGGATACGCTGCTTTCAAAGCGTCTTTCGGCAATCCAATGGCATTTGCATAATTGACGAGGGCGCATTCCGTAGGCTCTCCTGTGGCTTCCTTCTTCTCGGGATCGAGTTCCGCATCGCTGCAAAGCGCCATCGCCCTTCCCAAAAGCTGCTCGTCGTCTCCGAAATGATCTACGACGGTCATTTTGTTCTGCGTCAAGGTCCCCGTTTTGTCGCTGCAGATAATTTGCGCGCAGCCGAGTGTTTCTACCGCAGTGAGTTTTCGGATGATCGCGCTGCGTTTCGACATTTTCGTAACACCGATGGATAGCACGATCGTAACCACGGTTGCAAGACCTTCCGGAATTGCCGCTACCGCCAGACTGACGGCCACCATGAAGGAATCCAGAATCGGTTGAAAATGGAAATCTCCCGCCTTCATGATATTAAAAGTAAAAATAAATAAACAGATTCCGAGGACGATCCAGGTAAGCGCCTTGCTGAGCTGTGCCAGCTTGATTTGCAGGGGCGTTTTTCCCTCTTCCGCAAGCGTGAGCGCATTTGCGATTTTACCCATTTCGGTATCCATCCCGGTTTCCGTGACGACGGCTTTCCCGCGGCCGTATACCACGGTGCTGCCCATATACATCATATTTTTACGGTCGCCGAGCGGGATTTCCTTGCCGTCTTCCGTTTCCTGTAAAATTTCGGCATATTTATTGACCGGTACGCTTTCTCCGGTCAGAGCGGCTTCTTCTATTTTCAGGCTCGCCGATTCGAGGATCCTGCCGTCGGCCGGAACCGCATCGCCCGCTTCCAACAGAACGACGTCTCCCGGCACGAGATCCTCGCTTTTCACGACCATGATCCGCCCGTCGCGGAGAACCTTGCTCGTTGCCGCCGACATTTTTTGCAGCGCCTCAATCGCAGCTTCCGCCTTGCTTTCCTGGACGACGCCCAGGATCGCGTTGATGAGAACGACGATCATAATGATAATGACGTCCGCATAGCCTTCTCCGCCGTCGATCGTCGCCGTAACGGCGGATATGACGGCAGCGGCGATCAGGATGATGATCATCGGGTCTGCCAGCTGCTGCAAGAAGCGTTTGACGACCGAGGTCTTTTTTGCTTCCTGTAATTTATTCTTCCCGTATTTTCCTTCGCGGCGCGCCGCCTCTTCCGATGTGATGCCGTCCTGTCCGGCGTCTAATGATTTAAGTACCTCTTCCGCTTCACGCAAATAATGCTTCATCGCCATGAAATCCTTTCTGCTTTTCTCAATAAAAAAACTCATGTATATATGGTTCATATATACATGAGTCTGGTTATTTAATCCAAGCCAAGCCATTTTCCCGCAGGCTGTGTGTTGAACTTGAAACATGCCGGTGCGGCATGCCAACTACTCCCTCATGGGTCTTTAACAGTATAAACCATTCCTATATTTTGTCAAATACTTTTTATTTTATGCGGTTATTTTGTAAAACGATGGAATACCTTCTTCCCCTTTCGCAAAACAACGCCGCTTGCAAGGCGTTCTTCCGTGATTTTTTGATCGATCGATTCAACTTTTTCATCCTCTATGAATACGCCTCCCTGCTGGATCAGCCGGCGTCCCTCTCCCTTTGACGGGATCAGCCCCGCGAGCAGCATAAGATCGATAACGGAAATTGCGCCGTCCGAAAAAGCGGTATCCGGTACTTGCGTCGTGGCCATATTTTCAGAGCTGCCGCTCCCGCCGAACAGAGATTCCGCCACTTCTTTCGCTTTATCCGCTTCTGCCTGCCCATGGACGATTTTCGTCACTTCATAAGCAAGGCGCACTTTCGCTTCATTGATTTTACTGTCGGTCCACCGTTCCATTTCCCGGATCTCTTCGATCGGTACGAACGTCAGAAGTTTCAGGCATTTGATGACGTCGGCGTCCGCAACGTTTCGGAGATACTGGTACAGCTCATACGGAGGCGTTTTCTCCTGATCCAGCCAAACGGCGCCCTTCACGGTCTTGCCCATTTTTACGCCGTCGCTCGTCGTCAGCAGCGAAAACGTCACGCCGTACACTTCTTTGCCTTCTTTTCTCCTGACCAGCTCTACGCCGCCGATGATGTTGGACCACTGGTCGTCTCCGCCGAATTCCAGCATACATCCGTAATCTTTATATAATCTATAAAAGTCATAGCTTTGCATCAGCATATAGTTGAATTCGATGAAATTGAGCCCGCGTTCCAGGCGCTGCTTAAAGCATTCCGCGGCAAGCATCCTATTTACGGAAAAATGGACGCCTACATCGCGCAGAAATTCAATATAGTTCAGGTTCAGAAGCCAGTCCGCATTGTTCACCAGCAGCGCTTTGCCATCTGAAAAATCGATAAAACGGGAAAGCTGCGATCTGAGACCAGCCACGTTGCGCGCAAGATCTTCTTCCGTAAGCATTTTACGCATATCTGTTTTCCCGGAGGGATCCCCTACTTTCCCGGTGCCGCCGCCTACGAGCGCGATCGGCGTGTGCCCTGCGCGCTGCATATGCGCCATAACCATGATCTGCACAAAATGCCCGATATGCAGGCTGTCGGCGGTAGGATCGAATCCTACGTAAAACGGGACTTTTTCATTGTCGAGAATTTCCCTGACTTTCTCTTCATTCGTACACTGCGCGATAATTCCGCGTTCCACCAGTGTTTCGTAAATATTTGACATCGATCTTCCTCCTGTAAAATTGATCTTTTTTATCACGACTTGCCGCAGGAGCTGCAGCAGCCGTCGCATCCGCTGTTTTCCAGCGGCTCGAGATACAAGCCGCGTTTCTTCTTATAATCAGCCACCGCAGCGCGCACCGCTTCTTCGGCCAGCACGCTGCAATGCATTTTTACCGGCGGCAAACCGTCGAGCGCTTCCGCTACCGCCCGATTCGTAAGCTGCAGCGCTTCGTCGACCGTTTTGCCTTTGATCATCTCCGTTGCCATGCTGCTCGTAGCCACGGCCGCTCCGCAGCCGAATGTTTTGAATTTTACATCCGTGATGACATCTTCGTCAATTTTCAAATAAATTTTCATAATATCTCCGCACTTGGCGTTCCCGACTTCTCCGATGCCGTCCGCATCTTCAATTTCTCCTACGTTGCGCGGATTGCTGAAATGATCCATCACTTTATCGCTGTATAGCATTATGCTTTCTTCCTTTCTTTATTTGACGTTATATAGCGGAGACATGTCTCTGAGCTTCCGTACGATCTGTTTGAGCTTGTCCACCAGATAGTCTGCTTCTTCCATCGTATTCTCTGCGCCAAATGTGAGGCGCAGAGAGCCGTGCGCAATTTCATGCGGCAGGCCGATCGCCAGCAGCACATGGGAGGGGTCCAGGGATCCCGAGGTGCAGGCGGAGCCGCTCGATGCGGCGATTCCTGCAAGATCCAGCATGAGAAGAAGCGATTCGCCCTCTATAAACCGAAAGGAAAAATTGATATGTCCCGGAAGACGCCGCCTGCGGTCTCCGTTTAACGTTACGTCTGGAATCTCATGTAAAATCCGCGTAATCGTATGTTCTCTGAGACGTTCCAGTTTTTCGGTATTCTCCCGCATGGCAGATACGGCAAGAGAAAGCGCTTTTGCCATCCCGACAATTCCCGCAACATTTTCCGTAGCCGCGCGCCTGCCGTTTTCCTGATGCCCCCCGGTAACGAACGGCGCGATTTTTACGCCGTTTCTGATATACAGCGCGCCGACGCCTTTTGGTCCGTAAAATTTATGTCCCGACAGGGAAAGAAGGTCGATGTTCCACTTTTTTACATCGATCTCGATGGTTCCAACCGCCTGCACCGCATCCGTATGAAACAGGACATGATGTGCTTTGCAAATTCTGCCGATTTCCGCAACCGGCTGTATGGTGCCGATTTCATTGTTTGCCGTCATAACGGATACAAGTACCGTGTCTTCGCGGATGGCGCGTTCCAGCTCTTCCAAATCGATAAAGCCGTTCTGATCGACAGAAAGATACGTAATTTCGCAGCCTTTTTTCGATAAATCCGCACAAGTCTGCAGAATAGCCGGATGCTCGATTTTACTTGTAATCAGATGGCAGCCTTTCTGCGCGTTTGCCTCCAGAATTCCTCTTAACGCCCAATTGTCGGCTTCTGTGCCCGAGGCGGTGAAAAAAAGTTCCTTCGCTTCTGCTCCGATTGCCGCCGCAATCGTATCTCTTGCTTTCTCAAGCGCTTTTTTCGCCTCTCTGCCCTCTGTGTAAATGCTGGAAGGGTTTCCATATTGCTCCGTTAAATACGGCAGCATGGCATCCAGCACTTCTCTCTTGAGCGGGGTTGTCGCGGAATGATCCAAATAAATCCGTTTTTCCATTTATCTCAACTTCCTCAGTATTTAAAATAAAAAATCATACTTTCTTTATAAAAAGCACGCATAGTATATCATGCTTTCTTAAAAAAAACAAATTTCCCCTTTCCTGTTTTCCGTCATCGTTTCCGGTTTTGTAAAAATTTGCAAATCGCGGTTTTTACAAGTATAATACCATAGTTCGTCTTACGAAACATTACATATCGAGGTGGCCTGTTTGAAATTTCTGATAAACACGTTGTTCGGTAAAATACTCCTTACGTTCCTGGTGTCTATGGTTCCAATCATAGAGCTCCGCGGCGCGATCCCGATCGCATTATCCTATCATCTGAATCTCTGGATCGCGATTCCGGTTGCAATTGTCGGCAATCTCGTCCCCGTGCCGTTCATCATCATATTTATCCGTAAAATTTTTTCCTGGCTCCGCACAAAAAGCGAAAAACTGGACAAGCTTGTTGCAAAACTGGAAGCGCGCGCGGCGAAAAAATCCGACGTTGTCAACAAATATGCTTTCTGGGGCTTGTTTGTCCTCGTTGCGATTCCCCTGCCGGGAACGGGAGCCTGGACGGGCGCTCTTGTGGCGGCGATTATGGAAATGCCGTTAAAGAAAGCGTTCCCCGCTATCGCATTCGGCGTCATTGCGGCGGCAATCATCGTTTCCTTCGTTTCCTACGGCGCAGCTTCGCTGCTGTTTCATTAAGGGGAAGACGCGTTTTTCTCTGCCTGTGCGTTTTTCCAGGCCAGATACTCAAGAATCTTTTTCTCATACCCGTTTCCATACGGCTTATAATAAGTCGTCTGCGCGACCTCATCCGGCAGGAACTGCTGTTTTACAACGTTTCCGGGATATTCGTGAACATATTTATAGCCTTCCCCGTAACCGAGCCCGCCCATCTCTTTCGTAACGGCATTTCTCAAGTGGAACGGGACTTCTCCCGTATTCTTCGTCCGGACGTCCTCCAGCGCCGCGTTGATTGCATTATAAGAAGCGTTGGATTTCGGGCTCGCCGCTACGGTAATTGCCGCCTGGGAAAGCAGAATGCGTGCTTCCGGCATACCGATCCTGCGAACCGCCGAGGCCGCCGCTTCCGCTACGAGCAGCGCGGTCGGATTTGCAGTGCCTACGTCCTCCGACGCACAGATCACGATTCTGCGGGCGAGAAAATTGATATCCTCTCCCCCTTCCAGTGCGCGCGCGAGGTAAAACACAGCGGCATCGGGGTCGCTTCCGCGCATCGATTTGATGAATGCGCTGATATTGTCATAATGCGCTTCGCCTGATTTATCAAAGCGGATCGCCTTTTTCTGGACGCATTCTGAAATCGTATCGAGCGTGATTTCAAGTTGCTCCGCATCTGCGCTTCCGGAGGTCAGCACCGCAAGTTCCAGCGCGTTGAGCGCAATGCGGGCGTCTCCGCCGGAAGCTTCGGCAATAAAGTCGAGCGCTTCGTCCGTAATCCGAACCTGCAGATCGCCGTAACCGCGTTCCCGGTCCGAAAGCGCACGCAATACGATATTCTTGATGTTCTGCGCATGCAGCGGATATAGCTGGAATACGGTGGAGCGGGAAATAATCGCCTTATTTACTTCAAAAAAGGGATTTTCCGTCGTAGCGCCGATCAATATGATCGTGCCGTCTTCTACGTGCGGCAGGAGCGCATCCTGCTGCGCTTTATTGAAACGGTGGATCTCATCGATAAATAAAAGCGTCCTTCCGGCAGGGTTCAGAAAAAAATTCTGCGTATCTGCCACGACCTTTTTGATTTCGGCGATTCCGGAAGAAACGGCGTTTATTTTCACGAAGTTGACTTTCGTGACATTTGCGATCAGCCTTGCCAGAGAGGTTTTTCCTGTCCCGGGAGGTCCGAAAAAGATGACAGAGGAAAGTTTGTCCGCTTTGATCATGCGATAAAGCAATTTTCCCTCTGCCAAAATATGCTCCTGCCCTTCGTATTCTTCCAGGCTGGCCGGGCTCATTCTGTAAGCCAGGGGCTCTTTCATGGTCCGAAGCCTTCTTCCGTATTTTTATTCATAAAGCGGAAAGCGTTTTACCAGATCAGCCACGCCCGCAACGACTTGCTCCCGATTCGCCGCAAAGTCCTTCAGCGTCAAATAGATCAGCTCCGCAATTTCATCCATTGCCGCCTCGTCCATTCCCCTGGAAGTCACCGCCGCCGTGCCCAGACGGATTCCGCTCGTGATGAACGGGCTCTGCGGGTCATAGGGGATCCCGTTCTTGTTACAGGTGATATTGACTTCATCCAGATTGTGCTGCGCTTCTTTCCCCGTCAGATTCATATTTCTGAGATCCACCAGCATCAGATGGTTGTCCGTGCCGCCGCTGACAAGATCGATGCCGCGCTTCATAAGGCCGTTCGCAAGGGCGGCGGCATTTAAAACGATTTGTTTCTGGTAAACTTTAAATTCCTCGGAAAGCGCTTCCTTCAGGCTCACGGCTTTCGCTGCGATCACGTGCATGAGCGGCCCGCCCTGAATTCCCGGGAATACGGCTTTATCGATTTGTTTCGCATATTCCGCAGCGCACAGAATCATGCCGCCGCGCGGACCGCGCAGCGTTTTATGCGTTGTCGTGGTTGTAAAATGCGCATACGGCACAGGGCTTGGATGCAGTCCGGCCGCTACAAGTCCCGCGATATGCGCCATATCTACCATGAGATATGCGCCGACCTCGTCCGCGATTTCACGAAACTTTTTAAAATCGATGATCCGCGGATAGGCGCTTGCGCCTGCAATAATCATTTTCGGCTTATTCTCGAGCGCCAGACGTCTGACCGCCTCGTAATCGATGAGCATGTCCCTCTCGTTCACATTATAAGGGATGATTTCAAACCATTTTCCGGACATATTGACCGGGCTGCCGTGCGTGAGGTGTCCGCCGTCTGCGAGGCTCATTCCCAGCACCTTGTCCCCCGGCTTCAGCATTGCAAAAAAGACCGCCATGTTCGCCTGCGCTCCGGAATGCGGCTGCACATTTGCGTGTTCTGCGCCGAATAATTTTTTTGCGCGTTCAATCGCCAGATTTTCCACGATATCCACATATTCGCAACCGCCGTAATAACGTTTTCCCGGATATCCTTCCGCATATTTATTCGTAAGCGGGCTGCCCATCGCTTGCATTACCGCTTCGCTCACAAAATTTTCCGAAGCGATCAATTCGATTTTATTTTTCTGTCTGCTGCGTTCCAGCTCGATCGCATCTGCGACTTCCGGATCTGTCTTTCTTACGATATCGGTGGTATACATTACATAATCCTCCAGAATATATATTTTTTCCAAATTCGATTATATAATAGATTCATTGATTTTACAAGAATGGAATGATATAATTAAATGAATTTCAGCATGCAGGAGGGGATTTTTTGGCTGCTTTTGAATCCGGTGTCCTTCCCTATTACGCGGAGGACTTTCTGGTCTATCTCGAATCGATCCTGGGAAAGTCCATAAATACCGTAAATGAGTATTATTATGATCTTTTAATGTTTTTTCGCTATATGAAATTAAAAAGCAGCGGCGCTTCGCGCGATTCGGATTTATCTGAAATCACCGTGTCTGATTTTTCTGTCGAGGCACTTTCCCGGATCAGGCTTTCCGACCTGTATTCCTTTTTGAACTATATGAATAATGAAAGGAACGACCAGCCTGCCACACGTGCTCGAAAAATTGCGTGCCTGCGCTCTTTTTTCAAATATGTCTGGAGCAAGGCGCATCTCATTCCGGAAAATCCCGCAGCAGAGCTCGAGTCGCCCAAGCTCACAAAAAAGCTTCCAAAATATCTGGAGTTAGAAGAGAGCATCGCGCTGTTAGAGGCAATTGACGGCGATCATAAAGAACGCGACTATTGTATGATCACGCTGTTTTTAAATTGCGGCATGCGTCTTTCCGAGCTTGTCGGGATCAATATCAGCGATATCCGGGAAGATACGCTCACCGTTCTTGGAAAAGGCGCGAAAGAGCGCACGATTTATCTGAATGAAGCCTGTCTGGATGCGATTGCGCGTTACCTTGCCGTAAGACCGGATTATGAAGAGCCAAACGGCGTGCGGCCTCTTTTTTTGAGCAGGAGAAAGAAACGGATCAGTCCCAAAACCGTACAATACACCGTGAAAAAATATATCCGCGCAGCAGCGCTCGATCCTGCCAAATACTCCACGCACAAGCTGCGCCACACCGCGGCGACACTGATGTATACGATGGGCGATGTTGACATTCGCTCCCTGCAAGAGATTCTCGGGCACGAGAGCGTGGCAACGACCGAAATATATACGCATATCAACAATACGCGGCTCAAAGATGCGATCAATAAAAATCCGCTGGCCCATTATAAAAAGGAAGACGAAGACGGGGAAAACGAAGAACGGTGATCTCTTAATTCGTCTTAAAATATTCTTTCATCACAATCGCGCTTTCCTGCACCGCATTCGATGTCAAATCGGTACACATCTCATTATAAACGAGATAATACTGTCCCAGATATTGCTCGGTTCCATTGAATCTGTAATAGCGGATCACGTTCGCGCTCACTTTCGAAAAGATCTCTCCGATTTGCTTTAGATAGCTTTCCGTCAAATTTGTTTCACATTTTTCCAGGAACGGGAGCAGAGTCTCTGCAAAAGCTTGCGGATATGCGGTATCCCCTGTTTTAATGACTTTCTGCGACAAAAAGGCGTGCAAGAAAGATTGCGCCGCCTGAATACGCTTTACGTCGCTGCCGTCATAATACGCGATCAGTTCTGCGGGATATTCGTTCTGCTCCGTGCGGTAGAACTGGATCAGCTGCATCGCTTCCCTTCCGCCCAACTTGTGCGTATCTTTTTTCAGATCGATATGGTACTTGCCGGAAATGTATTTCAAATCCGCCGGAATCGTATATTCGATTCCCGACGCATCCTGATCCAGAGCATTCACGAATTCGGCAAATACCTCGCACGGCATTTGCA
>JBKUJR010000051.1:0-15928 GCA_046952735.1 Clostridia bacterium | reverse complement strand
GAAGAAACCTCCATAATGCACGTTCCGATCCGGCGTTCCGTCATCCGGCTGAGCAGATCCTGTAAAACATTTGCTTCCGGCGTCGTTCGTTCCGTGGGAATTTCTTCTTCCCCGATCTTATTGCAGATCGTTCCGATCAGGCCGGTTTCCATACCCGCCGCCCGGTAAATGCTGCGGAGCATATAGGTGGTGGAGGTCTTGCCTTTGGTTCCGGTGACGCCGATCAATCTGAGTTTTCGGGAAGGATTGCCGTAAAACGCCGCGCAGACGCCGGACAGAGCCCATCTCGTGTCAGGGCAAAGAATCAGGGCCGCGCCGCTGCGCTGCGCATCGAAACCGTATTTTTCCAGCGCTTCTCTGCTTTGCGCAAGTACGGCTGCCGCGCCCGCTGCAACCGCAGCGCCCGCATATTGATGCCCGTCTTTGACATATCCCTGAATGCATACGAATAGCGAGCCTTTTCTGCAATTTCGATGATCCGTCTCAACAGAAGCAATCTCGATCTGTGCGGGATCGCCGGGGCCGGCATATACGCACCCCATATCGTTATTTTCCAACAATCGATTCAATTTCATAATAAATCACTGCTTTCCTCTAATCCGCGGCTTCCGTATCGTTGTTCATGAGATCGATTTCCACGACGGAGCCTTTATTCACGACCGTCCCCTCCGGAATGCTTTGCGATACGACTTCCCCGATGTTGTTTGCCTGTACGTTCAGGCCGAGCTCCGTAAGCGTTTCGATGGCTTCCGTCAACGTATAGCCGATCAGCCGCGGCACCGTAACGGTTTGTTTTACCGTTTCCGGATTCGTGTATAAAACCACCTTCGATCCGGACATGACATAGGAATTATACCGGGGGATCTGCTCTGTGATCGTAACCTGGGACAGATCGCCGCTTTCATCCGCATCCGCCAGCGTATAAGAAAAGCCCTGTTCTTTGAGCGCCGCGATGGCATCTTTTGCGGAAAGCCCCGTGACGTTCGGCACGTAATTTTTGACCATCATGTTGTTGCTGTCGAGATCGGTATATCGTTTTTCCACTTCCAGATACGTCAGAATCTTCTCGATCAGCTTTCCGGCCACCGGCGCCGCCTGCCGCCCGCCGGATGCAGATCCGTCGGTGGGATTCGGATGGTCGAGCATGACGAGAATTACGATTTCCGGATCGTCCGCGGGCGCAATCCCGCAGAAGGACGCGATATAGCGGCCGTCGATATCCGTCGTGGTTGTCTGGGAGGTTCCTGTTTTCCCGCACACGCGGTAGCCGGAAACGTAAGCGTTGCTTCCCGTTCCGGAGGCAACGACCTGCTCCAGTAACTCCAGCACGGTTTTCGACGTATTTTCCGAGATCACCTGGCGTACCACCGTAGTATCATAGCTTTTTACAACGATATTGTCGCTGTCAGTAATTTCCTTTACGATTCTTGGCTGCACGAGCTTTCCGCCGTTGGCGATGGCGCAGTATGCAGTTGCCAGCTGAATCGGCGTGATCTGCACTCTCTGCCCGAACGCCGTTACCGCCATGTCGAGTTCCGTAGGATTCGTATGGAAAATACTGTTTGCTTCCCCGGAAAGCATAATGCCCGTTTTGGTCCGGAACCCGAATGATTCGATATAACGGTAAAACGTTTCGAGCCCGATCTTTAGGGAGAGCTTTGCAAATACGGGGTTGCAGGAATTCTTAACGGCATCCGCAAACGTCTCGCTTCCGTGGTCGTTCGATTTTCTCCAGCAGCGGATCTTCCAGCCGGCGAGGTCGAGGGGCGAATCGCTGACCATCGTATCTTTCTTCACGGTTCCTTCTTCGAGTCCGATGGCAGTCGTAATGGATTTGAACGTGGAGCCGGGTTCATACGTATCCGTAAGCGCTTTATTTCTCCATACGGTTTCGCTGAGTATTTTAACGGATTCGTTCGTATTCCCGATCCAGCTGCCGCTGTCGTATCCTTCCGGCGCGCCGTAAGGGTCATTTAAATTGAAATCCGGATAGGAGGCCATTGCGAGTACGTCCCCGGTGTCCGGCTGCATTACGACGATCGCGCCGCCTTCCGAAACATTGAATTCCTGAATCGTCTCTTTCAGCGCTTTTTCCACCATATTCTGGATCGTAGCATCGATCGTCAGCACGACGTTGTTGCCGTCCTTCGGGTCGAGCCGCGTGATTTCGTCATACGGCAGTTCGTTCCCTGCCGCATCCACCGCCGTTATAATTCTGCCTGCGGTGCCTGTCAGGGTGCTGTCGAGCGCCACCTCGACGCCGCATACGAGTCCCTGATCGTCTTTGCCTGTAAATCCGAGCAGATGGCACGCCAGATTGTTGTTGGGATAATACCGCGTCGTATCTTCATCCACATAGACGCCTTTTATTTTTTCTTCTTTGATCCAGCTTTTGACCTGATCTCCGAGCTCGATCTCGAGTTTCTCGGCGATCAATTTATACCGCCCTTGCGACTGGATTTTCTTCAGCGTCTGTTCGTAGTCGATTTGTAAAATATCGGCAAGCCCCTGCGCGATTTTTTTCTGATACGCTTCTACGTCGTCGTTCGGCGCGTTGTCCTTGATGATCTTCTGGTTGACGTTCACCAGACATGAGGAAACGCTGATCGCAAGTACATTTCCGTTCCGGTCCAGAATCGTTCCCCGCTTTGCGGAGATGGTTCTCCAGGAGTTTTGCTGTGCATACGCTTTTTTACTGTAATAATCGCCTTTCACGAATTGCAGAAATGCAAAACGAAAAAGCAGCATCACCATAAGGATCATGACGGTAACGCACACTGCGATTGATTTTCCCCGCACTTTGTCGTCCCTGTCTTCGCTCTCATATGTAATCGCTGCTTTTATCAAATGATTTTGTGTGATTTGTTTCTTTTTATCTTGCGCATGATTGCCGCGGGAATTCTTTGCCACCCTACCATTCCTCCTGTCTTACTATGGTAAAATATATGCCGAGCTCCCGCAATTTATATCAACCCCAGGAAAAGCTTTATATTTTTCAGCGCTTTCTGGTGCCATGCAAGATCGGAAACCTCTTCTTTGGTAAATTCCGTGTTCTTGTATTCTGTCTGATCGATCGTTTCTACGCTGACGTACTGGATCTGATAAGAAAGAGGCTTATGCATGCCAAGTTTCTTTTCCGCTATATTTGCGATCTCGGCGATGCTCATGCTGCTTTCGATGTCGACCTGCATATTCTCCGCAACTGCATTGAGCTGATCATATTCCTGCTGCAGCTTATGATTTTCATAATTGATTTGCGTTACGGAGGCATAGCGGAATGCCACTACAAGACCGAGCGCCACGATCAGCATGACGTTCGCGATGACGCTGCGCTTCACTTTTTTATCTTCTTTTTTCTTTTTGATCTCCGTAAGTACGAGCTGCTTTTTTTCTACCTTCTCCTCAGGAACGTAAAATTCCTGCCGCTCATAGTCGAAATCATACTGGTACGCGTTGCTTCCGCCAACGGGCGCTCTCCCGCCGGCTGCATTTCTTCCCCTGTTCATTTGTAATTCCCACCCTGTTATCTTTTGTTTTATTGCATATCCGATCTTTTTTCGAAGACCCGCAGCTTTGCGCTGTGGGAACGGTTGTTTTCCGACTGCTCAATTTCGGAAGCAACGATCGGCTTATTCGTAAGGATCTTTCCAAGCGGCTTTCTGCCGCAGACGCATACCGGAAAATCCGGAGGGCACGTACACGGGTGCGCCGCTTCTTTCAATTTGTTTTTCACGATCCTGTCTTCCAGAGAGTGAAACGTAATAACGCACAAACGGCCTTTCTCGCTCAGAAGACCGATCGCAGCATCGATTCCTTTCTCCAAAACATCGAGTTCCCTGTTCACCTCGATCCGAATCGCCTGAAACGTTTTCTTTGCCGGATGCCCGCCTCCCTGCCTCGCTCTGGCAGGAATCGCCGCTTTTATGCACTCGACAAGAGCAAACGTCGTTTTGAGCGGCGCCGCTTTTCTTTTCTCGCAAATCTTTCTTGCGATCGCAGACGCCCATTTTTCTTCCCCATATTCTCTAATAACTTTTGCAAGCTGTCCTTCCGGATACGTATTTACGACAAACGCCGCAGTCAGCGCCTGTTCCTGATCCATCCTCATGTCTAAGGGCGCGTCAAACCGGTAACTGAACCCCCGTTCCGGTTCGTCGAACTGATGGGAGGAAACGCCGATATCCAAAAGAATACCATCCGCTTCCGCGCTTCTTCCGCGTTCGCGTAAAATACGCTCTGCCGTTTCCGACATCTTTTCAAAGTTCGTTTTTACGATACTGTATTCTGCTTCGCTTTTGGAGGCGTCTTTTACTTTTCGAAGCCGTTCCGCAGCCGCGTCGATTGCGTCGCTGTCCTGATCCAGCCCGATCAGTATTCCATTTTTACCAAGATTTTCCAATATATGGGAACTATGTCCCCCGCCGCCCAACGTTCCGTCGATGTATACGCCGTTTGATTTTATCCGCAGCATTTCGATACATTCCCGGAGCAGGACCGGTTCGTGACTGAATTCCGCCATATCTTACCTTGATTTCTTTAGAAGTCTAAGCATTTTGAAGCTTCGGCAAACGACTCGCCCGTACAATTGTCATCATAATAACGGTCGTATTCGTCTTTATCCCATAATTCGATATGATCGCCTGTTCCTAAAACATGGATCTCTTTCTTGAATTTTGCAAATTCCCGGAGCGGCTGCGAGATACTGAGCCTCCCCTGGGCGTCGAATTCGGCTTCCTGCACCGAACCCAGCAATCTTCTCGATGTGATCCTGTACGCTTCATCCGAAGTCTTCATCTGTAAAAAGGATTCCTTCAATTTTTCAAATCGTTCTCTCGGGTAAATGTTCACACATAAATCAAAGCCCCGCATGAGAATAAAATTCTCACCGAGTTCTTCTCTGAATTTGGCAGGAATCACCATCCTGCCCTTTGTGTCGATGGTGACAAAACTATCTCCATAGAACACAGACATTTACTCCTTTCAAAAATCAATCCTTTGTACCTTCCGCAAAAACGTGCGCTCATCCTTTGTAACTGTTTTCTTTTGTACTTTAAAAACTTTTTCTTTTGTAAATCTAAAACTTTTTCTTTTGTAAAATTTCCCCGAAGGGTTTTTCTTTTGTAAATCCGGAAGCTTTTCTTTTGTAAAAAGTAACTTTGTTATGCTGTTTGTCTTTCCAAGAGATTTTTACCGGAATAAAAACGACGTCTTGTCCTTTTTCCTCCACTAAAAACCACCTTGTGGTGTTTTTCATCCACTAAATGCCTCAAATCACCACCGACAGCCATATAATACATGAATCTATACAAGAATGCAATACCCATTTCTACTATTTTCAAAATTTTTTTCAAATAAAATAAGCCGCCCTGAAAAGGCGGCTTATCTGCTTAACGCGCAGGCGGGGTAGCTTCTCCCCCATCCAAAGAGGATACGGGAACGTCGTACAAATCTCCGTACGACTCTGCTTCATACTCGTAATCCGGAATATTCTGGACATATCCCGTACAGTCCGTTGCAGAAGCCACAGGATTGTATAAAAATGCATCCTTTGCATATTCCAGTTCCGGATTCATTTTGTTTTTCTCTTTCTCCATAATATGGCACTTCCTTTATCTATGATCGGTTTTGCACCGCACGGATAGTATGCGCCATATCGAATCGTACTATTTTGCCAAAAAATCACTTTTATATGTGACGGGAACGCGATATCGATATCCCCTTTTATTCATGCTGTTGATTTTAAATGCCATCAGTTCCGGAGATATTTCCAAAATGGAACAGATTTTAAAATAATCGGTTTCTTCTTTCAGCAGTTCTTCAATCTCCGTATCGTCGATCAGCAGTTCGCTCGCAAATAGATTCGCTTCATATTCCGGACCTGATTTCATATCGTAAAAACCGACTTCCCGGATCGGAGATTCCTTCGCCAATTGCCTGTGCAGGACATGATGCCCTAATTCATGCGCCGCAACGGTCTTTTGTTCCGCCTCCTCCATCGCGGCGTTGACAACGACGTAGGGAACTCCAAACATAATATAATAAAACGCTTTTAAATGGTTAAACGCATAATTATATTTTATATTGACGCCCAGCGCTTCCAAAAGCTTGAACGGATCATTTGTCCCATATTTTTTCTTGAGCTGATTCGCTTTATTTATGACAAATTCATCCATATCTTTCTCTTCATTTCTTCTCGGGCGTATTTTTCTTTCCGGCGTTTATTTTTTTCGAATCAAAATAAAGCTCCGTAATCGCCTGGAAGAATGCCTCCTTATCCTCTTCCTCCAACTCGCCGCCCGCAAACAGCGCCTGCGCGCCCTCGATCAGGCTCCGTGCCTGCGCCTTTCCCGTTTTTCCGAATTGATGTTCCGCTTCGCCCAGAAACAGTTCATTCTCCCGCATCAGCTCCAGTTCTTTCTCCGAAAGGAAATAACCGACATCTTCATTCAGAGCTGCCGCCAGTTTGATGATGATTTCCGTACTCTGCGGCTTTCGGATATTTCCTTCATAATATTGAATACATCTTGGGGTGACGCAGACCAGCTGCGCAAGTTCTTTCTGGGTCATTCCGGCTTTTTTTCTCGCCGCTTTGATTTTATCTCCGATTTTCATGAAGCACCGCTTTCTTTGCCGTAAAATGACGGCGAATATTTTTTCGTCTTATCCTGTTGACACGCACATTTGTTCGTGTTATAATCTCCTTGCAATCGCGAACCTTCGTTCGCTTTATATGGTACATCTGTTCGTGTGATTTGTCAATACGGATTCGATGTAAGAGAAAAATTTTTCAGAAGGGATTTTATATGGAGCGGATCATTCTGCATTGTGACATCAATAATTGTTATGCTTCTATTGAATGCGCCGAAAATCCGGCGCTTTGCGGGAAACCGGTTGCAGTATGCGGCGACGTTGAAGAACGCCACGGAATTGTTCTTGCAAAAAATTCAGAAGCAAAAGCATACGGCGTACAGACGGGCGAAGCCGTCTGGCAGGCAAAGCTGAAATGTCCTTCTTTAATGATAAGACGCCCCCGGTTCGATCTCTATCTGAAATATTCCAAAGCAGTCCGCGATATTTACAGCCGTTTTACCAATCAGATCGAGTCCTTTGGCATAGACGAATGCTGGCTGGATGTGACGGGAAGCACAAAATTATTCGGCAGCGCCATAGAAATCGCAAATAAGATCCGTACCGCCGTTTCTTCGGAACTTGGCATCACGATCTCCGTAGGCGTAAGCTTCAATAAAGTATTTGCAAAACTGGCTTCCGATCTGAAGAAGCCGGACGCCGTCACATGTATCGAGAAGAAATTATTCAAAAAAATCGTGTGGCCGCTTCCCGTTTCGCATCTCATGGGCGTAGGAAGGAGGACAGCCAAAGTGCTGGACTCTTTATATATAAAAACAATTGGAGATCTCGCAAAAGAACCCCCTGAGCATCTCCGGAAGGTTCTGGGCAAAAACGGCGTGCAGCTTTGGAATTATGCAAACGGGCTGGAAAACAGTCCCGTGACGGATTGTGATTTTTCTTCCCCTGTGAAAAGCATCGGTCACGGGATCACGACCCCTTCCGATTTAAAGCATAATTCTGAAGTATGGCACGTGATATTTGCCCTCTCGGAAACAATAGGCAAAAAGCTTCGCTGCAACAGACTTGCCGCAAGCGGCATACAAATTTCTATTAGAGACAACGAATTCAAGACACAAGAATTCCAGTGTATGCTGCCGGCGCCCACCCAAAGCTCACTCGCTGTTTCCCGCCAAGCTTTTTGTCTTTTTTCCAAAAAATACGCATGGACACATGACATTCGCTCTGTCAGTGTCCGTGCGATCAACCTTGTTCCCTATGGAACGCCGTACCAGCTCGATTTATGGGGAGAAGCCCGTAAAGTCGACAAAGCGGAGAAAATCGAAAGCACGATGGATAAGCTTCAGGACAGGTTTGGCAGTAAAATTATAAATTATGCCGTAATACTCTATGATTCCCGCCACTATTCCTTCTGTGAGAATTCGTTTCATTGATCCGCCATGATTTTTAGAAGTTGCAAATCAAGAAAGCCTTTACGGAAAGACGGCGCCTTCCTTCCGTAATTCCCATACGCCGGAAGCCACTTTATGAAAGAGATCTTCTTTGCCAAGATAGGCATCTACGTCGCTGGAGTGCTGATAGATCGTTCTTCGTATCGTGCTGTCAATCGTATTATTCCGCATCTCTTTATTAGGATAGAATAAGACCACCAAATCGAGGCACTCTTCATAGATTTCATGTAATGATCCTCTTCCTCCAATCTGCCGGAATGCCTGAATAATAATATCGAGCCACCTGACATCATCCTCTGCGGCAACGGCATCAGGAGCCATTGCAATCTCTAATCTGGAAAAAGCTCCGGAAACCGTTTCACAGATTTCCAGAAGGCAGCCCGTTCGTTTTTTGTATTCATTTTTCAAAAATTCCTGATTCTGCATGAAGGTACGATCTTTGCTCACAATGATGAGGTTGCAATGCAAGGAATCGACGAGCGCCTCCCAGTTGACTTCGTCACCGCTGGAATATTTATCCCCGCCAGGCGGATTTCCGAGAATTTTTCTTCTGCTTGCGAATGCAATATGACGGTCAGTAATTTGCAGTGTATTATTCTTTTTCCATATTCTGATAAATCCTTTATAAATATAATCTTTTTCCGGATCAGAGATAATCTGGTCGATCTTGTCCACAATGAGTTTATGCTGCTCCTGCAGCTCTCTCAGGCATTTCGAATACTTTCTGTATTCGCCGATAGAACGCACAAAGGAGGAGGTTTGTTCTTTGATCTTGGAAGCAATGAAATTATTTTTAAATTCGTTGATGATTCTCGTCCGATTTCTCAAATACTCATCGTATGCTTGGCCGGTAGTAATCAAAAGATTTCTATGAATAAGTAGCGAATGGATAAATGCCTCTACGGTTCCGGCATCATTGGAATTGTATAATCCAAGAAAAATATTGGTGTCAATAAATATTTTAGTATCGCTTTGCGTCATGACATATCCCCCCATCTGGAGATTTTCCCCCTGTAGAAATTACCGGCCCACCAGAAAACGTCCTTTTTGAAACTGAAAAAATCATACTTCAAAAAGCAAAGAAAGTCAACTGTCGTAAACCAGCCGGCTTTCTTTGGCAATCATTTCTTCCGGCACTCTTAGATGCGTAAGAGGCGGAAAGCTGTGGGTTGTATTCTATTTTAGTCAAGATCGGCAGTCAAACGGAGGAAATGATTTTCGCAATCACGTCCTGAATATCTGCATCAAGGCAAATCGATTGTTTTTCTATCTCGTTTGGGCAAAAAGCCTCTCCGGTATTGACGCAGACATAGGTTGCTTTTGGATTTTCCGCCGTCATCTGCCAAAATGGATACTTGATGATGCCGGGGGTGTTTGCGCCGACGCCAAGCTCTAAAAACAGGATTCGGAGATTCTCATGCCTGCGGAGGAAGTCCCCGTACCGCTTCGCGGCGGCATACCAGCCGTCATCCTGCACAAACTTCTCGTCGCAGCGCAGATTCATCGTCATAGGCGCGCCGCAAACAGGACACTTCGGCACAAGTTCGGCAGGAATCTTCCTGTTTTTCTGTTCCGACAACATTTTCAGGACAATTTTTTCATTTTCGTAAGTCTTTTTGTGGCAGGGTTTGGCACATTGCCACAGACCGTAATCCCCCTGTGTATAAAAAAGCCGTTTTTTCTCAAACCCGGCTTTTTGGAAACAATGGTCCACATTTGTTGTCAGTACAAAATAATCCTTATCTTTAACACATTCCAGGAGACGGTTGTAGGTGTCCTTCGGCGCATCGAGATAGCGATTTACATAAATGTGCCTCGACCACCACGCCCAATATTCCTCTAACGAATCGTACGGGTAGAATCCCCCGGTATACATATCTGTAATTCCGTATTTCCGACGAAAATCCGAAAAATACTTTTCAAAGCGTTCGCCTGTATAACGAAGTCCGGCAGAAACCGACATGCCCGCCCCTGCGCCGATTAAAACAGCGTCTGCCGTTTCAATTTCATATTTCAGCCGCTTTATATCCTCCGAGTAATTTCCGGTAGATTTCATAGTCGAGCTCCTTAAAAACATTGAAGATCACCTCGATTTTCCTGCTCGATTTTTCCCTGAATCGGCTGACGGCCTGTATTGCAATTTCTGCCGCAGCCTCATTGGGGAAATGAAATTCTCCTGTAGAAATACAGCAAAATGCAATACTCTCCAAGCCGTTTTCGTCTGCAACTGCAAGACAGGAGCGATAGCAGGAAGCAAGCAATTCCCTGTCTTGCCCTGAAAGACTGTCATGAACAACGGGCCCAACCGTATGGATCACATACTTACTCGGCAGATTAAAAGCCGGCGTAATTTTTGCCATACCTGTTTGTTCCGCATGCCCCTGTGTTTCCATCAATGCAGCACAGGCAGAACGAAGCTGAACGCCTGCGTAAGTATGAATGGCGTTGTCGATACACCCGTGGTTCGGATAGAAGCAGCCGAGCATTTGACGATTTGCCGCATTCACGACAGCGTCGCATCGCAGCGTGGTAATATCGCCCTTCCATAAATAAACCCCGTCCGCAAAGGATGCAAGCGAGCGATAATCGGTAACGCCTTTTTGCGCGATTTCCGTTTTCAGGTATTCGTCTTGTATCCGTAAAAATTCCTCGTCGGTTTCCCGCGGCATACGGACATTGAACAGCGCCCGCAAAAGCTGCTTTTGCGCCTGCTCGCTTTGCGGAATTTCCATATTGCGATATTGCGGCTGCTCGGCAAGTAAAGTGCGGAGCAAAAAAATTCTGCGTTCCTGCTGCGTCATGATATTTCTCGTTTCTCTATGGCTTGTTCGGGACAGATTTCCGCGCACTGCCCGCAATGCAGACAGCGGTTTTGTTCGATTGCCGCCGGCTGTTTGCTCAAATCGATGCACTTTTGCGGACAATCGGAATCACACAGCCTGCACCCGATGCAGGCCGTGCCAATAAAGAAACCGCTCTGAACGGGCTGCGCATTGCCGATCGTAATGCCGTTCCTTGTAACACGGGACGGATCGGAAATGTCAAAGACCTCCCCTTGCGCTTCATAAATCTGAAAAACCTCTAAAGCAAAGCGGGTATCGCCGGGATAAAGCCTTTGCATATAAATGTTTTTCTCGAATATTTCATCCAGCCTTTCCGCACCGATATTTCTGATTTTTCCGCGCAGTGAAATTGACTTTTTATCCTTAACGGCGGACAAAGCGATATACTTTTGTTCCATGAGCTGTTCGTAAAACGCTTTGCCCTTTGCTGTCAGGAAATATACGCCGTTTTCGTCCCATAGCATCATATCGATCACACGTGTCTGCGGATGTCCGTCCTTCCCGATCGTTGCAACGGCGGCTGAATGGATCTCCTCTACCAGCAATTTCAAATGCGAAAAGGGTTCCATTTGGGCTTCACCTGTAAAAATATCTTCTTATGATTCAGCGACTACGCTGATACGCTTCCGAACGTTGTTTCCCCGAACGGCCTCGTCGATCATGGCAATGGCATAATCGGCATAACTGATAACGCTTTCTCCTTTGGAGTTCAGCGTCAGTTCTTCGCCGCCAAGAATATATTTGCCGGTTCTTGCGCCCTCTGCCTGAAAATCAGCGGCAGGGCTGATATAAGTCCACTGAACATCTTTCCGCTCGCGGAGCTCGCCAAGCGCCTTAGCCATTGCAGCCGCCAGCGGTTTAAAGATGTCCGGGAATTCCGGGCCTTCAGAAAGCTGGGCGGTATGCTCGGGATTCACATATAAGCTGCCTGCTCCGCCCACCACCAGCAGACGGATCTCCGTGCCGGAAAGCACATCGCACAGATGCTTTAGCGAAGTGCTGTGCAGCGGAAGCGTCTCTTCCGTCCAGGCGCCGAACGCGTCGATAACCACGTCAAAATTTTTCAAATCGGCAGCAGTCAGATCAAACAAATCCTTTTGCAAGACTTTCTGCGCTGCGCTTTGATTCTCCTTGCGAACAACGGCGGTGACATCGAGGCCTCTTTCCATTGCTTCCTTGACAATGTGTTTGCCTGCTTTCCCATTTGCACATACAACTGCGATTTTCATTTTTGTTTTACCTCCGGATCATTTTTTGTTTCCATCAGCAACGAAAGACGGTCAATCTGCCGTTACTGATGTAACTTTTTTTGTTACAACTAAAGTATAGCGCCGTTTCGTTGTAATGTCAATAGGTACAACAAAATTCTTATAAAAATTTTACTCTTTAACAAAGCCGCTCTTTCCATTAGAAAGTACGGCTTCGTTCCCTACCGATTTTCTTTTGCGATATACGCCTGTGTGTCCCGGATCACATCGGCAAGCGTAATTTTTCTCATTTCATCTTCCATTGCTTTTTGGATGCGGGCAAGCTTGTCATCGAGTGCCTTGTGGATGTTACGCCCTACGGGACAATCTGCATTCGGATTTTCATGGAAATGGAACAGCTCACCGCCCGCAATGCATTCAACAGCGTTATAGATATCCAGAAAAGTAATATCTTCCAGCGGTTTTGCAATCGCAGCGCCGCCGCTTCCTCTTGCAACCGTGATCAATTCCGCTGCCTTCAGCTGCTGTAGCAGCCGCCGAATCACCACAGGATTTACATGGATACTCCCCGCTAAGAAATCACTGGTGAGCTTGTAATCCTCCTTGAACGTATCGATACACGCAAATAAATGGATCGCAATTGTAAATCTGCTGGAAATCTGCATGAAAATCCCTCCTTAAAGATCTTATTTTAAGATAGCATCCGTTTGTTGTAATGTCAATAATTACATCCATAAGAGCAGCTTTTTAAAGAACTTTTCGTTTGCAGTAAAAATGTGTAATCTGTAAAATTTCCCCTGATGTCAGCCCTTCCACTTTTGCGGCCGTTCTCGGTGCGATGGTGAAAAGCGGCAGCATAAACCGGAAAACGATACGCAGCACCTTTCAGTCATCGAGAATATCCTACGGACAGAAAGGCGTCAATCGCCTTCTGATCGGCGGTACCGTCTAAAAATACCATCATGTAGGGGCCGTTAATCGCCCCGATTTTTACCGTCTTGCCTTTTATCGTTACCTCGCCCGCGTCGTATGCGCTGAAATAGGCGTTAGAGGCAGAAGGATCAAACGCCAGAAAAGCAATATTTCCATAAGCTTCAGCCCTTTGCGCGCCATTCTCCGTAACGTCAAGCTTTTCCGGCTCTCCGCTGATGAGACCGGCTTTCTTTACCGCGGCAATCAGCGTATCCAGGTCGTAAGAAGAGTCCGCCTGCATGCCGTTTCCATTTTGAATATTGTCGTTTGTATTCGTTTGACCGTTATTTACTTGACCGCTGTTCGCTTTTCCATGATTGCCGCAGGCCGTCATGGAAAGCAATACTATGCCAATGAGTATGATAAGTGTTACTTTTTTCAATGTGTACGCCTCCCGTAAAAATGTAGTATAAATGTATATTGGATCCCATGGATTTTCGCCCACATCCGTTTCAGGCAAGCTTCCAATCGTTCGGCTAATCCCGTTCCGACAGAATTCTTCTCGGTTCATATCGCATGATGAACAGTACACCGGATAAGCTGGAGACCACCGCCAGCGCGCCGGACAGCAGAACGATCCAGAGAATCGAATTTGCGTCCAAATGCGGCCGCAAGCTTGTTATAGAGGATTCTTTTTCCGCAGCAGCCGCCTTGTCCCCATCCGATGCGTTTGCCTGTTCGCTGAGCTTCAGCTGGTTTTGCAGCATGGCGCCCGTGATCGGTTTGCTTGCCACGGCTGCTGTTCCCAAGCCTAAAAACAGGCAAAAAACGGTGATGATAACCACCTCGCTGAGCATGCCCAGCGCCACCTTGCCTCTTTTCAGCCCCATGGCGCGCAGAACGCCTACTTCATATTTTCGTTCCCGGACAGCCAGGATGGAAATCAGGATCAGAACAACGGAACCGAGGATCAGCACGCCCAGCAGAAATACCGCAGCAATTTTTTTGAGCCCCTCCACCGGCGCGATGATCCTTCGATAGCCGCTTTCGTCGGTTTTCACTTGAATATGCGAAGGAAGTCCTTTTTGCGTCAATTCCCGATGGAATGCGGAAAGCAGCGATGGATCTTTCAAAAAGAACGTTGCGTCCAGCGTGCCGGTTTGGGGAAAAACGGCGGAAGCCAGGATTGGTTCTATCGCCGTGAAAATATCGTTGGCCCGGTTGCCCATCGCCGTCCCGTAGGCGTTGGTATCCGCGTCCAGCGACAAGTCGTCATAGATGCCGCAAACGGTCGCCTGCTGTTCGCCGTTTTCCCCCACATATTCCAGCGTGAGGCGATCCCCAAGGGAAAGGCCGTTGAGATCAGCAAATTTTTTGCTGATCATACATTCGCCGCCATTTTGATATTTCCGGCCGGAAACGATCACCCGCGTACCGTTTTGAAACTCGTCGCTGATTTCTTTGCGGGAGGAACCATAAACGGTTCCTTTGGGATGAAATTCACCGGTATTGCTGAGATTATCCTCCAGCTCTTCGCCGAGCGCCTTCAGGCCTTTGGCGGTATATCCGCTTTTTGCGGTATATTCACTGCTTTGCAGCAAATCGGATTCTCCGAACCGCAGCAGCATATCCGCTCCAAGCTCCCGGATGTCCTGCTGTGTGTTTTTAGAAATCAGGAATACCTGGGAGCCGAACCGCGTCTTGTAATCGTCGATCATCAGATTGGCAGCCGATTGCACGACAATGGATACGGCGGCCATGGCAATGATAAAAAACAGCACCACCCCCAGCAGAAGATTGCGCCCCTTGTTCCGCCCCAGGTTGTGAAAGGCGTTTTTGATGATATACATAAATCTTCTCCTTTACCGCATATGTTCCAGGCTGCCGTCGTTTAAATAATATAATTCGTCGGCATATTCCGAAACTTTTTTTGAATGGGTGACCACAATCACGCATTTATTCTCGTCGCGCGCCAGCCCTGACAAAATATCCATTATGGTCTTTTCCGTATCGCCATCTAGATTTCCGGTTGGCTCGTCGGCAATGATGACGTCCGGATCATGGGAGAGCGCCCTCGCGATCCCAACGCGCTGCTGCTCGCCGCCGGAAAGCTTTAAAACCATGCGGTCCGCCGTATCTCTGTCGATCCCTACCTTTTCCAGAAGCATATAGGCTTGCTTTTTCTTATCTTTTATTTTCACTCCGCCGATGTTCAGCGCCAATTCTACATTGTCCGCCGCGGTGGCGTTGGTCAGCAGATTATAGCCTTGAAAAATAACGCCGATGTCCTTGGCGCGGTAATCGTCCCGGTCCAGCTGCTTCATATCCTGTCCGTTATAGACGACCGAACCCTCCGTACACAGATCCAGTCCGGACAGTAAAGAAAGCAGCGTGCTCTTTCCGGCGCCGGATTTTCCTACGATGGCATAGAGCATGCCCTGTTCAAATGCGGCGTTCAGATTTTTCAGTACGTTCTTCGCGGCGCCTTCATAGCGGTAAGCGACGTTTTCCAGCTTTAAAATACTCATAGGCTCAGTTCCTTTCAGAGAGAATTTTCATCGGTTCAAACCGGGTGACAAACACAATGCTCGCGGCGCTTGCGGCGCAGGCCAGCAGCAGGGCGATCCAGGCAATCGTGGCAGCCGATTTCCCGTCGAGCTTTGCGTTTAGCTCCGCTTGTTCCGACGATTCAGCCGTCAAGCCGGCAAAGCCGGTATTCGGGGGCATAATCGCATCGCCTTGTTCATTCGTGTTGCTTTGGGGCGCGTTGTTTTGGCTGACTGTCTGCGTTTGCAGCAGCATTTCTCCGACAGGCCTGCTCAGTACGGAGGCGGAACCGGTTGCTAAGATCAGACAGGCGACGGTAAGGAACACGGTTTCGGTGACAAGCCCCAAAGAGACGCTTCTTTTTTTTACCCCCATTGCC
>JBKUJR010000050.1:0-16044 GCA_046952735.1 Clostridia bacterium | reverse complement strand
CCGCTACCCTGTAATTGTAAAGGGTAGCGGACAGCAGAGCGTTATCGGATGCCTGTGAAGTCGAAGTTGAGGTCGACAGCGACGTCTTTCGCCATGGGGCAACGATTTCCGGTACTGTAAAAGCGGTTTATCCCACGGGACACGGCGGGGAAGCAACCCTTGGCAGAAACAGGATTATTTTAACGGCAAGAGGAACGCGGCTCAGTACGATCAGCAATTTTGCGGTCGGAGATAAGATTTCGATCAGCTGCGGGATTGTCAGCTCCACAAATCAGGAGCTTTGGCAGAACTGTGTGCAGGCGGTGGGCGGACATATGCCGATTTTGATCGACGGATCGGTAAGCACTGCGTTTTCCGGTTCGACGAGATGGCCTTATACCCTGATCGGGTTCAAAGACGACGGTACGGTGATGATGACGACGATCGACGGGCGGCAGACCGGATACAGCGTCGGCGTACAGGAAAAGCAGCTTGCGGCGTTCTGCAAAGAGATTGGATATAATTCCGTATTCTGGCTCGACGGCGGCGGTTCTACGACGATGGTTACCATTGAAAACGATACGGACTATGTCGTTAGAAACAGGCCCAGCGACGGATCAGCCAGATCGGTAATCAATTCCGTCGCCGTTTGCTGGAACGATACGCCTCGCGGCGAACAAGGCTCTCTCGATTATATTATAGAACCCGTAACGTTCAATCCGCTTAGTATGGATTTCCCGAAAAAAATGGCAGCGGCTTTCAACAATCCGAACGCGACTTCAATTTCCTTTCAGGAGGGAAATGCGGTGCGTCTGACTGCAAGTACGAATTCGAACGACCCATATATCAGTTTTGATTTTTCGAATGCAAGCAAAAGGGTAGATGCGTCGCAATATCAGTATATCGTAATGCGTATGAAAACACCGGCGACGGTGAGCGTCGGCGGATTCCAAATGTTCTTATGCACGGGGAATGTCATGGATGCAAATCCCTTGTATACGTATGAGTTCCAAATGACGCGTGACGGCCAGTATCACACCTATATTTTGGACATGACGGGACATAAAGGCTGGAACGGAACGCTGAATAAACTGCGTCTCGATTTCTTTGACGGTATCGTCAAAGCGGGCGATTATGTGGAAATCAGTCAATTCGGCTTCGCCAAGACGGCGGCGGAAGCGCAAATGCTCAAGGAAAGTTACGATGCCGGCAATACGCATCAGTGGAATAACGGAGAAGTAACTACGGCACCCGGATATGGCAAAGAAGGGGTTATGACGTATACGTGTACGCACTGCGGCGAAACGAAAACGGAAGCGATTCCGGCGCTGGAAGGTAAACTTGGTGACCTCAACAATGATGGCGAGATAAACGGAATTGACAGCGGCCTGATGCTCCAGTATCTGGCAGAGTGGGAAGTAGAGTTTTCGATAGAAACCGCAGACGTTAATGGCGACGGCGTGGTGGATGGCGTCGACAGCGGTTTGCTGCTGCAATACCTTGCGGAGTGGTTCGAAGAATTTCCTGCCGCTTAAAATATTAATTTTTAAATAGCAAAGCCGGAGCCCTGGATACGAAGAGGCTCCGGTTTTTTTAATGATGTTCTTCATCGGCATCGAACATTTCGCAGAATCTGGCGGAGAATGCCGGCGGTTCGTTTGCCTTGTACAGATGAGAAATATCTCCGAAAGAAGCGCAGCGAAAAATGGCTTTGCCTTTTTGCCGTTCTTCTGTATTGAGTGTGGTTATTGAGCTGGGAGCGGCTGCAAATCCGTGTGTCAGCGCTACCGGAGAGATGTGCAGAAGGTGGGATAAGAGATAACATTCCAGACCGAAATGGCAGAAAAAAACGATCGTGTCGCGGTTGCCGCATAACACGTCGTAAATTTTACCGTTTCGTTTATATCCGTATGATTCCAGAAGCAAATCCAGACCTTCGGCAACAGCCTGATATTGCGCCCCAATTCCGGCAGCTTTCATAAAATCGACATCCTGCCATTTTACCGGGTCATATAAATCGTCGATTTGGGAATAGAATCCGGGCAGAAGATCCCAGGATAGATGCGGCGTATCAAGATAGGGCAGTTTGACGGGGTAGGAAAATTCACGCAGCCAATTCAGCGTGACTGCTTCCCGTTTCATCCGTTTTAAAGTATAGGAGGCTGTGTCCTGCGCTCTTCCCAACGGAGAAACATAAAAAGCTTTTATTTCCATACAGGCAAGTCTTTCCGCTAAAAGATCTGCCTCTTTACGGCCTTTTTCTGTAAGGGAGTCGATGGAATAATCAGGATCCGCATGACGTATGATCAATAATTTCATATTTACACCCCTTTTAAAAATTTACTATATCAGTATATCATAAAAGAAATGAGCTGTATAAAATTTCCAGTATTATTTCCCGGGAAATTTCCTCGCATTTGACAACGAAATGTGGGAAAGAGTAGAATCAGACAACAAAACGGAAGGAGGTGAGCGCGCTGAAACATTTCAAGGGGAGAGGAGGTGTTATGATTGGAGAATCAGAAACAAGGAGAAGTGCCGCGCAATATCGAAAACAGATTCGGAAGCATCAGCAAGACAGATCATAGCAACATAGAAGTAAACATCATCAGATGGAATAACGGAAGGAAGAAACTGGATATCCGCGTGTGGTCTTCCGACGGAAAATGTCCGAAGAAAGGCATTACATTCAGCCGGGAAGAATATTATCAGCTCATCCGTATTTTATCGGGTATCGATCCTATGCTGATCGACTGTGGAAAAGCTCTATCCGCACAGCCTCTGGAAGTACAGAAGGAGCTGGCGGCTGTTGCAGCCGACAGAATAGAACAGTATCAGGAGACGGTCGAAGAGGCTTGTACGGACGGAGACGAGTATGTAGAATTGGAAACGGAAGAAATGTGCGGCGGAGAAACAGCGCCGGAGGAAGAAAAACAGGAAGAAGCTACCCACGCTGCTTCCTGATCGATTGGCAAAAGACGACCATAACACAACAAGCCGGCCTATCGATTGATGCCGGCTTTTCGTGGTCCTTTATATCCGAATTTCGTTTCAGACATGATTACGGAAAGCAATATCAATGAGAAACCGATTACGGTTTTTATGGTCAGATCCTCATATCCCAAAAGAACGGAGAACGTTACGCCGAAGATCGCTTCCATAGAAAGCACGATGGAAGCAACCGTAGCGCGGATGTATTTTAATCCCATTGTCTGCAGATAAAAACAAATCAGGGAACAGCCGACGCTCAGATATAATAATACGCCGATCACATAAAATACTGTTGTTTCTCCCGCAGCAAGACCGTGAAATACTAATTTCCCTTCCGTAAGAGGCGCAAAAATCCATCCGAGAATTCCCGCTGCAGCCAGCTGCAGAAATGTCATGAGAGAAACATCATGCTCTTTCGTATAGGTAGAGAGCATTAAAATATGGATTGCGAACGTCAGACCGCACAGCACGGTAAGGACATCCCCTTTGTTAATAACAGAAAATCCATTGTTCAGCGTGATAAAGCCGATTCCTATCATCGTCAGGACTGCGGCGGAAAATGTAAAAAGGTCGGGACGCTTTTTCGTTGTAATCCAATATAAAAACGGCACGATAATGACATAAGTCGTCGTCAGAAAAGCATTGTTTCCGGCTGTCGTATACTTGACGCCGTACGTTTGGAGAACATAGCTTACAAATAATGCGACACCGGTCAGCAGTCCGCATTTGAGATCCTGTAACGTCATATGACGTATTTTCCGATATAAAAACGGGATCATCAGGACGGAAGCAGCCGTAAAGCGCAGCGCAATCATATATAGGGGTGAAATCACATGGACGGCATCTTTACATACGACAAAAGAAAATCCCCATAAAATCGTAGCAAAGACCAGTCCCGGCAGCGCCAATGTTTTCTTGATGTTTTTCATAATGGAGAACCAACCTTTCCTGTCCGGCAGCGCCGAACCCGACTATTTTAACACAAGGCTTGCGGAAAAGCACGATTTACTACATTGCTTTTTCTGTTTGTTTTTAGTAGAATATATAAGATAAAAATAAAATAACGGAGGATGAATCATGTTTTCATATAAAGGACCTGTAGTTACGATCGTGATGGACGGAGTAGGACTTCGGAACAGCGAGGAAGGCAACGCCGTAAAGCTGGCATACACGCCGGTATTGGACCGTTTGTTTCAAAATTATCCGTATACTTCTTTGAAAGCGCACGGTACCGCGGTCGGCCTGCCTTCCGACGATGATATGGGCAATTCGGAAGTAGGCCATAATGCGATCGGCGCAGGCGCGGTTTACAGCCAGGGCGCCAAGCTCGTAAACGAATCGATCGAATCCGGGAAGATGTTCCGTGCGAAAGGGTGGACGGAAATTATTGAAAATGTCAGAGAAAATCATTCGGTCCTGCATTTTATAGGGCTTTTCTCTGACGGAAATGTACACTCCCATATCAATCATTTAAAAGCAATGCTCAAAGAAGCGAAAAAGGAAGGCGTACGGACCGCCAGAATCCATATTTTATTGGATGGAAGAGATGTGGGAGAAACATCGGCGCTGGATTACGTATTGCCGTTTGAACATTATCTGGACGAGCTGCGCTCCGACACGTTCGACGTAAAAATTGCAAGCGGCGGCGGCAGGATGAATATTACAATGGACCGCTATGAAGCAGACTGGTCGATGGTGGAACGCGGATGGGATACGCATGTGATGGGAGAGGGACGCCAGTTTTCTACGGCGGAGAATGCGATTGAAACGTACCGGAAAGAAACCGGCTGCATCGATCAGGATCTTCCTCCATTTGTCATTGCGGATGAAAACGGGCCGGTTGGGAAAATCCATGACGGAGATTCCGTTATATTCTTTAATTTCCGGGGAGACCGCGCTTTGGAAATCAGCCGGGCATTTGAAGAGGCTTCCCTAAATACGTTCCGGCGTAAATATCTCCCGAAAGTCTGCTATGCCGGAATGCTCCAGTACGACGGGGATCTGGGAATCCCGTCCCGTTTTCTGGTAGAACCGCCTTCTATCCAGAATACGATGGGAGAGCTTCTGGCAAAAAAAGGAATTCCGCAGCTTGCGATTGCGGAAACACAGAAATTCGGCCATGTGACATATTTTTGGAATGGCAATAAGAGCGGAAAATTCAACGAAGAGCTTGAAACTTATATCGAAATCAAATCGGATGTCGTTCCGTTTGAACAAAGGCCTTGGATGAAGGCGGCGGAAGTCACGGATGCGTTGATCGACGCGTTGCGGACAGGAAACTATAAATATGTACGCGTGAATTTTGCCAATGGCGACATGGTAGGACATACGGGAAATATGGCGGCGGCAAGAATCGCTGTGGAAACAGTGGACTTGTGTCTTGCCAGAATTCTTCCCGTAATCGACGCGCTCGGCGGTATGGCGATCATTACTGCGGATCATGGAAATGCCGATGAAATGTATGAGGTGAAGAAAGGAAAGATCGTCTGCAATTCGGAAGGAGTTCCTAAAGCGAAAACGGCGCATACGCTCAATCCGGTACCTTGTATTTTCTATGATAATACGGAAAACCGCAGTCATTATGCCGTAAAGCAGGGAAATTTCGGACTCTCTAACATCGCAGCTTCCGCCGTTCTTCTTTTGAATATAGAGAAGCCCGCTTGCTGGGATGAAAGTATTCTCGAACAAAAATGATCCTTCCTTGAAGTTTTACGGAAATTCGTGTAAAATGACACCGTATGTTGGGAGGTTATCTCATGCCGGACGGCGATAAAAATCAAGAAGATACGCAGCATAAATTTTCCGAACCGGAAGCCGAAATGCAGGGCACACAGGATGTAGAAGACGATATGTCCGATATCTTCGAAGACAGCGACGATATGATGATTACCGATGAGGCGATCGCCGTAATGGCCGGCGTCGCTGCATCGGAGGTGAAAGGCGTGGCAAGCATGAGCGGAGGCTTTGCCGGCGGAATCGCAGAAGTATTCGGTCGCAGAAACCTTTCAAAAGGAGTAAAAGTTGTTACGAAAAACGATGTGACGACAGTTGACTTATATGTCGTCGTCAAATATGGATACCGGATTCCGGATCTGGCATATGAGATACAGGAAAACGTAAAGGATACGATCGAATCTTTGTCCGGCATTTCGGTAGATGCGGTAAATATTCATATCCAAGGTGTGGATTACAGCGAGATCGACAATATAAAAAATGAAAGCGAGAGTGATAAGGGATGAATATGTTTTACAGGATACTGGTCGCCGTATACGCATTCATATCGACAATTCTCTGTGGAATCATAATGCTTTCCCCGTTTTCAGACAGAAAGATCATGACAGCGGTACTGGACTATATCGATGTTACGTTTTACCGCTCCAATCAATACGACGCAATGCTTTTTGTGTTCGGGCTCGTTTTCCTGGCGCTGAACATCGCCGTGTTGACGTCAGGAATCAAGGGCAAACGTTCGAACAGCTATTATTGTACGAACAATGAGACGGGTATCATACGGATTTCCGCAAATTCCATCGAAAATATCGCGCTCGGTCTTTCCAAACGCTTCAATGGCGTCAAGGATGCAAAATCAAAAGTGAAATTTACAAAACGCGGCGTAGAGGTCAGCGTCAGGCTGTCGGTATTTCCGGACGTCCATGTGCCCAATCTCTGTAAAAGCGTGCAGGAGCGGATCAAAGAATCCGTAGAAAGTACGATGGAAATAGCGGTGGCTTTGGTCGACGTAAGCGTGGACGGCGTATATGCTGCAACGAAAACGGAGGAGTAGGACATGCTGAGAAGAATCTACAAATTTTACAGACAGCATTTTTATGCGATAAACGGCGCCCTGATCGGACTGGTTGTAGGGTTTTCCTTCGTGAAATTGGGAATCCTGCAAACACTATTTATGGCGTTTTGTGTTACAGCCGGTTTTTTGCTTGGGAAGCAGCTGCAGAAGGACAAAATGTTTTTAAAAAACCTTCTTGACAAAATACTTCCGCCGGGATCTTACAGATAAGAAACATTTAGGAGAATTAAAAACATGAGCAGACGCGATTCGAGAGAAGCGGCGGTTAAAATCATTTTTCAAAATATGTTTACCGACAGCAGGCTGCATGCTGCGGGCTGTGCCGAAAGCGGGCAGGAAGTCTTCGGCGGGCCGGATTGCGCGCAGATGATCGAAACCTATTTTGAATGTACGTCGGAAGAAGAATGCGGCGAATTGGATAAAGTATATATCGATAGTATTTTAGAAGGCGTCATTCAAGAAGTGGCGTCAATCGACCAGTATATCGTCAGACATTCCAAGGACTGGACGATCGACAGAATGTCGCGCATCGATCTCGCGATTATGCGCGTGGCTATTTTTGAAATATTATACCGGGAGGATATCCCTGCTAGCGTTTCCATCAATGAAGCCGTAGAGCTTGCGAAAAAATACAGCCACGAAGATGCGGGCAGTTTTATCAATGGTATTTTAGGGAGTATATACAGTGAATCAAATACCTGATTCTGCGCGGATCCTTACGGTATCGAACGTCAATCATTATATCAAAGCACTGATTACCTCCGATTATAATTTGTCATCGGTTTATGTGAGCGGTGAGTTATCTAATTTTAAAGTATATAATTCCGGCCATGCGTATTTCAGTTTGAAAGATGGCGGCGGCGTGCTGAAATGCGTGATGTTTGCCAGCCGTGCCGCCGGATTGAAATTTATGCCGAAGGACGGAATGAAGGTATTGGTATACGGCAGTATTTCCGTATATGAACGCGACGGCGTATATCAGCTCTATGCAGAACGGATGATACCGGACGGGGTCGGTTCTTTATATATGGCATATGAGGCTTTGAAAAACAAGCTGCAAGCAGAGGGCTTATTCGATGCCGACCGGAAACGGCGGATCCCTGCGCTTCCTTCGTGTGTGGGAATCGTTACATCGAAATCAGGCGCTGTAATCCGCGATATTCAAAACGTGATCGGCAGACGTTTTCCGACGATGAACCTGATGTTTTTTCACGTCAGCGTTCAAGGGGAAAACGCCTCCCCTGAAATCGTGAGGGCGCTTCGCCATATCAGCGAAACGAAATGCTGCGACGTAGTTATCGTGGGGCGCGGCGGCGGTTCTATCGAAGATTTATGGGCCTTTAATGAAGAAGCGACCGTACGTGCCGTTGCAGAATGTATGGTACCGGTAATCTCCGCAGTGGGACACGAGACGGATTATCCTTTAACGGATTTCGCTGCGGATCTGCGCGCGCCGACGCCTTCTGCCGCTGCGGAACTAGCCGTGCCGGAACTGCAAAAATTGATAGAACAAATCGGTCTGTATAAAAATAAAATTGCCTCGCTGCCGCTCACGAATTGTAAAATAAAACAGATGGAATTGGACCGTCTGAAGAATGCCAGGTTTTTTACCAGGCCGATGGAACGGATTGAAAACGAACGAATCGCGCTGGATCAGGATGCTATGCGACTGAGAGGATTCTCAGAGCAGCGGATCACGCAGAATCGCGAAAGGCTGACGATGTTTTCCTCCCATTTAGCCGCGCTGAATCCGGATAATGTGTTGAAACGCGGATATAGCATCGTATACGGAAGCGACGGTAAAGCCGTTACGGCGGCCCGGCATGTGAAATGCGGAGAACAGATCGAAATCAAAACAGCAGAAGGAAGCTTCGCTGCCAGAAGAGAAGATAATACGGAAGCGTAAGGAGGTTTGTCCGGAGTGAAAAAAGACATGACATTTGAAGAGGCAAAACAAAATATCGAACGGATCATTCAAAATATGGAAGAGGGAAACCTGCCTTTAGAGGAATCCATATCTCAGTTTGAAGAAGCGGCGGAGCTCGTTCGGTACTGCCAAAAGAAATTAGACAGTTATCAGAAAAAGATAGAAGCAGTTACGTTGGAAACGGAGGATCAAAATGAATAAGGATTTTATGGATGAATTGAACTCCAAGGCGACTACGGTCAACGCGTATCTGGACCGTGCGGTATGCCGGAAGGACAACCTCCAGAAAGTAATTTACGAGGCAATGCGTTACAGCCTGCTGGCGGGGGGAAAACGGATCCGCCCGGTACTTGCGCTTACGGCCGCACAGGTATTCGGCGAAACAGAAGAACATATATTGCCCTTTGCCTGCGCAATTGAAATGATACACACTTATTCGCTGATCCATGACGATCTCCCGGCAATGGATAACGATGATTACAGGAGAGGCAGGTATTCCTGTCACAAGCAATTTGATGAGGCGACAGCGATCCTCGCAGGCGATGCGCTTCTGACGATGGCGTTCGAAATTGCCGCGGACGGCGCGTTAACGTTGGAAGATTCCCGGAAAGGCGCGCGGGCCATCCGCCAGATCGCCGTCTGTGCGGGAACGGAAGGCATGATCGGAGGTCAAATCGTCGATCTCGATGCGGAAACGCGCGATATCTCCGAGTCCGAATTGAAGTATCTCTGCGAACGAAAAACGGGAGCGCTTCTGCGCGTACCGGTGCTTGCAGCGGCGGCGATTTCCGGAAAAGAGAATACGGAGGAAGCAAAATTGCTTTTGGAATATGCGGATACGGTGGGGCTCGCATTTCAAATCAAAGATGATATCCTCGATGTAGAAGGCGACAGCAGCATCTTGGGAAAAGCAACGGGAAGCGATGCAAAAGATGGAAAAACGACGTTCGTCACGATCTATGGACTTGCACAAAGTAAAGAAATTTTAAAAACGCTTACAGATCAGGCGGTCGCCGCCTGCGAAAGGCTTCTGGCACTGAAATCCGGAGAACAGGCGAAAGAAGCGTGCGCTTTTTTACGGAAACTTGCTGTTTTCCTTCTGGAGAGAACGTATTAATGCTCGAAAAAATCAGCTCTCCGGAAGACGTCAAAAAATTGTCCGAAAAAGAAAAGATCTTGCTTGCAGCGGAAATTCGGGAACGTCTCGTCAGCGTTGTTCTCAAAAACGGAGGCCATTTGGCTTCAAACCTCGGCGTCACCGAGCTGACGATCGCTCTTTACAGCGTAATCGATCCCTTCCATGATAAAGTGATCTGGGATGTCGGCCATCAGTCCTATGTTCATAAAATATTGACCGGCAGAAATATGCAATTCGATTCGCTTCGGAAAATAGACGGCCTCAGCGGTTTTCCAAAACGAAACGAAAGCGAAGCAGACTGTTTTGAAACGGGGCACAGTTCCACTTCCATATCGGCAGCAATCGGTATGGCACGGGCACGTGACATCAAGGGCGAAAACTATAAAGTAGTCGCCGTAATCGGAGACGGCGCTTTTACCAACGGCATGGTGTATGAAGCGCTCAATGACGCCGGACGGATGTTCAGCAGCGTCGTTTTTATTTTGAATGACAACGGCATGTCCATTTCCAGAAACGTAGGGGGCATGTCAAAATATCTCGGCAAGATCCGTACCGGCAAATCTTACATCCGTATCAAAAAAAATGTAAAATACGTGCTTGGAAAAATCCCGCTGATCGGTAATTTCCTTGTTCGAAAAATCCAAATGCTGAAAGCCGCGTTTCGCCTTCTCACGATTCCGGGAGAATGGTTTGAAGAACTCGGCGTCAAATACATCGGCCCTGTCAACGGGCATGATATTGGCGAAATAGAAAAAGCTTTAAACAAGGCGTTTATATGAATCGTCCCGTTATTTTGCATGTCATTACGCAGAAAGGGCACGGTTATCCGAACGCGGAGGCCAATCCGAGCGCGTATCACGGCGTATCTCCGCGTTCCAATCATAAAAATACTTATCAAAGCTATTCTGACGTTATGGCGGCGGAGCTCTGCCTGTTGGCCGAGCAGGATCGCGATATCCTTGCGATTACTGCCGCCATGCCGGCGGGCACGGGTCTGGAAAAATTTGGAAGTCAATATCCGGAACGCTTTTTCGACGTCGGAATAGCGGAAGAGCATGCTATTACGATGGCTGCCGGTATGGCCGCCGCGGGAATGAAGCCTTATGTCGCCGTTTATTCCACCTTCATGCAGCGGGCATATGATCAATTGCTGCATGACTGTGCGCTGCAAAATCTGCATGTCGTGATTGCGCTGGACCGCGCCGGGATATCTGGACGCGACGGAAGAACGCATCACGGGATATACGATATCGCATATCTGAATACGATCCCGGATATAACCGTATGCGCCCCCTGCTGCGCGGAGGAGTTAAGGGAAATGATCCGGATTTCTGCGGAACCGGAGATCAAAGGGCCTTTTGTCATCCGCTATCCGGCGTTGGATAATTTTACCGGAGATCTGGCCGCGATATTAAAAAATCCTGTCCTATATGGAAAAGGAGCCATTGTGTTTGAAACGCAGGAGACTGCCGCTGCGAAACGCGTGCTCCTCCTTTCCTTCGGACAGATTACCGGCAGTTGTATCAGAGCTGCGCAAATGATCAGAGATCGATGCAATATTACGGTTTTTCATGCGCGCTTTTTGAAACCGCTCGATGAAACAGGAATTCTGCATTGCATTGCCGCGCGAAAGCCGGACGCTGTTTTCACGGCGGAAGACGGCGTGCTTGACGGCGGATTCGGATCGCGGATCGCCATGCTTCTGGAACAGAACGCGATTGCAGTTCCTTTTGCCGCCATCGGCGTGCCGGCGCAGCCGCTGGAGCAGGGAAGCATCGATGAATTATATCATATCGCAGAAATGGATCCGGAGGGAATCGCAAGACGGATTCTAAGCGTTACAAACGAACGGAAGGGCGGGCTTGAAAATGAGACTGGATCTCTATCTTGCTGAAAAAAATCATTATGCAAGCAGGGTACGTGCGTCGCGGGCCGTACAGGCAGGCTGCGTACAGGTAAACGGACGTACTGTTACGAAGCCATCCTATGAGATTCATCCGGAATCGGACGTCATACTGTGTGCCCCGGATCCGGTGCCCTACGTTGGCAGAGGCGCATTGAAACTGATCCATGCGCTGGATAAATATTCAATAAACGTGCATAATTTAAAAGCAGTAGATATCGGGGCATCCACAGGCGGATTTACGGAGGTTTTACTGGAAAGAGGCGCTGCCCGCGTCGCCTGCGTCGATGTCGGACACGGTCAGCTCGCGCAAAAAATACGCGAAGACAGCAGAACGGCTGTTTACGAGGACACGGATATTCGTAATTTTACGGTTGAAGAGGGAACGTATGATGTTGCGTGCGCCGACGTCTCTTTTATATCGATAAAAATGATTATTCCTCATATTTACAGATTATTGAAAGCAGGCGGCATAGCGGTCTGTCTCATAAAACCGCAGTTTGAGGTCGGCAGGAGCAGCTTGAATAAAAAGGGAATCGTCAAAAATCCCGCGCTTGCACGGAAAGCGGCGGAAGAAGCGGAACGCTTTCTGCTGTCTTCCGGGTTTGCAAGGATCGGGAGCTGTATCTCCCCGGTCAAAGGCGGCGACGGCAATACCGAATTTCTATGCGTCTGTAGACGAATGACGCAAATTGATGTATAATGCATGCATAAAATGATTTTCCGGCGGTGCGGTATGACAGTTGGCCTTTTGTACAATAAAAATAAAAAAGAAAGCGTACACTACGTCCGGCTCCTGAAGGAAGCGATTCTGGAAATCGGAACGCGGGAATCGGGAGACGGGGAACGGTGGAACGTCATCGACAGCGCAGACGATACACAAGACTTTTTGGCATCCTCCGCTGACCTTTTGATCAGCATCGGAGGGGACGGGACTTTCTTGAAAACTGCTGCGATCGCGATCCGCAGAGATCTTCCGGTACTCGGGTTCCATCTCGGAACGCTCGGGCTGCTGACGGAGTTCGATAAAAATGATCTGGAGAAGACGGTGCTGCGCCTCGTGAAGGGCGATTATATCATTGAAGAAAGAATGACCTTGAACGTGCAAGCGCAGGACAGAGAGGGAAAGGTGCTTTTTGAGAAAACCGCGATCAACGACTGCGTGCTTTCCCGTGGGACTCTGTCGAAAGTCGCCTATTTGAATTTATATATCAATCAGGCTTTTGTAGACACGTATCCCTGTGACGGGATTATTGTCTCGACGCAGACCGGGTCGACGGCGTACTCGCTTTCCGCAGGGGGACCGATCGTGGAACCCGGAAATGATGTGATCGTAATAACGCCGATCTGCGCCCATTATACGGACGGCCGCTCCATCATTGCAAGAAGCACAAGCAATATCGAAATGGATCTTTGCCGGCCTCACCACCAGATGTTTCTCACAGCCGACGGGTATGCTGATTTTCAGCTTCCTGCCAATGCGAAAGTGATCTGTACCAGGGATTCCCGGAAAGTACGGATTATACGGATCGATCCGCCGAATTTTTACGAAGCGCTCCGAAAGAAAGCCTCGGAAAGGAGAGAACGGATCCATCATGAAGAATAAAAGGCAGAATGCTATTTTAGAAATTATATCGGCCCAGGAAGTCGAAACGCAGGAAGAGCTGATCGAAATGCTTGCCGGGAGAGGGTTTCCTGTGACACAGGCGACTGTTTCCCGCGATATTAAGGAATTGAAGCTTGTCAAGGTCGGCGGAAAGAATCATAAGACCAAGTATGCTCCGCTTGCAGGACAGGCCCTTACGATCCCGGAACAGCTCATGCCTGTTTTCGCACACGGCTTCGTTTCGGCGGACCATGCAAATAACCTGGTAATCGTCAAAACGCTGCCCGGTATGGCGCAGGCGGTTGCCTCGGCGATCGATTCGCTGAAGCTTTCGGAAACGTTGGGCACCATTGCCGGCGACGATGCACTGCTGATCGTGTGCCGCACCGGAGATTATGCGCAGAGCGTCGTTATGACGCTCAAGGGACTGGTAAAATGACGGGAGGTGCATCCGGATGCTCTTGCAGCTGCGAATTCGGAATATTGCGCTGATCGATGAATTGACGGTGGATTTTACGGATGGCATGAACTGCCTGACCGGAGAAACCGGCGCGGGAAAATCGATCATTATTGACGCGATACAGTGTATGCTTGGTTTCAGAACATCGAAAGAGCTGATTAAAACAGGCCGCGAATCGGCGTATACGGAAGGCGTATTTTACAGCGACGACCCGGAAGTGTCCGCATTCCTGCGCGATATCGGAATCGAAGAGGAAGAAGACCACACGCTGATCCTGCAAAGAGAGCTTTCTTTGTCAGGACGGAATGTTTGCAGAATCAACGGCAGGCTCACGGCAGCCTCCCTTTTAAAGCAGCTGGGGAGCCTTTTAATCGACATTCATGGACAGAATGAAAATCAATCCCTCACGAAAACGGAATCCCATAGCAAGCTCTTAGACGCCTATGGCGGTACGGAAATCGCAAATCTGAAAATCAAATATGAAACATCCTTAAAACAATTTCGGGAGTTATGGCGTTCGCTGGAAAAATTTTCCGGCGACCCGAAGGAACGGGAACGGCTGGCGGATCTGTATACCTATCAGATCGACGAAATCGCAAACGCGAATGTATATGTCGGGGAAGACGATGAGCTGAACGAGAAAAGAATGATTCTCGCAAACAGTGAAAAAATAACGGAAGCGTTGAGCGCCTCAAAAGAAATCGTCAACGGAGGGGAATTCGGCGCCGCCTCCGTTATAGATCAGCTTTCCGCAGTAAAATCTCATTTATCGTCGATCGCAGGCTATGCGGAAGAATATAACG
Organism: Clostridia bacterium; assembly: GCA_046952735.1. Classification (GTDB taxonomy): domain Bacteria; phylum Bacillota; class Clostridia; order UBA1212; family UBA1255; genus Egerieisoma. The sequence goes on along the minus strand of JBKUJR010000050.1, from coordinate 1,432 downwards.
AGCTTTTGTGCAGAGTAGAGGAAGTTTTCTACCTGAGTGAAGACATCGCCGCCGATTTGCGTTCCTGTATGGACCGAGTGACATTTGACAAAAATGAATTGGAGGAAACGGAAGAGCGCATCAATATAATTTATAAATTAAAAAGAAAGTACGGCGCGACGATCGAAGAGATTCTCGATTATGCCGAAAACACGCAGAAATTATTGGACGAACTCGTTTCCGGAGAAGAGACGGTCAAAAAAATTTTACAGGAATTGGATGAAAAAAATGAAGAGCTCCGGACGTTCTGCGAAGATCTGAATTTTACCCGTGTGAAAGCGGCCAAACAACTTGCCGGACAGGTAATCGCGGAATTACAGAGTTTAGAAATGAATCAGGCAAAATTTTATGCCGAAATTATTTTTAATGATGAAAAAGATGAAAATGGGTATTATAATTTTACAGGCACCGGTTTGGATCATGTTGAATTTTTAATTTCAGCAAATCCCGGCGAGCCGCTCAGGCCGCTTGCAAAAATTGCATCCGGCGGCGAGCTTTCGCGGATCATGCTTGCGATCAAAACCATTCTTGCCGATGCGGATCATATTTCGACTTTGATTTTTGACGAAATCGATACAGGAATCAGCGGAAAGGCGGCGAAAAGCGTTGCGCAGAAATTAAAATCGATTTCCAGAAATCACCAGGTAATTTGCGTCACCCATCATGCGCAGATTGCGGCGGCGGCCGATCACAATATATATATTCGGAAAATTTCAGACGGTGCGACGACGGTGACTGAAATAGAAACGCTGGAGTATGCGGGGAAAGTGAAGGAGATCGCGCGTCTTCTGGACGGCGATTCCGATTCGGAGATCACAATCGTCCATGCAAAAGAACTCATTGCCAAATTTCGGTCTAATTGAATATTGTAACAGTATATAAAAACAGCTTTGAGGACACCTTACAATACAGAGAGTGCGGGGCACAAAGAGCGCTGCATTTTCAAAATTTTGTAAGGGAGGTTTAAAAATGAAAACACCTCAAAAAATCAGGGCTGTTATAATAATTTTTCTCGCTGTCAGTCTTTTCAGCAATGCGAATGTTACTGCACAGAATAAAAGCAGCGACAGCGCAAAGCCCTTGTATGTGGTGGTTTGTGGTACACCCGTTGGGATCAAGCTAAAATCTCATGGCGTCATTATCACGGGATTTATGGGCTTTATGACGGATGACAATTCGTATGCTTCTCCTGCAAAAGATTCCGGGTTTTCGGAAGGTGACAGAATAATAGCGATTAATGGGATACCGGTTAATTCTGTGGATGAAATGCAAACGGTGCTGGATAAGCTGAAAACTTCATCTGCGAATATAACGATAGAAAACAATGACGGCAGATTTGACAGAAAGATCAAATTATGCCGGGACAGTGAAACGAAGCAATTCAGAATGGGTA
>JBKUJR010000049.1:0-16517 GCA_046952735.1 Clostridia bacterium | reverse complement strand
TTTCCATTGAATTCCAGCGTGATCCGCGCAAAGTCGTTCAGCAGCTGCGCCATGATTTCATCCGCGCTGTCTTCACAGTCGTTTCCGTAATATTTCAGTTTATTTTTGACGCAGAGGCGCAATGCCTCCGCATCTTTCCAATCTTCTTTTACTGCGCGCAGAAGTTCCTCCAGCGTGATCCTTTTCTCTTCGAATACGAGCTTTTTGATTGCATACAGACTGTTGGCCGTATCTGCGGCGCCTCCGATATGCGGGGAAAGGACGGAATACCGTGTGCCGGATTCCAAATAGCTCCTGGCATTTTCGATACAGCCTTCTTCCAGGAGAGAAACGACCGAACAGGGAGGCCTTCTGTTCCAGATCCAACGTCCGTTTTCGCCGTATCGGCCGCGGCCGGCGATGCCATTCAGCGCAAGCTCCCGGAGAAACGAGCGCAGATTTTCGAGGTAGGCCGCGTATAACGCTTCATAGGAAGGAAAAACCGCCGCGGCGTCAGTATTTAATCGTAGCGTATCGTGCAGCAGGATACGCAGCCCATCGAACGGCATATACTCGAAATACGTTTTTCCGGGGATCTGCACCTCCCAGCAGCCGTCATTGGCAAAACCGAGCGCCTCCTTCCGGGGATATCCGAGACGTTCAAACGCTTTCAATACGACGTCTTCCTGATATACTGCGACGATTCCGCCGCCATGGCGGATCACCGCAGCAATTTTCTGTTTTAATTTGAGCGGGGTTTCGCGGTTCAGCCGCACCGTGATCGGAAAATCCCCGATCGGCAGTTCTTCTACGATCTCAAGAATCAGGTAAGTGACTTCATTTGTAATTTCTTCTTCCTGCGCGTTGCGCCCGCCAAGGACGATATTCTGGTAATGCTGCGCATCGCCGGAGCCGGGCGCGGCGTCGCTGCGGATCCATTCGCAGCCTTTTATAAAGAAATGTGCCAGAATTTCCCGCGCCTCTTCTATGGTCAGCGCGCCGTCCCTGAGATCCTGTTTCAGAAAACCGCCGAGGATTTCATCCAACCGGCCGATTCCCGGCCAGTTTCCGCACAAACGTTCAAATGCGAATAAAAACCAGACGCTTTGTACCGCTTCCCGGAAGTTGCGGGCGGCGCCGAACGGAACCTGCCGCAGATTCCGGTAAATCTGCAGATCTTTTTCTTTGAGATACGCAACATACCGCGCATGCCAGATGCGCAGCGCTTCCATCGCGTTTGCCATACTGCGCAGCGTTGCCTCCTGATAAGGATCGAGGCCTCCCTGCCGCATCCTGTCCGCGATTTCCCGTTCCTTCGCCGCCATGCCGCGTTCTACCGCGCTTTTGAAATCTACCGTTAGATGGCTGACGGAAGACTGCACAAACGCATTCTGATAGAACGCCGGCACGCAATGGTAAATACTGCCTCCCAATGTGGCTGCGCCGCTGATTTTCTCTCCGGGACAGTACCGAAGCGGCGCTTCCCGGGCAATTTTACGGATCATCGCGTCATATTTTTCCAGTTCAGATAAGGTTTCGAACCCTTCCGTATCGTCCATCGATACCGTAAAATTCCGCATGGCTTCGTCGCCGTATTTTCCGTACAGCGATTCTTCCGCAAACCGTCTTGTTTCTTCCGAAAGGCGGATCGGTCGTTTTTCACTGCCGGCCGTATAAAATTCCATCATCGAATCACCCGCCCGTATCATAGCACGATGCGTTCCGTCCGGCAATCCCTTTTCCGCTTAAATTTCCAGGGTAAAACGCCACGCACAGCAGACGTTGGGATCCGTAATCTCGGGGTAGCAGCTCAGGCATTCGCAGCGGAACCGTCCGTCAATCACGCGTGCAAACCCGGAATATTCTTCGAGCCCTACCATTTTACAGGGATGGAAACACATTCCCTTTCGTTTCCGCGCCGTTTGCACCCTGCATTCCGGCACGCGGTAGAGGAGCGTCGTTTCGTCTTTCCAAATTTCACCGCGGTTCAGGTTTGCGTAGAACCGAAACTGCAGCGCCTCTGCAAGACCTTCCGTACCGGCCTGATCCGGCAGATTCAAAAATGCTTTGATCCGCTTTGCTTCGATGACCGTAAAACGCCGCCAGGCTTCCAGGTCATGGAACATTGCCTCGTCCATCCCTTCTTTTTGTTCCACCGACTGGAACCAGACGCCGTCGAGCGCAAGCCAGTTCTTCGAATAAATGCCGATCAGCTCCACCAGCTTTTCTTTCGAAAGCCGCATTAAATTTTCTTCGTTTTCCATATCGTGTCCCTCACCTTTCAAATACGCAGCAGTCCGGAAGCTGTTGCAATAAAATGTCGGCATACGCTTTGCTTTCATCATAACGGTACAACGTAAATTGTTCTTCCATCATATCGAGATACAGAAAAATATCCCGGTATACCTCCCACGTTTTTTCTTCCGCTTCGCTTTCTGATTCCTGCTCCGTGTCGTCATATTCCCGAAATTGCAGGACGTAAATGTACGTATGTAATTCCTGGTTGACGATTTTCTTTGCCGTATATATTTTTTCGATGATATTTTGTGAATGTTCTTTCATAAAATCGAGAATGACGCGGAATCGTTCCTCCGGAAGATCGTTCCGGACGATCCGATCGCGGCTCGTGACCGTGCCGATCTGCGCGCTTCTGTCCGCAGCCGACTGCAAAATCTGCGCACTGCGCTTTCTATATTCGTCGAGCACATCCTGTTTTCCATATTGCAAGGCAAAATTTGCAATTTTTTCCAGTGCTGCCGCCGTAAAATTGTCATTTTTCCCGAGCGCATCATAAAGATATTTTACGCCGCATTCCTCTCCCATATCCAGTAAAAAGGAGCCTTTATAAAAGAGCGCGTACGCATTGCCCGGATCCCGTTTTAAAATCACTTCCAGAATCCGGAACGCTTCCGGCGTGTCGATGCCGTAATATGCGGAAGCCGTATCCGCAAGCAGCGCAGGATGGAACGTCTCATCCGCATCCCGTTTGCTTTCGTATTCAAAAAGAATTTTCTTGCGCGCAATGTACCGCGCCTGCCGGAGCTGCGCGTAATGCTCCCTGTAGAGCCGATGTTCGATTTCATTATACCGCAGCTTGAGGCGGCTTTGTTCCGCGGTAAAGGTCGGATCCGGTTCCGTCCGCTCCGTATGGAATTCCGAAATTCCCGTGTTTTCCATCCGCATACGGAAGGTAGGATGCGAATCGATTCGCGCGGGCAGCTCGGAGGACAGGATTTTCCGCCATTTTGTGGCGTTTTCCGCTTTCTTTTGGAAAAAGCTGTCGAGCAAGTAGCCGGCGATATCTTCCGGCGGCGTCTCCTTTTCATAAAAATAATATTCCGTTTCAGCGCAGGGTTCTTCCCAAAACAAGTTCCACATCGCGATTTTGGCGCAGGCGTCGATATATGCGGACGGATCGCCGTGTTCCCTTACGAACCGGTCTGCCTCTGTTTCCAGATTCCGGGAATTCATAAGATAAAACATTCTGTAGGAATGATGCAGATAATATTCCGGAATACGCGCCAACACAAACCGGACCCAATCGCGGCCTCTGTCGGCAGAAGAATCCCGCCGGCGGAGAATGTTGCCGAATTTTACGGTTTGCCGCGCCTCCTTACGCGACAGGCACGCCATTTCCCGCAGTAAAATCTGTTTCAGTTCAGCTTTTGTAAGGAGGGAGATCTCCGGCACGTTCAACCGGATCCGCGTCTGTTTTCTTTCCGCAGATACGGAGATCGTATCTGCATAGGACACACGGAAGATTCCCGTTCTCCCAGCTTCTGCCGCTGCCTCCCGGATAACGGAAAATAAAATCGGAAACTCCTGTTCCGGAATTTCGTATTCCTGCGGCGGTTCTTCCGCAGCGTTTAGGAGCAGCGACAGCAAGCCCCATAAAAGATACGTTAATATCAGCAGGAAAAAGATCAGAAGCACGCTCTTTCCAAATGCCGGCGCCAGGCAGAAAAAAGCGGTAAAAAACAGATGCAGTAAAACGACATAATATATTCCGGCGGAAAAGAGGATCCTGTTCAGCTGTGCGGAACAGGAGGCCGGCAGCCGTTCCGCAGTATCTTTCGCCTGGGATAACAGTTTCTCCTGCTCCGCGTAAGTGCGCGAAGAGATTCGGTTCCGCAAGATTCTGCTCCAGATGAGATTGCCGGCGAAAAAGACCGCCAGCAGAGAAAATACGACTGCAAAAACCGCTCCGGCGTTTCGAAGATGGCCTTCGGCCAGACGCCCTGCGCAGGTGAATCCGATTGCCGCTGCAATTGCCGCGCCCGCGGAAAGTATCTTTCTCATGCCGTCCGTTCTCCCTTCCCTTCTATAACGGACGGATTATAACACAAATTCCCGGGATTGTAAAAATTTCCTCGTCCTGTTACAATAAATCGATTCTTTCTGAAAGGGGCACAACATATGAAATTATACATCAGCAGCGACATCGAAGGCACCTGCGGAATCTGTTCGTGGGACGAAACGGACCGCGCCTCGAATACGGCATCATATTTTCTGAAACAGATGTCCCGCGAAACGGCAGCCTGCGCGCAGGGCGCTCTGGCGGCAGGCGCGGAGGAAGTATTCGTAAGAGATGCGCACGGCTCAGCAAAAAATATCGATCCTTCCATGCTGCCGCGCAAAACGAAATTGCTGCGCGGCTGGCCGGGAGATCCCTTCTGCATGATGAGCGGACTCGATCAAACCTTTGACGCCGTAGCGTTCACCGGCTATCACGCCTGGGCCTCCTGCGACGGGAATCCGCTTTCCCATACGATGACCACGCAGATGGAGAGCGTAAAGATCAACGGAATATACGCCAGCGAATTTTTGATCAATTCCTATATTGCCGGCTATCTGGATGTTCCGGTAGTATTCTTGTCCGGAGACAAAGCGCTTTGCGATTCTGCGGCAAGTATTTCACCGGGAATTGTCACAGTGGCCGTTAATCAAGGAATCGGGAACGCATCCGTATCCATCCATCCCGATGAAGCGGTGGAACAGATCCGGAATGCGATGCACAAAGCCCTTTCCGGAAATTATCGAGCAACGTGCCGCGTTCTGCTGCCGGAAAATTTCGAAATCGAACTAAATTATAAAAATCATTTCACCGCCTACCGCTATAGTTTCTACCCCGGCGCCGTCCTTACAGGCAGCAAAACGCTCCTGTTTCGGAGCAGTGATTACGGCGAAGTGCTGCGGTTCTTTCATTTTTGCCTGTAGGCTGTTCTTTTATAAAAGCAGATCGATATTGTATTCGTCGAACCAAACGTCAACCTGATAGAGCCACGCTATGAGCTGCGGACGCGACATCAGCTGACCGAACCATGTCGTATTCTCGCCCCGCAGGACGTTTTGCAGCCGGTCCGGATCGATCAGCTCGTGAAGCACGCTTTCCGGCCGGGAAAGCCGTTCTTCCAACATTGCCGTCACGAGCGCTTCGTATTCCGGACTGTGTGTTTTCGGGTACGGACTCTTTTTGCGCCATAATATTGTATCCGGTAAAAGGTCGCGCACCGCATTCCGCAGAAGCGATTTTTCCCCCGCTCCATCCTGTTCTTCAAATTTATATTCCCAGGGCACGTTATAGACGTGTTCGATCAGCCGGTGATCCGCAAACGGGACGCGCACCTCCACAGCGCTGTACATGCTCATACGGTCCTTTCGCTCCAGAAGATTCGTCATAAAATAATTGGCGGAAAGCCACGTTGCTTTGCGCGACGCCGCCATGGAGGGAGAATCATCTGACAAGCCGGGACACTTGGCAATGAATTCATGATACATTCTCGACAGGAACTCGTATCCTTCGTCCGTTTTTGCAATTTCCGGCCGCACCAGGCCGATTCGTACCTTCGGATCATGGATCCATGGATAAAAATCGCGTTCCAGCATTTCCGGACGGTAAAACCATGGATAACCGCCAAATATTTCATCGGAGCATTCCCCGGACATCGCAACAGTATGAAGCATTTTAACCTGATCGCAAAAATACAGCAGGGAAGAATCGATATCGGCCTGCCCGGGGAAATCCCGCGCCAGAACGGCGTCGTACAGCAGCTCCGCCACCTTTGCCGTCGGCGCGGTCAGCACCGTGTGATCCGCGCCAAGATAATCCGCCAGATACAAAGCATATTCATCGTCGCCCTGCGGCTGGAACAGCGAACGCTGAAAATAATCTTTATTTCCTTCATATTCAAAAGAATACGTTGCAATCTGCTCTCCGATTTCCTGATATGCCTTTGCAGCAAGCGCTGCGATCACGGAAGAATCGAGGCCGCCGGACAGAAAAACGCACAGAGGTACGTCGCTCGCCAGCTGCCTGCGTACTGCGTCATCCAAAAGTTCTCTTGTGACACGGATCGCATCCTCGCGCTCTCCTGCAAACCGGCCGGCCTGAATCAGCCAGTATTTCCTGCTGTAAAGCTTCGGCAGCTCCAGATAATCGCCGCAGGCATGCGTACAGTCGATATACGCGCTGTACGCCGGCTGGATTTCATAGATATTTTTGAAAAGAGTAGAACCGTGCAGCGTAACAGGCGTGAGGTAGAACAGCTGCCACAGTCCGTATTGATCAACCTGCGCCCTGACTGCGGGATGCCGCAGAATGCCTTTGATTTCCGAGGAAAAAAGAAACGTCTTATGGTCGTTGACCCAGGAATAGTACAGGGGCTTCACGCCGAAGCGGTCGCGCGCCAAAAAAAGGCTCTGCCGCGGCGCGGTCCCGAACCGCGTATCGCCCAGCTGTTCCTTAAATACCGCGAATGCAAAAATGCCGTTGAGCTTGCAGGGGCAGTCCTCACCCCAGGTAATATAAGCGTAGAGAACCGCCTCCGTATCGCAGTTCGTTAAAAATTCCGGCCATCTGCCGGTACGTTTGAAAAGCTCCGCAGATATTTCTTCCCGCAGCTCCGGCGCGTTATAAAGCTCGCCGTTATATACGATCGTATATTTGATCCCATTCACAATCGCACTCATCGGCTGCAAGCCGTTTTCCACGTCGATCACCGCAAGGCGATTGTGCTGGAATCCTGCGAATACTTCCCCGCTGCTGAAATAGCTGCCCTGCTGGTCGGGGCCGCGATGCAGCATGGATGCGCCCATGTTCTGCAAAATGCTGCAATTAAGTACCTCGTCAAAATCCTGCCTGAAATCGATCATTCCGCATATCGAACACATAATATAACAATCCTCGTATAAAGCTGTCTTTTTATTATATGCTCCCGTCTGCTATGCGGTTCAGGAGAACGTTACAAGTTCGTATGTGCAAACAGCCATTCAAATAGCGGCGCCATATCGCGATGGTCGAATGAATGCCATGCTAAAACGCGGTCGTCTTCCGGAAAAACAAGCAGCATCTGACCGCACATGCCGCCCTTGCCGTATGCGCCGTTCCCGCCGGCGGGGCAGAGCTCGTAACCGCGTTCCAGAACCTTTGCCGTCCATTGCTCGGAAAGGATCCGCTTTCCGCTGTAAACCCCGCGCCGCAGATATAACGCGCCTAATTTTACCATATCCTGCGTCCGGATGTAGAGGCCTGTCGCTCCCATGGGATATCCCATCGGACATTTGCTCCACGCCATCTCCTGAAACCCGAGCGGGGAAAATACCTCGCGCCACATCAGTTCATCCAGCAGACGCCCTGTTTTCTTTGTAACAATACGGGAAAGAAGATAGAACGCAGCGTCGCTGTAAATCCATGCTTCCCCCGGCTCAGCGGCCAATTCCGTCTGAAAAAGATATTGCAAAAAGTCTTCCGTCCCATATGCTGCAATCTCCTGCGCATCGATATCGAGATACCCGCCGGGAAATCCGCCCCGGTGGCGCATGATATGGTCCACCGTCATCCGTTCCCATTTCGGATCATGCCGCTCCGGAAATTCGTCCCGGAAAATATCCACGATTTTCTCGTCCACTCCCAAAAGCCCGCGGTCATACAGCAGACCGGCTGCCGTTACGGTAAAAGCTTTTGCTACGGAGTAACTGTTCAGGCATGCGGAAGCCGGCAGCAGATCCTTCGAAAAAAGTTTGCCGTCGCGCCATTCCGCGATCCGGTACGTATGGAATTCGAGTCTGTTCAGTTCCGATGCAAATGCATCCAGAAATGCGCTGCTTTCCATAATCTCACTCCTTATCTCGTAAAATATGCGTCGATTTCTTTCATCCATCTGCTGATTTCGATTTGCTGCGGACAGATTTTCTCGCATTGGCGGCACGAAATACATGCGGAAGGCTTTGCGCCGAACAGCGGCACCCACTCGTCATACTGTTTTTTGGCTGTTTCGAAATTGTTTTCTTTAAACGCTTCGTTATAAGCTGCGATGCTCTGCGGAATTGCGATTCCTTTGGGACAATGCATACAGTATGCGCAGCCTGTACACGGCACGGCGTTATACTGTAAAAACTGCTGGTGCGCCGCTTCGATAATCCTCCGCTCTGCTTCTGTGAGCATCCCCGGCGCGGAGCGCTTTGCATAGGAAACATTTTCCATCGCCTGTTCCGGCGTATTCATGCCGCTCAATACGACGCCGACTTCCGGCATATCCCACAAAAAGTCGAGCGCCCACTCCACGGGATTCCGGCAAAAGCCCGCGCTTTCCCCTGTCGTAAAGATCTGGTTCACTTCCTTTGGCACATCCGCCAGGAAACCGCCGCGCAGCGGTTCCATGATCACGACGCCGAGTCCTCTGTCATGCGCGTATCGCAGTCCCTCTACGCCTGCCTGATAATAGACGTCAAGATAATTGAGCTGGATCTGGCAAAAATCCCATTCGTCGCAGGAATCTACGATTTCTTTGAAAAGATCGAGCGTATCGTGAAATGAAAAGCCGATAAAACAGATTTTGCCAGCCTCCCGCGCTTTTTTCATTTTACCGATCAGGTCGAACGCGCGTACCTTTTCCCAGGAATCCTTATTGAGTGCGTGAAGCAGGTAAAAATCGATCTGATCCGTTTGCAGCCTCGTCAGCTGTTCGTCCAGGATCCTGTCGAAATCGCTTTCTTTCTCGATCATCCAGACAGGCATTTTTGTGGCAAGATAAATCATGTCCCGATAGCCGTCCCGTAATATGCGGCCGGTGATGGACTCGCTGTTCCCGTCCAGATAATTATACGCGGTGTCTATGTAGTTTACGCCGGCATCGATTGCGCGGCGTACCATTTCAGTCGCTTTTTCTTCTTCCGCGGGAAGGCGCATCATGCCGAATCCAAGCGGAGAAAGCCTGACGCCCGTATTGCCGAAATCTCTATATACCATAAAATCAACCTCACTTTTTCAACGGATTGTCACAAAAAGGATAGCATTTCGTCCTTAAAATTGCAACAAGCTGTTTCAGGCAAGCAGCGCGGATATATTATCGTAGATCCGGCGCGCCGTATCGGGCCGGTTCATGGTATACAGATGGATTCCTTGTACGCCCTGCGCGATCAGATCCACGATCTGATCCACGGCGTAGGCGATACCCGCATCGCGCATAGCATCAGGATACGCCTCGTAACGTTCCATCATTTTTACAAATTTTTTCGGAAGGCAGACGCCGCACAAAGTTACCATCCGTTCGATCTGTTTTTTGTTTAATACAGGCATGATTCCCGCTTCTACCGGCACGTCGATGCCTGCTAACGTACAGCGCTCCTGGAATCTGTAAAAATATTCGTTGTCAAAGAACAGCTGCGTGATCAGCTGATCGCATCCGGCGTCTATCTTTTTTTTCAGATTTCGGATATCGGTTACCATGCTGTCTGATTCCGTATGGCCTTCCGGATAGCAGGCGCCGATAATGTTGAATTCCCCGTTTTCCTTGATAAAAGCGATCAGGTCGCTGGCATGCCGGAAGTCGCCGCCCGGCGGCATTTCGGGATTGCGGTCGCCGCGCAGCGCAGAATATTCTCGATGCCGTTTTCCCGGAAACGCTGCAGCATGGCCAGTACGTCTTCCTTTGACAATGTGAGGCACGGCAGATGCGCGACGCTCTCGATTCCGTACCGATTTTTGATAGACGAGGCAATTTGAAGCGTTGCCGCACAGTTTTCGCTTCCGCCTGCCCCGTAGGTTACGCTGATAAAATCAGGATGCAGCTCTTTAAGCGAATCCAGCGCCTCGTAGATCGACTCTACCGGTGCGGTCCGTTTTGGCGGGAATACTTCGAAAGAGAACACCTGTTTTCTGTCAAAAAGCGTTTTAAGTTTCATTTTTTAACCACGTCCTCAGTATCTGCGCCGCTTCCACCAGATGCTGCAAGCTCGGCGCCGTTTCTTCCGTTCCTCTTGTTTTGAGGCCGCAGTCCGGATTAACCCAGAGCTTTTCCGCCGGGATACGCTCCAGTATTTTTCTCAGCGCTGCCTCGATTTCTTTCACAGCAGGTATTCTGGGAGAGTGGATGTCGTAGACGCCCGGCCCGACCGCCGTTCTGAAGTGGTTTTTCTGTAATACCCCGATGAGCTTCCAATCGGAGCGGGAAGCTTCGAATGTAATGACATCTGCATCCATTTCATCGATTTCTTTGATGATATCCTCAAATTCACTATAGCACATATGCGTATGGATCTGTGTTTCCGGTTTCACGCCGCTGTGTACGAGCCGAAACGCGGGAATCGCCCAGTCCAGATACTGGCTGTGCCAGTCCGAACGCCGCAGCGGCAGTTTTTCCCGGAGCGCGGCTTCATCGATCTGGATGATCCGGATGCCGTTTTGTTCCAGATCGAGAACTTCTTCCCGGATGGCCAGCGCGATCTGCATTGCCGATTCGCGGGGATCTACGTCTTCCCGCGGAAAAGACCAGTTGAGAATCGTGACAGGTCCTGTCAGCATCCCCTTCACAGGCTTCTTTGTGAGGCTCTGCGCATACGCCGAATATTCCACCGTCATCTGTCTCGATCTGCAAATATCGCCCCAGACCACGGGCGGCTTGACGCAGCGGGTACCATAGGACTGCACCCAGGCTTTTTCCATAAACAGGAAACCATCCAGGCACTCTCCGAAATATTCTACCATGTCGTTTCGCTCAAATTCGCCGTGCACCAGGACGTCGAGTCCGATTTTTTCCTGCAGGGCGATACATTCGGCAATTTTTTTCCGATTGTACGATTTATATTGTTCTTCTGAGATCGTCCCCTTTTTATACGCAGTGCGATTCGCGCGAATCTCCGCAGTCTGAGGGAAAGATCCGATCGTCGTCGTCGGCAGCAGCGGCAGATGCAGGATTTCTTTCTGTATTGCGGCACGCCTTTCAAAATCAGGCCGCCGGATAAAATCCGCTTCCGTAACTGCGGCAGCTTTTTCTTGTACAGATTCGTTCCGGCAGTTCCGCGGCTGCGTAAACAGGAAGCGGTTTGCTCGATATCTTGAATCGTCCGTGTGAAAACCGGCGGCGGCGATCTCTTTTAGATCCGAGAGCTCGCCTAATTTTTCCTGTGCGAACGAAAAATATTTTTTATATTCCTCTCCCAATTTTGTTTCTCCATGAATCGTATACGGTACATGCAGCAGCGAGCAGGAAGTGCCGATGACGACTTCTCCTGCATACTCCGTAAGCTCTTTTACGAGGGCAAGCGTCTGCTCATAATTGTTTTTCCAGATATTCTTTCCGTTCACGACTCCTGCGAACAACGTTTTACCAGCCGGGAAGCCTGAACGGATCAGGTTTCGCGTTTTCTTGCCCTCGATCAGATCGAGCCCCAGCCCGTCGAACGGCAGAGCGGATATTGCGCCGTAGCAATCGCGGATATCGCCGAAATACGTTTGGGCAAGCACCTTCACAGCGCCTTTTGCTTTCAGAATCTCTCCATACAGCGCTTCGATCAGCGCAATCTCTTCCCGGGAGAGATCCATAACGAACGCCGGTTCGTCGAACTGCACCCATTTTACCCCGAGCGCGTCGAATTTTGCCAGGATATCCTGATACGCTTGGATCACATCCGCTTTGATATCCGCGATCCGTTTTGTTTCCGTAAATCGTACGGCTTTCAGCAGGGTATAGGCGCCCGTAAGCACCGGCTTCGTTTCAATCCCATAGGATTTTGCCTCCATGTACTCTGCAAAAGGCTTCGCGCCGGAAAGTCCGATGGGCAGATCGTCTTCTATTTCCGGTACGATATAGTGATAATTCGTATTGAACCATTTCTTCATCGCCAGCGCCTTGACATCCCCGGACGGACCTTGGTAGCCCCGCGCCATTGCAAAATATGTATCGAGTACGTTCAGCCCCAACGCGCGGTAGCGTTTTGGAACGATCCCCAGCAGGACCGCAGTATCCAGCAAATTGTCGTAAAAAGAAAAATCATTCGAAGGAATAAAATCGACGCCGTATTTCTTCTGCATTTCCCAATGCGTTTTACGGAGAATGCACGCAGCTTCTTCCAGCGCGTCCATCGTGATTTCCTGTTTAAAATATTTTTCCGATGCAAATTTCAATTCCCGCGAAGCGCCGATGCGCGGATAGCCGATAACGGATGTTTTCATAGACATTAACTCCTATCTGAATAAAGTAAAAATAAAACGCTCCCCTTTGCATGCCAGTATAGCACAAGGGAAGCGTTATGCCTCATTCCGATATTTTATCGTTTGTTATAATTTTTATTTATATCCGCTGCAAGTCGAAATATAATGCCGGAGCTTCTCCACATATGCTGCCGCCATAGTGCTGAGTCCAATGCCTTTCTGCGCAATATAGCCGACGCGGATCACCTCGCCGCTGACCAGAGGAATCGAAATGATATTTTTCCCATTCAGGTCTTCGCTTAGAATTCCGGTGGAGATGGTATATCCGTTCAAACCGATCAATAAATTGAAAAGCGTCGCGCGGTCGCTGACCAGTATGCTCTTCGGGTGATAGACCGTGCTCAGTATTTCTTCCGAATAGTAAAAAGAATTATGGACGCCCTGTTCGAAGGACAAGCACGGATATGGCGTCAGCTCTTCCAGAGCCACGGAGCGCTTCCCGGAGAGCGGATGCGCATTGCTTACGAATACATGCGGTTTGGCTTCAAAAAGCGGGTAAAATGCCAGATTGCTTTCGCGGAGGATTTTCAGCAGCACTTTCTCGTTAAAAGAATACATATAAAGCACGCCGATCTCGCTGCGCAGGTTTCTAACGTCCTCTATGATATCATGCGTCTGGGTTTCGCGGAGCGTGAATTCATATTCATTCTGATTATAATCCTTGATCAGATTGACGAACGCGTTTACGGAAAACGCATAGTGCTGGGTCGAAACGGAAAACAAGCGCCGCGAAGGCTTTTTATCGAGATACCGCTGTTCCAGAAGCTCCGCCTGTTCTATCACCTGTCTTGCATAGCTCAAAAATTCCGCTCCCTCCGCAGATAAAGAAATACCGCGGTTGGAGCGGAGAAAAATTTCGATCCCGATCTCGGCCTCCAATTCTTTCATTGCATTCGAAAGACTCGGCTGCGTAACAAAAAGCTTTTCCGCAGCCGCGTTCATGGATCCGGCATTCACGATCTCGATTACATATTTCAGCTGTTGCAGCGTCATACGGCGGAATTATTTGAATTCAACGGAAAAGGCCGCCGCCGGGTAACCCGTGCCCGAGCACAGATTTGCTTTCGCCATGTCCGCATACCGGAGTTCCGGCGCATAGCGCACGCCTTCCGGATTGCCGGCATTTTGAACAGAAATCACATTTCCGCTGATTTTGACCTCCGCCGGTTTCCACACGCCGTCCGTTTTCACTTCAAAGCCTTTTACCGCGCCGCCGTCCGGTGTTTTCAGCGTGCCGCCGGCATAATCGTATGTGATTTCCAACGCATCTTTTTTATACTCGATTTTAGCCGGGACCGGGCATCCCACATTTTCCGCCTCTCCGATCCCGTACAGCTTTGCAGCCGCAATTGCAGCCGCCCGCTGGCCGATTTCTTTTTTATAATACGGATGTGCGCCGTCTCCGTCGCCCTCTTTCCAGCCCAGGTCGAGCGTTGCAATCACCTCATAATCGGGAATGCTGTGATCTATTTTGACTTCCGCCTGTGCAAAACGCATATTCGGAGCCGCATCCCAGATTCCGCCGGCAAGCGAAGCGCCGCCGCTTTCATAGCCGTAGGAGGTCAGCTGCGTATTGAGGAACATAAAATTCGTACCGAATTTGTTTCGAAGGTCTTTTACAAAAATACCGAGCGCATCACCATAGTCTCTTGACTCCAGCGTATCCGTCTCGCCCTGGTAGAAAATCATACCCGCGATTCCCACATTGGTAAGCGGTGAAAGAAACATATTATAAATCCCGCATTCCGGAATCAGATAATTGCCAAGCATCATCGTTTTATCCTTGAGCGTAGACGGGAAAGCATCGTTTGCTTCCTTAGAAGCTAAAAGCGACAGCGGCGCGCCGCCGCAGCCTGCCATGATGATTCCTACGGGCACATCGGGATTGAGCGTATACAATTCCTTCGCGAAAAAGTAGCCGAGCATGGAGAAGCTGTTTGTCGCAGAATTTCCGACCACCCGTTTTTTCTCCGCCACATTCCATTTGTAACCCTTCAGGATATCTGTCTGCGGTTCGTTCATCCGGTCTTTATATTTATCGTTCATCAGATTGAAATTCGTTTGCCGCAGAATCCGGATATTGTCTTCTTTTGTAGCTGCATTGAGCTCTTCTTTATAAAGTTCCTGAATATCCTTGGAAGTTCCCGCAACGGTGCCGAAGAAGGTCAGATCCGAGTTGCTCTGGCCGGATACGATCCAGATATCGCCGACGAGCACATCTTTGAATTCTTCTTTCACGCCGTTCCCGCCGGATACGGTCAGCGTGTGTCCCTGTTCCCCGCTGGCAGGCAGCGTACCTTGCAGTACGATCTTCCACGACCCGTTTGCAATTGCGGCAGACCCCTTGAGCCCTTTGAATTCGGCTGCAACGATCTTACCGTTCTGCGATTCCGGCGCCGTGCCCCAGATGACGATTTCTTTCTCTTTGGGAACGATCATGTCGTCGCTGAAATAATTTGCTACCGTAAACTCTTCCGCGTTTCCCTCTTCCGGCTGATAGCTTTCCGTTTTTCGTTCCGGAACAGAAGTATCCGCAGTTCTTCCGGACGTCCACATTTTATATCCCGGCCTTGCTGTCGCATTAGCCGAGCCGCCCGATTCATCGCCATTTTGCGGCGTGCCTCCGCAGGCCGCCGCAGACAGACACATCACTGCGGCAAGAACACACAATATGATTCTTTTCATTTCCAATCCTCCGCATTTATTAAAATAAATTTTTTGTAAAATACAATGGTATTCTACTCCATTTACAGATACAAGGCAACAGGAAAATCCCGTATCTTTCTAATAAAATAAGAAATGCAGCCACGCCGCGCAAACAGCGGTAGCTGCATGATATTTTACCTCTTATGTGATTTACGGATCAAAGGAAAAGCCCTGCGATATTGGAAAACAGGAAGCATATGGCAATCCCTGCCAACGTCGGAATCAGAAAAGACAACGCCGTCCATTTCCAGCTGCCGGTTTCTTTTTTGATTGTAATCAGTGTCGTCGAACAAGGCCAGTGCATGAGGGAAAAAAGCATCGTACTTCCTGCTGTGATCCACGTCCATCCGTTTGCGACGAGCAGGGTACGCAGCTCCGATAAGTTGCCAAGTTCCAGGATGCTGCCCTGGGCCAGATATGCCATAATGATGATCGGAAATACGATTTCATTGGCCGGCAGGCCAAGAATAAACGCGATCAGGATCACGCCGTCTAACCCAAGAAGTTTTGCGAAAGGATCCAGAAATTCGGCGCAGTGATTCAGAATACTTACATCATGTATCGTAACATTCGCCATGATCCAGATAAGGAGCCCCGCAGGCGCGGCGACAGCCGCCGCCCTGCCAAGTACGAACAACGTTCTGTCCAGAATCGAACGTACGATGACTTTTCCAATCTGCGGTTTCCGATACGGCGGCAATTCCAGCGTAAAAGAAGAAGGGATTCCCTTAAGCAATGTTTTAGATAGAAATTTTGATACGGCAAATGTCATAAAAATACCAATGACGATCACAAGTGTGAGCAGAAGCGCCGATAGCAGTGAATTCAGGACGCCGCCGGAAACGCCGATGAAAAACATTGTAATAATTGCAATAAGTGTCGGGAAAGCACTGCCATCAAAAAGGCAACTATGGCTGCGCCTGTTTTTTCTTTTTTAAAATTTTATGTCTTGGATGCAACGCTTTACCCATAGAATAATACGCAGCGGGCCTCCGCTGCGTATTAAATAAATCGTTTTTATAGGATTTTTGATGCTGTTAAGGCGTCGTGCTTCCCAATTTCAGGATCGTCAATGCAACGTTTTCAAAGGTGAATCCGGCGTTATTTACAACAACCCGGATCGTAGACGCACCTGCTGTCTGGAAGGGGATGTTGAACGACATCGTCGTCACTTCATTCGTAGTGGAAAACGTATGGGTGGACGTTGCGCCTGGAACGGCAGTGCCGTCCCGCTCTAACTGAATCTGAACAGAAGCGGGGATTGCCGTGCCTGCATCTACAGCGATCGTACAGTGGAAATCCGCTTGATAAATACCCGCTTGCGCGATCTGCACATCCGTAG
>JBKUJR010000048.1:2460-17009 GCA_046952735.1 Clostridia bacterium | reverse complement strand
TAACGGTACTGGCCGATCCGCCCGCAGGCTCCGGAACATAAGACGATGTAGTTTGCCGAAACGACGGAAGCGAGAGAAACGCCATATTTCTCTCGCTTCTTTTTGCTTTCGCCGGATCGTTTGAATTATTCTGCGTAAAAATGCATGGGGTAAGACAGATGCCGGATCGTATCCAATTTATCTACCGTGAGATAGCCGGCCGGCGCGCTGATCACATCCGGAATCCTGTTTACGATCGTAGCGCACGTATGCTCCACGGTGGCAGGTTTTTTCACGTAAAATGTCGTATCCGGTTCCCCTGTAATTTTCCAGTCGCAAAGGTCTCCGTCGTCAGGCCCGTACACCTTTCCGATACATTGCGTCTCTATGACAGGCCCCTGGAACGTTTCCGTCGTTACGACGGCGCTCATGCCGATACAATTGCCTTTTTTGATCGTATCTTGCAAAGTTTCGGAATATAAATCTTTCTCATAAAAATACGGAACGCATTTTTGGGTCTGCGATTTGATCGTCCAGCCCATTTTATTACATAAGGATTCATTGGAATTCCAGACATAGCTTGGCTCCAATACCACCGGATGCGCAATTCTTTCTTCGAATTCTTCCGGGGTGAGACCGGCGCCGTGCGCTTCGGCCAGAGCAAGCCCGTAATCCTCCACGTTGTAGCTGACGGCGCCTTCTATTTTATCGATCCGCTGTACGCCGCCGGCTACCAAAGCAATCATATTGATCCAAAAAATGTCCTGCATTCCGGAGCCAACGATCGTACAACCGTATTCTTTTGCAAGTTTGTCCAGACGGTTCGTGATCGAAGAAGCAGTCGTCCAGGGATAGATCGCCTCTTCACAAGTGGTAATCACATTGATGCCGCGAATCGCGCAGCGTTCGAAATGCGGATAAACATCTTCCATAAAGCTGAACAGGGTTAGTACGGCAATATCCGCATCGCATTCTTCCAGTACCGCATCCGCGTCGCTGCGTATTTTAACGCCGAGCGAGAATCCCAGCCCGGCATATTCTCCGATATCCATCCCCACGATATCGGGGTTTACATCGATGGCGCCAACGATTTCCGCACCTTTTTCATAAAGATACCGTAAAATATATTTACTCATCTTTCCGCAACCGTATTGCACCACGCGTATTTTTTCCGAATTCATAGAAACATCCTTTCTTCTCCTGCTTTTCAAAGCAGTTTCTGCAAAATAGTATTTCCCGGAATGGATCCATGTATAACAGCTCCACAGGAATCACAACAGATCCGTATAAAATTTTCCGCTGCGGTATTGACAGAATCGTTCATACTGTATATACTGTTTATGTACAGTTGGATCAGTTGGAGGTACCTATGACGATTCTAATCGACAATAAAAGCGGCGCGCCGATTTACGATCAAATTTACTCGCAGATCAAAGCGCAGATTATAAACGGAATCTTGAAGGAAGACGACCCTTTGCCGTCGATCCGGAATCTGGCAAAAGATTTGCATATCAGCGTCATCACCACAAAGCGCGCATACGACGAACTGGAACGGGAAGGCTTCATTTACACGGTCGCAGCAAAAGGCTGTTTCGTTGCGAAAAAGAATACGCTTCTGATCCGGGAAGAGCAGCTGAAACAAATTGAAACACATTTGCAGGAAATCGCGCGTCTGGCTGCAACCTGCGGTCTGAGCAAACAGGATATCATTGAAATGTTAAATATATTGGAGGAAGATTAGATGATGAACGCCCTGGAAATCAACAATTTAAAAAAAGCTTACAAAGATTTTACGCTGGATCATATCAGCTTGACACTCCCGTCGGGCTCGATCATGGGATTGATCGGAGAAAACGGAGCCGGCAAAAGTACGACGATCAAACTGATCCTGGGAATGATCCATAAAGACAGCGGAACGATTAAAATACTGGGGAAAGACAACCGGCAAAATTTAAAGGAACTGAAAGAAGATATCGCCGTCGTTCTGGACGAAATCGGATATCCGGACTGTATTACGCCGAAACAGCTCAATCAGATTATGAAAAACACGTATAAACGTTGGAACGAAGAAACGTTTTTTCAATATGTAGATACCTTTTCACTGCCGCAGAAAAAAATATTCAAAGATTATTCCCGCGGAATGAAAATGAAACTCGGCATCGCCGCGGCATTATCGCACGAGCCGAAGCTGCTGATCTTAGACGAAGCGACAAGCGGCCTGGATCCCGTCGTACGCGATCAGGTTCTTGAAATCTTCAGCGAATTTACAAGAGAGGAAAGCCATTCCATCTTAATTTCCTCCCACATCGTCAGCGACCTGGAAAAGCTCTGCGATTATATCGCGTTTCTGCACAAGGGCAAGCTGGTGCTTTGCGACGAAAAAGATAAATTGCTGGAACGCTACGGGATGATCCATTGCACCCAGGAGCAGCTGAAATGCTTCAGCGCCGCAATTTTGGGAAAAAAGACTTCTTCCTACGGCGCGGAGGCTGTCGTTGAGCGCGCAAAACTCCCCGCCGGATATCCGGTGAGCCCGATTGGTATCGAAGAATTATTTATATATATGGCTAAGGAGGCACATTGATATGAAAGGTTTATTATTAAAAGACTGGTATATGGCAAAAAAATACTGCCGTAATTATCTGTTTATCATCCTCGTTTTTGCAATCGCATCCGGATATGCAGAAAACAACTTCTTCATGTTGTATCCTATGATTATGGCCTCGATTCTGCCGGTAACGCTCATTTCGTACGACGAACGTTCAAAATGGCAAAATTATGCAGATACGATGCCCTATAGGCGGCGGGATATCGTAACGGTAAAATATCTTTGTATGCTGATCATCCTCATTTCCGTCGTTCTGCTCATAGGAATCGTAAATCTCGTTAAGTCCCTGATCAGCGACGACCTGAATATTGCGGAAATTGCGGCATTTTGCGGAAATTCTCTATTAGTCGGTATTTTTCCGGCGTCCCTTATGCTTCCGGTTATCTTTAAATTCGGCGTAGAAAAGGGGAGGATCGCCTATTATATAACGATCGGCCTCGTTTTCGGATGCGTATTCGCATTCGCATACGCTTCTTCCAATACGGCAATTCTGGAAGCGCTCACGCATTCATTGCGTACGGCCATTCCCGTGATAGGGATCCTGCTCCTTGCCGTTTCCTGGTTCTTATCAGTTAAATTTTATGAACGGCGCGAATTATAAGCTGGTTTTTTAATGTGCGGTGTGATACAATCTGTCGGAAGATTATAAATTTGACAGGAGGTATCCCGATGGGAAATCTGTATCAGGTAAACGAGTCGTTATTTTATGCCGAGAATGAATATGCGGGCAAAAATCCATTTTTAAACATGGCGCCGGAGAATAAGCCGCTGCCCGTATATGAAGAAATAAAAAGCAGGCTGCCGCAGCCGGTCTGGGAAAGTCATCCGGAGGCGGTCGCCTGCTATTATAAAGCATGGGAAATTGCTTTCCGGAATCTGCGCACCCCGAATGCGCAAGCCGGTTTCGTATCGAATTTTATCGATACGGCATTCAACGGGTATCTGTTCATGTGGGATTCTTCCTTCATCGTTATGTTCGGCCGGTATGCGAGTCATATCTTCAATTTTCAGAAGACGCTGGATAACTTTTATTCCCACCAGCACAAAGACGGCTTTATCTGCCGGGAAATCTGTGAAATGCAGAAGGGCGAGCAATTTCATCGCGACGATCCCGCTTCGACTGGCCCGAACATCATGCCTTGGAGCGAATGGGAGTATTATCAGATAACAGGAGATAAAGACCGGCTGAATCAAATATTTTACCCGCTGCTTGCATATCATAAATGGCTGCAGCAAAATCGGACCTGGCGTGACGGCAGTTATTGGAGCACCGGCCTTGCCTGCGGTATGGACAATCAGCCGCGTGTACAGGAAGGGTATTCACACCTTACCTCGCACGGACACGCCATCTGGCTCGACTCCTGCATCCACATGGTTATGAGCGGTAAAATATTGATCGAAATCGGCAAAATCATTGGGAAAGAAAAGGATACGCAATGGCTTTCTGAAGAAATCTGCCGCCTTACGAACCTGATTAACGAAAAGCTTTGGTGCGAAGAGGATGCATTTTATTATGATTTATGGAAAGGCGATATCCTTAGCAAAGTTAAAAGCATTGGCGCTTACTGGGCGCTGCTTGCAGATCTCGTCCCGCAAAAGCGTCTGGATCGTTTTATTGCCCATCTTGAAAATCCGGCGGAATTCAACCGGCCGCACCGCGTCCCGACATTATCCGCAGATCATCCGGCTTATTGCAAAGACGGAGGATACTGGCTGGGAAGCGTATGGGCGCCTACCAATTATATGGTATTAAAAGGACTGGAAAAGGTCGGTAAAAACAGCCTGGCATTTGAAATTGCGGAAAACCATCTGCGGAACGTTGTGGAAGTGTTTAAAGAAACAGGAACCGTATGGGAAAATTATGCGCCGGAAAAAGCCGCGCCGGGGAATCCTGCAAAATCCGATTTTGTCGGGTGGACCGGGCTCGTCCCGATCGCCGTCCTTTTCGAATACGTATTTGGGATCCGCGCGGATTCACAAAAGAACGTGATCACCTGGGATGTCAATCTAACCGAAAAGCATGGCATTCTGCAGTATCCGTTTCAGGGTACCTTCGTAGACTTGATCTGCGAGCGCCGTACCGGCAGCGATCAGGAACCGCAGATAAGCGTTCGTTCCCCAGAGCCAGTGAAAGTGATCGTACGCTGGAATGGGAAAGAAAAAAGCTGCACGAGCCTGAATCATGAAAAATAAGATCGAAAATGTAATTCCTTTTCCCGTTGATGCACAGTCCAACTTGCTTTTTTGTGCGCTGACATCCGTTTTACTCGCTGTCGGAGAGGCAGGAGAGGGAAATAATCTGCGGTTTTTTTGCGAGCAAAGCACTGCGTGCTGCAAAGACTGCAACGGCTGCACCAGGAAACCGATTCCCGAGCGCCGCCATCTTATCTTATATCATTTTCTGAGCACGGTTACCGGGGTCAGCCTCCTATGGGCCGATCCCGCCAAAACCAGCACGTATCCAAATAGATTTTTCCCGGGAAAGGATTCCGGATTGCTTGCAGACCGCCTGGATTTTGCATTGAAAGCCTGTGGCTGCCATTATACGAGACTGGAAAAAGGTATGCGGAAGGCAGAGATCTTTACGGAAGTTGCCGATTCTGTAAATCAGGGAATCCCCGTGCTGGTGAAGCTCGGCAACGGAGAAGACTGGCATATTGTTACAGGTTATTCCGCCGATCCGTTTACATTCTATGGAATCGACGCCCACAAGCATTACTCTGTACGGCCGGCTGTTGCACCGGAAGGATATCTCGAAGACGGCTGCTTTTATTTGTCCGACTGGTACCCAGTCTTTCAATGCGCGGTCGCCGTTACCGATCTGAAAGGCTTCGGACTTCCTTTTTATTATCTGATCCAACGTATGCATTTCGTACTTTCCAGAGAAGAATCCAATCGTTTGGAAGCAGAAATCTTTTCGGAAATCGATTCGCTAACCGGCCCGCAGGAACCGGGAAGCCGCCTGTACCATCTGGTGCGGTATGCCCTGGAGGGCAGATGGCACGCTGCCGAATGCTGCAAATTTATGCTGCGGACAATGACAACGAATCCTACGCAGCAAAAATGTTTGGCGGAAATCACGAACCAGTATTTACGTTTCCACAAAATATGCTGGAACCTGTGGGAATCGATCGGCGCCAGCCCCGATACGCCATTCGTCTTGCCGGAACATTCCAATGAAATTTTGCAGCAAGCTTCCGGAAAAGAATCGCTGAAAGCATCTGTCGCCATCTTGTTTGAAATCGATCGCAGCGTATGCCAATTGTTGCAGATCATTTTAAATTCCAGCGGCGCCTGAAGCAGGAATGCAGCGGAAAGCGGGATCTATGCTACAAAATAAAAAAATCGTCATTTTTGATATGGACGGCACGCTGATCGACTCCGTAGGAATCTGGAACCAGGTAGATGAAAAGCTGTTGACAGCATTGCATGCCCCGCTTCTTCCTGTAGAAGAGCTTCAATCGCGAAGGGACAAACTGCTGCGCAAGTTCAGTCAGGAAACAAATCCTTATCTGGAATATTGCCGTTTTTTAAAAGCTGCGTATCATTTCGAGCTCTCTGCATCGCAAATTTTTCAATTGCGGTATGAAATCGCTGCCGCATATTTAAAAAAGGAGATCGATTATAAAGAGGGCGCCGATCAAACCGTGAAATTCCTCAGAAATGCAGGTTTTACGCTTGTCATCGCATCTACGACAAGAAAAAAGAACATGGATATCTACCGAAAAGAAAATGAAAATATTCTGAAAAAAGCAAGCCTCGATCAATATTTTACCAGAATTTATACGAAAGAAGACGTAGAAAGAATGAAACCTGATCCGGAGGTCTATCTTCGTCTCCTGCACGACTTTCAGGCGCGCCCCGAGCAATGTATTGTTTTCGAAGATTCTCTGATCGGCGTGGAGGCGGCAAAAAATGCCGGTATAGAAGTCATCGCCATGTATGACCGCTATTCCGATTGCGACAGAGAGAACATCGATCGGCTGGCCGATTACCGCTTTCAAAATTATAATGAGCTCCTCCGGATCCTTTTGAAAGAATGCAATAAATTTTAAACGATTACCGAAGTATGTTTTGGCGCGGCGGAAGAATTTTGACAGAAGTTCGGTCATATTTGACGAAAACAAAAAATAATGGCAAAATAAGGAAATAAAGAAGGGGGTTCCTATGGAAATTTTCGAAGCAATCCAAAAACGGCATTCTGTCAGAAATTATACGGATCAAAAAATCGAAGCCCCCGTTCGTTCCGCCCTCAAGCAAGAAATCGATTCATGCAATCGCGAGAGCGGGCTCAATATACAATTGATTCCAGACGAGCCGGAAGCTTTCAGCAGTTTTCTTGCACATTACGGAAGGTTCAGCGGCGTTCGGAATTATATTGCTTTGGTAGGCGCAAAAACTGCGGATTTGTCCGAAAAAATCGGTTACTACGGCGAACGGATCGTGTTAAAAGCCGTGACGCTGGGACTCGATACCTGCTGGGTCGCAATGTCGTTCGGCAAAAGAAAAAGCGAAAGCAATTGCCTGATCCGAAGAGGGGAGAAACTGGTTTGTGTCATTGCAGTGGGGTATGGACAGACGCATGGCGCCGCCCACAAAAATAAACCCATAAAAGCCTTGTACAAAGCGGAAGCGCAAGCGCCGGATTGGTTCCTCGCCGGCGTACGCGCCGCATCACTCGCACCAACCGCCATGAACCGGCAAAAATTCCAGTTCCAGCTGCTCGGCGCAAACAGCGTCAGAGCTGTCTCTGCTGGCCGCCTCTATGCCAAAATCGATCTGGGGATCGTAAAATATCATTTTGAAATTGGAGCGGGAAAAGAAAATTTTCATTGGATCTAAAAAATCAACGGATCATTTCCAGGATTCCCAGAACAGCCAGCAAAAGTCCGGAGAGCAAGGGTGCGTATTTCCCTAAAATTTTGCCGAATATTTTATCTCCCAGATATACGCCGAGGTAAAGGAACAGGACGCTGCATACGAACGTGCAGATTACTGCCGCCGGGATTCCTACGCCTGCCGCGCTGGCCGCGATTCCGGTTCCGATATTATTGAATGTCAGACCGAAGCCTACGGCAATCGATTCTTTCCAATCGATAACCCCCGAAATGTCTTTATCTGAATGTTGCGCGTAATCCATCATATTTTCTGCATCTTTCAGCGCTACGCTCCGGACCCGCTTTTTTTTATTGGATAGATTCGCAATGCTCTGCAGCACGAAGTAAAGTCCTATGATGATAATGATCCCGGACCCGATCAGATTCGGGATACCCTCAGGTAAAATTTTCGTTATAAGCGTTCCTGCATACATCGAGATTACCGTTCCCGTCACGGTAATCAGGCCGATCAATACATTCGGCAGAAAACCGATTTTGATTTTCTTGATTCCATATGCGATTCCAATGACGATATTATCTAAATTTGAGGACATACTAAAAATCACAGCACTGAGAAAAGAAAGCATGAAGCAACACTCCGAAAAAAAGAATCCGTATGCATTATATTAATTTTCGGCGGCGCTTGTTAAAATGCGAAAGGCAAAGAGAGCGTTGAAAAACCAAAAAAATATGCAGGGCCGTGAATTTCCGGCGCCTGCATGAAAGATCGATTCATTGAAATTCCTGCGGCAAACCCCTTAAATGCGGGCGACGCCTGACTTTCGGGCGGCCTGTGCTACAGCTTTTGCTACCGCCGGCGCTACGCTCCGATCCAGCGGACTTGGGATGATATATTCTCTGGAAAGCGCATCTTCGGGCACAAGCGCAGCGATGGCCAGAGCCGCGGCGATTTTCATTTCATCATTGATATCGGAAGCGCGTACATCCAGCGCTCCTCGAAAAATGCCGGGAAAAGCAAGCACATTATTGATCTGATTCGGATAGTCGCTTCGCCCTGTTCCCACGACCGCCGCACCGGCCTTATGGGCGAGTTCAGGCTGAATTTCCGGCTCCGGATTGGCCATTGGGAACAGAATCGGATCGGAATTCATGGATTTTACCATTTCCGGCGTTACACATCCAGGTGCGGATACCCCGATAAATACGTCCGCGCCATTCAGTACATCCGCAAGCGAACCGTGCCTGCACGCATGGTTCGTAACGGCGGCAAGTTCCTCCTTAATCGGATTCATATGCGTACGGCCCTGATAAATCGCTCCGGCTCTGTCGCACAGCACTACGTCGCGCAGGCCCATACGCAATAGGAGGCGTATAATCGCAATGCCGGCGGCGCCGGCGCCGTTTGCAACGACGCGGATCTCTTCTAGCTTTCTGCCGGTCAGCTTCAGCGCGTTGAGCATAGCTGCAAGTACGACCACGGCAGTACCGTGCTGATCGTCATGAAATATGGGAATATCGCAGCATTCTTTCAGCTGCTGCTCGATTTCAAAACAGCGGGGAGCAGAAATATCCTCTAAATTGATGCCCCCGAAGCTGCCGGAAAGCAGGCGGACCGTATTGACGATTTCCGCAACATCTTTGGAGCGAATGCAGAGCGGTACGGCGTCTACGCCGCCAAATGCTTTGAAGAGCGCGCATTTGCCTTCCATAACAGGCATACCGGCCTCCGGACCGATATCACCTAAGCCCAGCACTGCCGTTCCGTCCGTCACGACCGCCACCAAATTCGAACGGCGGGTCAGATCGTAGCTCAAATCGTTATTCTCCTTTATCGCAAGACAGGGCGCTGCTACGCCGGGTGTGTACGCAATAGAAAGATCTTCTCGGGTTTTCAGCGGAGCACGGCAGACGACTTCGATTTTTCCCCTCCATTCCTTATGTTTTTTCAGAGATTCCGCACCATAATCCATTGCGCGACCAGATCCTTTCAAATAAAATACTCGTTGACTTTTTTATTTTAACATAAAAAATAAATATGGTCGAATGAATTCTCTGCAAAGAAGAAGGAAATTATGTTTTCTTTTTTGTCCGTTTTTTTATTTTTTGTGCTATTACAACCGTCCCAATGATCGTCAAAGCGGCCCCTGATATAATAGCGCCAGCATAAAACCCCTTTGGGGTATATTTCAATGCAATCTGATGCGTCCCTTTCGAAATTTCAACGGCAATCAATGCATCAAAAACTTTCTGTTTTTCCGCTTCGTTCCCGTCAATGGTAATGCGCCATCCATCTTCATACGGGATTGTAAACAGCATATATGCATCCTCTTTCGTGATATCGACCGTAGCGATCAAATGTGAGCTGCTTTTCTTAAGGAACTGACCGGTTCCCTCTGATAAGATTTCATAATTTTGCTGGAGCGCCGTATGATTTTCATAGTAGAACAATGCATCGTCGACCTGCAATATATCATCCAGCAATTTTATTGTAAAGGAGACCGTGCTCCCGGCCGGAAATTTACCCAGCAGTACGATATCATAACGGAAAACATCAAAATATGCTCCCAGGGATCGATCCCCGATAAAAATTTCGGCGCCTTGCAGATTGGGCGCAGGGAAGTAGGCATATAGCGGGCTTTCACTTGTAATTTGGATCGTATAGACGACAGAAGCTTCCTTGCCGGCTTCAATTCTTTGGAAAACACGGCGGTTTATGGGAAAGAAAATATAATTATAAAATTGCGCAGCTCGTAGATTCACACGAATCCGCGGGCTGTTGACAGTTTATTTACATCACAACATTTCCGCTTGCCTTGTTCATTTCGCACAATGAAAGACTCTAATATCTTCTATTACAAAGTCTGCCGTCCGACCTTCACCATATCAAGTGTTTTATAGACATTTTGGTAAATAGTATTTCAGTAAACCGGGCATAAACAAAACGGCTCCCCACAAAAGTGAGGAGCGCGAATAGCGTGCAGGCGCAGCTTGCTGGTCGGAGTGTAATTATGACTTGGAGAAAAGCAGTGATATAAACGTTTTACAGGCGGCAATTAAGAGGCTTTTATCCAAAAAAATCATGGAATCAATTTGTAGGCAATAAGCAATTATGCCATTTTATATTGTTTATTTAGCTTAAGTTCATCTACGAAGGCTTTCCGAATGTGATTGAATTGCTCTCGTGTAACTAGTCTTTTTTCCAGCGTTTTAATGTTGGCAGAAACTCCATGAGTTGTTCTCTAGCCTCTTGCTCTGTTAAACGCAAACCAGCAGCTTTGTTCCATTCGTCTAAATCTTGTAAATTAAGCTCGACCATTTCCTCCATAGTGACATCTTGAGCGAATTTTCCCTGTTGATAGCAGAATGTGCAATATTCTTTTGATTTGCTACCGTCGTTCTCTGTTCCTTTGTCGCTGTCTTTTTCCAAAATCATTCCGCAACTTTGGCACTGCCCAGCAGGATGCCCTAACAAATGGTCAACTGACACATCAAAGGTTTTAGCAATCAATTTGAGTGTATCTATATTGGGTGTAGTATCTCCGTTTTCCCAGCGAGAAACAGCCTGCCGAGTGACTAATAATTTTTCGGCAAATTCATCTTGAGATAAGTTAAGGCTTTTCCTCAATTCTAAAATCGTGTCCCTTGTTCCCATTGGTATATTCCTCCTTTATATAATTTTACCACTCGATATATGGATGCACAAGCAACCCGCTGTTGCTCAAAAAGCCTCCCTTTTCAACACGTTTCTAGTGTAGCTCCCCAAACCCGCTGGACTTCGGGACATTTTGATAGCAAACATAGCAAAAGACCGCCTGCAAAATTCGACGGCCTTTTCAATGTGTTCCCGTTACAAAAAAGATACCAGCTATAACAGACACCGCCGCAAAAAAGTGGTAGCGACAGTAAACCGTCGTGAGGACGCTTGCAGCCGAACAGATGAACCAAGCGAGCTTTTTTGCGGAAAGGATGAGCAAAGCAGTAGAAGTCAGTACAACCTTATGTCCTTTACGCTTCATTTCATTTTCCCAATATTCAACAAGCTTTCTCCCCAAACCTTTTCCTTGATATTCATCTAATAAATGAAGCATATACATAAACGGAACATTATCCCAAAATAGGCCGTACCTCAGCCAACCAATCAAGTTTTCTTTATCTTGAGCTACTAAGATTTGCTTATCAATTATTTTTTTTTGAATTGTTCCCGAACAAATCCATTTATCGTTTGATACAAGAAACGCTTTGTCCTGTTCAGAAGCATAACGAATGCTCATTATTAACGCCCTTTCCATTCGTCCATATGGAGTAATAACTTAAATATCGTTTTTTTAGTATACCATAAAAGCCGAAAGAAGTCGATCGCTTTCCAGCAATCAACTTCTTTCAACATTCTTTGGTCCGAGTGGAATTACAGGACTTAGATAAATCTCTCTGCGCCGCAGGCGCACCGCAAAAGGTTGGTAGCGACAGCGAACCGTTGCGAGGGCGTTTACAACCGAGCAGGCGAGCCGAGCGTGACCTTTTGCGGAGAGGAGGAATGACGAAGCGGTATGAGAAAAGCCCGGCCGAAGCCGGGCTTTTTGAATGGAGCGCAGTCCATTCCGACGTGGTCGGGATGACAGGATTTGAACCTGCGGCATCCTGCTCCCAAAGCAGGCGCTCTACCAAGCTGAGCCACATCCCGAAAACGTGCATATAATATCATATGCAAAAATTGTTGTCAATCGTTCCGAATGCGTTTATAATATAAAAAAAGCCAATTCATCAGCTTTTTCATATTCCGAAGGAGGATCGAAAATGAATAAATTAGCAGTCATTACAGGAGCAGGGGGCGTGCTATGCTCTTGCTTTGCAAAAGCGATGGCAGGCGCCGGATATGACATCGCCTTATTGGATATCAATGAAGATGCCGCAAACGCCGCCGCCGAAGAAATCCGAAAAAACAAAACCGCAAAAAATGTAACGGTAAAAGCATATAAAGCGAATGTTCTGGACAAAGACGACTTAGAAGAAGTACATCAGCGTATTTTACAGGATATCGGGAAATGCGCCGTACTGATCAACGGAGCCGGCGGAAACAGCCCAAAATGTATAACCGCACATGAGATGTATGAAATCGAAGACGAAAAAAGAAACGATATTATGACGTTTTTCAATCTGGATAAAACAGGCTTCGATTTCGTGTTCAATCTCAACCTGATGGGAACGCTGCTGCCGACGCAGGTATTCGCCGCCGACATGCTGGGAAGGGAAGGCTGTTCCGTCGTAAATATTTCTTCTATGAACGCATACCGGCCGCTGACAAAGATTCCTGCATACAGCGCCGCAAAATCGGCCGTATCGAATTTCACGCAGTGGCTCGCAGTACATTTTGCAAAAGAAAACATCCGTGTCAACGCAATCGCGCCCGGATTTTTCGTAACAAAACAAAACCAGGACCTTTTATTCGACAAAGACGGAACGCCCACCGAGCGAACAGAAAAAATTCTGCGCGCAACGCCGATGAACCGGTTCGGAAAGCCGGAAGAGCTGATCGGAACGCTGCTCTGGATTACGGACAGCGAAGCCTCCAGTTTCGTAACCGGAATCGTCGTCCCGGTAGACGGAGGCTTCTCCGCTTATTCCGGCGTTTGATGTTAAGAAGGGAACCAAGGCGTTCCATTGCTCTCAATCGCCTCGTATAAACTGAAAAATGTTCGAATCGCGGCGATCGCCGCTTCCGTTCCAGGCTTTCCCTTCGGGCCGGCTGCAGAATAGGAAGGGGAGGATTCGCCGTAATAATTTGTATTTTTCACGTATTTCATGTATAATAAAATTTGAAATAAAAATAAAGGGGCGACTGACTGAATGGATATAGGAACAATATACACACAATGGGCGACAAACAGATATTTTGACGAAGGAACGAGAAAAGAACTCGAAGCAATTGCAAACAACAATTCCGAAATACGGGATAGATTTTATAAAGAGCTGGATTTTGGCACTGCGGGAATCCGGGGGATCCTCGGCGCCGGTACAAACAGAATGAATAAATACGTCGTACGGCGGCTCAGCACGGCGATCGCCGCACACATTCTTTCCAAAGGCACAAAAGCAAAAAAAGACGGCATCGTGATCGGCTACGACAGCCGCAATTTTTCAGAGGAATTTGCAAAAGAAGCCGCGGCAGTCTTCGCCGGAAACGGGATTAAAGTCTATCTCCACACGGAAATCGTCCCTGTTCCCGTCCTTTCTTTCTCCGTAAGGCATCTGCGCTGCGCGGCAGGCGTCATGATCACAGCAAGCCATAATCCGAAGGAATACAACGGTTATAAAGTATACGGTCCCGACGGAGCGCAGCTTTCGCTGTCCGACAGCGAGCAGATCTCCCGGATTATGCTGTCTATTGCCGATTATACGAAAGTTCCTTCTTTCAGTTTCGATTTTTTCAAAACAGGAAACAATATCAAATATGTTGATTCCAATATCAAGAATATCTATTTTAAAGAAATCAAAAAGCTGATTGCCGACAAAGAGGGATTCAAAAAGAACGCAAGTAAAATAACAGTCGTTTATACGCCGCTGCACGGCGCAGGCGCAAAATGGATTCCGGAAATTCTCAAAGAATGCGGCGTCTCCAACCTCCACACCGTGAAAGAACAGATGCAGCCAGACGGGAATTTTCCAACGGTAAATCTGCCGAATCCGGAAGACCCCGCCGCTTTCACCTTAGCGCTGGAGTTGGCGAAAAATGTGGAGGCGGACGTTATCCTTGCCTCGGATCCGGATTCCGACAGAACCGGCGTATATGCCAGGACGCCCGACGGCGGTTATGCGATGCTGAACGGGAATCAGATCGGCGTTTTACTGCTTGAACGAATCATTGAAAGCCACAACGCGCGTAAAATGATGCCTGTAAACCCTTTTGTGATCTCTACGGTCGTTTCGACGAGACTCACAAAGCAGATCTTCGAAGCAAACAATATCGAATATATCGACGTATTGACCGGTTTTAAATTTATTGGCGAAAAAATCATGGAGATCGACGAGCGGGGAGACCGCAATTTCCTGTTCTGCTTTGAAGAAAGCTACGTTTATCTGCCCGGCACTTACGCCAGAGATAAAGATGCCGTTGCCGGCTGCCTGTT
>JBKUJR010000048.1:0-2450 GCA_046952735.1 Clostridia bacterium | reverse complement strand
GCGCTCGATGATATTTATAAAAAATACGGTTACCACAACGAAATGCAGGTTTCCATCCATCTCAAAGGCGAATCCGGCCTTCGTGTAATCCGTAAAATCATGGACACGGTCCGCAGTACGAACGGGAAATTCACCGCCGCCGTACCTGCCGTATATACCGATATCGAAACGTCTGAAATTACGAAATTCAACGCGGACGGCACCATTGCGGCGAAGGAAAAATCCCCGCTGCCATCTTCCGATGTGCTCACATTCGATTACGGCGACCGCTGGTTTTGTCTGCGCCCGTCCGGGACGGAGCCGAAAATCAAAATCTATTTCGGCGGAATCGCAAAGAATCTCGATGCGGCGCATGAAAAGGCGGTAAAATTAAAAGAAGAAGTCATCGGAAAGATCATGCCGATCGCACAACAATAAAATGAGCAATTTAAAGACGAGCTTCGTCCACCTTCACGTCCATACCGAATACAGCTTATTAGACGGCGCCTGCAGAATCAAAGACCTTGTAAACGCCTGCAAAGAGCGCGGTATGGACGCGCTGGCAATTACGGACCACGGCGTCATGTACGGCGTAGTAGAATTTTACGAAGCCTGCAAGAGCGCCGGGATCAAGCCGATCATCGGCTGCGAAGTTTACACCGCAAAGCGGACGCGGTTCGACAAAGCGCCGGGGTTCGACAGCGATTACGGACATCTGCTGCTGCTTGCAAAAAATAATACGGGCTATCATAATTTGATCCGTATCGTATCCAAAGCATTTACCGAAGGGTATTATTATAAGCCGCGCGTCGATCTCGATCTGCTGCGCGAATATGCGGATGGGATCATCTGCTCCTCCGCGTGTCTCGGCGGAGACGTGCCGCAGCTGATTTTAAGCGGCGACTATGAAGGCGCAAAACGGCTCGCGCTGGAATATGCCGGGATTTTTGGCGAGGGCAATTATTATCTGGAACTCCAGGCCAACGGGCTGGAAGAACAAATCACCGTCAACAAAGCGTTGATCAAACTGTCCGCAGAAACGGGAATCCCCCTGATCGCCACGAACGACGTCCATTTTATCAGCCAATCCGACGCCAGAGCGCAGGATATCCTAATGTGCGTCCAGACAGGCAAAAAATATAATGATACCGAACGCATGAAATTCAATACCGATCAGGTATATCTGCGGACGCCGGCAGAAATGGCGGAGCAATTTTCCGTCAGGCGCGACGCTCTGGAAAACACCGTAAAAATAGCGGAAACGTGTCATGTAGAAATCACGTTCGGACGGCCCGTCCTGCCGCAGTTCGATATCCCCGGCGGGCTGTCTCCCGCAGAATATCTCAAAAAGCTCACCTATGAAGGCGCCGCTTTTCGTTACGGAGAAACGCTTCCGGAAGAAGTCAGGAGCCGTCTGGAATATGAATTATCCGTAATCAATACGATGGGATACGCGGAATATTATCTGATCGTATGGGATTTTATCAAGTTCGCAAAAGACAACGGTATTACCGTAGGCCCCGGCAGAGGCTCCGGCGCGGGCAGCCTGGTCGCTTTCTGCCTGAAAATCACCAATATCGACTCTTTAAAATACAATCTGGCATTTGAACGCTTTCTGAACCCCGACCGGATCAGTATGCCCGATTTCGACGTAGACTTCAGTGACGAGCGCCGGAAAGAAGTCATCGATTATGTTGTGCGGAAGTATGGCGAGGACCGTGTGGCACAGATCATCACGTTTGGTACGATGGCGGCCCGCGGCGCCGTACGGGACGTAGGCAGAGTGCTCGACGTTCCGTACGGCGATGTGGACACGGTTGCGAAAATGATTCCGATGTCTCCCGGAAAGCTGACGACCATCCAAGGCGCGATCGAACTGAATCCGGAGCTGCGCGCCAGATATGAAGCCGACGATATGATTCGGGACATGCTCGATACGGCCATGCAGCTGGAAGGTATGCCGCGGAACGCTTCCACACACGCGGCAGGCGTCGTTTTGACAAGAGATCCCGTAACGGATTACGTACCGGTACATAAAACGGGAGACAGCGTCGTCACGCAGTTTCCAATGGCAATTCTGGAAAAATTAGGTCTTCTGAAAGTCGATTTTCTCGGACTCAGAACGCTCACCGTCATACAGGATGCAATCGAACTCGTACAAAAGAATCACAATGTAACCATCGATTTCGACAGCATGGCGATGGACGACAAGAAAGTGTACAAAACCATTTCCGACGGTAAAACACTCGGTATTTTCCAGCTGGAGAGTCCCGGCATGACGCGTTTCATCATGGAGCTCCAGCCGGACAATCTGGAAGATATCATCGCCGGGATCGCGCTGTACCGCCCCGGTCCTATGGATCAGATCCCGCGCTATATCGAAAATAAAAAAAATCCGGAGAAGGTAAACTATCTGCATCCGATTCTGGAACCGATCCTCGACGTCACATACGGCTGCATGGTATACCAGG
>JBKUJR010000047.1:0-17088 GCA_046952735.1 Clostridia bacterium | reverse complement strand
CCATAAAATAGAGACTGACGGCAAACAGAAGCAAAAGTGCCAGCTTGACATATCCCAGCAGATCAGACTGCCGGTTTAATTTTTTCGACAAGGCGCTTTGCCGGCGGATGATTTTTTCAACCGTATTTTTCAATCGCAATCCCTCTTTCCCGGATGGAGAAGCTGTGTTGTACAGGGTTAAAGACTCGGCGTAGGCGCTTCGTAAGCGCCGAGTTTATAAAAATTGTACCAGTCGAGAATTTTTTCCTCCGGCGCGACATTTAGCGCAAGCAGCACCTCCCTCGCAAATTCGAGAGCCGCCGTGCCGTTGGCAGTAATTATCTTTTGATCCCTTACCGCCGGCTGCATAACGTATTTCTCTTCTCCGGCGTATACGTCACCGGCCCATTGCTTCAGATCGTTCAAATCGTTGCTGGTATGCAGAACATGGTTCAGTACCCCGGCGGCGCCTAAAAACACGGTGGCATCGCAAATGGCGCCAAGCAGCTTATTGTTTTTCTGCGCCTTCTGAACCAGCGGCTCGACTTGCCGGGCTTCTTCGGTTCTCCAAGACATTCCGCCGACCAAAATCAGTCCTTCGAACTCTGCGGGCGCGGTATGGACGTCGTAATCCGGAAGCACGGTAAAGCCTCCTAAAGAACGGACGCTGTCTTTTGTGAGGGAAACAGTTTTGACCTCATATGTGTCCCTTCCCAAAGCAAGGAGCAGCGGCGACAAATAAGCGATTTCCCAGTCGGAATATTTGTCTAAAATTACGTTAAGAATAAGTTTTTTCATGTTAACCTCTTTTCCGTTATATACATAACGTTGTTATTATACCACATACTTTTCGGAAATTGATCTTCCAAAAGGATCATGATATAATAAAAACAAAGTTGCAGAAGAAATAAAAGACATGGCGCTTTCAGACGGGAAACCATTTATGTGACGTTTTTGCCGCAATACGGACGACCGCAGCGGCGGCCCGTATACGCCATACGGAAATTTTGCGAGCTACGGAGGGGTCGAAAATGGAAAATCGCGGAGGATATTGCGTACGCCTGATTGCTTTTTGTTTGACAGGAATGATGAGCGCCATGCTCCTGTGCGTGGGCTGTTCCGGCAAGAAAGAAAAAAACGGCGGCGGGGAACAGATGGTTTTACCGGAGAAAACGCTTCCGTATCAGCGGATTGCCGCAACCGTTAAAGACGACTGGAGCGCGAGCTGGATCTGGACGCAGGAAGGGGAAACAACGCCTGACACCTGGGTAAGTTTCCGGAAGAAATTTGATGTTTCCGATACGAACTCCGCAAAAAGCGCCATGGCATATATCGCTGCGGAATCGAAATATTGGCTTTATATCAATGGGGAAATCGTAGTACGCGAGGGCGGTTTGAAAAGAGGCCCGACTCCCGCAGACGGATATTACGATAAAGTTGAAATCGGAAAGTATCTGAAAAGCGGTGAAAATACGATTGCGGCGCTCGTCTGGTTCTGGAGGGACGGCGTAAGTTACTCTTCCGCAAACAGCGGGAAGGGAGGGTTTCTGTTCGAGGCGGAGATCGGCGGCGTAAAATTAACAAGCGACGCTTCCTGGCTTGCGGCAAAAAACACGGCCTTCTTACAGGACAGCGGCCCGCAGCAGCCGAATTACCGATTGCCGGAAGCCAATATTTATTATGATGCACGAAAAGAGCTCGGAAATTGGGAGCAGCCAGAATATGACGACAGCGCGTGGCAGGCGGCAAAGGAAATGGGCAAGGGCGGCTGCGCGCCATGGAATGCGCTGTATGAACGGCCGATCCCGCTCCTGAAAGATTACGGACTGAAGGATTATGAAAATTCGGAAGCGTACAAAGGCTATACGGTTTCCGCCCCAGAACGCATTACGATGACGCTTCCGTATAATGCGCAGCTTACGCCTTACCTGGAGGTGGAAAGCCAAGCGGGGCAGAAAATCGTGATTACGACGGAAAATACTGCGATAGGTTCCGTTTTTACTACATATGTAACAAAAGAAGGAAGGCAGCGTTTTGAATCTCCGGGGTGGTTCAATGGAGAACGGATCACCTATACGATACCGAAAGGCGTCAGGATTTTGTCTCTGCAATATAGAGAAACCGGTTATCACACCGAATTCAGCGGGGATTTTACATGTAGCGAAGAATTCCTGAATACGCTGTGGAAAAAGTCGCTGCGGACGCTTTATGTCACGATGCGCGACAATTTCATGGATTGTCCGGACCGGGAGCGCGCGCAGTGGTGGGGCGATGTTACGAATGAAATGGCAATGAGCATGTATGCCCTTGACGCAGATTCCTATCTTTTATATCAGAAAGGCGTCGCCGCAATGCTCGCCCATACGGATCCGGCAACAAAAGTCCTGCAAACCGTAGTGCCGATCCGAAACGATTATTTTGAGCTGCCCATGCAGCAGCTTGCCGGCATCTGCGGCTTCTGGACATATTATCTGTATACGGGCGACGTGGAATTCGTAAAAGACGTTTACGGCTATGCGAAAGATTATGTCGGACTCTGGACGCTTGGCGCAGACGGCCTGGTAAAACATCGCGCCGGCTCCTGGGACTGGCCGGACTGGGGATCTGATTTTGATATTCCTACACTGGAAAACGCCTGGTATTATAAAGCGCTCCGCTGCGTAATCGATATGGCGGCGCTCACCGGAAATGAAGCGGATATCGCGGCACTGGAACAAAAAGCGCAGACCATATACGGAGCCTATCAGGCGTTTTGGACGGAAGACGGCTACCGGTCCGCCTCTGTCAGCATCCCGGACGACAGGTCAAACGCCGTTGCGGTGCTTTCCGGTCTTGCAAATCCGGAAAAATATGAAGCGATCCGGGATAACCTGACGACGGTCATGCATGCAAGCCCTTATATGGAGCGATATGTTTTGGATGCCCTGTGCGAAATGGGATTCATGGAAGCCGCGCAGCAGCGGATCCGCATTCGGTACAAAGAAATGGTGGAATACGAATATTCAACGTTATGGGAATTCTGGGATCGCAGCGGCACGCTGAACCATGCGTGGAGCGGCGGCCCGCTGCTGACGATGAGCCAATACATGGCGGGAATCGAACCTGTAGAAGCCGGATATACGAAATTTTCCGTAAAACCCATGATGGGAAGCCTGACGTCACTGACGTGTACGGTTCCTTCGGTAAAAGGGTATATCACGGAAAAGGTTTCGTACCAGGCGGGCGAACGTTTTCAGCTGACTTTGAAAGGGCCGGCAGAGACACAGGCGATTGCCGGCATTCCGCGGCTCGGCGCCGCAGGAGAAAATATGCGGATACAATATCATGAAACCGTCATTTATGAAAACGGCTCGGTTTGCGTGCCGGAAAGCATGGCAGATACGGTTGCCTTTTCGGGCAGCGACAGCCAATTCCTTTATTTTACGCTCAAACTTACGGATTCTGCGGCGGAACATATTCTGGAGGCGGACCTTCTGCAGCCGCAAGATGACGACGAATACAGGATTCAGCTTGAGGTGGGGGAAAATGGCGCTGTTTTATGGGACGGAGAACGGCTTGCAAGCGGAACGCACGTGAAAACCGTTCGACGAGGGAGCAATATCAGCTTAGAGGCCGTGGCAGAGGCTGATTCCTATTTTTGCGGCTGGAGCGGCACGGTCGGCTCGCAGGAGAAAACGATCGCGTTCCGGCCGGAATGTGCGGCAACGCTTCGTGCAGCGTTCGTCAAAGAAAAAAATCCATTTCACAGCGTCACTTTCCGCGCCGCGGCAGGCTGCGATATTATGATCATGACGGACAGCGGCAGAAAAATCAGTCTTGCGCAAGGTAAAAGCACGGTTCTGCTGCGGGATGGGGAAACGATCCGTTTTACCGTACAGGATGGCTTTCTGTATCGTTTTACCGCGTTTGCGGGAGACGTCGTTTCAAAAGAGACGCAGATCGACGTGACATTAGACAAAGATTTAGAAATTTTTGTAGAATCAGATAAAAATATGGTAGAAAACATAGCGCTTGGGGCAAAAGCATCTGCTGAAAATTCACTGGAAAACGGCGGCTGGAGCGTTTCATACCTGACAGACGGCACGCTGACAAAAGGATATACCACGAACGTGCTGAAACCGGATGCGCAGGGCGTCATTCAGCCTGTTTCCGTGACATTGGATCTGGGCGGTACAAAGTCATTCCGCTATATTGCTCTTGCTCCGCGTACCGATGCAGCGGATCCGGAGGGCGGTTCCCCCAATTATCCTTCGGCATTCACCGTATCCGTAAGCAATGACGGCCAACATTATACCGCTGTCAAAACAATCGCCGGCAAAGAAAATCCAATGGGGGAGATACAGACATATGATCTGGGAATACAGGAAGCGGCTTATGTGAAACTCGATTTTACAGGAACGGGAACGTATGCCTCCGACGAAGGCGTAGCGGATCCTTACAGGATCCAGCTGATGGAAATCTTTTTATATTCTGTAAAATAAAGGAGGAGGATCTCATATTATGAAAATCAGTACTTGTACCGAAAGCGCGTGCCGCCGCCTGCCGTCTTTTGAAGCGATGCGGATGCTGGCAGGGGCAGGATTTGCATTTGTAGATTACGGAGCGCCGTGTACCGTTTATCAGCCGCATCGCGGATTGTACGCAGACTCCGAGGCCGCGTTCCGGACGTTTTTTGAAGAAGAAGCCGCAAATATGGAACGCGCCGGAATCAAAGTATGCCAGGCGCATGCGCCGTTCCCCACCTGGACGGAAGACCGGACGGAGCAGGAATATATGCTGCGCGCCATAGAACGCGCCATATTAGCCGCTTCTATTGTAGAAAGTCCTTATCTGGTGATCCATCCCGCGATGCCTGCAGGCTGGAGTCCGGACCCGGATCCGGAAGGAACAAAGAGAATCAATTACGAATACTTCAGCAGATTTTTAGAAACGGCCCATAAATACGGCGTCAGACTCGCGCTGGAAAACATGCCCGGGCAGGGGATCCCGTGTGCTACGGGGGAGGCGCTTGCGGAATATATTGATATGATGCAGGATGATTCTTTCTGCGCCTGTATGGATACGGGACACGCGAACATGACGGGAATCCGCTGCCAGGACATGGCGGAATTTTTAGGGAAGCGTCTGCGGGTACTTCATCTTCACGATAATAACGGAAAATCCGATCAGCACCTCGCCCCATACGCCGGCACGATCGAATGGGACGCGTTCCTGCAGGCGCTGCGGAAAATCGGATACGAAGGGATGCTCAGCTTCGAAGCTACTAATTCTGAAAACGTACCGGCCGGCCTGCTTCCGGCAATTGAACGATATATCTACGAAATCGGGCTATATTTTGTGGGAAAATCAAAAAAATCGGTATTGTAAAATTTTTACGTAAAAATGTTTGAAAGGGGTTGACATTCCATTTTCAGCCACTAAAATATAACTGCTAAAAACAAGAACCTCCGGTAAGGGGTGATTCGTATGGATCAACATATGGAAATGCTGAAGAATAAGAACGTATCGGAACAGCTTGCAAACCAGCTCAGCCGGTTCGAAGTAAAAGGGGAGCCGATACTATTTGCCATAATCGGCGATTTATCGCTAAATAGCAGTTATTGCGAGACCATGCTCGCCGTAACGAAAAACCGCACGATTATCATCGATTCTTCATTAGAGGAAGGCGCTGCCGTTTACCTGCACGCGGACGTTGAAAAAGCCGCGGTGAAAAGGATGTACGGCAACGCCGTTTTGAAGTTTACCGTTAAAGGGAAAGCGGTTCCGGTATTCCGTTTTACATACTCCGTTGCCGCGCTCTGCGACACGGCGGCGGCCTTTGTGGAGCACATGCACGAGGACGGCGATCTCGAGACGGAATTCGACATCGTAGCCGCAACCTACGAGAAAATGATGAACGTCTGTCCGAAATGCGGACGGACGCTTTTACGCGCGGGCGCAGAGTGTATCCATTGCCAGTCGAAAAAGAAAATGGCCGGCAAACTGTACAAATATCTGAAACCGCAGATGAAAATCCTCGTGTTGTGCCTGTTTTTATCCTTTTTCACGACAGGCGCGCTGCTGCTTCCGCCTTATCTGACGAAAATGCTCGTCGATGAGGTCCTGCCGGGGAAAGACAGCAGAATGCTGATCATCATTGCAGCGGTGCTCCTGGTCAGTTATATCATTTTCCTGGTGGTAGGCGTGATCCGAAATTACCTCCTCCGCATCAGCGGCGATAAAATCGTGGCGCATATCCGGAGCGACGTCTATGAAAAGGCACAGTTCCTTCCAATGAAGTTTTACGATAAGACCTCGACGGGCTCCGTCATCAACAGGATTGCCGGCGACACCGCGACGCTCCAATCCTTCATGCTGCGAATTACGCAGGAAGCGATCGCGCAATTCGTACTGATGATCGGAATCATTGTACTCATGTTCGTTATGAACTGGAAACTGACGCTGCTGGCGCTCATCCCGGTTCCGATCGTGGTGCTCGGCGCGCGGATTTTCAGCAGAAAAATTTTCCCGTTTTACCGTAAAATCTGGCGGCGCTGGGCCGCGGTGTCGTCCGTGCTGACGGATACGATCCCCTGTATCAAGGTGGTAAAATCTTTTGCCGGCGAAAAACGTACGGTGAAAAAGTTCGATAAATACAATAATGAATGGCTGCGCGTCGATATGCAGGCGTCTAAGATCGTTACGATTTTTCCGCAGACCGTATCCTTCTTCATCTCCTGCGGAACGCTCCTGCTGTGGGCGATTGGCGGCCGGTGGGTGATCGGCGGAACGGACAGCTCTCTGACGGCCGGCCTTCTTGTTTCCTTCCTGTCTTACGCCGGCACGTTTTACAATCCGGTCAACTTCTTTGCCAACCTGAGCGACGCTTACAACCAGGCGCTTTCTGCCGCCGAACGGATTTTCGATATTCTCGACGCAGAACCGGAAGCAGATTTCAACAAAGAAAATTGTCCGCAGATTCGCGGAAAAATAGAATTCCGCAACGTCAATTTTTCTTTTGACCGTACAAAAAAAGTTCTTTCCGACGTCAACCTTACCATCGAACCCGGCGACATCGTTGGGATCGTCGGAACGACGGGCTCCGGAAAATCTACGCTGATCAATATCCTGATGCGGTTTTATGATAATTATGAGGGTGAAATTTTTGTAGACGGGCATAATATCAAAGAACTCAGCCTGGAATATTACCGGTCCAGAATCGGATACGTCCAGCAGGAGCCGATGATGTTCAGCGATACCATTTTCAATAATATTGCATATGGTAAACCAGGGGCTCTCGTAGAAGAAGTAATCCACGCGGCAGATGTGGCAAACGCGCATGAATTTATTGCGAGACAGCCGGACGGTTATGATTCGATGCTGGGAGAACGCGGAATCGGCTTGTCCGGAGGCGAACGGCAGAGGATTTCCATCGCCCGCGCAGTGCTCAAAAATCCGAGCCTTCTGATCTTCGATGAAGCTACGGCGTCGGTAGACTCGGAAACGGAGAACTTGATCCAGGAAGCGATCGAACGTCTGATCAAAGGAAGAACTACGCTGATGATCGCACATCGCCTTTCTACGCTCCGCAAGGCGAACAAAATCATCGTCGTGGATCAGGGGAAAATCATAGAAAACGGTTCCCACGAAGAACTGATGGCGTTGAAGGGCAAATATTACAGGCTCGTCGAAATTCAGTCGATGTCCGAAAAGATCAGGCAGTCCAAAGAACAGGAACATTTTGAGTGAGGCGGTGAATGGGATGGCAAGATTATATATAGATGGCGAAGAAGCGCGTTTTACCAAAAGAGACATGTGCAGCGTCGATGTGGAATTTTACGACGGAAGGAGGCTTGAAAATTTAGAACCCCGCAGACTGTTTCCCGTAAGCGGCCTGACGCGATATATTACGCTTCTGGATACAGAGGGCAAAGAGCAGGCGATTATCCGCAATATCGATACGTTAATGCCGGATTCGAAGAAAGTCGTCGAAGCATGCCTGCGGGAATATTATATGATCCCCAAAATAAAACGCCTGATTGATTCTTCTGAAAAATATGGTATCCTGAAGTGGACCGTAGAAACGGACCGCGGAATGTGCTCCTTCGAAATCCGCAACCGGCACAGCGATATCAAAATGCTTTATGACGGCAGGGTGCTTGTACGGGATTCCAACGACAACCGGTATGAAATCACGGATTACAGAACGCTCGACAAGCGCAGTATGTCGCTCTTGAACGCGGAGCTATGACAAAATAAATAGAGGAGGATTTTTATGAAACTTGTTTTGGCAATCGTTAATAATGATGACAGCGCAGTCGTCGCATCCGCTCTTACGCAGGAGGGATTTTTCGTAACAAAGCTTTCCACCACAGGCGGATTTCTGATGGTGGGCAACGCGACGCTCCTGATCGGCACACAGGAGGATAAGACGGCGCGCATTAAAGAAATCCTGAAGCAATATTGTTCTACGCGAAAACAGATCAACAGGTCCTCCAATTCTTTCGGAAAAGGCTTGGACCGCGACGGGCTGGCAGATGAGGTCGTCGTGGGCGGCGCCACGTTTTTCGTATTGAATGTGGAAGAATTTGAAAAATTGTGAAATATATCCGCACTGTAAAATTTATTGACAAAGCCGTTTTTTTATTATAGAATTATAAAAAATCAATTTCGGAGGAATACTTATGAAAAAGAAATTATTCGCTTTAACAGTAGTTGCGGCAATGCTGATTTCGATGTTCTCGATGAGCAGTGTGTTCGCAGCGGCAGAGCCGTCCTGGATCTGGAAACCGGCGGAGGACGGGCATGCGACCGGATTTGGAGCATGTACGTCGCAGGATGCGGACGACGCATCGTATACCACATTTACTACGATCTCGAAGTCACTGGAGGGTTTCGCTTATCCGGGAGCAGATGTTCTGACTCCTGAGGCAGGAGGCAACCTTGCGAAATCCGATATGGGAGCGATCGATACGGCGCAGGGAAAATTTGCGCTTATAAAGTACAGGACGACGGCGGAAGACAAAGTATACGGTGAATTGGTATGGCATAACCTGACGGAACACGGATATACAACATTTGAATATGTAAACGACGGCGAGTGGCATTTTGCGGTTGTGGACTTGACGAAAGATGCATGGACTTCGGTTCCGGAGATTTCATGGTTCCGGTATGATTTTGCAAATGGCCTCAGTGATGCTGATGAAGAAACTTATAGCGTGGATCTTGCGTACATAGCGATGTTTGCAAGCGAAGCCGATGCCAATGCGTATGCCACTGCGGACGGAGAAGGCACGGTGCCCGATCCGGATGACGGCAAAGACGACAATAAAGATGATAACAAAAATGATAATAAGGATGACAACAAAGGCGATACGCAGCCTCCGAAAACAGGAGACGTCAATATCATCATCGCAGTTGCCGCTGCCGGCCTGGTCCTTACGGTTGTTTTGAAAAAGAGACTGGCTGCTTGATGAGAAGTCTAAAGCTTTCTTAACACTGTACTTGGCGCAGGTTCTGCATCTGCAAAAACAAGAAATAAAAGCCGGGAATTAAAAGAGGCTGCAAACTCATGAAACATGAGAATGCAGCCCTTTTTGATACGATATCGAATTTTGAAGAAAGAGAACGAAGCTTATCACACAGAATAGGCATTACAGTTAGAAGATGCTTTTGCCGCCAATACATCATAAAGCCAAGGCTATAGAATCTGGCATCGCTTCATAAGTTCATGATTGTTTAGAATAAAAAAAGTGCTTT
This sequence comes from Clostridia bacterium, assembly GCA_046952735.1. Taxonomy (GTDB): domain Bacteria; phylum Bacillota; class Clostridia; order UBA1212; family UBA1255; genus Egerieisoma. The sequence continues at coordinate 7,371 of JBKUJR010000047.1, read as the reverse complement.
TTCGCCTCTGAAGATTTACAGCTGCCCTCTGCCGTCTTGCTTGTCATACCGATATGCAGCAGATCGTTTCCGTCTCTTTCGCACCCTCTGCGCCGCCGGTGTTTTCCACTGCAAAGTGGGAAGTCGAAAGATCGTCTTCAATATTGTTCCTTACAAGCTGTATAGCGCTGAAGTGAAGTTCCCGCATTATAGCCGCAGTCGCAGTAAATGCTGCATAACGGCGCTTACAATTATTTTTATAAAAATCTTGACACCTCAAACAAACAATGTTAATATAAAGCATACTGAATATTCAAATAGATGATTGAGTCTTGCGGCATACGCTATATAAACCATCGTTACATGATGGAAAAATAAAAATATTTTAAGGAAAAGAGGTATCAAAGCGTGGCTGAACCAAAAAAGGTAAGAGTGTGCAAGCGGTGCTCAGGATTCGATGTAGGAGAATTGAAAGGAAAGGTGAAGGTCAAAGATTATTCCACAGGGTGCATTGGAAAATGTGCGGGCAAGGATTCGACGCTTGCAGGAAAAATTTATGGCTTTCTGAACGGAGAATTTGTCGTATGTGATACGAGGGATGAATTCTTCGGAAAAATTGCAGAAATCGTATAAAGGAAAGAGGGGTATGTTTTATGAAAAAGAAAATTTTAGCGTCATTGATGGCTATCGCAATTTTTGTCGTCTCCTTCTCTATGAGCGTATTTGCGGCGACCGAGGAGCTGGATATTACGCCGGATACGTTGCGCGAGGTGAACGGAGCGGCGGAAGGAAACGAGAAAGAGAATGAGAAAGGGGATACGTGGGCTTTCACGGGTCCGTGGCATGAAGATACGGGCAATACATGGCTGGAACCGTTCTCTCTCTGGCCGCATCCGGGAACAGAGGCAACCGTTGTATTTATGAACTATGGCAATTTTATTAAAATTGCGAATAATATCGATTTGAGTAAATACGCGAAGGCTACGATTACGCTCACTTCTGCCGCTACTTTGGAAGGTGGATACGAACTGGGCTTTTTCTCAAAAGCAATTCCGTTCGGACAACAGGATGCGAAAAACACGACGGACGGCTATATTGTAAGCGGCGAAGTACCGACGGGCGAGGCCGGATGGGCAGTTCCGAGAACCTGCGAGATTGATCTCACAAACGTTGATTATAAAGGCGATTTGTTCTTGTCGTATTATATGGCCGGTACGGATGGCTGCTGTGTAACCGGAATCGAATTTACATTAAAGGATGGCGAAACGCCTGTAGATCCGACACCGTCCGATCCTACCGATTCACCGGATCCGGAAAAACCTCCGAAAACGGGCGATATGGACATCATCGTTATTCTGGCAGCTGCCGGAATGGTATTGACGGTGCTTTTCAAGAAGAAAATTACCGAATAAGCAGACAGAATAACACAAATTGAGCAATCATGAAGCCGGTTTTATACGCCGGCTTCATTTGCATCTTCCACGGATGAAAAAGGCGAATTTTTATATTTCATGAAGATGAAATTTTCTGAAAAGCATGATATACTAAGTCAACAGACGGATATTTTATGGAAAGAAGGTTTCATTTATGGAAACGGTTTTCAGGCAGGAGCATCCGCAGCCGCAGTTTATGAGAGAAAATTGGATCAATTTAAATGGAGTATGGCAATTTGAAATGGATCCGGGAAAGAGCGGTAGGGCGAAGGGGTATATGAAAGAAATTCCTGCGCTCGCAGATACGATCTGCGTGCCGTTTTGCCCTGAAAGCAGACTCTCCGGTGTGGAATATAAGGATTTTATGTCTGCCGTATGGTATAAGAGGCATTTTACGCTGACGGAGGAACAGATTCGGGGAAAACGCGTAACGCTTCATATTGGGGCGTGCGATTATTTTACGGAAGTATGGATCAACGGGAGCTGCGCAGGGCGCCATAGGGGAGGGTATTCCTCTTTTTCATTCGACATAACGGAGCTTGTTGAAAAGGGTGATAATATTATTGCGGTCTGTGCGGAGGACGATACAAGAGATCCGATGCTCCCCAGTGGGAAACAATCTCATGAATATGATTCTTTTGGTTGCTATTATACGAGGACTACGGGAATCTGGCAGACGGTATGGATAGAATTCGCGCCGGAAACAAGGATCGAGAAGGTGCAATTTTATCCGGATATCTGCCAGGAAACGGTAACGCTCGCGGTACATCTGAATGGAACGGCGGATTTTACGGCACGGATTTTGTATGAAGGAAAACCTGCCGGCGAGATTTACTGTTTGGCGTGTTCCGGGCGCCGTCTCTTTACGGTGAAGCTAGAAGAGCTCCACTTGTGGGAACCGGGACACGGACGCTTGTATGAGATTGAAATGTGCTTTGGGGCGGACAAGGTACGCAGCTATTTCGGAATGCGGGAGGTTGCGGTCCGGGGCAGAAAATTTCTGCTGAACGGGAAACCCATCTTTCAAAGGCTGGTACTGGATCAGGGCTTCTATCCGGACGGAATTTATACGGCGCCGGACGATACGGCGCTGAAAAGGGATATCGAGCTTTCCCTGCAAGCCGGCTTCAATGGAGCGCGTCTGCATGAAAAGGTATTTGAACCGCGGTTTTTATACTATTGCGATAAAATGGGATATTTGGTGTGGGGGGAATATCCGAACTGGGGACTCGACCATTCCAGAAAAGAAGCGGTTTATTCTGTTTTACCGGAATGGACGGAAATACTGGAACGTGATTTTAACCACCCTGCGATCATCGGCTGGTGCCCGTTCAATGAGACATGGGATTGCGGAACGCCTGTTTCAAGGCAGCAGGACGATCTGATCCGTATGGTGTACCGTCAGACGAAAGCAATCGATCCGACGCGGCCTTGCATCGATACGAGCGGGGTATCCCATGTGGAGACGGATCTTTACGATGTACACGATTATGACCAGAATCCGGAGACGTTCGCGGCGCGTTATGCCACGATCGAGGAAACCGGGAAATTTGTGGAACCCCATTATGGGGACCGTCAGAGCTATGACGGAATGAAGCCTGTATTTATCAGCGAATACGGCGGAACGGGTCTGGCGCTGGAGGGCGGTTCCTGGAGCTATGGCAGCGCGGCGGGCACTTCTGCGGAATTCATTGAACGATACCGGGGCTTAACGCGGGCGATCCTGGAAAATCCGGCAATCTGCGGTATGTGTTATACGCAGCTATATGATGTGGAGCAGGAGCAGAACGGATTATATACATACGACAGAAAGCCGAAGACGGATATTGCGGCGATCTGCGCAATCAATACGGAAAAAGCGGCAATAGAAGAATAAAAGATATAGGAGATCGATATTATGGGAAATGAAGCATGGAAAAAATTACAAAATGGCAGCGATATCCGCGGGGTGGCTCTGCCGGGTATCGAAGGGCAGTCGGTCAATCTTACGCCTGAAATTGCAAAACAGATTGCGTGCTCCTTCGGAGTATGGATCGCGGCGAGAACTGGAAAGCTGCTTTCCGAACTTACGATTGCGGTAGGGAACGATTCGCGCCTTTCTGCAGAGGCGCTGAGCAGCGCCGTTACGCAGGGGCTATCCATGATCGGCGTAACGGTTGTAAATTGCGGTCTTTGTTCTACGCCGGCGATGTTTATGACGACGGTCATGGAGGGTTATAAATACGACGGCTCTATCATGCTGACGGCGAGCCATCTGCCGTTCAATCGTAACGGGCTGAAATTTTTTACAAAAGACGGCGGACTTGAAAAAAGCGATATTACGGAAATCCTGGAGCTTGCGCAGGAAAAAATTTATACAAAAGCAGGAAAAGCGGGGAAAATCGAATCCCTCGATTTTATCCGGGTATATGCCGCAGATATCGTGCGCAAGATCAGAAATAAAACAGGGGAAGAGCGTCCGCTGGAAGGCTTCCGGATCGTCGTAGATGCCGGAAACGGAGCGGGCGGATTTTATGCGGATCAGGTTTTGAAGCCGCTTGGCGCATGCACGGAGGGAAGCCAGTTTCTGGAACCGGACGGCAGTTTCCCAAATCATATTCCGAATCCGGAAGATAAAGCGGCTATGGAATCCGTACAGAAAGCAGTGCTGGAACAGAAAGCCGACTTCGGCATTATATTTGATACGGACGTAGATCGTGCCGGCGCCGTAGACAGAACTGGCAGGGAGATCAATCGGAACAGGATCATTGCTTTAATTGCGGCGATCGCGATCGAAGAACATCCGGGCGCGACAATCGTTACGGATTCCATCACGTCCAGCGGGCTGAAGAAATTTATTGAAACGGAACTCGGCGGAGTACACCATAGATTTAAGAGAGGATATAAAAACGTAATCAATGAGGCGATTCGTCTGAACCGGGAAGGTGTGTTTACGCCTGTTGCGATCGAAACGTCCGGCCATGGCGCGCTCAAAGAGAATTATTTTCTGGACGACGGGGCGTATCTGATCGCTAAAATATTGATCAAGATGGCGCAGCTTAAGAAAAAAGGCCAGACAATCGATTCTCTGATCGAAAAATTGGAAGAGCCTGCGGAAGCGAAAGAGTTCCGTATGGGAATTTCCTGTACGGACTTCAAAACGTATGGAAGCAGCGTAATCGAAAAGCTCGGAGAATTTGCCCAGAAGCAGGAAGGCTGGAGCATAGAACCCAATAATTTTGAAGGGATCCGCGTTACGTGCGACAAAACGCATGGGGACGGCTGGTTCTTGCTGCGCCTTTCTCTGCATGATCCGCTCATGCCGCTCAACGTAGAATCAAATATTGCCGGGGGCGTGGAAACCATAATGGGAGTTCTTCGCGATTTCCTCCGGGATTTTGCGGAATTAGACACCGCTTCGCTGTAAAATTTTCGAGAGCGCCGTTGTCATAATCATTTTGTTTGACAAAGTCATATATTTATAATATATTATTTTCAATATATAAATTGTCAGGTGACGTGATATGGATTATACGTTTATCAGGAAACGGTTTATTCCGGAAGAGGAAGTAGACATATCCGGAGACGAAGTGCTGTATGACGACGGCGACTTGCTTGTGACGCGCTGGCTTCCAATTCGAACGCGGAATGATATCGGGTGGGGATTTTCCTATATATACATTCCGGGACATTATAAAATCAGCGCGTTTTTCGACTGCGAAGGAAGATTCAAATACTGGTACTGCGATGTAATCAAAACGGAATATGAGAAAGAACAAAACAAATATATATTTATCGACCTCCTGATCGACGTCATAATAGAGCCCGGAGAACGCTGCCGGGTACTTGATGAAGACGAATTGCAGGAGGCCTTTTTACGTGGTCTGATCAGCGACGAAGATGTAAAAATCGCGCATGACACGAGAGATGAAATTTTACGGATGTGCGAGCATCCGGAGGCCGCGCCAAAGTTCCCCGGAGCGCCTCGGATCGGTGAAATATTGCCTCCCGAAGGGTTTACGAAATTGGCCTGATGTGATAAACTAAAAGCGAAAAAAATACATCATATCGGAGGTACACTATATTATGAGTCCGGAAAGAGCACCGTTTTCTACGCTTTCGTTCCCGGTAGGGTCACTTGGGATCATAGCAATGGACAGCTGCAAGGAATTGGGAGAGCATGTTGATAGGTGGCTAATTTCAGAACGCCAGAAAGAAATGCGGGGGGCGGAAGCGCCCACTTCTTTTTTGATTAAATCCAGATGCCCGCGTTTCAGCAACGGAGAATCAAAGGCGATCATCGATGAATCGGTACGGGGAAAAGATCTGTATATTTTAGTGGATGTCGGAAACTATAGCTGCAAGTACAACTTTATGGGCGTGGAAAACCATATGTCGCCGGACGACCATTACGCGGACCTCAAAAGGATGATATCGGCAATCGCCGGTAAGGCGAAGCGAATCAATGTCATTATGCCGTTCTTGTACGGCGGCAGACAGCATAAGCGGTCTGTGCGGGAATCCTTGGATTGCGCGGCGGCGCTCCATGAGCTTGCGGCGCTGGGCGTTCAGAATATCATTACTTTCGATGCACACGATGCGCGCGTTGCGAATGCAATCCCGCAGATCGGTTTTGAAGATGTACATGCTTATTATCAATTTATCAAAGCGCTGCTCCATGAAATTCCGGATCTTAAAATCGACAAGGATCACATGATGATGGTAAGCCCGGATGAAGGCGGAATCCACAGAAACCTTTACTATTCGACGCTTTTTGGAATCGATCTCGGCATTTTTATCAAGCGGCGCGATTACAGCACCATCGTAAACGGACGAAATCCGATCGTTGCGCATGAATTCATCGGAGACGATGTGGAAGGAAAAGACATTCTGGTGCTCGACGATATGCTCTCTTCCGGCGATTCGATGCTTGACATCGCAACGGAGTTAAAACGCCGGAAAGCACGGCGGATTTTCGCGGCGGTGACATATGCACTCTTCACAGATGGAATCGGAGAATTCCAGAAATGCTATGAGCAGGGAATTATCGATAAAATTTTCGCGACGAATCTTACATATCGCCGTCCGGAGCTTGCGGAAGCGCCCTGGTTCGTAGAAGTCGATATGTCCAAATATATTGCAAAGCTAATCGATGCGCTCAATTACGACGAATCGCTGGGGGTTCTCGTAAATCCTGCGCAGCGGATCATGAACCTGATTTACCGGCGCAACTGCGGCGAGAAAATTTGAGGAACCATATGGGGATCGGTAAAATGCAAGCAGATATCGGATTGATCGGACTTGCCGTAATGGGCGAGAATCTTGTTTTAAATATGGAAAGCAAAGGATTTACCGTCGCCGTATATAACCGCACCACAGAAAAGGTGCGGCGTTTTACGGAAGGGCGTGCTTTTGGGAAAAATATCGTAGGAGCATACTCTGCGGAGGAGCTCGTTTCCCTCCTCAAAAAGCCGCGCAAGATTATGCTGATGGTTAAGGCTGGCGAGGCTGTAGATCTGCTGATTGAAACGCTGCTTCCGCTGCTGGAACCGGGCGACATCCTGATCGACGGCGGAAATTCCTATTATAAAGATACGGACAGAAGAACGAAATATGTTGAAAGCAAAGGCCTTTATTATATCGGAACAGGCGTTTCCGGCGGAGAAGAGGGCGCTTTGAAAGGGCCGAGCATTATGCCTGGAGGCTCGCAAGCCGCATGGCCGTATGTGCGGCATATTTTCCAGAAAATATGCGCGTTTGCCGACGATGGCCACGGCGAAGAAACGCCGTGCTGCGAATGGGTCGGCAGCGGCGGTGCGGGTCATTTTGTGAAAATGGTACATAACGGAATCGAATACGGCGATATGCAGCTGATTTGCGAAACGTATGATCTCATGCGCAGATATTTAAAAATGAGCGCGGACGAGATGGCGGATGTTTTCTCAAAATGGAATGCCGGAGAATTAGACAGCTATCTGAT
>JBKUJR010000046.1:0-17285 GCA_046952735.1 Clostridia bacterium | reverse complement strand
CTATTTATGATGAATGATATGATTCACATAATAACGATCGGTCTCAAGATAAATATCTTTGTTCCATTTTCTTCCAAAATTATTTTTACTTCCACTACGCTCCCTGAGTAAAAACGAAGGGAATGGAACTTGTTTGCATTTTTGTATAATTTTTCCAATCATCACACGATTATTTTATGAATAATATTGTTGATTTTCAATTTATATGTTATAGTTGCTTTACAAACGAGTGGCAGGTGTTAATATGTTATTTTACAAAAAATGGGATTGGCGGATATTTTTTCTAATTATATCATTTCTATTGATTATTTTTGCTGTTGCATGCGGAGATGAGGAAAAAGACCCGAAAGCTACTATCCATCCAACAGAAGAAGCTTCCCCGACTCTATCGGAAACAAATAAAAATCAGACTCCGTTAATGGGTTCCCCTGCGAAAGGAACGGGAACGGGAACGAGCACAAGCACAAATCGGAAAACCCCAGGGGCGGCTACCAATACGCCGAGACCGACCCAGTCAAATACGGTAAAGACAAAGACGCCCGCAAAAGCGACTCCGACGTCTGCGCCTACCCCGACGATGCAAAAGCCGACGTCCACGCCAAACAATTATAATGGAAATAAAAATTTTACGGATAATAAAATAATCCGCTTTTCACATCCTTCCGGTTATTATGCAGCCCCATTCACATTAAAGTTAAACTATAATGCTTCTTATAAGGTTTACTATACATTAAACGGCAACGCTCCTACGACAAGCGCAAAGGCATACCAGCAGGCAGGGATCGCCGTCAACGATTTGAGCGGCAACACCGGTAAAAATGACGATGTGGTCGTAGTCAGGGCCGCCGCATTTCAAAACGGGAAACAGGTCGGCACGACTGTAACCGCAACGTACATCATTAATAAAAAATACGCTTCTTTCGCAGGAAGATATAATAATCTGGCGGTAATTTCGATCTCCACTGATAAAACGAACCTTTACGGCTCCAACGGGATTTTTACGAATTATACGGAACACGGAAGAGAATCGGAACGCCCCGCCCATGTAGAATTTTTCGACAGCGACGGAACCGCAGGCTATTCCGTCGACGCAGGGCTGCGCGTTTACGGAGGAACCTCGAGAGCAAATCCGCAGAAATCGCTAAAGCTTGTAGCGCGTAAAGAATACGACGCCGACAACGGAAAATTTAAATATCCCATGATTGCCGGAAGCCGAAACCTCTCCGGGAATCTTATCGACCGGTATGACAGTTTCATCCTGCGCGCCGGCGGAAACGACAATCTGTTCGGAGGCGGCCGCAATACGTTCCTGCGGGACGCATTGATCCATTCGCTTGCCGGAAAAATGTCAAATATCGTTTCCCAGGCTTACCGGCCGGTAGTCGTATATATCAACGGAGATTACTTCGGCGTTTACAATCTCCGGGACGATATCGACAACGATTATCTGGAACAGCACTATAACGTGCCGAAAGAGGAAGTCGCCATCGTCACATACGGACATGAAAACGGGAACTGGTTTTACAAGATAGACGAAGGAACGCAAGCCGATCTGAGCAATTATCAGAACATGCTGACCTGGATCGCAAACAACAATATGGCCAGCTCCGCCAATTATAACAACGCCTGTAAAATGCTCGATATGGACAATTTTATAAAATATATCGCGGTAAACGTATTCGCAAACAACCGAGATTGGCCGCATAATAATGTCCGCGCCTGGAAATATACGGGCAAAACGAACAACGCGTACGGGCAGGACGGGAAATGGCGCTTCATGCTGAAAGATATCGATTATTCCTGGGGAATCATCTATAGTCCAGGGCAGACGGAGAATGTGGTAGCAGAAGAAACGGCGCATTCGGAAAACGTGCTGCGCGGAGGCGCAGGAGAAATTTCAGCGGCATTCGCAAGTCTAATGCGGAATTCGCAATTCAAACAGCAGTTTTTAAAAATTATGGAGGAAATGGTAAACAACTATTTTTCAGCAAGCACCGCTTCCGCAATGATTACGGCAATGAAAAACGCGATGGCAAAAGAATATTCGTGGATTTACACAAACGTTTGGTATAAAAATCCGGACGCGCCCGCACAGGGGGAATACCGCGTCAGTCTCACATACGATGAGTGGATCGCGGCGATAGATACATTATATGAATATGCCAGAAAACGACCCGCGGTCATAAGCAATCTCGTAAAAACAGTGTACGGCTGAAACCGTACACTGTCCGCTGTTTTTCCATGTGTAAAAAATCATACGGGGCTGAAAGAATCCTTTCCCACACCGCAGAGCGGGCAGGCAAAATCCTCAGGAAGATCCTCCCATTTGGTGCCGGGTTCGATTCCGTTCTCCGGATCCCCGGCCGCTTCGTCGTATTCCCATCCACACACGTCACACACATATTTCATATACAAAACTCCTTTCCAATAATGATAGCATTTATGATGGCAGCGGCTCGAAATCCGAAGCCCCATGCTTGCACAGCGGGCACACGAAATCCGGAGGGAGCGTATCTCCCTCATAAACATAACCGCATATTTTACAAACAAAACCTTTCTTATGCTCCGCCGGCTTCGGAGAAGGCTTGATATGTTTAAAGTAAAAATCATATGTCACCGAAGCATCGCCGTTTAAAACGCAGGCTTCCGTAACGTCGGCAACGAATACCGTATGGGTGCCGTAATCCGCGCTGGATATGACGCGGCAGGAAAAATACGCATTGGCATACTTATCGAGGTAAAGAAGACCGCCCGCGCTCCTGCGCACATGCGCGAAATCAGCAAACTTATCGGCATTCCGTCCGCTCTGAAAGCCAAAATGGCGAAACAGCTTGAACGGAGCGCCCTCCGTCAGCACGGAAACATTGAAAACGCCCGTTTTCGCAATCATATCGTGCGTGTAATTTCCTTTGTTCACAGCAATCAGAAGACGCTTCGGAGAATCCGTCACCTGCAGCACCGTGTTGATGATACAGCCGTTGTCCTTCTCCTCATATCTGGCAGTAAGCACAAACAACCCATAGCTCAACTTGAAAAAAGAAGACGGTTCCAGCGCCGCTGCGTCCGGCTCCGGCACAGCCGTCCGCAGCGAATCCGCCAGCTGAGCCGCAAGCAAATCGAGCTCCTCAAAATCAGGCTCTTTGACCGAAGAGCGTACCGTAATCGTTTCACCGATAAACGTCATATTCTTAAGCGTCGACAAACGGCTGCGGATCAGGCCGCCCGCCGCAGGCGCCCAGGTACCGTTTTCAATGACCGATACAAAACGGTTCTGCAGGTTATGCGTTTCCAATTCATGCAGGACCAGCTCCATATTCGTAAAAATCCCGGCATTATAGGTTGGGGAAGCAAACACGATGTGGCTGCAGCGGAACGCCTCCGCTACGAGATACGACGGATCCGTTACGGAAACATCGTACAGTGCGATATTCCGGACGCCGCGCTCGGCAAGCTTCGCCGCCAGAATCTCCGCGGCATTCTCCGTATCCCCGTAAATAGAAGCATACAGAATCAGAACGGCGCGTTCCTCCGGTGTATAAGTGCTCCATTTTTCATATTTATCAACAAAACCGTCGATCCCTTCGCGCCAGATCGGACCGTGCAGAGGACAGATCATATTGATATCCACCGCGGAAGCTTTCTTCAAAAGCGCCTGCACCTGAGCGCCGTATTTACCCACGATATTCGTATAATACCGGCGCGCTTCCGCAATTTTCGTTCCGTAAAAATCCGACTCGTCCGCAAATATCGTGCCGTTCAGCGCGCCGAACGTTCCGAACGCATCGGCAGAAAACAGTATTTTATCCGCAGTATCGTACGTCACCATAACCTCCGGCCAATGTACCATCGGCGCCGTAAGGAACGTCAGCGTATGGCGGCCTGTCGGAAGCGACTCCCCATCCTTTACCAATAAAGCAGCCGCATCGATATCAAAATCAAAAAACTGGCGGATCATCGCAATCGTTTTGGAATTGCAGACGATTTTCACCTCCGGATACATCCGGAAAACATCAGCAATGACCGCGCAGTGATCCGGCTCCATATGGCTGACGATCAGATAATCGAGCTTTCTCGTGCCAAGCGCATATGCAAGGTTTTCTAAGAACAGGCCGCGGATCGACTTGTCCGCAGTATCGAACAGCACGGTTTTTTCATCCAATAATAAATAGGAATTGTAGGAAACACCGTCCGGGACAGGATATATGTTTTCAAACAGCGCAAGGCGCCTGTCGTTCCCGCCGATCATCCATAAATCATCCGTAACTTTTTTTATACAATGCATAAATTCATCCTCCTTCGCCCCACTGCGTTATTTTACCATACTTTATCGTTTTTTTCATATCAATTAAACGCTGGTTGGAAGATCCGCGAAACCGGAGCGAAATATCTTTCCCTGCCTCGAGAAACGGGCCGTCCACCAACACGTCGATCAGCAGCAGCAGCTTATCCGTAACTTCACAATGATAGGCATTCCCGGGCGAAGTCAGCTCTTCCAGCGTGCTGCCGCTGTAGCACCAGATCGTTTTCCCCGGAAAACGCGCGCGGATCCGTTCCAGGAACGGCATAAGCACCCGCTGATTCTCCGGCTCAAACGGTTCGCCGCCCAGCACCGAAAGCCCGTTGATAAAAGATTTGGAAAGCGCATCGGCAATCTCTGCTTCTGTGTCTGCGGTAAAAGGCCTTCCATAACCGAACGACCAGGTTTCAGGATTGAAGCAGCTGGGGCAGCGGCGCCTGCACCCCGAAACAAACAGGGAAACCCGGACGCCCTCGCCATTTGCGATATCCGTTTTTTTAATCTCACCATAATTCATATTTTTACAGATGCAATACCCTTTCCTTGATCTCCTGCGTTCTGCCCTGGTTCCAGAACTGCGTGCCGATATAACCGCAGGTACGGCGCGCCACATTCATCTTCGACTGATCGCGGTTTCCGCAGCGCGGGCATTCCCAGACGAGTTTGCCGTCCGCATCGCTCACGATCCGGATTTCCCCGTCGAAACCGCAGTCGTGGCAGTAGTCGCTCTTCGTATTCAATTCGGCGTACATGATATTATCGTATATGAAGCGGATGATCTGGAGTACGGCTTCGATATTGTTCTGCATGTTCGGCACTTCTACGTAACTGATCGCGCCTCCCGTAGACATGGTCTGAAACTGCGCTTCAAACGCCAGTTTGGAAAACGCGTCGATTTCCTCCGTCACATGGACGTGATAGCTGTTCGTAATATAGCTCTTGTCCGTAACCCCTTCAACAATGCCGAACCGCTTCTGCAGGCATTTCGCAAATTTATATGTCGTACTCTCGAGCGGCGTGCCGTAAAGGCCGAAGCCGATCGTAGTTTCCGCCTTCCACTTATTGCAGGCAGTATTCATAAATTTCATAACCTCGATCGCAAACGGCGTCGCCGTAGGATCGGTATGCGGCTTGCCGGTCATGTATTTTACACATTCGCAGAGCCCCGCGTAGCCAAGCGAAATAGTAGAATATCCGTTATATAGAAGCGGGTCGATAACCTCGCCCTTTTTCAGGCGGGCAATCGCGCCGTACTGCCAGAGAATCGGCGCCGCATCCGAAAGCGTCCCCTTCAAACGGTTATGGCGGCACAGCAGCGCCTGATAACAAAGCTCCAGGCGTTCCTCAAAAATATCCCAGAATTTTACCATATCGCCGCCCGAAGATAATGCGACGTCTACGAGATTGAGCGTTACGACACCCTGGTTGAAGCGCCCGTAAAATTTATAATTTCCGGTTTCGTCCTTCCACGGCGTCAGCGCGCTCCGGCAGCCCATAACCGGAAAACAATTGCCCTCTTTGAGCTCTTTCATTTTCTTCTCCGAAATATAATCGGGGACGAGGCGTTTTGCCGTACATTTTGCCGCCATTTCCGTAAGATAATAATACGGCTCGCCCGGATTGATATTGTCCTCTTCCAGAACGTAAATCAATTTCGGGAACGCGGGCGTAATCCAGATGCCGTCTTCATTTTTAACGCCCTGATAACGCTGTTTGAGCGTTTCTTCGATAATCATGGCCAGATCTTTCTTTTCGGCTTCCGTTTTTGCCTCGTTGAGATACATGAATACCGTCACGAACGGCGCCTGGCCGTTTGTCGTCATCAGTGTGACGACCTGATACTGGATCGTCTGCACGCCTCTGCAGATTTCATCCTTCAAGCGTCGTTCCGCGATCCTGGAAATAACGTCTTCATCGATCAACCCTTTCATATCGCGCGCTTCTTCCATGACTTCCCGTCGAATCTTCTCCCGCGACACCTGCACGAACGGCGCAAGATGCGCAAGAGAAATACTTTGTCCGCCATATTGGCTGCTGGCAACCTGGGCGATGATCTGCGTGGCGATATTGCACGCGGTCGAAAAACTGTGCGGCTTTTCAATAAGCGTTCCGCTGATCACCGTGCCGTTCTGCAGCATGTCCTCCAGATTGACGAGGTCGCAGTTATGCATATGCTGCGCGTAATAATCCATGTCGTGAAAATGAATGATCCCCTGTTCATGCGCTTCCACGATCTCCGGCGGCAGCAGCAGACGGCGTGAAATATCCTTACTCACTTCGCCCGCCATATAATCGCGCTGCACGCTATTGACCGTCGGATTTTTATTGGAATTTTCCTGTTTGACTTCTTCGTTGTTGCATTCGATCAGACTGAGAATCTGGTTGTCCGTAGTATTCGACCTGCGGACCAGGGAGCGCGTATACCGGTAACGGATATACCGCTTCGCTACTTCAAACGCTCCATGGGCCATGATTTCATTTTCTACGAGATCCTGGATCTCCTCTACGGACATCGCGCGGTTCCTCTGCGCGCAGCTTGCTTCTACAGATGCGGCGATCTGGAGGATCTGCTCCGGCGACAGTTCCCTCGTATTTTCATCGGCATGATTCGCTTTTGTGACGGCGGTGATAATCTTCGAAATATCGAATACCGCCTCGGAGCCGTTTCTTTTTATAATTTTCATCTGTCATACGACCTCTCATCTTCATATTGTATATCACAATAATATATAACACATTTTTTGTGTTAAATCTTGTTGCAATTGCAACAATGATAGAATATAATAGAGAAAATTGCAAGACTTTTTTGAGGAGGCGTCAGAGATGAGTTCCCTGTCCATATTCAGCGGCATAACGGAAGAAGAAAAAGAACATATGTTTCACTGCTTTACACCCGTCAAAAAAGTATTCTTCGACGGAGAAACCATCATGAATTACGCACATAAAATAGATAAGGTCGGAATTCTGCTGAACGGAAGGGCACATTTGTCCTGTCTCGATTACGAAGGGCGGCACAGCATACTGGAGCAGCTCGAGAGAAACGACATTTTCGGCGAGGTATTTATGCTGCCGCTGGAAGATTTCCAATATTTTGTAGTAGCAGACACGGTATGCGACGTGCTTTTTATCGATTATACCCAGATCATCAAGCGCTGCTCCAACGCGTGTGCCGAGCACAGCCGATTGGTAAACAACCTGCTGCAGATGACCGCAAGCAAAGCGCAGTCCATGGCGCTGCATATCAATATCCTGAGCCGCCGCACCACGCGGCAGAAGCTCATGACTTATTTCGAAATCAATGCTTTAAAAACAAAAGAAAAATATTTTACCATCCCGATGTCGCTCAGCGCGCTTGCAGATTACATCAGCGTTGACCGCAGCTCCATGATGCGGGAACTGCGGAAAATGAAAGAAGAAGGTCTCCTCAGCGATAAAATGATCGATGGAAAACGGTATTTTACCCTTGTATGCGAGAAGTGATTATGCTATACTCCGTCAAGGTCAAGGTCTAATAAGGAGGACGATTATGTTTAAAAATTTTATCGATGATTTTTGTAAAATGCCTGTGTCTTTCCGCTACGGCGCCGCGGCGTTCCGAGGGCTGGGCGGTCTCAAGAAACTTTCCCAGACGGTAACGGAAGATCGGCAGAAAACGAATTACATCGTAAAATTCGCATTGGATGAAGATGTGGAAGTCACCGTTACAGCGGCTGACTACAAAAAATATGCGGCGTATGAGTGGACGCTCTGGTTCGAAAACAAAGGCGATAAAGACAGCAAAGTCCTTGGGGAACTGTATGCGGCGGACATGTGCTTCCGCGGAAACGCACCGGTTTTGAAGGGGATATACGGCGACGGCGGCGTAGGAGAAGGCCCGTATGCTCCGTATGAATTCGATTTGCTCTATCAGCCCGCGGTTTCTATGACGCCTCCCACAGGGCGCGGAACCTATCACCATTTTCCGTATTTCAATTTACAGTACGGAGCGGGCGGCACAATGATTGCGGTCGGCTGGTCCGCCATGTGGAAAGCGGATTTCAGACTGGAAGACGGGGCAGTACATTTTACTGCCGGACAAAAGCAGCTGGAAACGTACCTGAAGCCTGGCGAAAAAATCCGCACGCCTCTGATGGCGTTTCTCGAATATGACGGACGCGGCGATCATGACGCAGCAAATCTGTGGCGCCACTGGTTTATGGAATGCAATATGCGCAGGATCAACGGCCGCCTCTTTGAACCGAACGTTTCAGGCGGCACCTCCTGGGCTTATAACGAAATGAAGGACGCAACCGATGAAAACCAGGTCGCGGCAATGGATACGTATTATAAAAACGGCGTGCCGCTTACGTATTGGTGGATGGACGCGGGCTGGTACTTCAGAACAAGAGAAGAACAGCTTTCCACATGGCTCCATACGGGGAC
This sequence comes from Clostridia bacterium, assembly GCA_046952735.1. Lineage (GTDB taxonomy): Bacteria > Bacillota > Clostridia > UBA1212 > UBA1255 > Egerieisoma. The sequence continues at coordinate 8,566 of JBKUJR010000046.1, read as the reverse complement.
CTGGATGGTGGATACGAAGCGCTTCCCTTCAGAATTCCGGGCGATATCCGATTTTGCCGCAAAGCATGACGCAAAGACGCTTCTGTGGTTTGAGCCCGAGGTGGTCCGCCTCGACTGGTTCGATGCAGATAAAGAGCACGGCATTAAACCGGAGTATATGCTCACTTCAAATCTCGTGGATTTCGGGAATGCGGAATTTCGGAAAATGATGTTCGACCGCACGTGTTCGATTCTCGACAAAGGCGGAATTTCGTTGTACCGCCAGGATTACGGAATCAATCCCGACGGAATTTTCAACGCAGTCAACCGGGAAAACCGCATCGGCGTACGTGAAAATTTTTATGTGCAGGGATATTATGCTTATTGGGATATGTTGATCGAACGTTATCCGGATATGATGATCGATTCCTGCGCCGCAGGCGGCGGCAGAAACGATATCGAATCGATGCGCCGCAGCGTGCCGCTCCATAAAACGGATCACGATTATTCAAATCAGACTGATAAACAGGCTATGCATGCCGGCCTCTTCTCCTGGCTGCCCTATTTCGGCTCCTGCGTCGTTGGCCCCGACCGGGCGCGATTCATCGATAAATATGATCTGCGTTCTTCCTATTGCTCCTGGATCGCTATGGGGTACGACGTCCGCTCCAACGAGCTGGATTGGAAAGTCGCGGCGGATTGTATCGCAGAATGGAACCTCATCAAAGAGTTCTACTATGCCGACTACTATCCGGTGGTAAAATGGAGCAATAAAACAAGCGAATGGCGCGGATGGGAATTTTTCGATCCGGAAAAGGGCGCAGGCTTCGTGCAGCTGTTCCGGCCGGAAAACTGCGTTTCCGGTTACGCCGGCGGCGCAGTACAATCGCCGTCCGAACGGCAGATCCGCCTCTACGGGCTGAAACGAGACGCCGTCTACCGTCTGACCGACCGGGACGGAAATTGTTCCTGCGAGCTGCGCGGCGACGTGCTGCTGTCGGACGGGTTCCGCGCGATCCTTCCGGAGCCGCGTTCCTCTGCAGTAATTTTAATAAACGAAAAGTAAGGCGCAGCAAAAGCCAGAAGCCGCCAACGCGATAAGACGGCAGAAAAGCTATACGGCGTTCGGCGTTGTAAAGACATAAAAGACAGAGAGAAAGGTATGCTTATTCTCTCTGTCTTTTTATGCTTTTATAATCACGCTTCGTATGATTGCACTGTAAATCTTATTTCCTTTTCCTGCGCAGCATAACCGTTATGATAATACCCACTATCACTAGTGCAGCCGCTCCAAGACAGATCCATACAAGCAGATCGTTATTCCTGCCGGAAGCAGCGGAACCGGTTGCCGCACCCGGCGTTGCTGCGGCTGTCGGCGTGGCAGTTATGTCCGCCGTCATTTTCACTGTCGGCGAAAGCGTGGGATCAGGCGTCGGCGTGGCCGGAGGCTCTGTCGGCGTCGGCGTTGGCGTCACCGTGACCTCCGGGACTTCAAATTCGACCGGTCCCGCTAAAACGGTTCCTTATCCATTACACGTAATAGATAGGCGCAATATGTCCCCGGTGTGTCTATACGGCACCACAAGGGAGCTCCATCCCAAGCATAATGCCAATAGATCGGATTTGCAGGTAACTCTTGTACATTTTCCGGGATAACATCGCCTTCTTTTACAACCCAAACTTCTGTATATTTACTGTCAAGATTGGGATCCTCTATTTTCACTATAAAATCTACCATTCGCGTGTCCTCCACTATGACGTCCAAAGACACCTGATCCTCTGCCGTTACCGGAAATCCTGAAAAAAGCAAAGCCATTACAATACATAATATCTCTATCTTTAACTTTTTCATGTTGCCGCTCCTTTTTAAATTTGCATTTATTACACTCAGTGATGAAAATTAGATACGATGGCTTTGCAATACGCAACAAAAGGCAAATATGGCATCACCTGAAAGATCGATGCAGAAATTGCAGATATTGACAAGATCCTTCTGGTCTGCCTGTGATCAGCCAAAATAGTAAAATCAAATCCCCCGCTTATTTTCTTTTATACAAAAGGAACAGAAACGCGATGATTGCCAGCAGGAGGACAGCCAGCGCCGCAATTCCGCTTGTGCGTTGCGAATCGTCGTCTGAAAAATCAAATTCTCCAGGCGTCGTCTTTGCGGCAACTGTGGCGGGAGACAACGTGGAAATCTCTTTTATTTTCAAAGGCGAAGCAGTAATGTGTGGCGCTGCCGACGGCGTTCGCATCGCGGTCGGTTCCGGGGAAGGAGCAGCTGCCGATACATGTTCCGGAATTTTAAAATACACCGGATCCGTCAGTAAAATATGATGTTTTCCGACAATGACGGCGTAATACGTTCCCGGCCGCAGCGCGGACCCCTCTCCGCAGGACAATTCGGACGTTCTGCAGGAGCTTAGGACCGGTATTTCCGTTTCACCGGGATATGTAACCGTGCGCTCCGGCCGTGCGAACCACCATACGAGCGGCAGCGGATTATTTTCGGAGCCCGGTACGATCCGATCCTCGTGTTTATAAATTCTGACATCATCATCATTTTTAAAATTATATCCTGTCGGTAAAATCGCTACGGTGACGGAGCCGTCATGATTTACCTGGACGCGTAATTCCGGTTTATCGTTTTCCGCTTTTGCAGGAATTTTCATTAAAACAGCAAGAAGCAAAATACATTGCAGAACTAAAAATAATTTATTCATAATATATACTTTAAAATTCCTCCGTTCATTCCTGTTTTTTTATTTATTAAAACAATCGCATGTGTTGGTCATCGGTTAAGCTGTATTATTCATCAATAAATAAACAAATTTGTAAAATTATACTCAATTTATTGAGTATAGTCAAGTATTTAAGTATGCTACACTGCAAACGGTGATTCTATTGATAAGCTATGAGCCCTTTTACAGGACGCTTTTAAAAAAAGGAATAACAGAGTATCAGCTGATATTTAAAGAGGGGTTTTCAGCCAATACGATTCACCGGATCAAGCACGGGTGCGACATCAGCACAAAAACAATCGATTCCCTGTGCTATGTTTTGGATTGTGAGGTAGAAGATATTCTGAAGCATGTCAAAGAATAAGCAGACGGAAAACCCGCCTGCTCCATTTTATTTGCGCCGGTTATTTTACGGTTTTTTATTCGTAAGCTCGATTGCCGCTTTCCCCGTCATATGTTCAATCGTCAGTTCGATCATGCAGGTTTTGTCGAATAACTTATCGATTTCCTGCAAGCGCCCTTTCTCCTGATCGGGGGAATATTTGGCGGCAAGCTTTTCTATCGCTGCTCGTTTCTGCGTTTCTTCCGTCAAAATACGCGCCGTTCCAAAGACGATGACGCTGCGGTAATACGTCGTATATTCCTGCGGCATCACCAGATCCTGTCCGACGACGCAAAAAGATACTTTGCTGTTGTTCGCAATCCCATCCAATTTATGGCCGCTTGCCGCACAGTGAAAGAATATTTTACAGCCGTCGTATACATAACTGAGCGGAACCGCGTAGGGATATCCCGCATCCCCGGATACAGCCAATACGCCGGATGTCCCGCGATTCAGAATATCGACAATTTCTTCAAAAGAGAGCGCTTGTTTTTTACGGCGCATTTCCCGGAACATAAAAGATCATCCTTTCTTTTGATCCGTTGGATCCATAAGATTCCGCGGCGGATTTCGTCTCCCCGTCTTTTATGATACACAAGAAAAATTTTTATGCAACCCTTTACCGATGTCTCCAATGAAAAAGCGCGTATCGATCTATTCAACCAATACAGACGGGTTTACATACAATTCACTTAAGGAGTTGAATGTTTTATGCTTGTTCTTGTCTTCTATGGTCAAAGAAACCGTCACCGCAAGCCGGGGCGTTCCCTCTTTGATAAATAGCTTTGTATCACGGATACGATAGCTGTCTAGCGAATATCGATCCGTATTTATCAACCGCTTCACCGCCTGATCTATAGTTTGCTCTAATATCATCTGATCGATTTCAGGCGCCGTTATGGTTATAAAATCATTTGGATTTAAATTGATCGCAAATATATTACCTTCCTGATCAATTAATACCTGTATATAATCAGTCGTCGGATATCCGCACATCCATCTTGTATAATAAAACTCATAACCGCTTACTTCTCCCTGGGAATTATCTTCCATAATAAAATAGTTATACGAAAGATTAGACGTCCAATTTTCTGTACTTTTAGTGATAGATGTATAACACGAATATTTTAAATCCGTCAGATCGGCGTGATAAATACTTGTTAAAATAGTTTCTATCCAGTCCCGGTAATCCTGCTCCGTGACAAGATTTCCGGGATTTTTGATGAATGGGTCAAAAAGGTCTTTTTTGGATACGGAAATCAGGAGATCCGTTCCTTCTTTATAGCCATATTCCTCACCTTCGGACGTTGCATATACGTCTTTGGAATAATCGCATAAATCCATATTGTTAGAATAAGTGTATATTAAAGATTTCGGTTGTCCGTTCAATACGAGCTGTTTTTCCCGCGCTGCATTTGGATTCGTAAACTGTCTGAAATTTCTGCAGGGTTCCCATTGTATACCGCTTTTTTCGATATCCAGACCTTCCGAATCAGAAGCATCCCCGATCGTCACTTCATAGCGCTTTATATGTTCTTGTTCTTTGTGACAGCCTGTTACGCAAATCAATAACAATATGACGGAAATACAGAATATTTTTTTCATTGCGAAGCTCCTCCTTATCGTATTGTCTGTGTTTTCGAGCCGGCTATGTACCGCATACCCGCCAGCCGCAAGAACCCTGTCGTTTGCCGTTCCTGTTCGCGGCGTAAGCTTATATGCACCGGGCGAAGTTTCCGTGATTTTCCATTTTAATCCATTCGTAAATCCATAATCGGTGGGCAACGGGAATAATTGCCTCACAAGCCAAGCATAAATTACGATCGCTGTCAACGATAAGATATCCCGAATCATTCGAATAAGAGGCAACCTTTTGACTGATTTTCGTTTTTGCATTCTTAATGTTATGTCAGGACAACGGTATGACAAATTGAATTTTCTCTGTGGTTACAACATCATATTCACCTTGTCGCTTGCTGCATTTCACATCAACTGCGCAAAGAAGAATATACGCAGAAGGAGTGTCCATAGAAATAGAATACGTGAAATCCTTATATTCTACCGAATCGTATGCTTTACGTGCATTATTTGTCAACAAATCCAGTTTAGCAGTCAATTTATTTTGAATTTTGTCCAGATCAAAATCAGGAATATTAGACACAGTTATTTTCCCTAACATATTAAAACGAAAGCTATATAAGTCGCCAGTTTCCTCCATAACCACAATCGCTTGATCTTCAGATTGAATTTCTCCTATATACTTTATAAAAGAAATGGTATACAGTTTACGTTCATTATCATACGATACTTCTTTTTTGTAGTCGGCAAGAGAAACATCCGATATCTCCGAAATGAAATCACAAGCTATTTTTTCGCATTCATCTATCGGTTTCGCTTGGCCTGCAGCGTCACTGCTGCCCCAAAAATATGCCGTTAGATTTCCGTCCGAATCCAATTCAAAATACTTTTTATTTTCATCCTGATAAGAATGTCGTAGTTCATACGAACCGAAAGCAAGTTCCGTCTCTACATATTTTCCAGGATATGTTACCTCATGTATTTTTACCGAGGCGGTTTTAGGCTGTTCTAAATCAATATATGCACCTTCGTTCCATTTTGAATATTCCAAAGTTAAATTAATTTCAGGAACCGAGTCTGAAAAACCACAAATCAGTATATCGTTAGAGTTATTTGTTTTACTGCACCCTGAAAGAAGGAATGTCAACATTACTATCAAAATTATAAACAAATCAAATCGTTTCATCATTTTCCCTCCTTAGATTATTTACCAATGCGATAGGAACCATCGCCACATACGACTGCACTCTTTAAACCAGATGAATCGCTTCTTTTACTACATGCAAAATCAACGGCTTCTTGTACAGTATATCCATCTAGTAATCGAGCGTAAAAATCTTTTGTCCACTTATTAGCATCACTACAATTAATTGACTCAGAAAAACCGATTGCCACAGTAGCTCCGCTATTTGCAAAAACTGTTGGCAAATTTCTCCCGTGTTTACGCTCGTACTTCCGGGCGACATCCCACTCCAAGAATGACTATAAAATACATCTCAATTGTTTTCAGCACTCAATACAATTCCGGTTGCTGCTGTATTTGTGCCCGCCCAAACAACAAACTGTCCATGAATTCTGCTTGTGAAACCATTTGTATTCAGCAATTCATTTTTGCAGTTTACTCCGCTAATGGAACCCGTTATAAAAGGAATATTGTTGTATCCCCTGTTATGTAGATATGTTCGGCAGTCCTCCAATGCACTAATATGATCATGTCCACTATTATAAATGCCACATAACGTTATACCCAAAGGGCTACTCGATTCGATATTCCATTCATCCTTGAAATTATCGTCATTAACATAATCGCGCTGTTCTATATCGATTCCGTTGGGTTGTTTGCCGTGATATTTTGCGTGTTTGTATGATATAATATATAGAAATATCATTTACCCTCTGTAAGATAATTCCAATTTAAGTTCCGGAATAAATATATTCATATTATATGTATCTATATTTTATTTGTCAATATAAAATTAATATTATACATATTGTTTTCAACTCAAAAAAACCGCCGGTTCCGTTTCTGCCGAACCGACGGTTTTACTCATCTTCTGAAAAGATTGTGCTGAGGAATCGAATCTTCTCAGCGCTGCGAAAGCGGCCTGTATTCCTTCCGCGGCTGTACGCATTTGTAAGAAGGCCGGATGATTTTACTTGCGTTTACAAGTTCTTCGATCCGGTGCGCGCTCCATCCGGAGATCCGGGCGATCGCAAAAATCGGCGTATACAGTTCCAGAGGAAGACCGAGCATGTTATAAACGAAACCGCTGTAGAAGTCGATATTCGCGGAAACGCCTTTATACATTTTACGCGAATTTTCGATAACATGCGGCGCGAGCTTTTCAATATTGGAATAAAGCGTATATTCCTTCTCCATGCCTTTTTCATCGCAGAGCTTCTTTACAAAGAGCTTGAAGATTTCCGCGCGCGGATCGGAAAGCGAGTATACGGCGTGCCCCATTCCATAAATCAGGCCGGACCGGTCAAAAGCTTCCTTATTCAGTATCGCGGTGAGATATGCGGAAATTTCCTCCTCATCCGCCCAATCCGAAACATGCTCTTTGATATTTTCCATCATCTGCACGACCTTGATATTTGCGCCGCCGTGTTTCGGGCCTTTCAGAGATCCGAGCGCCGCCGCAATCGCCGAATACGTATCCGTTCCGGAGGACGACACGACGCGCGTGGTAAAGGTGGAGTTATTCCCTCCGCCGTGTTCTGCATGTAAAATGAGGGCGATATCCAGAATTCTGGCTTCCAGTTCCGTATAGTGGCTGTCGATACGGAGCATATGCAAAATATTCTCTGCGGTAGACAGCTCCGGATGCGGCTCATGGATAAAGAAGCTCGTCCCGTCATTCAGATAGTAATCATAGGCCTGATAACCGTATACCGATAAAAGCGGAAACAGCGCAATCAGCTGGAGGCACTGGCGTAAAACATTCGGGATCGAGGTATCGTTCGGTCTATTGTCATAGGCATAAAGCGTCAGAACGCTTCTGGCCAGCGTATTCATCATGTCGTGGCTCGGCGCCTTCATGATGATGTCGCGTACAAAAGATCCGGGGAGCGTGCGGTAACCGGAAAGCAGCTTGGTAAAATCCTCCAGCTCTTCCCGATCCGGCAGATCCCCGAATAAAAGCAAATAAGTCGTCTCTTCAAATCCGAACCGGTTGTCTTTGATAAAGCCGCTCACCAGTTCTTCAACGTTCACGCCGCGATAGAACAGCTTTCCGCGGCACGGATGTTTTACTCCGTCCTCACCTACCTGGGAAGATTGTATCTCGGAAACTTCGGTCAGGCCTGTCAGGACACCGTTTCCGTTCAGATCCCGCAGCCCCCGGAAAACTTTATGCTCTAAGTACATTTCTGAATTGATCACGCTGTTGCTGGAGCATAATTCCGATAATTTCAATACGTCGGGCGTAATGGCCGAATAATCTTTCGCCATGGTAACATCATCTCCTTCATAGGTGTTGTGGATTATTTATTTTATCATAGTTTTGCTGTTTTTGCAAATTTATTTATTCCACCGTCACGGATTTGGCCAGGTTCCGCGGTCTGTCGACGTCGCATCCGCGAAGCACCGCCGTATAATAAGAGAGCAGCTGCAGCGCCGCGATTGCCGTAAAAGGTGAAAACAATTCGTTTAATTCCGGCAGCCAGATGATATGGTCGCACGTAGAAGAATCCGTATAATCCCTGTCGCAGCATAATAAGACAACCTTTGCGCCCCTGGATTTGACTTCTTTTACGTTGCTGAGCGTTTTCTCCAGCAGACTTCCGTTCGTAGCGATCGCAATGACCGGCGTCCCGTCGCTGATCAGAGAGATCGTGCCATGCTTCATTTCGCCTGCAGCGTACGCTTCGCTGTGGATATACG
>JBKUJR010000045.1:0-17423 GCA_046952735.1 Clostridia bacterium | reverse complement strand
GGCCTGAGAGATCAGGTAGTATCTGCTCACAGATACGGTACGCTGTTTAGTTTTCGTAGTTCATCTACGAATTTCCTGGGGGTATAGCTCAGTTGGGAGAGCACCTGCCTTGCAAGCAGGGGGTCATGAGTTCGAATCTCATTATCTCCACCAGCAGCCCTCAGGAAGAGGGACTGCGAGAAAGAAAATGTACCTTGAGAACTGAATATTCGAAAATAACGAAAAAGATGAGAAGACAAAATGAGAAAAATGAGGGTAATGTCTTTAAAAGAGAAGAAACTCTCAGGGAAGACTCAACTCAATCTTTGACGGAAAAAGAAACGAACAAACGGAGAATCGATGCGAAAGCAACGAGAGAACGTAAGGTCAAGCTACTAAGAGCACAGGGAGAATGCCCTGGCACTGAGAGCCGAAGAAGGACGTGACAAGCTGCGAAAAGCTGCGGGTAGGCGCAAATAGCCGAAGAACCGCGGATGTCCGAATGGGGAAACCCGGCAGTCAGGAAACGACTGTCACCGTTAAGTGAATCCATAGCTTAACGGGGGGAAACGAGGGGAACTGAAACATCTAAGTACCCTCAGGAAGAGAAAACAAAAGTGATTCCGTAAGTAGTGGCGAGCGAACGCGGAAGAGCCCAAACCAGTCTGCAGCAATGGAGACTGGGGTAAGGACCGGCGAAAGTGTGAGAAGAACGAGGAGAAGAGCGGATTGAAAGCCGCCGCCGAAGAGGGTGATAGCCCCGTAACCGAAGGGAAACGAACATGGCCGGAATCCAGAGTACCACGAGACACGAGGAATCTAGTGGGAAAGAGGGAGGACCACCTCCTAAGGCTAAATACTACTCAGTGACCGATAGAGGAAAGTACCGTGAGGGAAAGGTGAAAAGAACCCCGGGAGGGGAGTGAAAGAGAATCTGAAACCCTGTGTTTACAAGCAGTCAAAGGGCGTTAAAGCCCGATGGCGTACTTTTTGTAGAACGGTCCGGCGAGTTATTGTACGTGGCGAGGTTAAGTACTGAAGGTACGGAGCCGAAGCGAAAGCGAGTCTGAATAGGGCGAGGAGTCACGTGTAATAGACCCGAAACCGGGTGACCTACCCATGGACAGGTTGAAGCCTGAGTAAAATCAGGTGGAGGACCGAACAGGTGTCTGTTGAAAAAGGCTCTGATGAGCTGTGGGTAGCGGAGAAATTCCAAACGAACTCGGAGATAGCTGGTTCTCCCCGAAATAGCTTTAGGGCTAGCCTCGGATTATTCTAATGGAGGTAAAGCACTGAATGGGCTAGGGGCCTTACCAGGTTACCGAACCCTATCAAACTCAGAATGCCATATAGAAGATGTCCGGGAGTCAGACTGCGAGAGATAAGTCCCGTAGTCGAAAGGGAAACAGCCCAGACCGCCAGCTAAGGTCCCAAAGTAATGGTTAAGTGGAAAAGGATGTGGGTTTGCTAAGACAGCTAGGATGTTGGCTTAGAAGCAGCCACTCATTCAAAGAGTGCGTAATAGCTCACTAGTCGAGTGAGCCTGCGCCGAAGATGTACGGGGCTAAACCATTCACCGAAGCTGCGGAATGTCTAAGGACATTGGTAGGGGAGCGTAGTGCAGTAGAGAGAAGCATGACGGGAACGACATGTGGACGAGGCAGTAGTGAGAATGCCGGAATGAGTAGCGAGAGTGAAGTGAGAATCTTTACCGTCGAAAACCTAAGGGTTCCTGGGGAAGGTTCGTCCGCCCAGGGTAAGTCGGGACCTAAGCTGAGGCCGAGAGGCGTAGGTGATGGATAACAGGCGGAAATTCCTGTACCGACGGTACACGTATAAGAGAAGCAGGGACACAGGAGGATAAGTGGATCCGGCAGCAGGGAAAGCCGGAGCAAGGGAAGTAGATAGGAGCGTAGTGAAGTACGCGCTTTGTTTCGAAGGCCTGACGCGGAGCTCAATTGGGAGCGAAGCCACAGATTCCACACTGGCGAGAAAAGCTGCTATTTAGTGTGCAGTCGCCCGTACCGTAAACCGACACAGGTAGGTGAGGAGAGAATCCTGAGACGATCGGGAGAAGTGTTGTTAAGGAACTCGGCAAATTAACCCCGTAAGTTAGCGATAAGGGGAGCCTAGAGATAGGCCGCAGAGAAATGGCCCAAGCAACTGTTTACCAAAAACACAGGTCTCTGCTAAATCGAAAGATGAAGTATAGGGGCTGACGCCTGCCCAGTGCTGGAAGGTTAAGGGGAGCTGTTAGCGCAAGCGAAGCGGTGAACTTAAGCCCCAGTGAACGGCGGCCGTAACTATAACGGTCCTAAGGTAGCGAAATTCCTTGTCAGGTAAGTTCTGACCCGCACGAAAGGCGTAACGATTTGGGCGCTGTCTCGGCAGCAGACTCGGTGAAATCTTAGTACCTGTGAAAATGCAGGTTACCCGCAACTAGACGGAAAGACCCCATGGAGCTTTACTGCAGCCTGATATTGAGTTTCGATCAGAGATGTACAGGATAGGTGGGAGACAAAGAGACATGCACGCCAGTGTATGAGGAGTCGCTGTTGGGATACCACTCTTGTCTGATTGGAATTCTAACCTGCATCCCTAAGCGGGATGAGGGACCGTGTCAGGTGGGCAGTTTGACTGGGGCGGTCGCCTCCCAAAGAGTAACGGAGGCGCCCAAAGGTTACCTCAGCGCAGTTGGAAATTGCGTGATAGAGTGCAAAGGCAGAAGGTAGCCTAACTGAGAGGCTGACAAGCCGAACAGGTACGAAAGTAGGGCTTAGTGATCCGGCGGTATGAAAGTGGAATTGCCGTCGCTCAACGGATAAAAGCTACCCTGGGGATAACAGGCTTATCTCCCCCAAGAGTCCACATCGACGGGGAGGTTTGGCACCTCGATGTCGGCTCATCACATCCTGGGGCTGTATTCGGTCCCAAGGGTTCGGCTGTTCGCCGATTAAAGTGGTACGCGAGCTGGGTTCAGAACGTCGCGAGACAGTTCGGTCCCTATCTGTCGTGGGCGCAGGATATTTGAGGGGATCTGTCCTTAGTACGAGAGGACCGGGATGGACGAACCTCCGGTGCACCAGTTGTTCCACCAGGAGCATAGCTGGGTAGCCGAGTTCGGATCGGATAAACGCTGAAAGCATCTAAGCGTGAAACCGGCCCCAAGATGAGATATCCCATCGAAAGAGTAAGACCCCACAAAGACTAAGTGGTAGATAGGTCAGGAGTGGAAGCGCAGTAATGCGTTAAGCGGACTGATACTAATAGGTCGAGGGCTTGACCAAGAAGGAAGAGTCAAGGATTGAGCTCATGTGAAGTAGTTAGAAGTAGAGTATTCAGTTTTGAAGGTACAAAGGGGAAGGTACCTGGAGAGAATCCGGTGAAGAAGATGAGGAGGGCACACCCGTTCCCATACCGAACACGGCAGTTAAGCTCCTAGATGCAGAAGATAGTCAGATGGTGACGTCTCGCAAAAATATGTATTCGCCGGTCTTTATGAGAGTTCTGTGCAAAAGGCGCAGAGCTCTCTTTCTTTCATCAAACAAGAAAATTTTTGCAAAATTAATAAAAATAACAGTGGACAACAAGAATTATATATGCTATAATATATGCGTTTTCGGTATCTTGTTACAAGGACGGAATTGATACCGGCAAAACACAAATTTGCCAATGTGGCTCAGGGGTAGAGCAATTCACTCGTAATGAATAGGTCGTGAGTTCGATTCTCACCATTGGCTCCAAAGAAAAAGCCTTTAACCAAAGCGGTTAAGGGCTTTTTCTTTGGTTATTAAGAATTGATGTAATTAAGACTATGTAGAAGTCGTAAAACAAAAGCAGAAAAGCGGTTGTATATGAATGCGTTTTTTCTATACTAGATAAGTTTAGAGTATATTGTCTGTTCATTCATATATCAATATAAACTTGTACAGTTGGTTTGAATTTCCACATGACCAGCGAGACATTGAGCGTATTTAAGATCAATACTTTCGTAGAAAGACGGGTAATAAATGTATAATGTAATTTTATAATATGTAATATGTACAGGCTTAAAGAATTAGCTCCTGTGTTTTTTGTTTATTTCATAATCCGTGTATAATAAGATTATGAAATTAAATTGTCTTGCCGTATATTGAACAGATATATATTTACCATATTAGTTTGATTTTTAATATCTTTTCGATATTTATTTAAGTTCAGGGAGCAATGCTAATATGATTTCTGCAATTCTATTATAGACGGTTCTTTTTATATGATTTTTCTTTATCATCAACTGAAACATGTTTGCAAATTTTATGTGCAAAACTAGTATTTTATTGGTGAAAACTTATCTGTGACCATAGCTTGCTTAAAAAATATGTATTACGAATTTAATTGCATAATAAAATTTAATTATAGAATATAAAACCGAAAATTATTAATGTACTTTTCATAAAACTTATTTGTTTATATTAAAAATATAAATTAATAAATGTTTTTTAAAATAAATATTAAGTAATAGTTGACAATTATATATAATGATATATATAATAATATACATAAGTAAAATGGTTTTGCGCAAAAACTTACTTTAAATACTAAGGTGAAAGAAGGTGAATGATACTATAAATGCACTGAACTCATATACTATATATTTTTCAAAGGAGGAAAAATTATGAAAAGAAATTGTTTGTAATGATTTTATGTTTACTTGTCATTGGTCTCCCAATTTTAGTTAACGCTTGGGTATCTCAGGAGTATGTTTATAATATTTCATTTAATAGTAATCATACATCTCCTACACATAACTATATATATAATGACATGGGATATAATTATACTGCTTCTTGCCCTATTTCCGGAGCTTATTTTAAAGCTCAATTATATAGAGATAGATGGTATGGAGATCAATTAATTGGAACTTCTGGTGATTGTTTAATGTCATCGACGGCAATGGTTGTTCGCTGGGAAGGTGTTAATAAGGGCGATGATGACTACTATTTCGTTTTTAAAGCGTTTAACAATTATTTTACTGATGGCTATAGAGCGACGATTAGCGGTGAATTTAAGTTATTATCTGTTCAAGGTTAAGATAGTATAAATTTTAGAAATATATTTTTTTAAGATTATATTCCAAGGGTTATTAGAATATAAAATGTGTTTAATAACCCTTGGGGTGAAAAATTTTATTTAGCGAAAGGCAGTGTAAAGATATGATTCTTAAATCCATCATATTATATCTATTCATACTACTCATATTCTTTCTTATATTGCCTGTGAAGCTGATACAGCAACGCTATAAATTCTGGGGCGTTGTATTATTTAGCCTGTCTTTTTTTATCTGTGCGAAGTTTATTGATTTTGCGCTGTTTCCATTAAATCTTATGCCAGATTTATTAGAGGGAAGTAATTCTTTTCTGATGCCCTTTGTGAATGCCTATCAGACATATAAGTTTTTTTCTGCATATGATTCAATTTTTCCGTTTATTCTGTTTTATCTACAATATTTTTTTTATTCTGCCGCTTTTGTGTTATGCGGAATCATTATCAATAAGAAAAAATCCTTTCTACTGCCGATTACGATAAATTTCCTTATAGCAACAGCCGCAATTTTAAATAAAATGATCAATACAAGGCTGCTGGCAGATACGGGACTATACATAATCGTACTTGCGGGAAGCGTGCTGGGAGTCGTTCTCGGAAAACTCGTATATCCGTATTTCGCTGGGCATGTGAACAAATATATATAGGGGGTAATTATCATGAAACATGTAATCCATAAAATTACGATTGGCCAGATTTCCCATGCATACCGAAAGGATGAATTTGTACTGAAAAATGTCAATGCTGTTTTTGAAAAAGGGGATAGCGCTGCCATCATGGGCACAAGTGGTGTCGGCAAGACGACGCTCTTAAAAATTATGAGCGGTCTTATGAAACCCACAGAAGGAAATATTTTATTTGATGATATAAATTATTATAATATGCCGGAAAAGAAACGGATCTGCTTTAGAAGAGACAACTTTGGCTTTGTATTTCAAAATTTTGAATTAATTTCGGAGCTAACTGTTTATGAAAATATTATATTTCCCTTATTGTTAGGCAAGAGCAAAACATCAAAAATAGAAAATGAAGAATATATAGATGAGTTATGCAGCACGCTTGCGCTCGATGATTTAAGGGGACGTTACCCAAGTGAAATATCGGGAGGACAGCAGCAGAGGACGGCGATTGCCAGGGCGTTAATTCGTAGGCCTGAGATATTATTCTGCGACGAACCTACCGGTAACTTGGATCAAACGACTTCCGCCGCCGTCATGGAATTGCTTATGCAGATAAATGAACGTTATCATACGACATTTATTATCGTAACACACGATAAAGAAATAGCAGCCAAGACACATAGAATATTGAAGATGTCTGCAAATGGCGTATTGACAGAGGAGAGGTGCTCTTCATGATAAAAGCCTGTCTGCTGATTACATATAAAAACTTGCGCAAAAGAAAAATCAGAAGTATATCGCTGATTTTAGTATATATCGTCATTCTCGCAATCGCGATAAATATTTTTTCCGCCAAATATGGAGCCAGGGAAGCATACCGTAAGCATTTACAAACCGTCTACGGCGAATACAGCGCAATTGTTTTTGATACAGCGCCTGTATCGGTTGACGATGCGGCTGTTAGTAAATATGGCTTCTATAAGATCCAGGATTCCTTCAGAATTGAAAACTATTTTAATGACATCTATATCGGTTCTGCTGATGAAACGGCACGTGAACTTCATTCCATCCGCATCATAAATGGAAAAATGCCTGAGGCGTCATCAGAAGTCGTTATTGAAAAGTGGCTTGCTGAGAAACTTTCTGCAGATATCGGAGATATCATAGAGATAAATAGTGAAAATTATAATGTAACAGGAATCCTTGATAATTATTCCGAGCTTCAGGGTTCCGTAACAAGGAACGATATAAGCAAAACGATGCTACCGGCGGCGTTGGTATTTGATGTCGCGAACCCCATATCTTATCATTGCTCGCTTTTATTAAAAGATGATACAAATAATGGGGAAACGCTTTCGAGGTTAGCTGATTTTTTTGACAGCAGCCTTTATAAACAAAATGATTTTGCTGAAAATATCGAAACGCAATCTTCTTTTCTCCTTTATCGATCCACGATCGATTCTATATTCTATATACTGATCATTGCTATTTCAGGGCTTATTTTATTTCTGTATTATATTATAGATATTGAATTTAAAAGCACAATCCGCATCGCCAATGCACTGGGGGCAAAACGTTCTTTAAAATTAACAGCTCCTTTTTTCTATTCCTTTGTAATTTATTTTATATCGATTATTCCGGCGGTTTTTCTTTCCTTTGCTCTTTCGCGATTCTATGTGTCGATCATCGTAAAAAAGGGGATTGAATATTTTAACATCGATATATCGGCGGAATCGATCGCTGTTTCTCTTGCGGTTTGCTTTATAATATTGTCAGTTACTGCTGTTTTCGTTTACATGATACAGGGACTTTCCGGATTGCTTCGCGGAACGGCCCGCAGCAGGGCTACGATTAACACGCATTCAGCAATTCTTTTATATTCGTATAAAAATTTGCTTATGAATCTGAAACGCTTCTATGCAGTTTCAATCATGCTGGTGATATGCATCGTAATTGTTTATGTGGGAAAAATCGTACAAAAGGAATCCGCAGCCGATCAGCCTGCCGGTTACTGCGATTATGAAATTACGCGATTTGCGAGTATGGCGGAGGGATTGTTTCAGGTTCCTGTTTTTCAGGAAAATATGCCGTCCGTTGATGATTTTAAAACGATTATACAAAATCATAATGTTCAGCAGGCCGTATATGTAAATGGAGCGGAAATAAAGATTCTCGTTTCTGCCGATACGGATCATGCGGAGAAAAATTTGTTCGAATCTATCTATTCTGACAGTAAACTCAGGTCTTCTGATGAAGCGGAACAAAATCAGATAAAAGAAGAAAAGAAAAAATACCGTTATGAGGATGACGATACCTTGTATTTTTCGCGAATGCTCGGGGTAGAAAAGGATATTTTACAACAATTAAAAAGCTTTAGAACAATCGGAGAATACGATCCGGAAAGACTCCTGCAAGGCAGGAATGTTATAATTTGTGTGCCTGAACAGGAATATAAGGAAATTTACGGATCGCTGGTCGGCAAACAGATAACGTTTTCTCATATACGGTATCATGATTTTGCAAATGGCGATCTGGAAAGAAACAGAATCGATTATACGGTCGTATTGGATGCGATCATACTGCTTCCGGAAAAGAATCAAATATTTCAGGAAGCCCTTGGATCTTATTACTCCTTTGTAACGAGTAACGCAGCGATGGAACAGATGAACATGGACGTATATTTCAAAAGCTGTTTCTTGCAGCTCTATCATCAATATGCAACGGGTAATTTAGAGGAACAGATCAATCTTCTTTCGCGGAAGTATCAGGATTTGATACACGTTAATTCTTATGTAGAAATGAATACGGCGCAATATATGACCAGTCTTTTGGTGGATACGACCGTATATTGTATCATTGTTCTTCTCGTTTTCTTTGCGGCGTTTATTCTTTTTATCAATTATATTATGAATATGGATTCTAAAAAAGACGTTATCAGGCGTCTTTATGTGATAGGAACGTCGAAAAAGGAATTGAATATTATGCTGCTGACGGAGTATCTCAACTATATTATCTTTGCCTTCATACTGTCTGTCCCTATCGTAGGAATGCTGGCGGTCATGGCCGTGACGATAAATGCAGGCAGAGACGGAATCGGGTTTACTGCATCGGAGCTTGGGATAGAATGTGTTATGATATTGCTTGTGTGTATATTGATCGCAGGGTTCATTTATTTTGCCAATAAGATATGGCTTGATAAAATACTGTCTGACGACGGCCGGCTTTAAGAATAAAACACACCTGATTCCGGGAGTATAAAAATTTGTATATTGACAGAAGACGGGCCTTTCGTTACAATACTATTTCAGTATAAACGTTTATCGATACAGGGAGGCTCTATGGAGACGATAGGAGAATTACGGATCGTACCGACGCCGAAACAGGTCAGGGCGGCGGGAGCAGTTTCTTTATACAAAACGGAACTTTTTCTATTACACGAGGAATTTAAAACTGCAGCAGAGGTTTTCACGGAATATGCAGCGGCCCTTGGCATCCGTTTTACCTTTCAAAAAGAGGGCGCCTTCCGGATCGCGCGCGATCCCGCGTTGTCGCCCGGATCATACCGGTTAGAAGCTGGAAACGGGAGAGTTACCGTATCGGCATCAGATTCCACCGGTGCAAATTATGCGTTTGCCACCCTTCTGCAAATGATGAAGACGGAAGCCGGGGAGTCGGGGAATGTCTTTCTTGCCGACTGCGACATGATCGATGCGCCGGATTGCAGTTATCGCGGTATGATGGTGGATTTGGCCCGGAACTGGCATGATTTTTCCTATCTGCTCGATTATGTGGATCTGTGTTATTTTTATAAAATATCCGTTCTGCATTTGCATTTTACGGACGATCAGAGTTATACGCTCCCAAGTGCGCTGTTTCCGAAGCTGCCGACGGAAGGCCGCAGCTATACGCCGGAACAGATTCGGCAGTTGAATTTGTACGCCGAAGCCAGAGGAGTTAGCTTGATGCCCGAAATCGACGTGCCCGGCCACTGCGTATCGTTTCAAAAGGAGTATCCGCATATTTTTGGAACGCAGGGCATTATTTGCCAGCACCCGGAGACGATGGAAGCAATGCAGGCGATTCTCCATGAATTATGCGAGATGTTTCCATACGCAAAATATATCCATATCGGCGGTGATGAGGCCCAGATAGAAAACTGGCTGAAATGTCCGCAATGCGCCGAATATGCGCGCAGCATAGGCGTGGATACTGCCGCGAAGGACCGGAAGCCGGCGTCGGAGCAATTGTATGCGAATTTTGTGAGTAAAATGGCGGACGCCGTTTTTAGCAAAGGGAAAATTCCGGTTGCATGGGAAGGGTTTTCCGCACAAGTTAACGACCTGGTGTCAAAGCGGATTATTCTTATGAGCTGGGAAAATTATTATCAGGTAACGCCGGATTTGATTCGTGCCGGTTACCAGGTGATCAATTGTTCCTGGAATCCGATGTATATCGTAACGCCGCGTCCCGTCTGGCCGCCCGAGGAGGTTTATCGTTGGAACATTTTTCGCTGGATTCCGGTACATGGCGGTTCGCCCTATATCGGTACCGGGCTGGAAATAGAGCCGACCGACCAGGTAATTGGAGGGCAGCTGCTTGCGTGGGGGGATCAAATCCCGTCCGCCTTCCCGACAATAGAAGAAGGGGTTGCCGCAGAGCGGGATTTGCTGCTGGAGCGGCTTCCGTTCGTGGCGGAAAATACATGGAACAAGGCTAAAAGCGTCTCTTTTGAAGATATCACCGCGGCTTCCGCTCAAATAAACGATAAACTCCGGAAAATCATCGCGCGGGCAAAGCATACGGATTGATCCGTCTTAATAGAATGCAGGGATACTGACAGGATGTTCAGAGGAATGAAATGGATAATGATACAATTTTAATGATCGTGTTGATCGGGCTCGTTGTCTTCTCGGCCTATTTTTCTGCTACGGAAACGGCGTTTTCCTCCCTTAATAAGGTAAAATTGAAAAGTATGGCGGGGAGGGGCAATAAAAAGGCGGAACGGACGCTTGCTTTTTCCGATCGGTTCGATAAAATTTTATCTACGATTTTGATCGGAAATAATATCGTGAATATCGCCTCTGCCTCTATTGGCACCGTACTATTTACCAGATGGTTCGGGAATGCAGGCGTGTCGCTCTCCACAGTGGTCATGACGGTTACGGTATTGATCTTCGGAGAGATTACGCCGAAGGTGATTGCAAAAGATATGCCGGAGCAGTTCGCAATCTTTTCAACGCCGATCCTCAAGATATTTTATACCATATTTTACCCGTTGAATTATGTTTTCTCATTTTGGAAGAAGCTGATTTCCAGATTGTTCCATGCAAAGCACAGCCGCGGCGTAACGGAAGAAGAACTTTTAATTATGGTCGATGAAGCGCAGCAGGAAGGCGGGATCGACGAAGACGCAGGAGATTTGATCAAAAGCGCCATCGAATTCGAAGATCTGGATGCCATCGAGATCTGTACGCCGCGTGTTGCGATCATAGCGGTTGCAGAGGATATGGAAATACAGAAGATCGCGGAAACGTTTAAAAAATATGGCTATTCAAGACTTCCAGTTTATCAGGACAGCATTGATAATATCATCGGCGTCATCAATCAAAAAGATTTTTACGCGCATGTGATCGAAGAACAGGCGCCCCTGGGCTGCATCGTTTCGCCGATCACCGTGATTCGGCCGAATATCAAAATATCAAAGCTTATGCGGATTTTACAAAACAAGCATTCGCACATCGCCCTGATTGTGGACGAATACGGAGGAACGATGGGAATCGTCACGCTTGAGGATATTTTGGAAGAGCTGGTCGGGGAAATCTGGGATGAACACGATGTCGTGGTCAATGAAATCGAGCAGATCTCCGATTCGGAATATAAAGTATCGGGCCGGTGCAGCTTTCAGAAGCTGCTGGAGGCGTTCTCCTGCAAGGATGACGAAGAAGATGCCGATTTCGTGTCCGTAAACGGGTGGATCCTGAGCCGGTCCGAACATATGCCTAAGATCGGGGATTGTTTTTCGTATCAGAATTTAACGCTGCGTGTGTCAAACGCTACGGAGCGGGCGGTTACGGAGGTGATCGTTACGCTTGTACAGGAGGAAAAACAGAAAGATAGAGAGCAATATGCCGGATCGATAGCAGAAAGAGGCGGCGGGGGCTGAAGAATATCCGTAAGCTTTCTCCCGTATAAAGTTTTATAGCAGAACGGTGTTATCTGAAAAATAGGAATCACAGATCGTCAAACAGAGAAAGCTGCTGGGGCGGCGGCTCGCGCTCAAACATATTAATGAATTGAAATATTTTACCGATATCGGTTTCCAGCCCGCTTCTGTTGCATTCCTCGTAAAATACTTTCATTAAAGCATCGTTGTGCGGACTCCTGCATTCATATGCGTAACCGAAGGTTTTGATATATTTGTTTTTGACGCCCGGAAACTGTTTGTCCAGGGCTTCGTAGAAATACTCCCGGTCGCCTTCCCGAAGCGTAACGCCGATGCCGAAGCAGAGAACGCCGTAAACGCCGGCTTCCCGGCAATAAGAGAGGATGCCGCGGATGTTTTCCGCAGTGTCGTTGAGAAACGGCAAAAGCGGCGTAAACCAGACGACGGTCGGAATTCCGTTCTCTCGTAAAATCTGAAGCGTCTCAAAGCGTCTCTTCGTCGTGCATACATTCGGTTCGATCTGTTTGCAGAGCGCTTCGTCGTATGTGGTCAGCGTCATTTGTACAACGCATCTGGAATGCTCGTTGATTTTTTTTAAAATCGCAAGATCCCGCAGGATCAGGTCGGACTTCGTCAAGATCGTTACGCCAAAGCCGTGCCGTTCGATTACCTCCAGGCAGCTGCGCGTATATTGGAGCGATTGTTCGATGTGCATATAGGGGTCGCACATCGCCCCTGTTCCGATCATCCCTTTCTTCCGTTTTCGCAGGAGTTCCGCTTCCAGCATGGCGGGCGCATCTGTCTTTACCTCGATGTCCTCGAAGTCATGTTTCATTTCATAACATTTGCTGCGGCTGTCGCAATAAATACAGCCGTGGGAACAGCCGCGGTAAATGTTCATACCGTTTTTAGGAGAAAGGATCGACTTGTAAGTTTGAAAATGCATTGTCTTTTAAAGGAGAATGCGCCAATCGGCTTCTTTGAAGCCAATCAGAACCACCGTACGGCCGCGGCTCAGATCGATGAAAAGGGGGCGTTTTACCAGCATGCCATCCGAGGCGAGAAGCGCGATCTGTTCTTCCTCGCTCATTGCGGGCAGGCGGTCTTTTAAATGGAGTTCTTTATATTTCAAACCGCTGGTATTGAAAAATTTTCGCAGCGGAAGGCCGCTCTGCTCCTGCCATGCGCGAAGCTCTTTCGCAGAGGGGTTGTCCGTTTTTATATCGCGTATATGATAAGAAATGTTATTTGCGTCGAGCCACTGGCGGGCTTTTTGACAGGTGCTGCATTTCGGGTAACAAATAAATTCCGGCATGAAGCGCGCTCCTTCCCTTTTTGTAATTTGTGACTATCATACCATAATTTCCCCGCATCAGGAAGCGATAATTTTTCTGATTGCCTCCGTAAGGATTTCGGCATTCTGCTCGTGTCCGCTGACCGATGGATGCCCATTGCCTCCGGTGCTGTCGCTGACAAGGCTTACGTAATAAAAACCTGCCGCTTCTCCGCCTGCGGCAGCAAGCGCCGCTTTGATTTGCGCTTCGGCACTTTGATCCATCATGCCGTATGCCCAGACGATTTTGGCGTCAGGATTTTTTTCGCGTACGAGCAGGCAAAATTCTTCGAACCCCTTTTGTATCTCCTCTAAAGTCGTTTTGCCGGCGTTTGCCATGGCGCGGTCGTTCGTGCCGAGATTGATGACGACGATATCCGGCTGTCTGCTGAAATCCCATGGCTGTTTATGGTTACATTGATAGCAAGTATATCCATAGGTATCCAGCATGGTATGCGGGTAATATCCGCATACGGCCCCGATCCCCTGCTGCGCTACGATGCTGTAATCTGCACCGAGCTTTTTAGCAGTAAGATAAGCGTATGTTTTCGTTCCATCCTGATAGACGTTCGAAGCAGGATTGGAGTCCGTTTCGCCTTCTGTCAGCGCAGGGAAAAGGTTCCCGTACCCCGTCGTAATTGAGTCGCCGATAAATTCGATCAATAAATTGCCGAAAGCAGGGGCATCGTAGAGTTCGCCGTTTAAAGAAATGGAATTGATATATATCAGGCCTCTCTCCGCTTCCGTCTGGCGTTCGATGACAAAAGAATGCAGGCCCCTTTCCAAACCTGAGGCGATTGTTACCGTATGCAGTTTCTTGCCCGTCAGCTTATACTCTTTTCTTGAATTGTTTTTGACGCCGTCAACGCTTACGTTCAGATAAAGGCTTCTGCCTCCGATTGCCGTTGGGGCCGTATAAATTTCCGCAGTTACTTCGCCTTCGCAATACGCGTTAAAAGCAAAAGCGGCGCAGCTGTAATCGAGCGCCAGAGCTTCGACTTTTTCTGTGGCTTTAGGGGGCTTGTAAGAAATAACGGGGCAGCGGCCCTGCAGTTTATATTTTCCTTCGAAAGAAGCGATGTCATACGTCTTCGCCGTATAATCGAACAATGCCGGATCCGCTGTGGGCGCCTCGGAAGGATCGCTCCGCTCTGCAGAGGAGGTACAAGCGGCCAGCGGAACCGCCAGACACAGCATCAATAATAAAAGTAAA
Source organism: Clostridia bacterium (assembly GCA_046952735.1). GTDB lineage: Bacteria > Bacillota > Clostridia > UBA1212 > UBA1255 > Egerieisoma. Next base: position 3,033 of record JBKUJR010000045.1, on the reverse strand, counting down.
ATGTATTTTCTCATAAAAATTTCCTTCCCATATCGACTGAAAGCTACGGATGATTTACTGATTTTAACACAGAAGCCAAAGGAATTTCAATACAAAATTGACAGCGCGCGCCGGGGCGGATATACTGGATCGGATGGAAGGAAGGGCTTTTCTATGTGGATCCGAGTAAAAGATATAAAGCTCCCCGCAGACGCGGCGCCGGACGCCGGGACGGAGCGGGAACAGCTTATCTGTAAAATCTGTAAAATGCTCTGCATGAAACGAAACGGTATGGGGAATCTTTCTATTTATCGAAAGTCTCCTGATCTGCGTAAAAAGTCAGCGCCGTTATTCGTATATACGGTTGACGTGGAGCTTTTATGCGAACAGCAGCATATGGATGTCTCCAATTTTACAGTGATCCGAAAGCCGGAAAACGGATTTGCGGAATATATGACAAAAATCCGGGAGAACAACGCCATAGCGCATTGCCGTCTGCGCCCTGTCGTCGTCGGATTCGGTCCTGCGGGAATGTTTGCCGGATTGCTTCTGGCGGAAGCCGGCCTCCGGCCGGTGATTCTGGAACGCGGCCGGCGGATCGACGACAGGGTAAAGGACGTCGATTTGTTTTGGAAGCAGAACCGGCTGGATCCGGAATCCAATATCCAGTTCGGGGAAGGCGGCGCCGGTACGTTTTCCGACGGTAAATTGAACAGCATGATCCGGGAGAAAGATACGACCGGGAGATTCGTATTGGAAGCGTTTGTGAAATTCGGCGCGCCCGAGGAAATCCTGTACAAGAATAAACCGCATATCGGGACGGATAACCTGCGGAAAATTGTTAAAAATATAAGAGAATATATCATCTGCAAAGGCGGCGAAATCCGTTTCGGCGCTTTGATGACGGAGCTCCGCACGCAGCAGGGCGGCGCGCTCCCGCATGTCTGCGGCGTAACGGTGCGCAGCGGAGAGGACTCGTATACGCTGGATACGGATTCTGTCTTTCTCGCTGTCGGCCACAGTGCAAGAGATACGTTTCTGCTGCTGCGGAGACAGGAAATCGCTATGGAGAAGAAGCCTTTCTCCGTCGGCCTTCGGATCGAGCATTTGCAGAAGGATATCGACAAGGCGCAATACGGGCCGTCTGCACGGCTCATGCGGCAGTGCGGCGGTCCTGCGGATTATAAGTTATCGTATCACGCCGCCAACGGCAGAGGCGTCTATACGTTTTGCATGTGCCCGGGCGGCTTTGTGGTCGGCGCCGCTTCTGAGCATGGCGGTTTGGTTACAAACGGTATGAGCAATTACGACCGGGCGGGACGGAATGCCAACGCGGCCATTCTCGTGGGAGTATCTCCGGAGGATTTTGCGGGAGAAGACGTCCTGAGCGGCGTGGAGTTTCAGCGGAATTTGGAGCGCGCCGCGTTTCGGCTTGGCGGAAATTCCTGGAAAGCGCCGTGCCAGCTTGTCGGCGATTTTCTTGCCGGACGCGAAACGACTGCCTTCGGAGCTGTAGAGCCGACCTATCCCAACGGATGCCAGCCCGCGGACCTGCGCAGCATTTTACCAGATGAAATCTATGCATCTTTAAAAGAAAGCATCCCTGTATTCGGAAAACGGATCTCCGGCTTCGACCGCGCGGACGCTGTGCTGACGGGATGCGAGACGAGAAGTTCTTCTCCGGTTCGGATCCTGCGGGACGAGGCAGGCTGCTCAGTGAGCATGACGGGGCTTTACCCTGTGGGAGAGGGCGCAGGCTACGCGGGCGGAATTCTGTCGGCTGCCGCGGACGGGATAAAAACGGTTGAAAAATGGCTCGACACTCTGTAAAATATAGAGCGCTCTGCCAAGAAGCGAGGAAAGGTTGGAATTCATGGAAGCTATCAATACGGAAGTAAACAGGCGCAGGACGTTTGCGATCATTTCCCACCCGGATGCGGGTAAGACGACGATGACGGAAAAATTGCTGCTTTACGGGGGCGCGATCCGTCTGGCGGGTTCGGTCAAAGCGAGAAAAGCTTCAAAGCATGCGGTTTCGGACTGGATGGAGATCGAAAAGCAAAGAGGTATATCCGTGACGTCGTCCGTATTGCAATTTGAATATAATGATTTTTGTATCAATATATTAGATACGCCGGGTCACCAGGATTTTTCCGAGGACACCTATCGCACGCTGATGGCCGCGGACAGCGCAGTTATGCTGATCGACGGCGCGAAGGGTGTCGAAGCGCAGACGGTAAAACTATTCCATGTCTGTAAAATGCGCGGGATCCCGATTTTTACGTTTATCAATAAAATGGACCGCGCTGCCAGGAATCCGTTTGATCTGCTCCAGGAAATCGAAGAGGTGCTTGGTATTACGTCCTACCCCATGAACTGGCCGATCGGCACGGATGGAGATTTTAAAGGAATCTACAACAGGCGGAAAAAATGCGTGGAGTTGTTCGAAGGCGGAAATCACGGACAGAGCCAAGTCAGTACCGTAGCAGGCTCCGTGGAGGATCCGGCGTTTGCGGGACTGCTCGGTTCCTATTATCACGACCGTCTGGCGGAAGAAATCAATCTTCTCGATATGGCCGGAGAAGAGCTGGACCAGGAACGCGTCCTGCGCGGCAAGCTGACACCCGTATTTTTCGGCTCGGCGATGACGAACTTCGGCGTGGAGACCTTCCTGAACGAATTTATCCGGATGGCGCCCTGTCCCCAGCCCCAGATGGCGGGCGAAGATATCATAGAGCCTGAGAAGACGCCCTTTACTGGTTTCGTATTTAAAATTCAGGCCAATATGAATCCTGCGCACAGGGACCGCCTTGCATTTTTACGCATTTGCTCCGGAGAATTTGAAAAAGGAATGGAAGCTTGGCATACGCGCCTTGGCCGTAAGATCCGGCTGTCTCAGCCGACGCAGTTTATGGCGCAGGAACGGACGATCATCGAGAAAGCCTATGCCGGCGATATCATCGGCCTGTTTGATCCCGGAATTTTCAATATTGGAGATACGTTGAGCCTGAGCCGTCCGGATTTGAAGTTTGATAAAATCCCTTCCTTTCCGTC
>JBKUJR010000044.1:0-17614 GCA_046952735.1 Clostridia bacterium | reverse complement strand
CCCCCATGCCATTAAAAACACGGCCGATCATATCCGGGCTTACGGCCAGCTCCAGGCCATGTCCCAGAAAACGTGCTTTGGAATCGGAAATCTGAAGCCCCTGAGAGCTTTCGAACAGCTGTACGAGCGCCTTGTTTCCCAGTGCTTCCAGAACCTTCCCATACCGCTTGGTTCCGTCCGCTTCAATAATTTCCACCAATTCATCGTATTTGATATTTTCCACACACTCAACGAGCATGATCGGTCCTACGACCTCTTTAATTGTTTTATAATCTTTTTTCATTCTTTGACACCTCCGGCGCGCAGTCTGGAAAATTCCTGCTTCATCTGCTCTTTCAATGCCGCGTAGAATGTATCCCACTCGTCTTCCGCTTCATATTTCATTGCCGCGATTTTTTCCAGGACAGCCATATCCATAATCTCTTTGTAGCTTACGCCGTCGGGAATCGCCTCCTGCGCCGTCCGATGCCAGCTTAAAATTGCAGAAAGCATCTGCGCCTGTTTGATGGGAGATGTGTATGTATCCACCTCGCGGAACGCGTTTTGCTGCAAAAAGTCTTCGCGGAGGATCCGTGCGCATTCCAGCGTGATCCTGTCCTTTTCACTCAGAGCGTCGAAGCCTACGAGACGAACGATTTCATTGAGCTCCGATTCCTGCTGTAAAAGCGCCCGCGCTTCCGTCACCTGCCCGCCCCATTCTTCGTAGATATGTTCGGAAAAATAAGCGCTGATTTTTTTATCGTAAAGCGAATAGCTCCGCAGCCAGTCGATCGCCGGAAAGTGGCGCTGGTATGCCAAATCCGCACTCAGTCCCCAGAACACTTTTACGATGCGAAGCGTCGCCTGCGATACCGGCTCGCTCGTGTCGCCGCCCGGAGGAGAAACTGCTCCGATTGCCGTAATCGCACCGTACCTGTTGTCCGAACCGAGGCATTTTACCGATCCCGCCCGCTCATAAAATTCCGCGAGACGCGTCGAAAGGTATGCCGGATATCCTTCTTCGCCAGGCATTTCTTCCAGCCGCCCCGACATTTCGCGAAGCGCTTCCGCCCAGCGGGAGGTGGAATCGGCGATAATCGCAACTTTATATCCCATATCGCGAAAATATTCCGCAATTGTAATTCCCGTATAAATGGAAGCCTCCCGCGCCGCTACCGGCATATCCGAGGTGTTGGCGATCAGGACGGTACGCTTCATAAGCGGCAGGCCCGTGCGCGGGTCATGAAGTTCCGGAAATTCTTTTAAAACGTCTGTCATCTCATTTCCGCGCTCTCCGCAGCCGATATAAATAATGATATCTGCATCGGCCCATTTGGCAAGCTGATGCTGCACGATCGTTTTCCCGGAGCCGAACGGGCCGGGCACAGCGGCAATGCCGCCCTTTGCGATCGGAAATAAAGAATCGATGATGCGCTGTCCCGTAACCATCGGCTCAGTCGGAACCATTTTTTTGGCATACGGCCTGCGCACCCGAACCGGCCATTTCTGCAGCATAGGGATTTCATGGATTTTACCGGCATCGTCTTTGATTCGCGCGACCGGTTCCACAATCGTCGCCTCTCCTTCATAAATCCATTCCAGAACGCCGCATATTTTATAAGGAACCATGATTTTCTGCGTTACGACCGGCGTTTCCTCCACTGTGCCGAGAACGTCGCCGCTTTCCACGCGATCTCCGGGGCGGGCGCAAGGCACGAAAGCCCATTTTTTATTCCGGTCCAGCTTCGGCACGTCGATTCCGCGCGGAATCCGATCCCCCGCTTCCCGGTAGATTGCGGTCAGCGGACGTTCGATCCCGTCAAAAATGCTTTCGATCAGCCCCGGTCCCAGATCGGCGCTCAGCGGCTCGCCGGTCACATAGACGGGTTCTCCCGGTCCGATACCCGTAGTATCTTCATATACCTGGATCGACGCTTTATCGCCGCGCAGCTCTATGATTTCGCCGATCAGCTTTTTATCGCTGACACGAACCACATCATGCATATTTACGTCCTGCATTCCGTCCGCTACGATCAACGGTCCGGCAACCTTATAAATCGTGCCCGTAATTTCAAATTTATCTGCCATCTTCCGAAACCCCGTTCCTTTGCTTAACTTTCAAATAGATTGGTGCCAATCGCTTTTTCCATATTTTCCGTAATTCTCCTCATGCTGTATCCCGTAGGTCCCGCGCGATCCGGGACCGGCAGGATCAGGGGATATGCAGAAGCCCGATATCGTTTCAGCGGTTCTTCCATCTGTTCTGCAAAACGTTCTGAAAGAAAAATAACTTCGTATCCTTCTTTGACGAACTGATGCACGGCGCGTTCTGCCTCTTCCGTATTCGATACGGATTTTGTGGCGATTCCTGCCGTATGGAATAAAATCACCGAGGAGTGCTCCCCTACGGCGGCAACTTTCGTTTTATCCATTTGCTGCGGCACCTCCTGCGGCGGCAAAGCTCTTTTCCGTAAAAAGCATCCGCAATGCGGCCGCCTCATTCTTTTTCATAAAATAATATTGCGCAACTGCGCCCATTCCTGTGTCATATCCCAGCTCTTCCGTGACAGCCGCTAATCTTTTATTAACGTCCGTTAAAATTTCGCGCTCCGTTTTGCCGTGGTCCGCCGTTTTGTACCATTCCCCGCCGACGGGAAGAAACGCTTCAGGATATCGGCCGGGATCTGCGCCGAGCTTCACAAGACGGAGCGCAGTCCGTCTGTTTCTGCCAGTTCCATATTCCGTCAGCAGGCGCGTCAGGGATGCGCAATGCTTTCGCTCCGCGATGCGGAGCGCCCGGCAGAACATGGCGTTATCCACCTGACAGCTGATTTTCCGCGGATCCGTTTCCGCACATACGCCGCGTAACATGTCTTGCGCCGGCGTGCCGAGGAGGGTAAAATCTTCCGTGTACGCACAGATTCTAAGAAGCTCCGGATCCATGCCGCCGGCGCGGACCGGCAGCGAAGCAGGCGCCGGGTCCATACGTCCCGCTTTCAGGAAAAGCTTCAGATTGACGGCGTCTTCTTCGAAAAAAAGCAGGTCGACCAGCTCCGCCTCGGGCGCTGCGTCCCTGATAAATTCTATGGTGCGCTCTCTTTCTTCCGCAATGGAGTCGAATATGGTCTTTCCCTCGGGAACAGGCGGATAACCGTATTCAATTAGAATTTTTTCGGCCGACGGCAAATCGGCCTCCCGAAGACGGTTCCATTGTTCGGCGGAGAAAGGGCGATGACTGTTGGCTTTGATTCTGCCGACGGCGAATTCATATGATTTCTTTCCGTAAATGTTTTCCGTTTCACCCATCGTCCGTCAGCTCCCGCTTTTGAAAAGACAATCCGCGATCTCTTTCTCATGCGTTTCAAAGACTGTATCGATCAGCGTATCATACGTCAGATCTATGTCAAATTGTGCCGTATGCAGAACCAGTCCTCCGGCAGGCGCGGCGCATTCTTCAGAAAGCCTATATTCCGCCGTAACCCCATACTTCTCCGCGGCTTTGTTTTTCCATGTCCCGAGCAAACCTTTGCTTTTCAGAAGGGCGGCGTCCTTCGCGGATGCGCTGACCAGAACCTCTCCGCTGAGAGGAATTTCCAGTACCAGCTTTGTCAGGAGCTCCGCCGTCTGATCGTCGTCAAAGCCGCGCATGCGTTTCGCCGATTCCCGGCGCAGCTCCGCAAGAAGTCTTCGTTTCTCATTTAAATGGGAAATTCTCGCGTCGAGACCGCTCTGCTGTTTTCCGGCGGAAATCAGGCGTTCCGCCTGTTCTTCCGCGCTGCGCCGGATGTTTTTCGCCTTCGCCTTTGCTTCGGACAGGATCGCATCGCCCACTGCGCGCGCTTTTTCTTCCGCTTCCTTCCGGATTGCCGCAGCTTCCAAAGCAGCCTTTTCTTCTATTTTCTCAATAACCGTACCGGCGCTCATAGGCACCCTCCTTCCTGCTGGCAAGTCTTACAGCGCAATGCCGTATATGAGCAGAATCGAAGTCAGAAGCGCCAGAATCGCATATGTCTCTACCAGCGCCGTCATTGTGATTCCTTTTCCGGACGAATCGGGCTGCTTTGCCGTCATATGGATCGCGGAAACAGCCGTTCTTCCCTGACAGATTCCGGAAATCAGGCCGCAGATCGCCATCGGGAACGCGGCGAAAAAGAACTGCCAGCCCTGCGACGCCGTAAGCTCGAGCGGGGAACCGCCGAGAACGCCGATGCGCACCATAATCAATACCGCAGTCAGAAAGCCGTAAATACCCTGGGTGCCCGGAAGCGCCTGAAGCACCAGCATTTTACCGAACAGCTCCGGTTTTTCCGACGTTACGCCCGCCGCGGCCTTTCCCGCCGCCATTACGCCGTATGCAGATCCGCAGCCGCCCAAGATGGCGCATACGGCCGCTCCCATAATTGCAATTACGATACCAGACATCATCATTTTCCTCCATTATCATGTTCTTTTAATTGTATGTATTTCGTTTGTATTGAAAAAGGCTTGAATATTTTCCCGCCGCCGTCGAAGAATTTCCCGTAAAATTCAATATACTGCAGACGGCAGTCGTGTACGTATGCGGACAGCAGGCTGAGCGCCAGATTGAAAACGTGGCCCACCGCATAGATCAGCAGAGCAAACAGAAAGCCCAGCACAGGAATCGAGCCGCGCACCATGCCTGCCAGCATATTCATAACCATGCCTACGACGCCTGTGGCGAGGCTGAGCGCCAGGATCCTGGAATAAGACAGAATATCGCTCATATAATTCGTAACGCCGTATAAGCCCACGAGCCCGCCTGTGATTTTCCCGAACACGCCCTTCTTTGCGCGGCCCGCAGTCAGCAGCACGACGACGGCGCCCGCCGCCGCCAGCGCGATTCCGACGATTCGCGTCTGCGAAATAAAAATCAGGCCTGCGCCGCTCAGGATCAGCATCCAGGAAAACTGGTCGAAAACTGCGCTCCAGAATTGTCCCGCTTTGATATTCATCCAGGCCTTGACGATCATTCCGGTGAAAATATGAAGACCTCCGACCACCAGTGTCAGGATCAGCATTTTTACGGGATCATCTAAAGGGTTGAATAAAATCGGATGCCATGTTTCTCCAAAATAGCTGCCAAACAGGACGCCGAAGATCATGGTCGTAACCGAAGAATACAGAATGACATTCATGAGCTTTTCGGTATTTCCGCGCGGCTTCATGAGCTTTTTCAGGACCAGGACCGCGCATGCCATCAAAAGGCCGTATCCCGCATCTCCCATCATCAAACCAAAGATCACCCAGTACCAGGGCGCCATTACGGGGTTTGGATCTACTTCGCCATATTTTGGAGCTGTGAACATTTCCGTGATCCCCTCGAATTGGCGCACCGCGCGGCTGTTTCGCAAAACCGTTGGCGGTATTTCATCCGGGAGCGGGTCACGGTAAGAAATATCGTATACGCCGGCCGCCTCTGCAACCGCCCGTTCTACCGCAGACGTACGATCCGCCGGCACCCAGCCTTCTACGTATGCGGTCATCGCCGTTTCCGCTGAAGGCGCGGCATTTCTTTCATTCGCCGTATGATACTTTTCATAAATTAGTTTCGGCGCGGCCGAGCCTGCAAGCTCCATCAGATGGCGTTTCCGCTCTTCTTCCAGCTTTGAAAGCTGCGCGATTTCCGCTTCCAGCCGTCTGATGGCCTCGCCGATTCTTCCGGAAACAGGCGGAAGCGTTATTTTCTCGAAGCCTGCCGCGACAAGCGGCGCGATTGTTTCTTCTTTCAGGTAAAATGCTGCCGCATACGCTTTCGACTGATCCTGTGACAGGATTTCCAGGCCGAACCCATTTTCTTTGGCGGCTTTCAGGCAGTCCTCTAAATTTCGGAGCGCAATTTCTCCAAGTACGCTCATCGTGTAAAGCGATTCTCCAAGCTCTTCAGCAGATACCGTAAGCGCCTCCCAGGGTTTCAGCGTTTCCCGCAGAGCTTCTTTCTCCTGCCGCGCCGTTTTGCCGGCTTCGATATCGTCGATCAGCGCCTGTAATTCTTTCACGGCCGCTTCCGCTTCCATGCCGGTTTGCTCGAATTCTTCCATGCCGATTTCCGGGAGGCCGGCAAGGAAAGATTTTTTCTGCTCATATCGTTTTAAGTCCCGGATGAGCTTCTCTACGCCTGCCGCATCGTAAACGGGCGCCTGCACGGATCGTTCTCCCTCTGAAGGAGGACATAGCATAACTTCGCCGCATTTCTGCAGTCCGGCAAGGACCACTTCCCGGTCTTCCCGCATGCACAGGATCGTAATATATTTCATTGGCGTTATCATAGCGCACCCCTTACTTTTCCGCGCATATTATACAAACGACAGCACAAGCTCCGCAGCGCGCCGTTTATTCTCCGCAGCCGCAGCTGCCAGTTCCAGGTTTCTTTGATGATTCCCTTCCCGGATGAGCGCCGCGTTTTTCTCCGCTAACTGGCGCGCCGCTTCCAGGATATTTGCCGCTTCCTTTTTTGCCGCTTCCACCAGTTCGCCCGCCTGTCGCCGGGCAGCTTCCTCCGCCGCGGAAACCTGCTGCTGCGCTTCGTTTCTGGCTGTATTTTTGAGCTCCTCCGCTTTATTTTCCGCCTCTTTCACCATTTCTATTACATTCATACGGCGTTTACTCCTCTATTAAGATCTGTTTCCTTTTGAAAAAGGATCGTTTCCGATCCCATCCGCAATATTATACCTTTGTTTCATACCCGTGTCAAAATGATGCGGCCTGACTTTTTCATAAACCGGTATGATCCGTCATGACGATATCAGGCTTTTTGCTTTTTATGATTTTGACGGCATACACTGCGACGCACAGATTCAGGAACCCTTCCAGAATCAACGTAATTCCCGCGATGACCATCGTCAGCTTCGCTCCTCCAAACGGATCTATGATGATTAAAATACCGAAAATACAAGTAAGAAGCGCGCTGATTAAAATGATCCACCATTGGCGCAGGCCGAATTTTTTCGCATCGTATGCGGTCTGTACCTTAAACAAACTGTCCGTCAGAACCGTAATGCCGATCAAAAAGAATATGACGTGCAATACCACCTCCGGATATAGAATCATAACAAGCCCCAATATGCAGAGCAGGATTCCCAGCGCAAGATCAAACTGGAATGCCAACATATAAAGATCGCGTGAAAAATAACCGATGATTTTAATAATTCCGGAAACCGCTAAAAGCGCGCCCAGAATATAGCAGAACAGGGAGACGGAGATTCCCGGATAGGCCACGATCAGGAGTCCTGTAATACAAAAGATAACCGATGTTATGATATATCCCCACTTAGCGGTTTTCATCGTTTTCATGCTGCCTTCCTCCTTATTATTTTACAGGGATAGTATATCGTTTCTGCCGGCAAAAGGGAACGGACAAAAAATGACGGATGTGTGATTTTTGTGCATCCGTATAAAATTGTCTGATTTTCATGTCATTTTTTCCATTTTATGTAAGCTGGCTGCAATATTGCCTTCCATTATTTGCCCAAGCCTGGTAATCAGCGCCACGGGATCATATTTCATCCCCGCATTCAGCCAATCGAGAAGCATCCCGACCAGCGCCGATTTATAAAAGCTGGCCAGCAGCGCTTTATCGTCTTCGCTAACGCGAAGTCCCTGAGAGGCCGTTTCCACGAAGCGCGTCATCACGTCTCCGGCGATACTGCTCAGGTAACGGTAAAATTCTCCTCGGTTCGCAGAATTATAAATATGATAGATGACCTTTTTATTTTGCAACGCAAAATCCGCCGCTGCAATGAAGCCTTCCTCCCAGGAATCCGGGCTGCTGTGCTCTGCGATCACCCGCTCTGTTTCTACCCGGAATATTTCTTCTACGAGCGCCGGAATATTTTCAAAATGATAATAAAACGTGTTTCGGTTAATCTGGCATTCTTCCACGATATCCCGGATCGTAATCTTATCCAGAGGCCGCTCACTGAGCAGCTTCAGAAACGACTGCATAATGGCTTTTTTTGTAAACTGTGTCACGTATTTCCTCCCGTTTCTGGTCAATTACCGGTCAAAAAAGGATATCGCATCCCGTATAACCAGTTCACATTCCGCTTCCTTTAAAATTTCATGACGCATATGCGCGTACGTTTTCATAGCGACGTTCCGATATCCTGCTTTTCGAAGCGAATCTGCGGAATCCTGCAGCCCCTTCCTGCCTCCGGTTACGGGATCGTCCTCACCGGCGAGGAATAAAATATCCAACATCGGATGACGCGCACCATTCCTTTTAAAATCATGCAGACGGCGGTCGAGTTCATAAAGCGTAAGATACCCTGCGTTGGTAAAAGGGAACCCGCACATCTTATCTTCATTATATTCTTTGACGTTTTGTTTATTATAGCTGAGCCAGGCGTTCGGCAGGTCGCCCTTGCCGCCTCCCGGCGCAAAGCTTTTGATCAGCTGATTGCAGTTTTCGGCGCCGGAAAACAAAACGGCCGCCTTGCTGAGCGCGCACGCAAAACCGCAGCCGCGTCTGTAGCAGGGCGCGCCTGATAAAATCAATTTTTCTATCGTAGAATCGTATTTTGGGAGATAATTTCGCGCAATCAGAGAACCCATGGAATGCGCAAACAGATATACCGGCTGCTGCGGGAATCTGTCTTTGATAAATTTATTGACGGCAAATTGATCCTCGATCAGCGTTTCCGGTCCATCCTTCTTTCCGAAGTAGCCGAGCAGCCCGTCTTCTCCTACCGACAGGCCGTGTCCCCGAAGATCCGAGATTACGACGTCATAACCGTTTTCCGTCAGCTTCCCGGCAAAGAAATCATATCGTTCTTTATGCTCGCACATACCATGCACAATTTGTACGACCGCTTTTGCCCGGTCAGCTTCATAGACCTTCGCCGATAAACGGAAATGATCGAAGCTTTCGATATAAAATTCCGTAATTTTCATGCTTGCCCTCATTCCTTCCGTTCTAATGCTCGTAAAATGCGTGGCTTCCTTCTGTTTTCTTCATAGCGATTCTTCCATTTTTAATAAAAATTGCTCCGCCGGCAGCGGTTTCTGAAAAACATACCCCTGCACATAGTCGCATTTCATGCTTTTCAGCAGGTTTACCTGGCCTTCCGACTCGATTCCCTCCGCTACGGTACGCATATTGAGCAGTTTTGCCATGCGTAAAATACTCGATACGATGATTTGGTTCCTTCTCTTATTATAATTTCCGTAAAAAAACTGTCTGTCTATTTTCAGAATATCCAGCGGCAGGCTTTGCAGGATATTTAAAGAGGACTGTCCCGTGCCAAAATCGTCCATTGCACATAGAAAACCGTATTTTTGCAGCTTATTTACCAGAACCCCGAAATATTTTACATCCTCCACGACGCCGGTTTCCGTAAACTCAAGCGCCAGCCGGCCGTCCGGGATACCGTATTTCTCCTTGATATCACGGTAATCCTCCGCAAAGCCGGGCTGAAGTATCGTAATCCGCGATACGTTCACCGACAAACAGAGCATGTTATCGCAACGCGTTTTTAGATTTGAAAGCAGGCGGCAGGCATGCTCGAACATATAATAGTCCAGATCTATGATCATGCCGTTTTGTTCGAATAATGTGATAAAATTCCCAGGCATCATCACCTTTTTCCTGTTATAATTCCACCGTACGAGTACTTCCGCCCATAAAACCTTCTGCTCCGATTTCTGAATATCAACCTGCGGCTGCAAATATAAAATGAACTCTTCCTTTCGCAGCGCCTCGTGCAGATCGGAGATCAAAGTCATTTCTTCTATTTCATGCTGCCGCATTTCATCCGTGTAAAACGCCAGCTGGCTCCCCGGCAAAGATTTTACGCTTTTCTGCGCCATATTCGCCCGATTGAGCATACGCCCGATATCGAGAATATCCTCTTGCCTTTCGATTAAATAGACGCCGGAGACCAGCTCCACTTCGAACCGCTTGTTCTTCAGCAGCTGGAACTGGGATAATTTGCGCGCCGCCATATCAAAGCGTTCCTTCAGCTCTTCAACTTCCTCGTATCTTCGTAAGGATGTCAGGTTATCCGCCGAAATACGGCAAAACGTTTCTCCCGGCCGCGTATCGTCCGCCACGAAATTCGTCCAATATTTTAAAAGCCGGTCGCCGATATCGTATCAAAAGACATCATTGATAAATTTAAATTTTTTGATATCGCAGTACCATAAGGAATACTTATACCCCGGATTCGCATGCAGGATCCGATCGACTTCCTGTTTATACGCCTCAAAATTCAAATATCCGGTCAGCGGGTCTTTATATTGAATGTAAAATTTTTCTTCCTGAAGCGTCTTTCGCTGTACTGCGGTCGCAAGACAGGAGGAGAGGACCTTCAATAAAAATAACGCATCATAATGTTTATGGAAATTGCCGATCCCGATCATTCCCAATATACGGTTTTTCATTAAAATCGGGGTAATACAGAACGACTCCAGGCCGAAGCCTTTCAATATTTCATAGCCCTCGGGGTCTTGCTCCGCAAGTTCCGCTACGGAGCGCACGATAAATTGTTTATTTCCGTTTAATAATTCTCCCCATCTTTCTATGCTCTTCAAAGACGGACTTTTCACAAAAGGAAAGGGAGAATGCTTTCCTTCCTCCGCGTATGTCCTAACGAGTTCCGTTTCCGTAAATGCCCTGATAAAACCATATTCCGCCTTAAAATAAGAACAGAACCCCGGCAGGATTTTTTCGAACGCCTCTCCCAGCGTATTCGCGTCCGCCAGCGCCTGGATCCAATCTGTCAAAAAATTCTGCTGCTTGACCGTTTCAAAAAGAAGCTGATTCTTTCTTTCCGGATTCGTGACGTCAAGCGCGATTTCCATGCGGGCGTCTTTCCCATTCCAGACAGAAAGTCTGTCTTTTAATAAAAAGTTTCTCTCGATCAGAGGATTCCGGTATTCCCAAATATAGTATTGATCCTTTGAGAGCAGTTTGTTGGTGCAAAACGGGCAGGGCGCATCTCTTCCCTGCAAAAGGGCGTAGCATTTCTTCCCCTTATAGTCGAGCCATTCCGTAGCCAGTTTGTTCGGATCCATGCTGTACAGATAATAGATTTCGTACGTCTCAGGATCGCTGACATAAAATATATCTTCTTTTTCTTCCAAGATACACGCTTCACTGAAATGCACGGCATATTTTCCAACTAAATAGGTAAATGCCTCTTCTAAATTATCATATTTGTGCGGCATACCGGGTGCAACTCCTTTACGGGCTTCTAAAAGCTTTTCTATTATACATCTGAAAGGCGCTTTTTTCAACTTACGGGAAAGCTTGCGTTTACTTTGAAATATTTCAATATTTACGTAAAATAATATAAATTTGAAAAATCATCTCTCGGCATGTTATAATAAAAAGTAAAATGAATTCCCTGTCCGCTATCTGGCAGCAGAGAAAAAGAGTGTGGATATGAAAACAGGAACGAAACAGAAATTTTATTTGCAAATATTGCTCTTCATAATATTCTTTCTAACGGCGCTCACTCCTGTATCTGCGCAGGAAACAGAAACAAAAACCATTCGGGTTGCATATCCTGTGCAGGCCAGGCTTACGGATTATGACGACAGCGGCTTACATACCGGTTATACCTATGAATATCTGGAAGAAATCGCACAATACACAGGCTGGAATTATGAATTCGTATCGCCGGATACCGGAGATATCGATCAGGACATCAATATTCTGCTGGAAATGCTGAAAGAAGGAAAAATCGATCTTATGGGAGGGATCGGATATATAGATTCTCTGGCTGAAGAATATGATTATTCCGCATACAGCTACGGGACGGTGTATACCGTTTTACAGGCATTATATGATTCCGATCTGAATATTGTCAGCGCCAGCATCCCGCAAACGTTTCGGATCGCGGTTGCCAAAAGCAGCGTCGTCAGACGGCAGGAGCTGGAAGAGTATTGTAAAATTAACAAAATTCAGCCGGTTTACATCGAGTGCGACAATATGGAAGCACAGATCGATGCGCTGCAAAGCGGGGAAGCGGATTTATTGCTGAATACGAGCATGAACTATCTCGAAAATTTCCGTACGGTCGCAAAATTTGCCGCCCGTCCGTTTTATTTTATAACTACAAAGGGAAATACGGAAATTACGGAAGCTCTGGATTCTGCGATCGTCAATATCGATCAGGCGACACCTACTTACGCCGCTTCTTTGTATGAAAAATATTTCGAGTCTCCGAACGGCTGCCTCTCTCTTTCTGCAAAAGAGCGGGAATATATTGCGCATGCCGGCGTCCTGAAGGTTGGCGTTCTGACCTCTTATCCGCCGTATCAATACGAAGACGGCGGGGAATATAAGGGGATTGCCGTTGATTTGCTGCGTTTTGTATCTCAAAAAACAGGCCTTCAATTCGACTGGGTACCCGCAGACAGTCCGGAAGAATTGTTCCGATTGTCCGTTTCGGGCCAGGTCGATTTGATCGCAGGTATGCCGTATAGCTATAAAACGGCGCAGGAAAACAATCTGTCTATGACGCGCCCTTTTATTTCCTCTCAATATTTACTGGTGATGAATCATAAACTTAAGGGGACCGAATTGCGCGGCCGGAAGCTTGCACTGCCTGCCGAAAGCGCCTATCAGGGAGAATTTCTCGGCACGCGCGTTACGTATGATACGATTTCTGAATGCGTGGAAGCCATATCAGACGGCGACGCGGATTATACCTATTTAGATGCCAACATGGCGCAATATTACTTGAATCAGCCAAAATATCGGAGCCTGAAATTGATCCCGCAATCCTATGAGCCGCGGCAAGTCTGTTTCGGCATCATAAAAACAGCCCCCCGTGAATTGCTTTCTGTCTGCAATAAAGTCATTTTGACGATTTCCGAAATCGACCTGCAAACGATTATCAACCAAAACGTGCTGCAAAAACAAAATCTGTCTCTAAAAGATTATATTCGGGAGAATCCGTTTGAGGTGGTTCTTTTTACCGTCTGCGGCGCCGTTGTTATTATCGCGGTACTGCTAATCTTTTTATATAAGCGTGCAAAGGCGAACAAAGCAAAAAAGCTGGAGCTGGAAAAGCATTATAAAATTTATGCGTTGACGCGTGATTTCTTCCTTGAATACAATTATTCTACACGAAAAATGCTGGTCGCCATTCCAGCAGGCGAAGAAAATAAAGAGCAAAAAATCATGCATTACGATTTCTCCGTTCCGCCCGCAAGCGAAGAGGCTGCCGCGTGCAGAAACGCGTTTCTAAAAATCCTCTATCTAAAAAAGCGTTGTATTCAGGAGGTCAATCTTCCCTGTATAGACGGAAAAAACCATTGGCTGCGTTTTGCGCTCGATATGATTTACGATAACGGCACGCCGGCATTTGCCGTAGGTAAAATCAATTTGATCGACGAAGAAAAAAATAAAGAAGAAAAATTATTGAAAAAAGCGCAGCTGGACAGCCTGACACATATTTTTAATCCCGAAACCACCCAACAGAAAATAGATGAAACGCTCCGGACAATGCCGGAACAATATCGATGCGCCCTCTTGATTCTCGATATCGATCATTTTAAATCGATCAACGATACGTGCGGGCATATGTGCGGAGATGAAACGCTCCAAAAAGTTTCAGGATTGCTCAAAGAAAAATTTTGTCCCGAAAATATCGTCGGCAGAATCGGAGGCGACGAGTTTATCATTTATATAAAACATGCGGAAAGCGTAGAACAGCTTACTGAAATCTGCAATGCGTTATTGGACGATATTCATCAGATAAAATCAGGCCATAAATCTATAACCGTCAGTCTCGGCGGCGCTTTCTCCGCTGCCGGGGGAAAAACATATGAAACATTCTATAAAGTTGCGGATGAGATGTTATATCAGGCAAAAAAAGAAGGGCGCGACCGGACAAGGATTCGGGAATTTTAAAAATAAACAGATGCTGTAAAACACAATAAGCAGGGACGCGCGGATATCGCGTCATTCCCTGCTTACTGTGTCTCCCGGCGCTCCCTCTTCCGCGCAGGAATGCACTGATTTCTCTCTCTCATAATGTAAAAGTCTCCCCTTAAATCCATATTTTATGAATATGGATTTTATATTATTTTAAATATAACATTTTCTGACATTTATGTCAATTATTTCTCAAAACACCATACTTTTCTTATGTATTCCCCTGTGTTTGTGCAAAAACAGAACAAAACCGCCCCGATTGTTCCTGCGTAATCGAAGCGGTTCAAAAAATACAAACGTATTATTCTTTTATTGTTTCGCTGATTCCGGCAATGAGACCGGCCATTCCCTGAATTTCTGAAGGAATGATGATCTTTGTCGCCTTGCCGTCCGCCGCCTTTTCAAACGCCTCCAGCGCTTTGATCCGGATCACCGGATCGGACGGATGCACGTCGTTGATCATGGAAATTCCTCTGGCGGTAGCTTCCTGAACCTTCAGAATTGCTTCCGCTTCGCCCTCTGCTTCCAGAATTTTCGTCGCTTTCGCCGCATCGGCACGCAGAATCGCCGATTGTTTTTCTGCTTCCGCACGCAGAATCGCAGACTCCTTCTCACCCTCCGCTACCAATATCGCGGATTTCTTTTCACCCTCCGCCTGCAGAATCTTTTCCCGGCGCTCCCGTTCAGCCTTCATCTGTTTTTCCATAGAATCCTGAATCTCTTTCGGAGGCATGATGTTTTTCAGTTCCACACGGTTGATTTTGATCCCCCAGGGATCCGTCGCCTCGTCGAGCACATGTGTGATCTTTGAATTGATCACGTCGCGCGACGTCAGCGTAGAGTCTAATTCAAGGTCGCCGATGATGTTCCGAAGCGTCGTTGCCGTCAGGTTTTCAATCGCCATCATTGGATTTTCCACTCCGTACGTATAAAGTTTTGGATCCAGAATCCGGAAGAAGACGACGGTATCGATCTGCATCGTTACATTATCTTTTGTAATAACGGGCTGCGGCGGAAAATCAACAACATTTTCTTTCAGAGTAATTTTACTCGCGACGCGGTCGATGATCGGTACGGTAAAATGAACTCCCGTATTCCATGTCGCGTGATAGCCTCCCAGACGTTCGATCACATATGCCTTCGCCTGCGGAACAATCTTGATATTGCTGATCAGCGCAATTACGAGGATTACTCCCACCGCAATTAAAATGTAAGCTAACGGTTCCATTTCAAACACTCCTTTTCTCTAATAAAAATATTAAATTATTTTGCTTTCACTTTCAATGTCGTGCCGTCTTCTTCCAGCACCGTAACGATCGCTCCCTTCGGGATTTCGGCGTCTTCTTCGCAGACTGCCCTCCAATACACATCTCCCACGAGAACCTTTCCGTCATACTGCGTGATATGCTCCACGGCGGTGGCCGTCCTGCCAACCAGAGAATAGTTCAGCTTTTTGGAAGCCTGCCCGATCTTCAGTTTCTTTTTATACATGTTCCGGAATAAAACCAAAAACAGTCCCGAGAAAACGAAGAAAAGGATCACCTGCGCCACAAAATTGTCCCAGAATGATGCAACTACAGCAGTAACAACGGCTCCAAACACGAACCAGATCGATACGAGCGCCGCAGTACTGATTTCGATCAGCAGCATAACGGCAGCTACGATCAGCCATAATATCCATAAATTATCTAATAAAAAATCCACAGCGAGCACCTCCGCTCAAAGTATTGTTTACAGTATATCATAAATCGAGCCGCTTTTACAGCTCAATTCTGTGCCGCCGTATCGGCCGCTTCCTGCTCATATCCTGCTTCCACGAGCACCGGGCATGTTTCGAGCGCCCGGTACGCGCGGATATATTCTTTCATCCATCGATAATACTGGTCCCCGTGCCCGCCTTCCATCGGCTCGATGTCCCGGCTGTATTCTTCATTATAGTCATCTACGAACAGGCTCTTGCCGTCTTCCTCGAACCGCTGTGCGGCCCATTCGTTCCACCAGGTGATCGTGACCACTTTAGGCCTGTTCTGAAAGGCGCGGTACCACTGGGAATACATAAAAATCCCGTGATTTCTGCCATGCGCCGACGGAAGCGACATATAAGTTTCCTGCGTCGCGGTACATACGCACATCTGTTCCACATAACCGTCCTGATCGGGATTCGGCATATTTTTCACATTTAAAAAGCTCCAAATCCCTTCCTGGGGCTCCGGCTGCAGACCCCACATTTTACGGAACGTCATGGTTTCCGGACTGCCGCTGAGCAGCTCCGTTGTAATCATAAACGGTTTTCCTTCCCAATAAACAAAACAGTCCTTCCACTTCTCCTGCGATATAAATTGCCGATACGTCTCATCGGCGACGGACCAGCCGCTGTCCTCGCTGACGCCGCTCCAGAAAACGAGATACGGCGTTCTGCGTCCTTCCGCACGCATTTCGACGATGGTATCTAAAATCGCTTCGCAGGGAAGCGTGATAAACAGTTCCCAGTCTCTGGTTCCGATCCAGCTTTCGGCGGCGTTCGTATTATCGATGATAATAAAGTCCACGCCTGCCTCCGCAAGCTGCGTCATATGGGTGCGGATAACGTCTTTATCGTGGCTTTTATAATAACCGAGCGCAGGTTTTCCCCAATAATGAAACTGATACAGGCCGCCCCAATCCTGCTTGCCCGCCAGAATCTCCGTAATATTCGGCGGGTTCGGGTTTTCCGTTTTCTCCCCCAGAATTTTGGTAAACCACGTAGAATAACAGATGGAAATAAGATCCGTTTTTTTCGTGATATCGAGTCCGTATTCCACTTCCTTATAATCTGCATACTTTTTATTAAGATGTTCTATATACTGATCTCGTTTCATGAGACCTTCTCCTTTCTTTCCACTGCAGGAAACAAGCGCCGTAAATGCGGCGCACACCAATAAAAGCGCGGCTGTCATTCTTGCTTTTTTCACAATTTTTCAAAGCCTCCTAAACGTAAAACATAATTCTATTATTGATGATATCGCTTTCAAAGTCAATATCCATTTTCTCTCCGCCCAATCTGTGCTATACTACGAATGTGCAATGATTTTTATGGAACGATACGGTTGACGATGAACGATACGATACGGGAAGATTTAAAAAGGCTGCCGGAGAAACCCGGCGTATATATCATGCGGAATGACGAAGATACGGTGCTTTATGTCGGGAAAGCGCGGATCCTCAAAAATCGCGTGCGTTCGTATTTCCAGAATACGCCCCACAGCGACAGAATCACCGTGATGATTTCACAGATCGACCGTTTTGAATATATCGTATGCGACAGCGAATATGAAGCGCTTCTGCTCGAAAACAATCTGATCAAAAAGTACAAGCCGAAATATAACGTGCTGCTCAAGGATGACAAGGGTTTTCCCTATATAAAAGTTACGGTTTCCGAGCCGTTCCCCCGCGTATTGCTTGCAAGAAGCGTGCAGAAAGACGGCGGCAAATATTTTGGCCCGTATCACAGTACCTGGGCGGTCAATACGACGCTGGATGCCATTAAAAACATTCTGCCGCTCCGCCCCTGCAATAAAAATATCCGCCCGGGCTGTGCCGACAGGCCGTGTTTGAATTATCATATCGGCCTGTGCAAAGGCCCCTGCTGCGGTAAAATTTCCGAAGCGGATTACGCGGCAATGACGGAAGACGTGCTTTCTTTTTTAAATGGCCATATCGGCGAACTGGAAAAGAAGCTGCATGGAAAAATGC
>JBKUJR010000043.1:0-17616 GCA_046952735.1 Clostridia bacterium | reverse complement strand
GATATGCTCCAATTCTTCCGGCGCCGCGTAGCCCACGGTATCCGGGACGATGATCACGGATGCCCCGGCGTCGATTGCAATCTGGAATACTTCTGCGAGAAACACGAGATCGCTCCTTGTGGCATCCTCCGCTGAAAATTCTACGCTGCCGCAGAAACTGCGCGCATAGGAAACGGAGCGCCGCACTTGTTCTTTGACTTCTTCCCGGCTCATGTTCAATTTATATTTCATATGGATATCGGAGGTGGCGAGAAATACGTGCAGGAGAGGGTCTGCCGCACACTTTACGGCATTCCAGGCATAATCGATATCTTGCTGTTTTGCTCTTGCAAGAGATGCGACGGAAGCGTTCTTGATTTCGGATGCGATCGTTTTGACGCTCGTAAAATCTCCCGGGGATACGATCGCAAAGCCGGCTTCGATGACGTCCACCTGCAATCGTTCCAGCTGTTTTGCCATGGCGACTTTTTCTTTGATGCTCATGCTGAATCCCGGCGCCTGCTCCCCGTCGCGGAGCGTTGAATCAAATATCCTGATATTCCTCATAAAATAGGCCTCCTATAGCGTTTTGGTTCCCATAGGAATTTTACCATATTACCGGGGAGAAAGTTGTTAACTTTTGTAATTTTAAATACTTTCTTTGTTGACATTTCTTATTAAATGTCTTAATATATTTATATCATGTTATATGCGCACCGGTATACAATACGTTTACCTGTATTTTGGTGTGGGAAATATGTTAAGGAGGATATGTATGAAAAAGAAAATTTTTGCTACAATTACCACGCTGCTCATGTTGGTGTCGGTATTTGCATCTGTTCCGGCTGTGCTGGCAGATGACTCGGAGATAGGAGGCCTTGATTTTTATTCCATTACCATACATTATGATCAGGAAATTCTCATAAATTATTATGAGACGACGATCAAGGTGAAAAACGACAAGGGCAAGACCGTGTCGCAGGATGTAAAATATTTTTACAATACGGATGCGGAGACGGAAGAGGGCAAATATATCGGAAAGAAAGATATTGCCATGAAATCCGACAAGCTCGTGATCCCTGCCGGAATCAAAAGCAGCGGTAATTTCTACCAGCTCGACAGCTCGGACGGAACGATCAAAACCGGTCTGCATTATTCCAAATTTCCATATGCAAATGCGTTTATCACACATATTATAGACAGCTCCTCGATCCGCACCACTTCAAAGATCGATTTATATGGAATCATTGCGCCGTATGACGATGCGCCGTATGAGCATCAGAATCCGAACCTGCAATATGCGGATGACGGATACGCGCTTGCCGCCGAAAAGGACAGCAATGGCAACAACCTTAAAATAGATGTAAACGGATACCTGATCGACACGGCCGATTCCATCTGGAAATCTTCGAACGGCGACAGAATCGAACTTTATACGAATATCCCCATCATCCGGAAGACCGGAGAAGTCAAAGCCAATAAGCCTGTTACGGAAATCGTGGATTCCGACGAAATGGAATGGGTTCCTTATAACGACAGATTCGACGAAAACGGCAAAATTAAAAACATCAAAAATTTAAGCTATAAATATTGTATTTCAAAAGAGGAATACGATGCGTTCATTGCCGACGATTCGCAGACTTCCCTGAAGCTGAAGCGTGCGGAAAGCGACGAAGCCTATGAAGATGCGCCGACGAAGGGAAAAACGGTTACTTATATCAAAACGGTGCGGGTAAATCCGGAGATCAACAAAGAGACCTATTTGAACACGGACCGCGTGTTCGACGCAAATGACATTTTAAAAGATAAAAGCGGCTATATCGCTTTTGGTACGCCGCGAATGGGAACCCCCGTCTTGAACGTATCCGTGAAAGATGTAACGGTTGAAATCGATGCAATGGGTTCGCAGCTGTATGACGATTTGGCAAGCGATCCGCAGCAGAAAAATATTATAACGGTATCCATTAACGACTTGGAGAAAAACGCTGATACTCGGAAACAATGGTTTGAGGAAGGCGTCTATACACAGGAAGAATATGATAATTTAGTGACGTTCGTGCTCGGCTCTGCAAAGAGCGTTACGACAAGGACGGAGATCAATACCACGAAGAGCGAATATAAAGATGCCGCGGAATACGGTTATTCGCCTACCGTTAAGAGCATCAGCCTCGGCGCTTCCGAAGACCTGCTTAAAAAACTTCCGACCAGCGCTACCTTATATGTAAACTTCCATATTTCCGAACAGCAGCCGGCGGCGGCTTACGACGAAGCATATCAGAAAAAATTCCTTTCTCTGGATTCTTCCAAGCAGAGCACGTTGCTGACAGAAAATGTCAATCTTCTGTCAGCTGCGGATAAACCGACGCCAAAACCGAACGGACAGTCGGCAAGCAGTTTCCCGACATGGGCGATCATCGCGATCATTGCGGGCGCAGTTATTGTCATTGCCGTTATTATTCTGATCGTCGTAATCAGCGGCAAGAAGAAAAAAACGACGGATCAAAAGGACAATGAGAAGAAATAAGAGATAAAACAAGAAGTATATTGACAAACTTACCCGCATAGTTTAAACTATGCGGGTAAATTATTTAATTTCATTTTGAAAGGAACTGATTTTTTTCATGAGCGATGATGGCAGTATCCCCTTACAGATGCTGGCAGCGGCGGATACGACAACAGGCGGCAGTTTGGCCTTGCAAATTTTTCTCATTATTTTTCTTACTTTTTTAAATGCATTCTTTGCATCCTCAGAAATCGCACTTCTTTCCGTCAACGATACGAAACTTAGAAAGGAAGCTGAAAGCGGAGATAAAAAATCTGCTCTTCTTTTGAAAATCGTTGAAAATCCCAGTAAATTTTTATCTACGATCCAGGTAGGCGTAACTTTTTCCGGATTCTTGAACAGTGCCGTAGCATCGAGTTCGTTTGCGGATATGATTACGAATGGACTGGCCGGCAGCTGGCAGTTCGCGGCGGAGCACAGAAGTTTTATCAGTACGCTCAGCATCGTGGTAATCACGATTTTGCTTTCGTTTGTGACGCTGGTATTCGGAGAGCTGGTCCCGAAACGCTATGCCATGAAATATAGCGATAAGGCTGCGAGAATCTCCGTAGGTCCGCTGCGGATCACGGGAATCATCTTCTCCCCTTTTATTAAAATCGTAACGCTTTCGGTAAATGGCGTACTCCGGCTG
The DNA here is from genome assembly GCA_046952735.1 of Clostridia bacterium. Lineage (GTDB taxonomy): Bacteria > Bacillota > Clostridia > UBA1212 > UBA1255 > Egerieisoma. Next base: position 14,443 of record JBKUJR010000043.1, on the reverse strand, counting down.
ATCGGGATCAATCCAAATGACGATGGGGAAAATGTCACGGAAGAAGAAATTCTCCTTATGGTGAATGAAGGCCAGGAAAAAGGCGTGATCGGCGACGACGAGAGCGAGATGATCAATAATATTTTTGAGTTTGACGATAAGACCGCTATCGATGTTATGACGCACAGAACGGAAATCGCGGCCATCAATATCAACGATTCCTTCGAACGCGTAATCGATATGGCTTCCGGCGAACGGTATTCCAGATTTCCCGTATATGACAGCAGCGTGGACAATATCATCGGGATCATCCATATCAAGGATCTTTTGAAGGTGAATAAAGACACGTTTAATCTGAACGCAATCATGCGCACCCCTTCTTTTGTTCCGGAATCTCAGAAAATAGACGATGTTTTCAACGTGCTGAAGGACAATAAGACGCATATGGCGATCGTCGTAGACGAATACGGCGGAACGGCGGGTCTTGTTACAATGGAAGATATTCTGGAAGAGCTGGTGGGTAATATCCGCGATGAGTATGATGGCGCGGAGGAAATCGAAAATAACATCGAGCGAATCGCAGACGATACCTATATCGTCGATGGGTTGATGGAAATCGATTATATCAATGACGAACTGGATCTGGAGCTTCCTACGGATGAATATGAAACGATCAGCGGCCTTGTGATCGCGCTGCTCGGAGAAATTCCTGAGGAGGAAGAACATCCGGAAATCGATTATGATCGTTATACCTTTACGGTACTCGACAGCAACGAGAAAATTATTAAAACGGTAAAGATTAAAGTCAATGAAATTCTCCCGGAGGAAGAGGAGCATAAAAAGGCGGCCGATGCCGATACCAAATCATGATCCGCCAAGCACTTTTATTGAGACAATGATTCCTAAGAGAAGCAGATAATACACATAACTGAAAATTTTACACGACGGGCCTTTTGTCCCGTCATATTTTTTGATCAGAGGCAGCGCTGGGACACAGCCAAGCAGGGCGATATTCCGCATTAGTTCTTCTCTGATATTGGAAATGTCCGATGACGTTTTCAGTAAAAAGAGACTGACGACAGCGATTACCGCACAATAACTCGTAAGATAATATGCAAGTTCGGCAAATTTTTTATCGCGGCAGATATGGATGATATACATGATGATTAAAGCATGGGGCGCAAATTCCAGGCCGATTACAAAAGAAATGACGACAGTAAATACAATGCAGAAAATACGCGTATATTTATTATTCATTTTATCATACAGCACGATCGATCCGAGACAAAAAAAGGCAGTCAGAGCGGCGCTGTAAAAGAGCTGCGCGTCTTGTATATTTTCTGCGGAAACACATACGTACCGATGCGGGAGCGCCGTCAGGACTGCAAGCAGGAGTACGCGGAGAAGATATTTGTTGATGCTGTGGGTATGCCGGTATCCCTCGGAAATGATGTAGGCAAAAAGAGGCACGCAGAGGAACCCGAGCAGCTGGAACACGAATATCAGGATACTATTCGTAACGAGTCCGGAAATCGATAGCGTAAATAGCGTAAGGGAAGCAAAAGCAATCAGTTTCAAATGGAACAGATTCAATTTCATAGTAGCATTCGTATCTCCTTTAATCTAAAGTAACCCTGTAAACAAAAGGCTCGGAAAGGCAAATGATGCCGGCGGCCAGCACGTAGATCCCGAAAGACGTGTAAAGCGCAATAAAATCAGAAAGCGGGTCGATGATAAAATAAGCAAAAAAGAGGATATTTAAAAAACCGCAGCACAAAATCCGCCACCATTTTACGAATTCCAGCGCACGCAGCTGTATGGAGGCGGCAATTTGCGTCGTGCCAGAGAAAAGCGCCCACATGGCGAAGAGCAGATTCATGGAATCGGAAAGCTCCCGGTCAAAGGAATATAAGCACAAAATCCCCATGACGATCAGATAGAACCCCTGCGTCAGCGTCCATCCCGGCCGGAAATACCATTTCCTGTTGAATACGAACGACAGGATGAAGAAGCAACCGATTACGATAAACCCCAGACTCATCGAGCGCATATTTGCGGCGTAATCTTTGAAGGGAAAAACGATCAGGAAAACGCCGAGGATCAACAAGGCAAAGCCGGAAACGTACAGAAACAAATTGGAATTTTTATAACGCTTCAAAGCTGCGCCTCCTCGAGCTTTTTCCTGGCCTGATATGCGTCTTTGCACATATCGTCGAGTCCATACGCCGCCTGCCATCCGAATAGCGCTTTTGCTTTTGACGGATCGGCGTAGCAGGCGTCGATATCCCCTGCCCTTCTGGGACAAACTTTATAAGGAATGCGGATCGAATTGTTTTCTTCAAACGCGCGAATCAGTTCAAATACGGAATATCCCGTACCGGTGCCGAGATTTACGGCTTCGACCGAGGTATGCGAAATGAGATAATCGAGGGCTTTCACGTGGCCGTATGCCAGATCTGCGACATGGATGTAATCCCGCACGCCGGTGCCGTCTTTCGTATGATAATCATCTCCGTAGACTGTGATATACGGCGTTTTCGCGAATGCCACATCTAAAATACGCGGTACGATATTATTTGGAATTCCTTTCGGATCTTCACAGAGAAGTCCGCTTTTGTGCGCCCCGACAGGATTGAAATAACGCAGCAGGATGATCGACCACGCGTGATCGGAAATCCATAAATCGCGTAAAATTTCTTCGATCATCAATTTTGTTCTGCCATACGGATTCGTAACGCTGAGGGGAAAGTCTTCCCGGATCGGGAGGGAAGCGGGCTTTCCGTAAACCGTAGCGGAAGAACTGAAAATGATGCGTTTTACATTGTATTTTTTCATCGTTTCAAGGAGACAAAGCGTTCCATAGATATTATTACGGTAGTAATCGAGCGGAATTTCCACGGATTCCCCTACCGCCTTGTAGCCCGCAAAATGGATGACGCAATCGATGGAATTTTCGGAAAATATTTTTTCGAGATCTTCCGGTACCGTCATATCCGCTTTGTAAAAAACGAATTTTTTCCCGGTGATCGTTTCGATTTTTTCTATCACGGATTCTTTTGAATTATAAAAATTATCGAACGCAATGACGTGATGTCCCTCGTTTTGCAATGCCACGCATGTATGACTGCCGATAAATCCTGTAGCGCCGGTAACCAATATATTCATAGATCAAACCTCCGAAAAAATTTTCTTTTTTATTATATTATATTTCCGCCGAAAAGTCATTTCTTTTTAAAACGGAACGGCCGGCAGTATATCCGGTGGAAAAAGCAATCGTAAGGTTGAATCCGCCGGTATATCCGTCTACATCCAGAACTTCGCCTGCAAAATACAATCCGCTGCACAGCTTGGATTCCATCGTTTTGGGATCCACTTCTTTTACATCGACGCCCCCGGCCGTTACGATGGCGTTTTTCACGTCGTCGATTCCGTCGATCCGCACCGGGAACCGTTTGAGCAAGGCTACGATTTTGAGGCGTTCCTCCCTGTTCAGCTGATTTACCTGCTTTGCTGGGGAAATGCCGGTCCGCATGATAAAAACGGGGATCAATTTTTTAGGGAGCAGCTTGTCCAGGGCGTTGGAAAATATTTTACGGTCATATTCGGCAAAATCCCTTTGCAGACGTTCGTAAAGCTTCTGCTCTTCCAGCGCCGGTTTCAGATCGATGGTGAGAATCGTATCGGCAGACGGCGAATAATAAGCGGAAGCGCTCAATATAACGGGGCCGGATACGCCGGCGCCGGTGAAAAGCAATTCTCCAAAGTCGCTGTATATGATTTTATTATTCTCAATCAACGTAATCGAGATGTTTCTTAATGACAGCCCTTCGAGATCTCTGAGAAACGGTTCGCCGGAAAGGAGCGCGGCAAGAGAAGCCCGCGGCGTAACGATGGTATGTCCGGCAAGCGCGGCAAAGCGATATCCGTCCCCCGTACTTCCGGTCAGCGGATAAGAAAGACCGCCGGTCGCAACGATTACGGCAGGCGCAAGAAATTGTAGCCGTTCCCCTTTTTGCAGAACCGATACGCCTTTCACCGCGTTTTCCTGAATCCATAGGGAAGCTGCTTCCGCATGGAGAAAAACGTCGATCCCCCGCTTTTTAACGCATGAAATCAAAGCCCCGGCAACGTCGCCGGCCTTTTGCGTCTTTGGAAAAACGCGCCCGCCCCGTTCCGTAACGGTCTGCAGCCCTTGCTTTTCGAAAAAATCGATCAGGTCTGTATTAGAAAAATTGCGGAATGCGGAAAACAGAAATTTCGGATTTCTCGGGATATTTTCCATCAGCGTTTCGAAATCACACGCGTTGGTAAGATTACAGCGCCCCTTTCCCGTGATTCGGAGCTTTTTGCATAACAAGTTATTTCGCTCGAGAACAGCGACCCTGCCGCCCATGGCAGCCGCCTGTATGGCGGCCATGAGTCCGGCAGGGCCGCCTCCGATGACAATGCAATCGTAGTCGGCAGTTTTATTCATAACAGACGATTACACCGGATGGATCTTATTGGAAAAATCCGCCTGGGAAGCATCCAGCTTGTATTTCTCCGCCTGGCGTTTTTTGAAAAAGGCCAGCGCCTGCTGCGGGAACAGCGCATAGGTGAGCACGTCTTCTTCCTGCTCGATGTATTGCTTGATTTCCCCGCGGATTTTGTCGAGCTCCGGTTCGATGAGATCTGCCGGGCGGCAGGTGATCGGTTCCTCCCCTTTCAGGATCAGCTTTTTGATCTCTTCGCTGACCGGCGCCGGCGTCGCGCCGTATTCACCCTTAACGACGCCCTTCGTCTCTTTCGTAATCATTTTATATCTTTCTCCGGAAAGCACGTTTAAAACCGCCTGGGATCCGACGATTTGACTGGAGGGGGTCACGAGCGGCGGATATCCGAGATCCGCGCGCACGCGCGGTACTTCTTTCAAAACGGCTTCGTATTTATCCATTGCATTCGCCTGCTTCAGCTGAGAAACAAGATTGGAAAGCATTCCGCCTGGAACCTGATAGATCAGTGCGTTGATGTCTACGCCGAGCATTTTCGGATCCAGCTGTCCCGATTTGATATATTGCTCGCGAATGGGCCGGAAATAATCGGCAATTTCGCTGAGCGCTTTTAAATCGAGTCCCGTATCGTATTCCGTGCCGGCGAGCGTGGCGACGAGCGGTTCGGTCGGAGGCTGCGAAGTTCCCATCGCAAACGGCGAAATCGCGCAGTCGATGATATCGACGCCCGCTTCGATCGCCTTGAGATACGTCATGGAGCCGCAGCCGCTCGTATAATGCGTATGAAGCTCGATGGGGACGGAAACGTTTTCTTTCAAAGCCTTGACGAGCTTGAACGCTTCAAAGGGCACCAGCAGACCCGCCATGTCTTTAATGCAGATCGACGATGCGCCCATTTCTTCCAGGCGCTTTGCATCGCGCACGAAAACCTCGAGATTGTGATACGGGCTGATCGTATAACAGATACAGCCCTGCGCGTGTCCGCCCTCTTTCAGGCAGGCTTTCATGGCTCGTTCGATGTTGCGCGGATCGTTGAGCGCATCGAAGATCCGGATGATATCCATTCCGTTGGCAATCGCCTTCTGTACGAAATAATCTACGACGTCGTCTGCATAATGCTTATAGCCGAGGATATTCTGGCCTCTTAAAAGCATTTGAAGAGGCGTCTTCTTCGCCTTGGCTTTGATTTTTCTGAGGCGCTCCCAGGGATCTTCGTTCAGGAATCGGAGAGAGGCATCGAACGTCGCCCCGCCCCAGGCTTCCAACGCGTTGTATCCGATTTGATCCAATTTTTCGACAATGGGCAGCATTTGTTCCGTGGTCATCCTGGTAGCGATCAGCGATTGATGCGCATCCCTTAAAACGGTTTCCGTAATTTTCACCATCGGTCGTCAAATCCTTTCTCAATGATATGTTACAAGAACATCCCCTGTGGCAACGGAAGCGCCCTGCGACACGTTAACGGACGCAATCGTGCAATCTGCGGGAGCAGTGATGTCGTTTTCCATTTTCATGGCTTCCAGTACGAGAAAAACATCGCCCTTTTTCACGGAATCGCCGGCTTTGACGTTGATTTTCACGATCGTCCCCGGCATCGGCGCGGCGATCGTATTTTCACCTGCGGAAGAAGAACTGACCGGAGCTTTTGGGGCTGCCGGCGCCGCGGGAGCAGCCTGTTTTGCGTTTCCCGTTTGTACGGAGGCGGGCGTACCGCCGATTTCTTCCACTTCTACCTCATAGGAAACACCGTTCACTTTTATGTTATATTTTTTCATGGTAAAATGCCGTCCTTTCTCTTAATCTAATAGATATAACGCGCTGATGATACGCGATCTCGTTTCCGCGGGAGAGATGATATCGTCTACGAAGCCTTTGGAAGCGGCATAGACCGGCGTTGCATATTCCCTGCGGTATTTTTCAATAAACTCCCGTCTCGCCTGAACCGGATCGCCGGAGGCTTTGATTTCCTCATTATAAATGAGAAGCGCGCCTGCCTCCGGCGTGATGACGGAAATGTCCGCGCCGTTCCACGCGTAGATGAGATCCGCGCCTGTCTGCCTGCCGTTCATCGCCAGATACGCGCTGCCGTACGCCTTCCCCGTAATGATATTGATTTTCGGCATTCCGCTGTTGGTAAAGGACGTTACTAATAAAGCGGCGGAAGAAGATAACGCATTTTGTTCTTCTGCCGGGGAAGCAGCAAAACCATACGTATTCGTCAGCGTAACGGCAGGAATCGAAAATTTATCGCAAAAAGCGAGCATGCCTGCGATCTTTTCACATGCGGCGTGATCGAGCTCTCCCTGCTGCAGGGCCGGCTGATTGGCAATGATACAAGCGGTCCTGTCTCCGATCCTGGCAAATCCCGCAACCACATTGGGCGCATAACCGTCGTATAGTTCCATCCAATCTCCGTTGTCCGCGATTTGGACGATCAGGTCTCTCACATCATATGTTTCAAAGGCGCCGCAGGCTTCCGCATTTATTTTTCTCGAAAAATCATCGCCGCTTTCAGAAGAAGGCGCTTCGCAATCGCAGTTGTCCGGCAGATAATGGAGTAAAACCTTCACCTTTTGCATACAGTCTTTCAAAGAATCGGCGAAACAGGAGACGGTACCTGCCGCCGCGCCGGCCGCTGCGGAACCGATCTCTTTACAATCCTTCCCGGAAGCCGCCTGCAGGGCATCTAAGCCGGAAAATGCGAAATAAGCGCCGTCTTTTGGCATGAAGGTAAAATCGGCCATGGATGCAATGACGGCGGCGGCGCCGGTACATTGTCCGCTGATTACGGCAACCGTGGGAATAACGCCGAGCGCGCCGGAAAGCGATTTCATGATTTGTCCATAACCGCCCAGCACTTCGAGGCCTTCTTGGATTCTGGCGCCGGCGGAATCGATGAAAAACACGAACGGTACGCCGGCCTTGACCGCCATATCGATGCAGGCGGAAATTTTTTGCGCATGGACGATTCCGACAGCGCCCTTCAGGACGGATTCATCCTGCAGCGCGGCGAAAACAGCTCTGCCGGAGATGGAGCCGTATCCGGTGACGACGCCGTCTCCGGGGAAGCCTTCTGCATCCGCGGCAGACGAAAGCATATAAGAATTCGTCTGCACAAATGTATCGGCATCAAATAAATCATTTAATATCTCTTTGTTCATACTTTACCTCCAATCGGCAAAATATATGCCTTATACAGTATACCTTCGTTACAGCTTCAAGTCAAATAAAAGCGCCCTGGCTTCCTCCAAATTTTTTGCTTTCTTCATGATATAATCTTCCGGAAAAAGCGATTCGTAGCGGTTCCCGAAATACCTGTTGTCCAGAAAAATTACGAACCCTCTGTCTTCCGCGGTACGGATTACCCGGCCGGCCGCCTGGATCACTTTGTTGACCCCGGGATAGACGTATGCGTTCAGAAATCCGGTTCCTTCGGCGCGGCGTTCGTGCCAGAGAGAAATCAGTTCGCGTTCGGCGCATACCATAGGAAGGCCGACGCCTACGATGACTGCGCCGGAAAGCCTGGATCCCGGCAGATCGATCCCTTCCGAGAAAACGCCGCCCAGTACGCACAAGCCGATATGGATTTTTTCTGGATTTTCCTGAAAGCTTTCCAGGAAGGCTTCCCGTTCTTCTAAATTGCTGTTTCGGGGCTGGAGGGAGACATATTCGGCAAGGAACGCGTCGTCCAGAACCGCCGCCACATCATCGAGAAACTTATAGGAACTAAAAAAGATCATAAAATTCCCCTTCCCGTTTAATGCGTGCTCGGCGTAATCTTTCACGAGTACGATATATTTTGCAATTTTACCATAATAATTTGCGCGCTTGGAATATGTCGTATATACGTCTGCCGCCAGGATTGCAAGGCGGTTTTCCGCGGGAAACGGCGACGGAATTTTGATAAAACGGTCTTTCTCCCGATCGGCGCCGATCGCTTCCCTATAAAACCCAAACGGAAGCAGCGTTCCGGAGAAAAAGACCGCACTGAGCGCGTTATTGGCACACGCCTGGATCAGAGCCGCAGGACTGGCGCAAAACAGCGTATAAGAAATGTTTTTTTCTTTGATGTCGTAAAAGGCATAGTAGTTTTCATCATAGTATTTTGCAATATCGCAAAAAAAGTCCGTCTCAAAATAAAGTTCGAGAAACGGTTTCCGAATTTCTTCCGGAACCGCTTTTTCTTTCAGAAGTTCATAAGCGGATTCGGTATACTCCGCACATAAGCTTGTAAAATCCTTGTCCAGTTCTGCGGAATAAGAGGGATACTGCTCCAGCTCTTTTCCTTTTGCAATCAAAAAGCTGTTGATCTTCGAAGCCTTTGCCCTGAGGTTTTTCAGCGGTTTCGAATCGTATTCTTTCAAGAGGCGGGAGAACTCCATAAATTGTTTTTTGCTCAGGGAAGCGGAATACATCGCTCTTGCTCTGTCTGGAAGATTATGCGCCTCATCGATCAGATAGACATAGGGAAGCTTCTTTCCCGCTTTTGGCATCTCGCCGAAATACCGCTGTAATTTTGCAGTGGGATCGAAAAGATAGTTATAATCGCCAATAATGATGTCGCACCATAAAGAAAGATCGAGCTGGAGCTCAAAGGGGCAGACGCAGTGGCGGCAGGCAATCTCCGCAATGGAATCCTTTGTGAATTGTTTCGCGTTTAACAGCGCATCATACAGGCAATCGTTGATCCGGTCATAGTGTCCTCGGGCACGGTCGCAGGACTCCGGATTACATTCCGGCGCTTCCTTGGGACAGATTTTTTCTTTTGCAGTCAGCGTGATGGACAGCAAATCGGAAAGCTGCTGCGAAAGCAGGCAGGCGGCGGCGCCGGGAGGAGCGCTGCCTGCATTGGTAGCGGTCAGATAAAAAATTTTTTTGAGTTCGACGCCGGATTCTTCCCGGCACATTGCTTTCAGTGCCGGAAAGAGCATCGAAATCGTTTTACCCGTTCCCGTGGGGGCATTGACGTAAAGATTTGCGCCTGCGTTCTCCGCAATCGTTTTGTAGACGGAAACGGCAAGCTCCCGCTGCCCTTTCCGGTAGGAAGAAAACGGGAATTTCAAGTTTTGAAGCTCTTTCTGAAGCGCGCTGCGCCTGTTCGCATCCGGAAGGATCCATTTAAAATATTCGTCTGTGAGATCGGTAAAATGCCGGCTGACTTCCTCCGGCTTGAAGTTCGTACAAAATTCGGTTTGTTTTTGGTCCGCAATATGAATATATTGGATGTGGATGCAAATCTGGTCGCAGCGGTATTCCGGCATAGCTGCGAGCATAGCGGCGTAGCATACGGCCTGCGCGGTATGCAGCGGATCCGGCGCTCCGGAGTCCGGAATCTGGTATTCGATCGTTTTGAATTCATCGATATGGAGGGTTCCGTCTTTGCAGTAAAACCCGTCGCATCGTCCCTCCAGCTCCAGAACGATACCGTCCTTTTCTCTGGTACAGCGCAGCGTTTTCTCTGCGATATAATCGGCAATCTCGATTTTTGCCTTCGCTTGCAGCTTCCGGTGTATTTCCGCACCTAACTGTGCCCGCTCCGGAGAGAAAAAAGCGTCGCCCGGCGCGATATCTCCGTGACGGAGGAGATATTCTACGAGTCCTCTGACATGGATGGTATATTTCGGCCGGGGATCAGAAAGGTTCATACTGTAAATTCCCGGAATACTTCATTCGCATAATCGAGGCCGAATTTCGTCAGCCTTGCGGATTCTTTGATCTCGATGAGATTTTTCTGGAGAAGCTTCTCCAATTTGTCGGAAAATTTATGAAAATAGCTGCATCCAAACCGTTGCTGGAATGCTTCTGGAGAGGGGCCTTTCCTTTTACGGAACCCGAGCATCATGAATTCGTACATCTGCTCTTCTAAGGAAATCCGTTCTTTTGTCCCGCTGTAAAGCCCCATACAGTAGTCCTTTAAAATATTCGTATTGGATTCCCGGATATAATCGCACGCGGGGTTATTCTTTTCCGCAGGATAGTAAGAAGCGGCGCCGAGGCCAAAGCCCAGATACGGCAGACATTCCCAATATTTCAGGTTATGTCTGCTTTTATAGGATTTTTTTGCGAAGTTCGATATTTCATACTGGTAAATCTTTTTTGTATTTAGAAATTTACGGATACTGTAATACATTTGCCGTTCCAAGTCGTCGTCGATTTCCTGCGCCTGCCCGTTCCGGAACATCTTATGTAACGGCGTGTTGTCTTCTACGATAATGCTGTATGTCGACAAATGCATTACGCCCCATTCGGTGACGCGCGCAATATCCTCCTGTAATTCCTGGAAGGTTTCGCCCGGTTCCTCCCCGATTTTCGGAATTCCGAAAATCAGATCGCAGCTGATATCTTTGAAGCCCGATTCTTTCGCCATACGCACGGCTTCTTCGCAGTCTTTGCCGTTATGGATCCTGCCCAGGGAACGAAGCAGCCTGTCGTGCGTGCTTTGCATACCGATACTGATCCGGTTTACGCCTGCCTGGCGGTACACTTCAAAATGCTCCCATGTAACGGTGCCTGGGTTCACTTCTACGGTGATTTCCGCGTAATCCCGGATCGGGCGGATCGCTCTGACGGCTTTGATAAGCTCATAGATGTTAAGCGGATCGACGCAGCTTGGCGTTCCTCCGCCGATATAAATGCTGTCGATTCCGCCGTCGATCTGTGCGCTTTTCAAGAACCATTCATCCCGCAGCGCGTTAAAATACGTTTCTTTCTCGCTTGCGGGCACCGTATAAGAAGGAAAAGATAAAAAGTCGCAATATACGCATTTTTTGATGCAAAAAGGAATGTGGAAATATAAACCGTAATCCATAAACAGAACAATGCGGCTATTCGTCGAGCTTCAGAACGCTCAGGAACGCTTCCTGCGGGATTTCTACGCTGCCGAACTGACGCATTTTTTTCTTTCCCTCCTTTTGTTTTTCAAGCAATTTTTTCTTTCTGGAAATATCGCCGCCATAGCATTTTGCAAGGACATCTTTCCGGTACGCTTTGACCGTTTCCCTTGCTATGATTTTACCGCCGATACAAGCCTGGATCGGTACTTCGAACTGATGGCGCGGAATCGTATCTTTCAGCTTCCCTGCGATTTTTCTGCCTCGCGCGTACGCTTTATCGGCATGGACGATCAGAGACAGCGCATCCACAATATCTCCATTCAGATAGATATCCAATTTTACGAGATTGGATTTTTTGTAACCCAGAATTTCATAATCGAGGGAGGCGTAGCCTCTCGTTTTTGATTTTAAAGCGTCGAAGAAGTCGTAAATGACTTCGTTGAGCGGAATTTCATACGTCATGAGAACACGCGTATCTTCGATATAATCCATGTTCTGAAAAATGCCGCGCCGCTCTGTAACAAGCTCCATGATATTCCCTACGTATTCTGTGGGCGTCATGATCGACGCTTTCACAACAGGCTCCTCTATGGATTCGATTTCACTGGGATTGGGCATGTTGGTCGGGTTGTCCAGCCGGAGCATTTCGCCGTTCGTTTTGTAGATCCGATAGATGACGCTCGGCGTGGTGGTGATCAGCTCCAGATTATATTCCCGCGCAAGGCGCTCCTGTATGATTTCCAAATGCAGAAGCCCCAAAAAACCGCAGCGGAACCCGAATCCAAGCGCTTTTGACGTTTCAGCCTCGAAAACGAGCGATGCATCGTTTAATTGTAATTTTCCAAGCGCATCTCTGAGATCTTCGTAATCCGCCCCGTCTACAGGATAGACGCCGCAGAATACCATGGGCTGCACTTTCTTATATCCGGGAAGCGCCTCGGCCGCAGGGTCGGATGCGAGCGTAACCGTATCTCCTACGGTGGCGTCCGTAATATTTTTGATGGCGGCGGCGATATATCCGACTTCGCCGGCTTCCAAAGCTTCCGACTGCTGTAAAACGCCCGGTTTAAACCATCCCGTTTCCGTTACGACATATTCTTTTCCCGATGCCATCAGACGAATGGTATCGCCCTTTTCAAGGCGGCCGTCGAAAACGCGCACATAAATGATGACGCCTTTATAAGTGTCGTAATAGGAATCGAAAATCAGCGCCCGCAGCGGCGCGTTTTTATCGCCTGCCGGCGGCGGGATTTGTTTTACGATCGCTTCTAAAACCGCATCGATGCCGATGCCGGCTTTTGCCGAAATCAGCGGCGCGTCTTCCGCCGGCAGGCCGATCACATCTTCTATTTCTTTTTTGACGATCTCTGGCTGGGCGGCGGGCAGATCGATTTTATTGATTACGGGGATCACTTCCAGATCATGATCGATCGCCTGATACACATTGGCAAGCGTCTGCGCCTCGACGCCCTGTGCGGCATCGACAACGAGCACCGCGCCCTCGCAAGCGGAAAGCGTGCGGGAAACTTCGTAATTGAAGTCCACATGTCCGGGCGTATCGATCAGATTGAAAACGTAGATCTGCCCGTCCTCCGCTTTGTAATTTAAGCGGACGGACTGTGCTTTGATGGTAATTCCGCGTTCCCGTTCGAGTTCCATATTGTCCAGAACCTGGGCTTCCATTTCTCTTTGCGTTAAAACGCCTGTCATCTCCAAAATTCTGTCGGCCAGCGTGGATTTTCCGTGATCGATATGCGCAATAATACAAAAATTTCTGATTTTATCGATGTCGCTCATGTAAATCTCCTTCTGTCATCCGTAAATATCGCTAAGTACTTCTCCAAACAATTTCGCAGAAGCCTCCGCTTCCGCAGTAAGGTTCCCGTCGAATCCGATCTCCACTAAAAGAGAATTTTCAACGAATCCCTGATTATAAGGATTTCTCCTGAGATCGATCTGGCGCACGATCCCGGGCGCTTTTTCTTCCAATTTCTCCATGATCAGCATACAAAGCTTGAAATTGTCTTCCCAATACGGATTGACGGAATCGGAACGATCTCCTGTTGCGGGATCCCAATCCAAACCGATGACAAACGAAAACTGGGCGTAATTCACGCCGTTTGCCTGCACTGTGGGGCCGAACTTTTTACCGTCGAGGGAAGCGGAATTTCTGTGGAGATCGATCTGGAGCTTGATGTTTTTATGTTCCGCATAAATTTCATTCAGCTTCTGCGCGGCGTTATTATAAGCGACGCTTGACTGCATGCCCTCTTTAAAAACCGTTTTATCATGCAGCACTTTGATTCCCGTTCCCGCTTGAATCGTTTCCTGTAAAATGTTTCCGGCAGCCACTACGTTGTTCGCCTCGCCTTGCACGGCATAATTTTTCAAATCGTTTTTTTCTGCTTCCGTGGCGCAATACCCTTCCGTAGCATGGACATGATAGATCAGGATCCCGCTTTGGTCCATCGGCTCTATGACGAGCGGCTTCTCCAGAATTTTCACAAGATCCAGGTTTTCACTTACATAATCGTTCGCTATTTTAAATTTTCCTAATGTAAAGGTGCTTTTTGCCTGCTGTACTACGGTGGTTGTGGCGGTGTTGCTTACGATACCGCTCATCTGGGCGCCCGGCGCCGCCTTCGTCATATTGGAAGTGATTCCGTCATCCGATAAATTGAAAGTATAGTATTTATATAAGAGATTTGCATTCGATGTAGGGGCGCTTTCTCCTTCGCTGTTCCAAATACTGGTAAAACCGCCGACTCCGTTTCCGCCGAAGGATTTTTCCAATAGATCCGTCTGAACCGTGCGGATAGATTTTACGAAACTTTCGTATCGCCAGGAGGATTTTTCGACGGCTCCCCCGCTGTTTACCCGAGAATGGGCCACAAAAAAGCAGATGAGTAAAATCACGGTTTCAATGGAGAAGAAAGCGATCAATAATCTGAAATCTTTTTTATTTGTAATCTTATTCATTGTTTTCAGTTCCTTTATTCATATTTTTAAATGCGGCGGCGAGCATGAGACGAATCCGGTTGAGCTGATTTACTTCGCTGGCGCCGGGGTCGTAGTCGACCGCAACGATATTGGAATCCGGATACAGCTTCCGAAGCGCTTTGATCATGCCTTTTCCCGTAA
>JBKUJR010000042.1:0-18131 GCA_046952735.1 Clostridia bacterium | reverse complement strand
GGCTTCGATCATCTCAACCCCGAACCGCTGGCGCAGCTCCGCAGGCGTGACCTGAAAATCCCCCATGCCGCTGAAGCAGCCGCCGAAAACGCCGACTCTGGAACCCCTGACGTTTTTTGCGGCGGCAGCGGCGCGTATATATTGCGCCGTTTCCGTGACAACATCGGAATGATCGCAGTGCCCTGCGGCAATTGCGTATGTTTTACCGCCCCGTTTTAAAATATTGCAAAAATCCATTACGCCGTGGATCCCGTGATTGTAATCGATTTCGTCCGGATCCTGCTCCGGGCCGAAGGCGTACGTCATCGTCGTATCCATGACAATAACGGGAAGTTCCGTATGCAGCAGCGCCTGTTTTGCCTCCAGAGAAGGCGAATACGCCATATGCAGCGTTACGATGCAGTCGGCATTCTGTGCTTCATAGCCGCTTACAGCTTCCCGGAATTCCTGCTCCAAACGGCAAAACGGCGTCCGGAGGACAGTAAAACCTTTTTCTTCTAATTTCAAGGCCATTGTTTCATAAAATTCTTCCAGCTTCGGACGAAGCGACGGACAGGTATCGTCGTACAATTTGATATACAGTGGAAGAAATCCGATTTTGATTTTCCGCATGTCTTTTGCGCCTCCTTTATACAATACCAAAAAGCCGCTGCGCATTTCGGCATAAAATATCTTTCACATCTTCCGCAGAAAGGCGGAGCGCCTGCGCGGCTCTCCGGAATGCCAGCAGTTCTTCATATAAAAAGTTCGTGATATTTGTTTCATCCGTTTCCACCATATGCGGGTCGCCGGAAACGTCTCCGTACAGGCCGCGCGGCACATGGTTATAATAAAAACCGTTTTCTGTCGTCCGGTACATCCGCATTTTCACAATGGGGAGATCGGAGCCGAACAGAAAACGTTTGGGGCCGACCGCTTCGAGACAGGCGATCATCGCCCGGTCCAGGGTATTGGCTGTAAAATCAAACATCATGTTTTTTGTGTGCTTTAAAATTTCGAACGCGTCTCCAAGATCTTCTTCCGCATAGGCTCTGCCGATATGCGCAATGATCAATTTGACGTTTGGGTATTTTTCTTCGATTTCCATCATCTGCACGAGATTAAGCGGATCCCGCAGGCGCATTGGCCGCGGAATATGCAGCATTACGATCCAGCCGCGGCGGTCGGCCAACTGCAGATGTTCCGGCGTCAGAAAATCATAGATCCGGACTTCGTTTCCGGGTATGTAAGACGGCGAACGATTCAAATACGGCTTTAAACCGGCGAAACCGCCTTCCGTTACTTCCCGTTCCAAAAACTCCGGAGACATGGAGTAATCTGTGCAATACAATGCCGGCAGGCTGTATTTTCTGGAAGACTCCCGCGTATAGCGATTCGTCTCGGAAAGCTCCGCTTCCGGCTGTCCCATCAGAACGGGCAGAACCTGTTTGCCGGGAAACAGGTCGCGGTAAGTTTGCAGCAAATCTTCTGCGCTGCAATCCTTCGCTACCATGCGCGTCCAGGCGACGCAGCCCTTTGCAGGGGAATCCCCGCCGAACTCCCGTTTCCAGATATGCGTATGGCAATCCATCATTTGATCGGGAAGAAAATCCCAAAGTTTTTCCTCATAAACTTTTTTGTCGTATTCCGACATTTGATATCCGAACATTTTACTCACCTATCACCATTACCTGAACGGTGCGTTCCCTTGCTCTGGTCTGATCGAAATCGATAAAATGGATGTGCCCGAACGCGCCCAGGTCCAGTTCTCCGTCTATGAATACGATCGTTTCGCTTCTTCCGATGACGGAAGAACGCAGATGTGCATCCGTATTATGGCATCCTCTGGCATCTTCTTCGTGTTCTTCCGCAAATGCCAGCGCTTTTGGGCCGGGATGGAGATACATGCGTTCATGCTTACAGACCGGAATGATCTGATCCATGATATCGACCAAATCCTGCTGCAGCGTTTCCAATCCTGTTACGGACCGATCGAATGCGCATTCCTGCGTGATTACGCAGCATGTGGTATGATGGGAATATACGACTGCGATCCCATCCTGCATTCCGGAACGCTTCACAATCTCCCGCGTTTGCGCCGTGACATCGTGAAACGTACATATTTTATCATTCGATTGTACTTTGAATGCTTCTCTGTATACCATACCCTGTCAGCTCCTTTTCCGAAGGTCGTCTGCTGCGGCCCGCACGGCGCCGATCATTTCGTCGATCATAGAGAGCGGGTCTTCCGCATTCATGATGCCGGAAGCGGCGCCGGCGGCTTCCGATCCCGCCATAATAAAATCATATACTTGTTTTCCGTTTATTATGCCTGCCGCCTGTTCTACCATGATGTTCGGATCGATTTTCTTGATCTCCCGGATGACCTGCTTCACATATCCCATATCGCTGACGCTTCCGCTGCCGCCGATCAATTCCGTGGGCTCCGGATTGATAATATCCGGATGCAGCTGTGCGATTGCCTTGGCTTCGGCGATCGTATCGGCGCATGCAAAGACGAGAAAATCGATTTCATTTGCGCGGTCTATAGTCTTTTTGATTGCCGGCAGGGACATCGGCTTTTCACAGTGATTGACGACGACGCCTTTTGCGCCGGCAGCTTTCAGCGCTTCCGGTAAAATATCCGCCATTCCCCTTCCGGGACGCAAGGTGTCCATATAAGGAGCCAGCAGGATCAGGTTTTTCGTATTCTCCGCAATCCTTCTGATTTCTACGGCTGGCGTGATGAAAAGCACGTCGATGTCGTATTTTTCCGCAGCGGCATCGGCGGCTTTCGCATATTCCAGAACCGTATCTCCGTATATATAATTTTTCGTGCCGATCTCGAAATACGGCGTTCTGATTTTTTGTTTCATACGGCGTTATCGTTTCTGCTGGAGATCGAATTGCGGCAGGTAGGCTTTTTCTTCGTCTGTGTATTTCCGAAGCGTATCGATGACTTCGCCGTTGTTCCATTTCCGGTCCTCTACGTCTTCCGTCGTTCCCATGATCGTGACATTGAGCTGTCTGCGGCGCGCTCTGACGTGATCCCAATCCACGAAGTAAACGTGCGCAAACTCGCCGCCGTCCAGCACGCCGTCTTTGATCGTCATGACTTCGCTGCGTCCGAAAAATACGCTTCTCAAATGTCCGTCCGTATTCATGCTTGTGAAATCTCCCGGTTCGTCCACATAGCGTCCGTATTGCAGATGGATCGGTCCGGGATGGCGATATTGGTGCTCTTCCGCAAAGTCGGGGATCATTTTACGCATAATGTCGAGCAGATCGTGCTGGAGATATTCGATATCGAAAGAATCGATATCGTGAGAGCATTCCTGGATCATGACGCAGCATGTCGTATGGTGGGAGGCCAGCGCGCAAGTACCGTTCTTCACCCCGGATGCTTTTACAATTTCGAGAACCTCCTTCGTGACATCGTGAAAGGTCGGGATCCAACCTCTTGACTGAAGCTCGATTTCTTTCTGATAAACTTTAAATTCCATATAAAGTCCTCCAATACAATATTAAATTCCACAGGAACAAGCATTCGTCCCGCGCTGTTTTCAGAATAACACGTTTCGATAGTATAGTCAACGTTATTTTCTATATATGCTTATTTTATATATTTTATTGCAATTATTTATCCCATACGCTATAATAATACCTTGAAAAGAAAATATTATTTACGTTTTATATTTTTGAGATTGGAGCTGAGATCGATGAAAACAGAATCATGGGAGCAGGCGGAACAGGCGTTCCGGATTGAAAGCGAGTGTATTATAAACTTTTTAAAATATATCGATAAAAACGCTTTTGCGGAGGCGGTGCGTCTCCTTGCATCGGCGGAACGGATCGGTACGTGCGGCTGCGGCCATTCCGGGATCGCATGTATGCATTTTTCGCATCTGCTGTGCTGCATCGAACGGCCGTCGCGTTTTATTTCTCCGGCGGAAGCGCCGCACGGCGCGACGGGTTTTCTGCAGCGGGGCGATGTGATGGTTTTTGCCTCGCGGGGCGGAAAAACTTCCGAACTTCTTCCCGTTTTGGCGATCTGTCAAAAAAAAGGCGTACACAGTATTACGGTTACGGAGAATCCGAAATCCCCGCTTGCCGAGGGGGCGGAAGTTGTGTTAAGACAATATGTAAATCGGGAAACGGATAAATATAATGCGCAGGGTACTACCTCGACCACGTCTTTATGCGTTTTGTTTCATGCCCTGCAAGCGGCGCTGATCGAAGAAACGGGATATCGGAACGAACAATTTGCGCTGATCCACCCGGGCGGCGCCGTCGGAGAACGTCTGAATCATGGTGAACTAAAATGATAAAGCAAAAACTGAAAATCGATACGCGGCGAAATAAAATCATTGAAATTCTGAACCGGGACGGAATCGTAAAGGTCTCCAGACTGAGCGAAGAACTGAAAGCGACTCCCGTTACGATTCGCAGCGATCTGGATGCGCTGGAAGCGGATGGGTATCTGGAACGCGTCCAGGGCGGCGCGGTGCAGACGGCCGTCAATTACTATAATCGGGAATTTATCCGGAGAAAGCGGTTGAATGCAACGATCAAAAAGAGGATTGCCGCTGCGGCGGCCGATTTGATCCACGACGGAGATACGATTTTGATCAATTCGGGAACCACCGTATATTTTACGGCAGTCGAGCTGAAGAAAAGAAAAAATCTGCGGATTGTGACGAATTCTCTGACTGCCGCGATCGAGCTTGGCTCTGTTCCCTCTTTTCATGTGATTTTGCTTGGCGGTGAAATCAATTCCAGGGACTCTTTCACGTATGGGAGCGACGTTCTGGAGCAATTAAAGCGTTACCGGGCAAATTATGCGATTCTTTCGATCGACGGCGTATGCATCGATTCGGGGATCAGCACCTTGCATGCGGAGGAAGTGATGGTAGAGCGCATGATGATGGAACGCGCAAATGAAACGATTATCATTGCGGACAGTCACAAACTGGAAAGAGAAGGCTTTCTGTACGTCTGTGATACGGAAGCGATCGACAAACTCGTCACGGACCAGTTTGCCGATCCTGCCGTCATCAAAAAGCTGAAACAGAAGAACATCAAAGTCTTATTGGGATAATGGATTTCACCACGCGGTCGGGATCAAATACGTAATGTTACATTTTAAATAGAGATTATAGCTTTCTTTTGTCGTCCCCTGGAAGACGCCCTGAATCTGCTTTCCCGTGCCGTCGTAAGAAGCCAGATGAATCAGGTTCCCGCTGTGATCATATTCCGCTTCCCCCTGCAGCGTATTTCCGTCGTTCCCGGGCAGGGAATTGATATTGAGCGTATTTTGATATTTGAACAAGACATTTTTTTCCGCGTCATATTTTGTCCAGCCAAGCAATCCCCCTGTCTGATCATATTGAAATTCCGTTCGGGAAGCGACGCTTTGCTCCGCGGTATATTCTGTGATTTCACTTATTTTGCCGATGGGACTGTACAGAAAGGTTCGCGTCGATAAGACGGCGTCCTTTTCACTGTAAGTAATTTCTTTGATTTTTTGGCCCTGCGCATTGAAATTACTGATCGTATTTCCAATCCGGTACGTGTTTCCCAAGGAATTCCCCGCTTCATCATACTTATATTGTACGGATAATGGAGCGTCTTTTTCGGTGAATTCCAGGACTTTTTCGGAAATTTTTCCATTCTCATGATAAGAATATTTTATTTTTATGCTATTATTCTCTGTACTACGTGACGTATATTGCGTCAAATGTCCCGCAGTGTCAAACCAGTATTCATCCCCGCGAGCTTCATCTATAATGTGTGAAATAGTTCCCGCCGCGTCATATTCGTAATAGTAATGAAAATAATAGAACTCATCACCGCAGCATTCGCTTTCATAATGAAATTCTTCAATTTTTCTGTTTTGTGCATCGTAATCACAGGAATAATAATTGTCCGTTTGATCATATTCGTCGTAATAGGTTCGCTTTATCAAATTCCCGGCACTGTTATATTCATCTGTATAACGGATGCCAAGTTCCCAATCGTAAGAATCGTCTTTGATAATATAATATCCCTCTTTATTTTTCTCATAAACAAATTTCGGAAAAATTTGAGCATCCCGATCGAAAAAGAAAGTATATTCATGTTCCGCGTCGCCAAGCTGGATTTGATACTGTTTATAATGATCTGTCTCAATCACGCGCTCCTGCCGGATCCATTTACCGGTTTCGTCGTATTCGTAATCTGTATGGACCGGCTTTCCCGCTTCATACTGGAATCGGCTATTCAGCGTATTTCCGTTTCCGTCATATTCTTCTGTTCTGATACTTTCCGGCGTTTTGCCGGACGCGTCGTAATACCGCTGCGTCGCCTTTCGAATCTTTCCTTTTTCGCCATATTCATATGCGATTTCATAGGAGAGCGTTCCGGCTATCGCATTGTAAAATTTTTCTTCCGTGATTTTTCCATCCTGATCGTACGTATATTCTGAGATCGATCCATCCGGATGCGTTGCGGTCTGACGAATCGGTTTTCCGTTGTCATCATATTTGAAAGTACTGATCGCAACACTGCCGTAATTTGAAGCGGCGGCAATTTGCTTGCCTGCGGAATCATATCGATACGTTTCTTCCGTCATGGGTCCGATCCCGTAATTACAAATTCGAATGATATTTCCATTTTTATCAAAATCCCAGACACGGATCCGGTCCTGATTTTTCCCAAATACGGTATTATGTTCCGTCCTGCGGAGCAGATTGCCTTCCGAGTCGAATTCCAGGGTTAAGATGATATTTCCCGCTTCATCCTTTCCCGTAACGGTTGTATCTTTATATTCGTAATGGATTGTTTTCCCATCAGCGTAAGTCAGGCGCGACAATACGATCCATTGCGGCAGCTGCTGCGGCATCGGTGTCGGCTTCGGTGTAGATGTCGGGGTGGCAGAGGGTGTTACCGTTGGCAGCGGCGTCGATTTTCGCGTATGAGAAGCAGTCGGTGAAATGGCAACGGTCGGTTCTGCGGTAACGGCC
This sequence comes from Clostridia bacterium, assembly GCA_046952735.1. Lineage (GTDB taxonomy): Bacteria > Bacillota > Clostridia > UBA1212 > UBA1255 > Egerieisoma. Next base: position 11,151 of record JBKUJR010000042.1, on the reverse strand, counting down.
AGCATCGGCTCGCGGTTCTGCTCCTTTTGCCAGGGGAAATAAAAAATCGCAGATAGTATCAACGCAGCGATGACAAGCGCCGCAGCAGAAACAACGACAATACGAATCCTCTTCCTGTTTTTTACAAAATTTTGCGCGCTTTTTTCCGCTTCCTGGAAAACAACCGGAAGCAGCTGTATCAGTTCGCGCGTATGCACCGGACGGTTCAAAATTTTTTCCGCATTTTTCCGGAAAAGACGTACTGCAATCTTCAACGCATTTTGAATCGTCTCTTCCGATACTGAGATTGCTTCGGCAATTTCCGTATCGGAAAGCTCCGCGTAATAACAGCTCAGAAATACGGCCCGAAGCAAGCATGGCAGCGCTGAGATGACTTGCATCAATTCTTTCAACGCGGCCGGCTCCGGCGGCTCCGCAGCAGTTTCATCTGCGGCAAACGCCATGTTCTCCGCAGATTTGCTTTTCTCTTCCGTCTCAGGCTCCGCAGGAAGCTCTGAACGTTTTTGCGGTTCGAAGAACGTATTGCATAACTGCAATGCTTTTATATAAAACGATTTTATTTCATCCGGCATTTCCGGATTTTTATAAAACAGTTCTTTCAGAATCTTTTGTTCCGCTTTTTTGTTATTTAATAAGGAAGCGACGAAAAAAGATATCTTAAAAATTTTATTTTGTTCTGTAGCAGTCTTTTTCACGGTATTCTCTCCTTATCGCGCTTATGGAATCAAAACAGACGGATCGATTAAAGAATATAGCTGATAGACGGGATCCTTTTCATCGATCCAGGAAAATTCTATATGGAACTTACTTCCATACTTATCGGTTCCATCCCATTTAGTCAAATTCCCGTTTTGATCGAATTCCATGGCGAACAGCGGTTTTTTTTCATTCAGATATTCTTGCTTTTCCTTTTTGAGAATCACGCCGTTTCCCCTGTACGTTGTTTTCGTCGTCTTGACGATATCATATTCAGCATTATATTCGACGACGCTCTGTGAAATGAGCGCTCCTTCGCTGTTGCTTTCCGTTTCCTTTACCAAATAACCGTCGTCGTTATATTCAAATACCGTAGCTGTCCTGACGCTTCCGTCAAAATTGCAGAGCTCGTCTTTGATTTTTCTGCCTGTATCATCAAAATACCAGATATGGTCGTCGATCCAGCACGTTTGCAGCTGCTGTTTCCCGTTTTCCCCATATCGAAAAGAAAACAGCGCGCTGACTTCATCTTTTTGATAATGGAGCGTTTTTTTCGTCGGATTCCCCGCTTTGTCATATTCGTAATCTATTTTTAATTCCGGATCCGTATATCGAATGATTTTGCCGTTTTCATAAAAATATTCGCGCTGGCCCTGCTTCACTTTGCGAAGAGCGCCTGCCGTATCGTATTCGAATACGTTTGTAAAAATGAGGTTCATTCCGTCATATTTCTGACTGTAGTGATCCTCTTTTATTTTGTTGCCGGACGCGTCGTATTCGCACGTTTGAATATACTGGGGATCGCCATTTTCATCATAATAAGTACATTTCAGAATATTTCCCTTTTCATCGAAAACGTAATCGCAATAAAGTCCGATCGTTCGTTCATATCCCTCGTAGATGTAGGTTTTATTTCCGTTTTTCTCCCCAAATACAGATACGGAAACGGGCAAATCATTTTTATCGTATAAAATTTCACGGATTGTGACCTTAGAATCATGAAGCTTGAGCGTGTATACTTTCCTGTCATTAGAATAATATTCAGCCTCGATCTCTAAAATCCGCTTATTATTCTCATCATAAAAATGCTGCGAGACAAAGTTTCCAGAGGATCCGTTATATTCTGTAAAACTCTCGATAACTTTTCCGGTTTTGTCGAAAATCGCGTAACTATCGATGTATTTATTTGCAGACGCAGGAAATGTGACGGAATTCTGTTTTAATAAAACGCCGTCTTCCCCGTATTCATAGACATACTTGGAACTCAGCTTTTTGTGAGAATAGGTCGTTTTCGTTAAAAGATTTCCCTTTTCATCGTATATGGATTCCGTTTGCGAATATTCCGAGCTTTCCGTTTTTTTCCGGAGCGTATGCGCTGCATCGTATTCGAAGATCGTTTTCCCAATCTCTTCGTCGTTTCTGTTTTTTTTCGTTATTTTGACCGGCAGGCCGACATCGTTGTATTCATAAATCTGGTTGGACTCGATAAAGCCTGAGTCGCTGTACTGCGTTTCTTCTAAAATATTTCCGGACCGGTCATACAGGCGCTTCGTTCCGCTCCCTGTATATCTGCCTCTGCGCATTTGGATACGCATTTCGCTGACGATATTACCTTCTTCGTCAAATTGAATGGAAAGCGCGAGATTGCCCTCCCGATCTTTTGCCGTTATCGTATTTGCTGCATACTCGTATTGCAGATATTTATCGTCGGCATTAGCGCTGCCATAATATTCATCCTCGGAATCGTTTTCATAAACGAGTTTTGAAATTACAGGGCGCTCGCCTTCTTTTGGAATATGGGGTGTCTGCGTGGGAGTGGGGGTGGGAGAAGGTTCCGGCGACGGCGACGGTGATGGCTTCGTTGTCACTTTTATTTTTTTGGTTGGCGACGGGCGGGCGGAGACCATCAATACGGTCTCGTTTTTCTGATTATTATAATACGCGGCGATATAATACGATCCGGAGACAACCAAAGCAATTCCCAGTATGCCTCCGACGGCGGCAATTGCAAACGTAGCCCGAAAATTGATTTTTTGCGGGGACGGCAGCAGCCTGTTCGGCACGGATACAATCTTTTTTATTTTCGCAAGAGCTGCGCGCAGCGCCTCCTCTTCCGCAATTTCAGCGGCGGACGCCAGCAGCTCTTTCACGTTCTCTTCGGAAACTTCTTCTGCTTCTGCGATCTCGGATAGAGTCATATCCGCAAAATAACGGCACATTGTGACGCTGCGCGCCTGATACGGAAGCGCAGTAATTTTTTGATAAATGATTTCCGCTTCCGTAGAATCCGAATTCCAAGTCGGGAAAATCGCATTTTCGTCATCCTGAATTTTATCTTCGCAGCATGCCCTGCATTTCCGCACCGCGGAAATATATAAAGCACGCCTGAGCTGCTGCAGATTCGCCGATGGGACAAATGTTTCATAAGCCGTTTCAAAAACGCTTTTGGCAGCTTTTTCGGAATCAGAAATATCTCTAAGAAGCGTAAGGCAGAAAAAATAAATATCGCTTTCAAATTCCCTATGTATTCTACGGAATAATTTTTGCTCGGATTTTGTGTTCATATATTCCCTCCAGATAAAAACACTATATTAAAGAAATTTCTCATATTTTTTTCAAATATATACCATACGCAACTTTTTGTCAAATATGTACCAATTTACTATGCTGCGATATTCCGGCGGAATCCATATATAAAAAAAGCCGGCGGAACCCGCCGGCTTCTCTGTCGCATATTTGGAAAGATCTCGTTCAGGAAAGATTCAATTTGTTCTTCAGAAAATGTTTCGTTATAAAATACGAAGCAGCCGAGAAGATCAAAAACGCTCCGACGTTGATAAAAAACGCAATATCGAAAACGTTGTCGATAGACAGCTCGTAGTTGAATCGATAAACATTCGTAAAAGCAAAGATCGAATTGATGATCATCGTAAATATTCCCATGACCGTATTGATGGCATAGTAGATACCGATCGCAGCCAGAATTTTATGTTTCTTTGCAATGATCGAACCAATCGTCAGCGCAAGATAGATCGAAAGTGTGGAATACAGCAGGGACACGATGAAAAACAAAAGGATTTCTACGACATATTTTACGATGGTCCACGCAGAATATTCCACCGTCAAAAGATGCAGCGTTTCTTTGAGGTCCGCAAAGATCCGTGTGTTGATCAGGCCTTCTTCCGCAGTTCCGAACGACACATATAAAAATACGCAGAAGAGCGCGATTAACAATGTATAAGCGCTCCAAATCATCGCGCTGATCACTTTCGATTTCAAAATAGATGACGTTTTCACAGGCAGCGTAAAGGTCAGATATCCCTCGTCCGTGAAAAGGTTCGTATAATATCTGTACATGATCAAAATCTCCGAAAAGATACAAAATGCCACAAGCGCCAGGATCGTGGAGATGAAGAGGATCGTCAGTGTGCTGGTAAGGATCCAGCTGGCATTGGTACCGGTATTTATGTTCCGCATAATCCGCAGCGAAGCCGTTCCTGCGATCGTTGTTACCACCACTGCAATGGAAAGCGGCACGATCAGCCGCGCGATGCTTTTTGTATCATATTTTAAAAGCTTCTTCAACATCTGAATACCTCCCTGAAAAGTTCGTCTATCGTTTTGCCGTTTTTCTCCCGCGCAGCATCTACGGAATCATACATAACGATATTGCCGTTATTGATAAAAATGAATTCGTCCAGCGCTTTTTCAATATCGTAAATTAAATGCGTAGAGATGATTACCGTAGAATCGGACGCATAGTTGGAAATGATCGTTTCTAAAATATAATCTCTCGTTGCGGGATCGACGCCGCCGATCGGTTCATCCAAAAGATAAAGCTTCGCATGACGCGACATAACCAGAATCAGCTGCACCTTCTCTTTCGTGCCCTTCGACAGCGTCTTCATCTTTGCTTTTGGGTTGATATTCAGCTTCGTCATCATATCCATGGCTTTTGCCCTGTCGAAGTCGCTGTAAAAATTTTCGAAATAATCGAGCATTTGTTCCGCATTCATCCACTGGCTGAAGTACGGACGCTCCGGAAGATAGGAAACGAGCCCTTTCGTTTCGATTCCGGGCGCATATCCCCCGATCCGGAGCTCTCCCGCCGTTGGAACAAGCAATCCGGCGGCAAGTTTGATAAGCGTTGTTTTACCGCTGCCGTTCGGTCCTAACAGTCCGATGATCTTTCCTTTCGGAAGAGTGAGATTGATGTTGTTCAATGCCACCGTCCCGGGAAAACTTTTTGTTATTCCCCTGATTTCCATAATAGATTCCATTAAATCTCCTCCTCTAATTGCAGAATCATATCCGCCGCTTCTCTCCCGGCAAACCCGAGCGATTTTATCTTTTCGATATACGCTCTGGTGATGCTGCAAAATTGTGTTTCCTTCTCCTTTTTGATCAGGTCGAGATCAGAAGTAACCACCCGCCCGTTTGTGCCGAGGGTGATCACGAAACCGTCCCTCTCCAGATCCGTCAGCGCTCTTTGCATCGTGTTGGGATTAACGGATGCATCCATCGCAAGATCTCTTACTCCGGGGAGTTTCTGTCCTGGCAGATATTTCCCGCTGATGATATCATTCTTGATTTTTTCTTCAATCTGCTGGTATATTGGCGCAGCGGCGTTCAGACTCCATGACATTTCCGATACCTTCCTTTCTGATATTGCAAACACAGTGTGTATCACTGTATTAACACAATAATACACCTGCCGTTTGCCGCTGTCAAGTGTTTTGTAAAATATTTTTTGAGTCAGGGATATCGGATTTCCGCTTCCGTAAGCGCCGGCGTTCCTTCTAAAGGATAGCGGAAGCCGAGCTCTTTATATTTTCGGACGCCCATCGTATGATAAGGTAAAAATTCAATCCTCTCTACATTTTTGACCGTTCCGGCAAAATTCTGTATTTCCGCAATCCGTTCCGGATCATTATTGATTCCCGGCACGATTACCGTCCGCAGCCAGAGCTTTTTATTTTTATGCTGTACCAAGTCGAGAAATGCAAGAAAGGCGTCCATATTTTGCCCCGTGATTTCTTTATATTGCGCCGGCGACGAGGCTTTGACATCCAGTAAAATCAGATCGGTTTGCTCCAAAAGCACGAGCAGCCCCGGTTCGTCAGCCGGATTTTCCGAGATAACGCCAGACGTATCCAGGCAAATATGAATTCCGTCCGCCTTTAGAAAGACGGCTGTTTCAGACAGAAACTGCGACTGCAGAAGCGGTTCGCCTCCGGAAAACGTAACGCCGCCATGTTTCATATAATTTTTGTAACGCAGGATCAAAGCGGCAAGCTGCTCCGGCGTATATTCTTTCGCCGGCCTGCCGATCTCCCATGTTTCCGGATTATGGCAGTATTTGCAGCGGAGCGGACAGCCCTGCATAAAAACGACCGTGCGGACCCCCGGACCGTCTACGAGCCCCATCGTTTCGATGGAGCTGATTTTACCGATCGATGTTTTCCGTTCATAATTGTTCATGGAACGTCCTGCTGATTACCTCTAATTGATGCGCACGGCTCAACTTATTGAAATTGACTGCGTACCCCGACACCCGGATCGTCAGCGTGGGATATTTTTCCGGATGCTCCATCGCCTCGAGCAGCATTTCCCGATTCAAAACATTTACGTTAAGGTGATGCGCTCCCTGCGCGAAGTATCCGTCCAGCACATCGTCGAGGTTCCGGATCTGTTCTTCCATCGTTTTTCCGAGCGCTTTTGGAATAATGCTGAACGTATTCGATACCCCGTCCGTGCAGGAACGGCAATACGGAATTTTTGCGACGGAGTTCAGGGAAGCCAGCGCGCCGCTGCGGTCACGGCCATGCATCGGATTCGCTCCCGGCGCGAACGGTTCGCCCTGCTTTCTGCCGTCCGGCGTCGTACCCGTTTTCTTCCCGTACATGACGTTCGATGTGATCGTCAGAGCGGACAGTGTGTGACGTGCGTTTTTGTAAAGCGGATGTTTTTTGAGCTCCGCATAAAATTTATCCACGATTTCTACTGCAATCTGATCTACGCGGTCGTCGTCATTCCCATAGCAGGGATATTCCCCTTCTGTTATAAAATCTATGGCGAGCCCGTTTTCGTTCCGGACCGGCGTAACCTTTGCATATCTGATGGCGGCCAGCGAATCGGCGGCAACGCTGAGACCCGCCATTCCAAACGCCATCAAATGTTCTACCTGCGTGTCATGCAGCGCCATCTGGCTGCGCTCGTACGCATATTTGTCATGCATATAATGGATGATGTTCATTGCATCGATATAGATCGCCGCGATTTTTTCGATCGCCGTAAAATAGCTGCATTTCACCGTTTCATAATCCAGCGCTCCGTTCGTGTCGTCTTTTTTGAGACCTTCCACAACGAGTTTTCCGCTGATTTCGTCATAGCCGCCGTTTATGGCATACAGCAACGTTTTCGCCAGATTGCAGCGGGCGCCGAAAAATTGCATTTGCTTTCCGATCTTCATTGCCGATACGCAGCACGCGATCGCGTAATCGTTTCCGAAAGCCGGGCGCATCAAATCGTCGTTTTCATATTGGATTGCGTCCGTTTTGATGCTGATTTCCGCGCAGTACTTTTTAAAATTCTCGGGAAGCTTTTCGGACCATAACACCGTTAAATTCGGTTCCGGGCTGCTGCCGAGATTGAGCAGCGTATGCAGATAACGAAAGGCGTTTTTCGTAACGAGACTTCTGTCGTCATCCAGCATGCCTCCAATGCTTTCCGTAACCCAGGTCGGATCGCCCGCAAAAATTTCGTCGTAACCGGGCGTGCGTAAATGTCTTACCAGCCGTAATTTCGTGACGAGCTGATCTACGAGCTCCTGCGCCTGTTCCTCGGTAAGCGTCTTTTCGTTCAGATCTCTTTCAATATAAATATCCAGAAATGTTGCCGTCCGTCCGAAGCTCATGGCCGCGCCGTTATTTTCCTTGATTGCGGCAAGATAGCCGAAATACAGCCATTGAAACGCTTCCTTTGCATTTTTAGCCGGCGCCGAGAGATCGAAGCCGTATCCTGAGGCCATATCGTTGATCAGATCGAGCGCGCGGATCTGCTCCGCCACCTCCTCCCGCAAACGAATATTGTCTTCCTGCGAAAGATCCGTAATCGATTCCAGGTCTTTCGCTTTTTCCGCCTTTAAGATCTCGATTCCGTATAATGCGAGCCGTCTGTAATCTCCGATAATCCTGCCTCTTCCATAGTTATCCGGAAGCCCCGTAAGGAGACCTGCGCTCCTTGCCCGCCGGATTGCCGGGGTGTAAACGTCGAATACGCCGTCGTTATGCGTTTTCCTGTATTCTGTAAAATGCTTTTCGATCGCGGGACTGAGCTTTCTCTGGTAGCATCCCAGGGATTTCTGCACCATACGGATTCCGCCATAAGGATTTACGAGGCGTTTCAGCGGCTTGTCCGCCTGCAGGCCTACGACGACGTCATCCTCCGCGCAGATATACCCGGGCTTCAGCGTATTGATTCCGGAAATTCGACTCGTTTCCACATCGAGGACGCCTTTCTCGTTCTCCTTTTGAAAAAGGCTCAGGCATTTTTTCCAGATTTTTTGCGTTTTCTCCGTTGGCGCGGCGAGAAAATCTCCCGTACCTTTATACTCCGCATAATTTTCTTGAATAAAATCAGCGACATCGATTCGGTTTTTCCAATTTTCTCCCTTAAAATCCCGCCAGCCTTGTATCTCATTGTTTATTATCATCATTTCATCCTTCTATTTCCATGAATATTTTACATATATAAAGAATTCTTTACAATATGTTGTATATAGCCGAGTTTTCATACTACATGTCGTATGACGCTGCCCATTATATCATATCTCTTTGATAATACAAGTTGCATTTGCAACGACAGAAGCTTCCCCCGGATCGGAAGATTTTAAACCTTTCCGGAAAACATCTTGTTATTTTCTTTATAATTTGCTATGATAAAAACTGTAATTTATTTTTTGCCATGCGGATGTGATGAAATTGGCAGACATGTTGGATTTAGGTTCCAATGCGAAAGCGTGCAGGTTCAAGTCCTGTCATCCGCACCAAACACACATAATCCGAACCAATTACGACAGGTTGTACCTGTTGGCGATGGGTTCGGATTTATGCTATATTTTAACTCAAATAGAATTATCCCAGTCCGTAATAAATGCATTTATGCTTTGGTATCGTTTTTCTCTATCAGCATTTGTTGCTTTGGCGGCTACATAATATAAGTCTTTGTTAGCAGTCCACTTTTCAAAGCTATGGTCTGTATCGCTTCCAAACATCATAAAAGCGATTGCTCCAAGTGTAAAAACATTTGTGACTTCATCAAGTGTTGCGCCAAGTTCATATTCTTCCGGTGACATAAAGCGTGAACTTCCCCACATTTTACCCATATCGTTTATGGCCGGACTTTTCCTATATAAATCAATGTCGCAAATCGTTATTTTATCGCTATCAAAATCATACATAATGCTTCCGTCGTAGAAGTCAATAGCAACATATCCTTGCTTTGCTGTATGCGCAAAAAACGAGCATACAATCGAAAAAGCAGCTAATTTTTTATCCAGTGGTAAATTGATAAATCTATTGGCAGGAGAAATGATAGTCGGATTTTCCCTGTATTTTTCAAAATTCCAATGGTCAAATAAACATTCGCCATCAACCCACCTGAATACAGCAATATACAAATCATGATACGAAAAGTGTTCTATAAGACTAATTAAATGCAGATGTTTCAAATCTGTATAAATTGGTAATGCGTTTTTTAAGTTTTTAATGGCTGTTTCCGGCGAAACGCAAGCATTTAATGTTTTTGCTCCTGCAACTTTAATGAAATATTTATTCTTTCCATTGTTTGTTCCAAAGGAAATATTGCCGGAATCATTTTCGTCAAATGCGCAGAATACTTCGCCATAATTGGAAAGAAAATGCAAGTCTGCTTTTTCTTTCAGGCGATATGTAAAATTATCTATCTTATAATTTGGCATTGTAACTCTCCTTATAAATCATATTCCATCTGAATATCATATGGATCTGCGTCACATAAATGAACGATATTTTCTGTTGCTTGGACACAGCCCATTGAACGATAAAATTGCTGTGTGCTGTAAGATGAATTTGCACTGATATATAGTTTCTTTGCCTCTTGTTTCCTTGCGCTATCAGCGCACATCGAAAAAAGTGTCCGTCCGATTCTTCTATTCCTATATTCACAAGAAACATGAAGATATATCAATTGTAAATATTGCGATTCGTTTCCGATAAACCTGCCATCAAAGCAACTGAAACCTATCAGTTTATCGTTGTCAAACGCTCCATATATCGTCCCACCATATTCAAGCACTTCACATAAATCCTCATAAATGATGGAATGCTTTTTGTCTTTATCCCAGCTTTCAATAAAATCACAATCTTGCACTTCAAGAAAAGATCCCTGTTTTGCGTAGTATTTTTTAACATCTTGATAGCGGTTAAAGTAATCAAGCATATTGTCAGACAAATCACATTTGTATAATTGTTTATAACTAATTTCCGTAGACAGCACCTTTTTAAAAGTATAGCCCTTTCGTGCAGCCCCGTCACCTGTCGTGCAGTCACCATATTCCGTTATGGCATAACCACATTTCTGGTATAAATCTTGAGCTGGAATATTATCGTCAGTGGTATGAATGCCTATTTGGGCAAAGCCTTTTTCTCTCACAAACTTTTCTGCAAACCGCACCGCATAACTCCCGACTCCTTTTCGGTGCATATTGTTGCTTACGGTAAGCATGCTGAGCCAAGCCATGTCTTTATTTAGTAATCCGTTTATCCTCAACCAGGCAACAGGTATCTTATCCTTATAGATAAGAAAATTTTGCTCATCTAAGTCGTCTATTGATAATATCTCATTCCATTCTTGTACAGTAATTTGTTTGCCATGCAAAGCCTGAATATTGTCGTTATAAATATCACAAACAAATTCAGCTTGTTTCAGATTTCCTTTTTGAATTTCATTGACGTCTAAATTTCGCATACGGTTCTCCTTTTTCATAATAATTTCAGATAACAAAAAATCGTCCCTGATAAAATCAGAGGCGACATATTTTATCCGATGAAAAAGGATTAAAGTAATTCAGCAGACAAAACGGCTTTTGATTTCATCAGTAATAAAATTCACATTTTGTCCACCTCGCTTTCATAATTTTTCATTATTTTATCATAAATCGCATGACATTGCAACAAAAATTATGTAACAGCAGGATATTCAGGTTATCCCTAAAATCCTGCGTTTTGCTCAAGTTTCAAAGTTGTTTTCTTTTTTCAGTTTTTCCTGCTGTTTTTTTCATTCTTCAAAATCCCGTTTGCCCTCTTCACTTTCAAAAAAGGCTTGTATTATTGTCAAGGTACAGTGCCGCCCATTGGCGGCGGTTATCTCGTATAAGATCACCCTTTCTATATTTCTTTTCGTGCGTTTTACGCT
>JBKUJR010000041.1:0-18169 GCA_046952735.1 Clostridia bacterium | reverse complement strand
AATAAGCCAGCGCCGCGGACTTCACGCCGTACAAATCCTGTCCCATATAGATGACGTTCATATAAAGTTCCAGGATTTCCTCCTTATCCAGTTCTTTTTCCAGATTCATAGCGCGCCACTGTTCCCGGATCTTCCGCGGAACGCTCTGCGCATCGTCGCCCGTAATGTTTTTGATGACCTGCTGTGTAATCGTGCTCCCGCCATGGCTGTCCATCCCGGGAATGACGTATCCGAGAAACGCTGCGATGGATCTTTTGACATCCACGCCTTTATGTGTGTAAAATCGTTCGTCTTCGATTGCGACAAAAGCTTTTGCAAAATAATCCGGGACCTCTTCTATACTGATCAGCTGACGGTTTTGGTTGGCGGTTCCTTTTATATGCACAAGCTCGTTGCCCTGGACATCGTAAACAAAAGAGGTAAGCGCCGTAGTATTTTTGATATCGAGTTGCTCCTCCGTGATTGGCTCCGTCGTAATGATGCAGCCCGCGACGACACCCATCAGAAGGCCGCCTGCAATACACCCGGCTATGATAATCAGCATGAACACTGTTTTCAGCACAATTTTAAAAGAGACCCAAAAGCCTTTCGCTACGTCTTTGCCCGAAGCTTTTTTCCGAAATGTCCTCTTATTCACTTTGCGTCTCGGAACAGTACGTTTTTCCGGCTCCATGAAACTCCTCCTTCGTATAAAGATAATTTTATTATAGCATGATTTTGCGGAAACACAAAATTTATTCCAGGGGAGAAGATACGATCGATGTCTCTTCGTCTCGGAATTGACACGATCTGACGATTCCAATATAATGATAATGAAAACAATTCCGGAACATTTATATTCCGTAAGGAGGACGTATTTATGAAGAATAAATACACAAAAATTCTGGCAGTCTTTTTGATCTGCATGCTGACAGCCGTCTGCTGGGGCTGCGCTCAGGAGGATTCCGTACTTCGTACCATTGCACAAATACAAAAGGTACAAGAGGCCGACGTCATATTCGTCGTAGTACAGCAGGAAACCGGCACGAGCTGTGATTTTTACGCATATCGGAAAAAAGGCGATGCGATCTCCCTTGCATGGCGTACGGAAGGCTATGTGGGCAGAGGCGGCGTCGCCGATCCGGCAAACCGGTACGAGGGAGACGGAACCAGTCCGGCAGGCGTATATTCCCTGGGTGAATGCTTTGGCATAAATGCTGCGCCTGACAATATGGCGCTGCCGTATACCGTTGTCGACAATGACGATTACTGGGACGGCGACTCTGCCTCTCCGACGTATAATCAGCATGTGAAAGGAAGCGAAATGCCTGATTCCTGGGATGCGTCCAGCTCGGAGCATCTCATCGAATATACCATCGCTTACAATTATTGCGCCATGATTAATTTTAACGTGGATCCCGTCGTTCCCGGCAAAGGCTCCTGCATTTTTCTCCATTGCACGTATCCTGCCTCCACGAGCTCGTCGGGCTGTATTGCGATTCCGGAGGAATATATGATAAAAGCGCTGCAAATGATGACGGAGGACTCCTATATCGTCATTGCAAGCAGTATGGAAGACCTCGAGGCCGCAGACAGGTATTGACGGCCTGCGGCAGGGAAAATAAATTTTATAAACCCTATTGACATTGCAAGCCGTTTCGATTATTATAACAACCAGCTTTACGCTGCTTAGGAAAGCTGCGGAAGCATTTTGAAAGAAAAAATCTATAAATGCGTTGAGGAAAAGCAGTAGCATTTTGAAGTGTCTCCCAGAGAGCTCCGGTACGGTGGAACGGAGCGGCCTGAAGAATGTGAACTCGTTTCGGAGCAGCCGGGTTGAACACAGAGAGTAGATCCGGACGTCAGGACGGGCGTTAACCGGGCTTTGAGAGAGCGATCAAGGGATTCCGAACGGAAGCCTGGAGTCAGCTAATTAGAGTGGTACCGCGGAGTATAGCAATGAATCTTCGTCTCTATTTTTATCGGGAAATAGAGCGGAGATTTTTTTATTGGAAAAAGAAAGGCAGGAGGCATGTAAAATGTTTGAAATGGAGACTTATAAAATATTCGGGGAACAGGAACATTCTTTAATCGAGATGACGCTCGGCGACTTGCTCGATAAAGTAGCCGGCGTATATCCCGATAACGACTGCGTCGTGTGCAACGACAAGCCTTTTCGCAAGACATACAAAGAATTTCAGGAAGAATGCAACACAACTGCAAAAGGGCTCATGGCGCTGGGCGTCGAAAAAGGCTCCCATGTAGCCATCTGGGCGACGAATTATCCGGAATGGGTCGTACTGATGTTCGCTTCCGCAAAAATAGGCGCTACGCTCGTAACGGTCAATACGAATTATAAAGTATTCGAAGCCGAATACCTTTTAAAACAATCCGACACAGACACGCTCGTCATGATGGACGGACTCAAAGACACGAATTATTCCGAAATCATCAACGAACTGTGTCCGGAGCTCAAAAACAGCGAGCCCGGCCATATGACATGCGAAAATCTGCCTTATCTCAAAAGAGTCATCTATCTGGACGGGAAAGAGAATATGCCGCAGGGGATGCTCCACTGGTCCGACCTTCGCCGATATGCCGCGCAAATATCGGATGAAGCGCTCCGGGCGCGCCAGGCTTCGGTAGGCTGTCACGACGTTGTGAATATGCAGTATACCTCCGGAACCACAGGATTTCCAAAAGGCGTCATGCTGACGCATTACAATATATTGAATAACGGAAAATGCATTGGTGACAACCAGATCTTTACATACAGAGACAAAGTCTGCCTCCCGGTACCGTTTTTCCACTGCTTCGGCTGCGTGCTCGGGATCATGGCATGTATTACGCACGGCGCGACGATCGTGCCGGTGGAACGCTATAACCCGGTAAGAGTGATGAAAACGATTCAGGAAGAACGGTGTACGGCCACATACGGCGTTCCGACGATGTATATTGCAATGCTCGAACACCCCGACTTTCCCAAATACGATTTTTCTTCTCTGCGCACCGGCATCATGTCCGGCTCTCCCTGTCCTGTCAAAGTCATGGAGCAAGTCGTGGATCTTATGCATATGACGGAAATTACGATCCCGTACGGCTTGACAGAAGTATCTCCTGTGTGTACCATGACGAATGTGAGCGATTCCATAGAGAAACGCGTAGCTACGGTTGGGCGGAAAATGCCGTTCGTGGAAGTCAAGGTCGTAGATCCTGAAACATATGAGGACCTCCCTCCGAATACGCCGGGCGAAGTCGTCGTAAGAGGGTATTCCGTAATGAAGGGATATTATAAAATGCCGGAAGCGACGGCACAGGCCATCGATAAAGAGGGCTGGCTCCATTCCGGCGATCTCGCAGTCGTAGACGAGGAAGGGTATTTCCATATCACGGGCAGAATCAAAGATATGATTATCCGCGGCGGCGAAAATATTTATCCGAAGGAATTGGAAGAATTCCTCTATACGCATCCGAAAGTCAAGGATGTCCAGGTAATCGGCGTACCGGATAAGAACTATGGAGAAGAAGTCTGTGCCTGCGTGATTTTAAAGCAGGGAGAGGAAGCTACGGAAGATGAGCTCAAAGAGTTTATCCGTGAAAATCTTTCCCGTCACAAGATGCCGCGGTATATCTGGTTTATGGATGCATTCCCCATGACCGCCAGCGGTAAAATACAGAAATACAAAATGCGCGAAATGGCTGTGGACGCGCTCAGCCTTTCCGATGCGGCGGCGATCGAGACCGCCTGACGGAATTCATAATATATTATATATTAAGGAAGTGATGTTGTGGGAACGCAGAACAGCGACGGCAGCTACAGCGAGAAAAAACGGTTGGTCGCGCATGATGTGGACGTCAATAACAGATTGAAAATGTCTGCGGTGTTTTCCAATATTCAGGAAACTGCGAACAGCCAGTGCGCATATTTTGGATGCGGTTGGAACGACCTCATGACAAAATACCAGGTTTGCTACGTATTGTCGCGGATGCGGTTTCAGATGGAACAATATCCCGGAGCGGGGGAAGACGTGATGATTACTACATGGCCGAGTAAAAATCTGAAGGCCGTATTTACGCGGTACTTCTGCCTCGATTCTGAAGACGGCACGCATTACGGCAGCGGCGTATCCCAATGGGTTTTGTTCAACGTCCAAAAACGCGCCGTCGTCAGGCCGTCGGAATGCGACATCCATTTTCCGGAAGTGATCGCGCGCCCCGAGCCGTTGACTATGCCCAAGGGCAGCCTTTATGACGAGGGCATTTTTCAATCGGTCCCGGCGGATAAAATACGGCGCGTCCGGCGGAGACCGGCCTACAGCGATTTTGATTATAACCGCCATGTCAACAACGCAAGATATGCGGAATGGGTTGAAGATATTTTACCGACGGAGTTTTTTGCGGACAAGAAACAGATTTCGATGATCGATATCAAATACAAGCATGAAATTTCGTATGACGAGTTTCTGAAGAAACCGGAACAGGAACAAGCCGTTGCGTTGGAATGTGCGGAAACAGAACGGAAAGAATATTGCATCCGCGGCGTTTTACCGGACGGAACGGAATGCATCCAATGCATCATAAAATAAAGAAGGAGGCTGCCATATGAAGCTTCAATATTTTGGAACCGCCGCCGCCGAGGGCTGGCCGGCGCTGTTTTGCGGCTGCGAGGCATGCAGCAGAGCTCGCGCGGCAGGGGGCAGGAATATCCGGACGCGTTCTCAGGCGATGATTGACGATAAGCTGCTGATCGATTTCCCGGCGGATACCTATCTGCATATGCTGCAGTACGGACTCGATTTGAATCAGGTGGATTCCGTCATTATCACGCACGCGCATGAGGATCATTTTTACCCGGAAGATTTCGGCAACAGAAGAGAAGGCTTTGCGCATGTTCCGGAAAATTCGCCCCGGCTGTTGACGGTATACGGCTCCGAAGCCGTTGGAAGAGGAATGGCCCCTGTCCTGACCACAACCCCCGGAAAAGTGGCGTTTGAGGAATTGAAAATAGGGGAAGCGTATCTTATCGACGGTTACAGCGTTACGGCGCTGCCTGCGAACCATGATCCGTCGAGCGGCCCCGTAATTTATCTGATCGGGGATGGAAAGAGCAACCTCCTGTACGCACATGACACAGGGTATTTTCCGGAAGAGACATGGAAATATCTGGAATCGTTCCGTTGCCGCCTTTCCGGCGTTTCTCTCGATTGTACCGGAGGCCTGGGCGCGCAATACCGCGACGGGCATATGGGGACACAGGCGTGCTGCGAAGTGAAAAAGCGCCTTTTTGAGATTGGCATTGTGAATGAACACACGGTATTCTGTCTGCATCATTTCTCCCACAACGGCAAATCGACGTACGATGAAATCAAAGGCCCGGCGGCGGAAATGGGCTTCGATGTGTCGTATGACGGCATGATTTTGTATTGCTGATATGCTGATCGACGTACACGCACATTATGATGACGAAGCGTTCGGCGGGGATCCCGGCGAATGTCTTGAAAAAGCGAAAAAAGCCGGAGTAGACGCGGTGATCAATGCGGCTACCCATTATGAAGCTGCCGTAAACTGTCTTGCGCTGTCGCGCCGGTATCCGCATTTATACTGCGTACTGGGCATCCATCCGGAATATGCGGATTCTTATACGCCCGAAACGCTCGCAAAGCTCGAATCGATGATCCGTGCCAATCCGAAAGTAGTCGGGGTGGGGGAAACGGGGCTCGATTATCACTATCTTCCCAAAGAAGATCCGGAAGAATCCGAACGAATCAAACAAGTACAGAAAGAGAATTTTACCGCCAATCTCCGTATGGCCGAGCGCCTGTCGCTTCCCGTCGTGGTTCATGACAGAGAAGCACATCGGGACACGCTTTGCCTTCTGCGGGAAACGGTCTCGGGGAAAACGGAAGGCGTGCTGCACTGTTATTCCGGCAGCGCTGAAATGGTGCGGGATTTTGCCTCCCTGAATTTCAGCTTTTCGGTAGGAGGCGTGCTGACATTTAAGAATGCTTCCCGGCTTGCAGAAGCCGTCAGAGCTATGCCGCGCGACAGGATTTTACTGGAAACCGACTGCCCGTATCTGGCGCCGGAACCATGCCGCGGGAAGCGGAACGACTCGTCGTTGCTCGTCTATACGGCGCGCCGCCTCGCGGAAATCCTCGACGTTTCCTTCGACGAAATCTGCCAAATCACAACGGACAACGCTTTTCGGATTTTTGGCAAATTGCACTAAAAACCCGATTTATCCACAAGAAATCTTGTTCACATTGCGAGCAGAATGCATGAAATTCCGAGATCCGGAACTCAAAAGTTGACACGTTTCATATTTTTATACTACAATTACGAGGCTGTTAAATTCGAATTTATATTACATGGCAGTAAGTAATTTGTAAATGAAAAATGAGATTGGAGCGATTTGTATTAATATTTCAACACAAATCAAAGCAATAAAAAAATCATTGGGTTTTGTAAAATATATGGTGCTTCTGTTCGGCGTTCTGGCGGTGTCCCTTTGCGTAGCGGTCGGATTGTTTACAAAGGATTTTAAAACGATCACGATCAGCGCGGACGGCAAGCTGTATGAGATCACCACACGCGCAGATACTGTTGCGGAGGCCGTCAAAGACGCAGGCATTGCGCTTTCGGCGGAAGATAAAGTGAACTATGATCTTACATGCAGCATCGACGATATCGATGGAATCATCACCGTCTCAAAGCCGATTACGCTGAAGGTCAACTTGGCGGGAACAGAAAAAATCATTAAATCCTATTCCACCGACGCCGAATCGGCGCTCGCGGAAAACGGAATCGATATAGAAGATTCCGATCATATTCTTGGTGCGGAAAGCGGAAAAGTCTCCGACGGCGACGAGCTCACGGTTGTAATCTCTTCCACAAAAACGGTGGAAGAACAGGAGCAGATTTCCTTCGATACCACTTATGTCGAGGATAATACGATGTACGAGGGCGACACGGCCGTCGTTACGGAAGGGCAGAACGGCGTGATTACGAGAACGTATACCGTCAATCTGGAAGACGGCGTAGAAGTTTCACGGAAGCTTGTCTCCGAGGTCAAAACCGACCCCGTCAATCGTGTCATCGCTAAGGGAACAAAGGTTTACTTTATCAATTCCAGAGGTCTGAATGTCAGTTTTACCACGCAATATGTCATGAAGGCTACGGCATATGCGCCTACGCCGGAGAATCATGGATATGCGACTGCATCCGGAAACAGGGCGCGCGACGGCGTCGTTGCCGTAGACAGGAATATCATTCCTCTGGGTACGAAGCTTTATGTAAAGAGCAATGTGGATGGGATTCCGGATTACGGTTATTGTATCGCCTGGGATACGGGCGGCAGCATTAAGAATATGAGAATCGACTTGTTTATGGAAAGCGAGTATGCCTGCTACCAGTTCGGGGCGCGTTCCGTTACCGTATATGTGCTCGAGGATCAGAGCATCGATATATTCTCGCTGAGAGGATAAAATGGATCAGAGATTCAACACAAAAGAACGTATGAAATTTTTCGGCATAAAGCCGTCGAAAAGTCTCGGGCAGAATTTCCTGAACGATCCCGGAATCGTTCAGGAAATTGTTTATTGTGCCGGGCTGACAAAAGAAGACCTCGTGATCGAAGTCGGCCCCGGCCTTGGCGTCATGACGGGGCTGCTCGCAGAATCCGCAGGGCTGGTGCTTGCGGTCGAGATCGACAGGGCGCTCATTCCCCCGCTTCGCGCCGTGTGCGGCGATTATCCGAATATCGAACTGATTGAAGGCGATATTTTAAAAGTAGATATCCGTGCGATTGCTGCGGCGCGTATGGAAGCTTCCGAAGGCGCGCTGCGGAACATCAAAGTCGTTGCCAACCTGCCCTATTACATCACGACGCCGGTGATACTTTCTTTTCTGGAAGAAAAAATGCCGCAGCTGCAGTCCATGACGTTTATGGTGCAGAAAGAGGTCGCCCAGCGCATGACGGCGCCTCCGGGCGGAAAAACGTACGGCGCGCTGACGGTTGCCACGGGATATTTCTCGGAGGCCGAGATCCAATTTACGGTGCCGCCGCATTGCTTTATTCCGCAGCCTGCGGTAGATTCCGCAGTGATCAGACTCACGGTACGGAAAGAACCTCCGTTTGCCCTGGAAGATCCGGAATACTTTTTCAAGGTAGTGCGGGCCTCTTTCTGCCAGCGGCGTAAAATGCTCGCGAATTCTCTTGCGAACGCGCCGTATCTTGGAATTTCCAGGGAAGCGGCAGTAAAGTGTATCGAAGCGCTCGGGAAAGACCCGAAAATCCGGGGCGAGATGCTTTCCCCGGAGGAATTCGGCCGGCTTTCGAATTTCATGTTGCACAATCGCGGTATTTGAGTATAATATATTTGTGGAATCTTGGAATTCTGCTGCCGGAAAGCAGCGGTATTCCGGAATTTTACAAATCAGCGGATTGCGGAAAGAAGGAAAAGAACTATGTATAAGAACATTTATGTCAACGAATGGGTTGAACAAATGGCGAAGATGACACAGCCGGATTCGATCGTATGGATCGACGGTTCGGAAGAAGAACGTGAGAGACTGACGAAACAGGCGGTTTCTACGGGCGAAATGATGGAACTGAACCAGGAGAAGCTTCCCGGATGTTTATATCATAGAACAGCGGAAAACGACGTTGCCAGAGTAGAACATCTGACATTTATTTGTACATCCAAGAAAGAAGATGCTGGTCCGACGAACAACTGGATGGAGAAGAGCGCGGCGTATGCCAAGCTCGGCACACTCTTCGAAGGTTGTATGAAGGGCAGAACGATGTATGTGATTCCTTATATCATGGGACCTGCTTTCTCGGAGTTCAGCAAGGTTGGTATAGAAATTACGGACAGCATTTATGTTGTTTTAAATATGAGAATCATGACGAGAATGGGTAAAGTCGCAATGGATATGCTGGGCGATTCCCCGGATTTCGTAAAGGGCCTCCATTCCAAAGGCGAGATCAATCCTGAGAAGAGATTTATCTGCCACTTCCCGGAGGACAATGCGATCTGGTCCATCGGTTCCGGCTACGGCGGAAACGTGCTCCTCGGCAAGAAATGCTTTGCGCTCCGGATTGCGAGCTGGCTAGGCAGAAAAGAAGGCTGGATGGCGGAACATATGCTGATCCTCGGCGTGGAAGATCCTTCCGGCAATATCCAGTATGTTTCCGCGGCGTTCCCGAGCGCCTGTGGTAAAACGAATCTGGCAATGCTGATTCCGCCGGAGAAATACAGAGAAAAGGGCTATAAAGTCTGGACGGTGGGCGACGATATCGCGTGGCTCAGAATCGGACCGGACGGCAGACTCTGGGCGGTCAACCCGGAAGCAGGCTTTTTCGGCGTCGCGCCGGGAACCAGCATGAAATCGAATCCGAACGCGCTGCTTACGTGCCAGAAGAATACGATCTTCACCAATGTCGCTTTGACGCCGGAGAAGACTGTTTGGTGGGAAGGCATGGGCGTTGCTGCGCCTGAGAAGGCTCTTGACTGGAAAGGCAACGATTGGACGCCGGAAACCGGGACAAAAGCAGCGCATCCGAACTCGCGTTTTACGGCTCCCGCGCGTCAGTGCCCCTGCATTTCGAAAGAATGGGAAAATCCTGCGGGCGTACCGATCACGGCGATTGTCTTCGGAGGCAGACGTGCGAAGGTCGCTCCGCTGGTATATCAGTCCTTCAATTGGGAACACGGCGTGTTCGTGGGCGCAACGATGGCTTCCGAGACGACGGCGGCGGCTACGGGCGCAGTCGGCGTTGTAAGAAGAGACCCGATGGCAATGCTTCCGTTCTGCGGATACAATATGGGCGAGTATTTCCAGCACTGGCTGGAGATGGGCAAGAAAATTCCGAATCCGCCTAAGATCTTCAATGTCAATTGGTTCCGTGTGGATGAAGACGGCCATTTCATCTGGCCCGGATTCGGCGACAATCTCAGAGTTCTCCTCTGGATTCTTGCGCGCTGCAATAATCAGGTAGATGCGGTGGAATCTCCGATCGGCTATCTGCCGAAACCCGAGGATATCGACCTCGAAGGTACGGATATTACGCCCGAAGTGCTCAAAGATCTCCTCTCGATCGACAAAGATGCCTGGAAACAGGAAATCGAAGATCAGAAAACGCATCTGGCGCGTTTTGAAAAGCTTCCTGCGGAAATTCAGGAGCAGTACGACGCGCTTGCCGCAAGAATTGCAAAAATGTAATTTTTGGTTGTATTGTAAAATTTTGGAAACGCGGTTCGCACAGGGCCGCGTTTTTTAATGCATAATTATTTGATCAGGGGTCATAATAAGCGCGTATCCAAATAATATTAAAATATTTTAAGGAGGCGCTCTCGATATGGATAACGATAAAGATTTAAAGAATTCTCATTATGGGAAACAGGCTATTTCCTGTAACGTCAAAAGCTGCAGATATAATATGGAAACAGAATGCGCATGTTCTCTTACGGAAATTCACGTAGCACCCAAAAAAGGCTGCTGCTCCCAGACCGAAGACGAAAGCATGTGTTCAAGTTATCGTTGCAAGAATTGTAACTGAATATAGATCCTTTTGCCGGCGCTTGCAGCCGGCAAAATTACATAGTTCGAAACGCTCTTCCCCGGAAATAAAAAACAGACAAAACGCCTGCAATCAAACATTTTGCCTGTCTTTTGAAAAAATATTGGTGGGCCATCTAGGACTCGAACCTAGGACCATCCGGTTATGAGCCGGGAGCTCTAACCAACTGAGCTAATGGCCCGCGAAATGAGCGTTTTTTAGTATATCATATGGAAGCGGGATGTCAAGCATTTTACAAAAAAATTTATCCTCTTTCTTGCGGATCGGCGTAAAATGTGATATACTTCAAATTCGTTGGAAGTAAGATTGAATTTTGCTTGCAAAATACAAAAATCTGATTTATGGTAGGAGTGTGTAACGTTTATGAAGATTCTTCAAAAAGTTTTAGACGACTGCAAGAAGAGAAACCCGAACGAACCTGAATTCCATCAGGCTGTGACAGAAGTTCTGGAATCCCTGGAACCTGTGGCAGAGAAGCATCCGGAATGGGTAGCAGCGGGAATATTCGACAGAATCGTAGAACCGGAACGCCAGATCATGTTCCGCGTAGCATGGGTAGACGACAATAATAAAGTACAGGTCAACAGGGGCTTCCGCGTGCAGTTCAACAGCGCAATCGGACCTTATAAAGGCGGACTGCGTTTTCACCCTTCCGTAAACCTCGGTATCATAAAATTTCTTGGATTTGAGCAGATTTTTAAAAATTCACTGACAGGACTGCCGATCGGCGGCGGCAAGGGCGGCAGCGATTTCGACCCGAAGGGAAAATCGGACGGCGAGATCATGCGGTTCTGCCAGAGCTTTATGACGGAGCTTTACAGACATATCGGAGAGAACACGGACGTCCCGGCAGGCGATATCGGCGTCGGCGCCCGTGAAATCGGATATCTTTACGGACAATACAAGAGAATCAGAAACGAGTTTACAGGCGTACTTACCGGCAAAGGCATTCCCTGGGGCGGCAGCCTTGCCAGAAAAGAAGCCACGGGCTTCGGTCTCTGCTATTTTATGGAGGAGGCGCTGAAAGATCAGGGAAGCTCTTTCGCAGGGAAAACGGTAGTTGTCTCCGGTTCCGGCAACGTTGCGATTTATGCTGCGCAGAAGGCGACGGAGCTCGGCGCGAAAGTGGTAGCCATGAGCGACTCCAACGGTTATGTTTATGACAAAAACGGAATCGATCTCGATCTTGTGAAACAGATTAAGGAAGTCGAAAGAAAACGGATCAAGGAATACGTCAATGCGAAGCCGGAGGCCGTATACACGGAAGGCTGCAGAAATATCTGGACCATTCCGTGCGATATTGCGCTGCCTTGCGCAACGCAGAATGAAATCGATGAAGAATCTGCGAAGACGCTTCTTGCCAACGGCTGCAAGGCAGTCGGCGAGGGGGCCAATATGCCTTCTACGCTTGAGGCAACAGAAGTATTTCAGAAGAGCGGAATCCTGTTCGGACCAGCAAAAGCGGCGAATGCCGGCGGCGTTGCAACCTCGGCGCTTGAAATGTGCCAGAACAGCATGCGTTATTCCTGGACTTTTGAAGAAGTCGATGCAAAACTGAAGCAGATTATGGTGGATATTTATCACAATGCCAGCAAAGCGGCGGAGGCTTACGGACAAAAGGGCAATCTTGTAATGGGCGCTAACATCGCCGGATTTGAAAAGGTAGCCGGCAGCATGTATGCGCAGGGTATCGCATATTGACGGGTCTCTTTCATTTTCGTGCTTTCAGTAAGAACGAAAACAGCCCGGCTTTCTGGCCGGGCTGTTCTGATTTAAGAAGGGCGGGCACAGCTATTTTATTTTTCATATTTTATATGTATAATAAATTTGCGCGTCCGACAGCAGGAGACGCTGTATTTTCGACTTATCGGGAGGTTATATCATGCAGTACATCTATCGTACTTCGGGGACGTGCTCCTCGCAAATCCATATTGAGACGGATGAGAACGACGTGATCAGAAGGGTGAAATATACCGGCGGCTGCAACGGCAATCTTCAGGGAATTTCCGCGATCGTAGAGGGTATGAAAGCGGAGGAGGTCATCAAAAAATTCAAAGGCATCCGTTGCGGAATGAAACCGACTTCCTGCCCTGATCAGCTGGCAAGGGCGTTGGAACAGATGAATAATATGAAAAAGACGGAGGAAACGAAAGCATGATCCATGAATTCGGTTTTGGAACGGAGAAACAGGTCGTCGAGATCCCGCAGCAAAATTTATATCGGGAGCTTCTTGCAAACGAGGATATCGTATACAAAGCGGAGGACGCCGACGTCCGATATTCGCTGGAACATCCTATTTCCAGCAAACGACTCAAAGACATCGTAAAGCCCGGCGAAAAGATTGCAATCATCACGAGCGATATCACGCGCCCGATGCCAACGTATAAAGTGATGCCGGAGCTTCTTTCGGAGCTTGCGGCAGGCGGCGTAGATTTTAACGATGTTACGCTCGTATTTGCGCTCGGCAGTCACAGAAGACAGACGGAAGCCGAGAAAAAGAAGCTGGCCGGGGAGTTTGCTTACCAGCGGATCCATATCGTGGACAGCGATCCGGAGAACTGTATCCACATGGGCGTTACGGCAAACGGAACGCCGGTGGACATCACCAGAGCCGTGGCGGAAGCGGACAGGAGAATCGCGCTGGGAAATATCGAATTCCATTATTTTGCAGGCTACAGCGGCGGCGTAAAGGCCGTCATGCCCGGCGTATCTACGCCGGCGGCAATCCAATCGAACCACAAGCTGATGATCCGGCCGGAATCCTGCGCCGGGCGTTTAGAGGGCAATCCCGTCCGCGAGGATATCGAAGAAGCGGGCAGAATCTGTCCGGTGGATTTTATTTTAAACGTCGTATTGGATGAACATAAAAATATTGTGAAAGTCGTTTCCGGTGATCCCGTTGCGGCGCACCGGGAAGGAGCCCGGTTCCTTGACCTGCTTTATACGAAAGAAATCGAGGAGCAGGCGGATATCGTGATCGTTTCTCAGGGCGGGGCGCCGAAGGACCTGAATCTCTATCAAACGCAGAAAGCGCTGGACAATTCCAAACATGCCGTGAAGGACGGCGGCATTATTATTCTAATCGGTTCCTGCGCCGAGGGCTACGGCGAGCGGACCTTCGAAGATTGGATGCTCCATTCGGAATCTCCCGCAGAACTCGTTGCCAAAATTCGAAAGGAATTTATTTTAGGCGGCCATAAAGCAGCGGCCATCGGAATGGTACTCCAAAGAGCCGAGATCTATCTGGTTTCGCATATGGACCCCGTACTGGTTGAAAAATCATTTATGAAGCCGTACGCTTCCGCACAGCAGGCATTTGACGATGCACTTGCGAAAATCGGGCCGCAGGCGAAAGTCATCACGATGCCCTATGGAGGTTCGGTTCTCCCGAGACTTGTAAAATAAACGATAAAACAGGAGTGGTATTTTTGCAGAACGAAACAGTTGTCGTACTGGATTTCGGCGGGCAGTACAGCCGGCTGATCGCCAGACGGGTCCGGGAACAAAACGTATATTGCGAGGTCCTGCCCTGCGATACCCCTG
This sequence comes from Clostridia bacterium, assembly GCA_046952735.1. Classification (GTDB taxonomy): domain Bacteria; phylum Bacillota; class Clostridia; order UBA1212; family UBA1255; genus Egerieisoma. Next base: position 4,065 of record JBKUJR010000041.1, on the reverse strand, counting down.
CGGAGGCAATCCGGGAAAAATCTCCGAAAGGCTTGATTTTGACGGGAGGTCCCGCAAACGTATATGATGCGGATTCTCCGAAATGTGATGATGCTATTTTAAAGCTCGGGATCCCGGTACTCGGCATCTGCTACGGGATGCAGCTGATCGCGTCGCTGCTGGGCGGCCGCGTCGCGGAGGGGGGCTCTGCCAATAAAGAATATGGAAAAACTAATGTAAGGATCGACAAAAGCTGTATTCTTTTCAGAGATTTTGAAGAAGAAAACGTATGCTGGATGAGTCATACGGATTACGTTGCGGAAATACCGGAGGGTTTTACGCGTTACGGCGCTTCCGGCGGCTGCCCGATTGCGGCGATGGGGGACGAACGGCGTAAAATATTTGCGGTGCAGTTTCACCCCGAGGTGGCGCATACCGTTCACGGCACGTCTTTATTGAACGCTTTTCTTTACAATGTTTGCGGCTGCAGCGGCGATTGGAATATGAGCGGTTTTACAGAACGTTCCATTCAGTCGCTGCGGGAACGGATCGGCGACAGCAAGGTGATATTAGCTCTTTCTGGCGGTGTGGATTCCGCCGTGGCGGCTGCAATGGTAAGCAAGGCGGTCGGAAAAAAGCTCACGTGCATTTTCGTTGATCACGGTCTGATGCGGAAAAACGAGCGGCAGCAGATTGAAGCTGTATTCGGCAGCAAATTCGATTCGAATCTCGTAATAGCCGATGCGCAGACACGCTTTCTGGAGAAGCTGAAGGGCGTGTCGGATCCGGAAACGAAACGTGTTATTATCGGCAGAGAGTTTATCGAGGTTTTCCAGGATGAAGCGAAGAAGCTGGGAGCTCCGGAGGATTTCTATTTTGTGCAGGGGACGATTTACCCGGATGTGATCGAAAGCGGCGCAGGGAAATCGGCTGTCATCAAGAAACACCATAATGTGGGCGGCCTTCCGAAACATCTCAAATTCAAAGCGGTCATCGAGCCGCTGCGGGATCTTTTCAAAGATGAAGTGCGAAAATGTGGTTTTGAGCTCGGCCTCACCAAAGAAATCGTCATGCGCCAGCCCTTTCCCGGCCCCGGCCTGGCAGTTCGGATTCTGGGCGATCTGACGAAGGAACGCCTCGATCTCCTGCGGGATGCGGATTTCATTTTCCGGGAAGAGATTGCGAAAGCCGGCTGGGAGGACAAGGTCAGCCAGTCTTTTGCGGTGCTTACCAATATCCGAAGCGTGGGCGTTATGGGCGATGAACGTACTTATGATTATACGATTGCGCTGCGTGCCGTCACGACGACGGATTTTATGACGGCGGACTGGGCGCAGCTTCCGTACGAACTGCTTCAGAAAGCGTCCACGCGCATTGTAAATGAGGTGCGCGGCGTCAATCGGGTCGTGTATGACATCACGAGCAAACCGCCGGCAACGATCGAGTGGGAATGATGCAACCTCTGCCGCAAACCCTGTAATCATCGGGGTTTGCGGCTTTTCCTTTTACCCCGAAGTACACAAAAGGTACACGAAACAAGGTTAAAAGAAACTTTGAAGCCTTTCAGCCACCTCACCCTGCTTGTTTGGATAAAGGTGGGAGTAGGTCTGCAAAGTGGTTTTTATATCTTCATGCCCCAGCCGTTCACTGATTAAAAGTGGGGAGAATCCCATCTCAATCAGCAGGCCTGCATGGCTGTGTCGAAGGTCATGAATTCTGATAACCTTGACGCCGCTTTTCTTACAACCTCTGTCCATCTCATGTTTGAGATAATGCTTTGTCACGGTGAATAACCGTTCGTTTGGTTCGTAATCCACAAGTTTTTCGGTATAAGACTGAATGAGGTCGCAGACAAAGGGAGGTAAGGTAACTTTCCGTTTGCTTTTTGGTGTTTTGGGCTCAAGGATCAAGTCCTCGTTATCGAGCCGCGCATAGTTTTTGTTGATTGACACTGTGTTCGCATCAAAGTCAAAGTCGTTCAGGGTTAATGCAAGCATTTCACCAGAGCGCATTCCAGACCAGAAGAGCAGATTGAAAATGGTCACGGAAACAACCTTGTCGCCGACAGCTGCAACGAATCGTTTAAACTCATCCACCGTCCAGAACAACATACAGTCACATTCTTTTTTTCCATAGAGCCACAAATCCGGGCTGGGTTTTCCGGGAGCCTGTAATATTTACAAGCAAAGTTAAAAATTGCAGATACCTGATTATGTACAGTTTTGAGATACGTTTCGCTATAGCCGGCAGGGTGCGAAATCAGTGTCGTTTGCCATTGCCGAATTGTAGTTGCGGAGATTTTGTTGATTGGCATATTTCCGAAGTAGGACAGCACATGGGCGCCTATGAGAAATTGTTTGCATAGGTCGTAGGTTTTAGGCGCGGCTTGCAGTCCTCCATATAGAGTTCTACAAGGGAGGAAAAGAGCATATCACATGAAGCATGTGCCTTGCTTAAAAACTCCGTTTCATAGGCTTTTGCCTCTTTTTGCAGCTTAAAGCCCATTTTCTTTTTCTGCGTCTTCTTGCCCGTCCAATCAGTAAAAACAAATTTGCAATACCACAATCCGGTTTTTGCGTCTTTGTAGGTAGGCATTTGCACCTCCTTCTGCTACCACAACAATATTATAGCATCACCTACAGTCGCCGTATATTAGGTTGGATTTATAAATAGACATTTTCAAAAAAGTACTTCGCTGATATTTTGCCGGCGATGGTGATTTTACCGGATTTTTGCAAGTCGTCATTGAGCCTGCGGATGATGCGGTAAGCTGTACTTCTGGAAATATTCAAAATATCAGCGACGTCACTGGCTGACAAGAATTTTTTGTCTTGAGGCGGATAGGTTGATTTCATTAGTTCACTCCTTTTGGTTATAAATGAAAACTGCGCAAAAGCACCACCAGGCATTTTGAGCTGTAGCTTGATGATGCCTTTAATTGCGGTAATTTGGCTTGTACGGTGAGTTTGATTTCTTCGGAAACCATTTGTAACATGATTTTTATAGTTGTAACACGATTTACATTACAACTATAATTTTACGATCATATTTGAAAAAATACTAATATTGTTATCATAAATAAAAAATAAGCTGATATAAAAGAAAAAGCATCGTCTGTTTGGAGATAGGTCCAATGGATGGTGTTTTACTAGGTTATAACCTTGCCAGCAAGGTTTGAAAATAGGCGGTAAAGACTGCTTGTGTGTCCTCCGGTAGTGGCGGATAGAAATCATACTGCTTTAGTTCCGGCTGCCGGAGCATGGTCATGGCAAAGAGGTGAGCGAATAATTCGCTGAGTTCTTCTGTACTACCTGCGGTTTGGGTGGTACGCATCAAGCCATCTAGTTGTACAAACAGCTCAGGCAATACCAATAGACTGCCAGTCAACTTGAGATTGAGCAGATGGCCCAGTTCATGGAGTAGTATGGAGCCAGGGTTTGTTTTAGTGTCTCGCTGAATATGGGGCAAAATGATATCGCAGGTCCACTGTCCATCCGGTGTGGTATAAGGGCGACAAAGGGCATCATAGGTTCGGTGGGCATCGTTCGGCAAAAGCAGATATAAAAGCGCATCACCCAGAACCTTTTTGGAAAAGTCATAATGCTTGTCCAGCGTGGATAAAATGTGCGTGATCTCCTGTACTGTGATCTGTGGACCATCTGCGCAAAAGTAGTCTTGCTGAAGATGGTCAGCAATCTCCAGCAGATAGCCACGGTTTGCCTTGAGGCTGCTTTGGTAGCTCCAATTGCGATAGAGGTAGGTAAAGACAGCGGACGTGCCCTCGCAGATGTACCAGTTCCTATTTCCACTCAGTAAACTACTTAGATAATGGCATTGACAGCGCTCCTCCAATACGCCATATAGCTGTTTACACTCAGCCTGCTTCAAATCAGATCGAGAGGCTTGCTCTTTAAGATAATGGCCCAAAGCGGTAAATGTTTTGCAGTGGTCTATATTCATGGAGAGACCTCATTTCTATTTGGATTTGATAAGATTTTGATGTTCTTCTTGTGTACTGGATAGACCTATCACCTCCTAAGGTTGTGCTCTACCAGCTGCCTTACGGGGAAAAGTGATCGTTGCCAG
>JBKUJR010000040.1:0-18201 GCA_046952735.1 Clostridia bacterium | reverse complement strand
GGATTCATCGTCATAAATTTCACGCAATTCCCGGTCCTGGATCTGCGCAGACCAGCCGATGGCGAGAAAGCCGCACGGCGTTTTACCGAATGTATCGGAAAAGACCGCAAAGTGCAGCCCGTTTTGCAATTCTTCGCGTTCGGCAGCATTGTCGTTGAAACTGTACAAATCATAAGGCGGAGGATATTTCCACAAAGCAATATGCTGCGCAGAATCCTCCGTCATTTCCGTAACGGTATAAAAAATCATTTATGTACGGCCTTTCATATCGATCCCGTCATCTATTACGACGGTTTCCGGCCGTTCAAGAAGGCGTTCCGGATTATGCAGGTAGCGTGCGAGAGACCGCATGGACGTCGCATAATAATTCCCGTCGCAGATCCGTTCATCGGCAACCACTTTAATGCCCATTTTACGGCGTTTTGCAAGACTTCCGTCCGATTTCGTTTCGTAAACCGTCTCTTTCTTGCCCATTCCTACAAATACGGACGTCGTGCCGAATTCGTAAATATGATGGTAAATCGGCCGAATCCCGAGAGATCCCATATTTGTCAAAAACATACTGGTATGGAACGGACTGGCTTTGTTGATTGCCTTGGGCAGTTTGCCGCGTTTATCCAGGAAAAACATGAACGAAACGAACCAGCGCACAAGAAACGCAGGCAGCTTGCCGACGATCGACGCCGTACTGTCCGTATCGTTTTCCATTTCGGTCTTCCGGTTTTCATCCACCGCTTCATTGAATTTCCGCACGACGTCGGCCAGCGTATCTTCCGGTTCAAAACGCGGCTTGACCACCGTAGTCAAAGCGGCATCTCCCGTACCGCGCTTAATCGACATGGAAATCGTGATATGGTTCCGCGCAAATATTTTACCGTGCATGACAAAACGGTTCAGGTAAGGCTTTTGCGAAATCAGGCGAATCATTGCCGCAATCATTACGTGGTACATTTTAAGGCCGGGAAGGTCTGTTTCTCCATGCTCCCTTACAAATTTTTCCAGAGCAGTGATTTCGATTTCATCGGAAAAATACACCTGGCTATCGACGCGGGTGGGCATGATATTCGGGATCAGCAGGAAAAACGGATCTACCTTTTTGACCCTGTAACCATCGTACCTGTCACCGAACTTTCTTTTCAGCTGCATCATATTACAGTTCACCTCATATATCACAATATTAGCCGTAACCATTTCAGATTAACGGAAGTATTGTAACATGAAACACTCAAAAACACAATTATGTATCAGCTGGAAGATTTATGAATGTTTTATGCTCACAAATTCTCATTTCGGAGCGCATCGATCGGATTGTCCTTCCGGATCTGCCGCATGGCGTAGAGCATCGTAGCGAATACCACAAAGAAGACGCTGCCAACTGCGATCGCCACACTGTACCAGGGCACGTAAAAGCTGCGTTCTACGGCGGAAATCGTCGTGCGGAAAATCAAATACGTGACAAGCAGCGCAACAGGAAGCCCATACAAAATTCCCTTCAGGCCGTAAAGGATACATTCATAATTCATCATTTTATGAAAGCCCTTCTGCGTCGTACCAATCGATTTCAGCATTGCAAACTCGCGCCTCCGGAGCTGAATATTTGTGGAGATCGTATTGAAAACATTTGCAATCGCGATCAGTGAAATCAGAATGATAAATCCGTACGAGAAGATGGAAACGACGCTGGTATACGCCTTGTCGCTCTGGAGCGACTGCGCATGGTCGAATAAGCGGCTGGAAGGTTCTCCCTTTTCTTCAAGATACTGGGCCATCGATTCATAGACGGCTTTGTGGTTTTTCGCCTGGAACGCCAGCTTCCATTCAGAAGGGAGCGAACTGTTCTGCGTCAGTGAAAACATAATATCAGCAGCGCTGTACGGATAGAGCAGCATGAGTCCGTCCGTTGTGTCCGGAATCGAGAACGGCGCGGCGCCGCTGGCTTTCCCGACGGAAAGCGGCACGCTGTCCTGTGAGATATCAAATTTTATTTTCTCCGTCTCGCTGTCCTCCGCATCCGGGTCTACAATATAATAGCAGTACGGCTCCTGATCTTCTACGTCTTTCGAGATCATCAGGAATTCCGCGCCTTCCGGCAGATCGGGCGTCGCCAGACGGCAGCCTGCGGTCGTTTTCCCAAAAATTTCACTGGTAAAACGTTTATTGGTGTTCGGATTGTATCCGACATATGTGCCCGAAGCAATCGCAATAGGAGAAGTACCAGCAGCAGAAAGATACTTCTCTGCATTTTCCCCGATATCGGCGCAGTAATCCCGAAACGTATCGTCGTCGATAAAATGCATCGCCGCACTCATGACGGCAAATTCGCCTTCCGGCGTCGAGATCGTTTCCAAAAAGCCCTGATCTTTCTGAAACGCGACGAATTCACGGTCGAGGCTGGTTACAGGCACCAGCAGCCGCTGTGTAAAGAAGCTTTTAGAATAAGAAGAAGCGGTAACGCCCGGCATGGCTGACAATTCGGTAAAGACCGACTGCATTTTGGCTTCCGACTGCGCCGCGCCGAGATCTTTCTCCGGGGCCATGCGATACGACAGATCGTAATGGACATTGTTCGAATATACCATAACAGTGCTCGTAAAATATTCGCAGAAGCTGCTCGTAGAGATAAACAGTACGATACTCACAAACAGGGAAAAGACCGTCGCGCGATATCTTTTTTTATTTCTTTTAAAATTCTTGGAGGCCACCATTCCCTCGAACCCGAATAACCGATATGTCAGCTTGGATGTTTTTACTTTACCCGGCTTGATTGTGATCTCCTTCGTCTGACGGATCGCATCGATTACGGACATTTTCAGAGCTCTTCTTGCCGGCCGGTATGCGGAAATCATAACAGTCAAGAAACCCAGCAGCACGGCAATCGATACGGCAATCCAGGATACATGGCAATCGAGCCGGACGCCCCCATTTCTGCCGAATATCAATTGCAGCTGATCCCGGATGCAGTAAAACGTCACCCAGATTCCGCCGATTCCGGACAGTACGCCCACAGGCAGACCGATTACGCAAAGAGCCGACGCTTCAAACAGGATGCTCCGCATCAGCTGCTTTTTCGTCGCGCCAACGGAAGAAAGCAAGCCGAACTGCTTGATTCTTTCATTTACGGAGATCGAGAATGAATTATAGATCAGCGCGATGGACCCGAAGATGACGATTGCAATCAATATCGCAGCAAAACCGTACAGCATCGTTTTTATATTACTGTCTTTCATGACGCCGATCGCCCGCAGATAACCGGTATTGCATTGTGATTCCGTCTGCGAATTGCTTTCATATTCATAATGGTTTGTAAAATAAAATATATCCTTTGCATTTTTCAATGTAAAATAAACGTTTTCGCTTTCATTTCCTTCCTCAGATGCGGTAAGCAGCGTATATCCGGGCGCTTCGCGTTCTTCGAAACCGGGACGTTCGTAAAAACCTACGATTGTAAAGGTCCGCGTTTCCCGCGGAATCCAGGTTTCCGTAAGCAGAATGCTCTGCGCATCCTCCGTCTTTTCATAGGAGAGCCCTCTATTGTTCCAAAGCGTTTCGCCGTCCTCTGAAACGCGGAGGCCCACCGCCAGCGTCAGCGTCTGGCCGAGCGTATATTTCACGCGTCCGTTCGACGCCACATGGTCCGGTACCAGAATTTCATCGCCGCTCGTGGGAAGTTTTCCCTCCGTAATGTGAATGGGGAGCAGCCCCGTCCCGCCTGTTTTGATTCCGCCGATGTAAAGATACGGTTTATATTCATTTTTGCCTTCTTCCAGCTGCGCAAAACCGATATTCTGCACTGTAGAAGACGTTTTTACCTGGGGATCGGATTTCAGCCTGGCCGCGTCGCCGGCGCTTAAATTTAAAAAAGCGCCATGCCAGGAACCGCTTTGATACGTTTCTACATCCGTCAGATATTGCATTCCGCTGGAAACAGCCGTCGTAACCGCCGTAAGCATGGCAGCAGAAAGAATGATCCCAATAATCGTTACAATCGTGCGGACTTTATTTTTCCGCAGGGTTTTCAGCGTCACTTTATTCAAAATGTTCATTTCCGGATCACCTCGTCGCGCGTAATCCGGCCGTCTTCGATGGCGATGATCCTGTCTGCCTGCAACGCAATGTTTTCATCATGCGTAATCACGATCAGCGTCTGTTCATATTTGCGGTTGGAAAATTTCAGCAGTTCTACGATCTCCTGGCTGTTTTTGGAGTCAAGGTTTCCGGTCGGTTCATCGGCCAGCACTACGGCCGGCGCATTCATCAGCGCTCTGCCGATCGAAACACGCTGCTGCTGTCCGCCGGAAAGCTGGTTTGGCAGATGACTCCGACGGTCGCTCAGTTTCAGAACGCCAAGCAGTTCTTCCAGACGTCCTTTGTTGATTTTTCCCCCGTCCAGAAGCACAGGAAGCGTAATATTCTCTTCCACATTCAGAACCGGAATCAGATTGTAGAACTGATAAATCAATCCTACCTGCCGTCGCCGGAAAATCGCAAGCTGCTCCTCATTCTGCGCATATACATCGCAGCCATTTAAGTACACATGGCCGGCTGTCGGACGATCGACGCCGCCCAAAATATGGAGCAGCGTCGATTTGCCGGAGCCGGAAGGTCCGATAATGGCCAAAAATTCTCCTTTTTCTACGCAAAACGATACGTTATCCAGAGCACGGACTGTATTTTCCCCCGTGCCATAAAGTTTTGTTAAATTGTCGATTTTTAAAATTTCCATATAAAAACCCGCCTTTCCAGATTTTACGTAGAAATGATAACGCAAGCCGGTTACAGGCGGGTGACTCCACTATTACAAAATCGTCACTTTACGCGGCCGAGCGTGACATCCCACTCCGCAAGATACTGCAAAAGCATCGCGGCATCTCTGCCGTCGATCGCAGCGTCCGGGCTGACATCCGCCGTGCTCCGTTCGATTTCCACATCCCACTCCGCGAGATATTGTAAAAGCAATCCGGCGTCTCTGCCGTCGATCTCCCCATCTCCATTCACATCGCCGTGTAAAAAGCCCGCGATCTCAACCGATGCAATCTCTTGCAGATAAAGCTCCGCGCAATGCTGACTTCGAACCGTTATCGTATTGTTAATCAGCCGCTCTTCTTCCGTTGCAACGCCGAAGCAGGTTTCCCGGCCTTTCCATTCCGCCTTGAGTGAATACGAACCTGCGAACGGGATCCGCCCCGTAAACGTTCCGTCCCCGTTATTGCGGAAAATGATTTTTCTGCCGTTTTCCCCTTCTGCATATACGGATTCGCATTGCAGCGCATACGCAACATCATCGACATAAGCCGCATGTGTGAGGATTCGGTCCGCCGCGGAAACCGTAATCTCCTCGCCCGCACGATATCCGCTCTTTAGGTTTTGATTTTGACCGGCATCGTACAGCGGACGCAGGGAGAAAGAGACACGCATGGAATCCAAATAATTTCCGCCGCCCTCTGCGAATGCGGAAGCGCGTATTCCATACGGCATATAGTAAAACTCTTTACTGTCCCCGCACGGTACGGTCAGCTGTACCGGTGCCGCGGGATCAGAGAAAAATTCCAGAATATGTTTATTCATAGAAGCGTTTTGCCGGAAATAATATTTCGGTACAAAATGTTGCGGATAGAGATATTCCTCTGCAAAATGGTCGCTGACCTCCGTTTGCTGCGCGGCCAGAAAGCCTTCCTGATCTGCAAGGAAATACAGGATTTCCCCCTTAGGAGAAGCCCCGGTATCCTCCCTCCATTCCGAATAGCATAGCGCCGTTCCGGCGGGAACATCGATTTTACAAGCTTTTGCGATGCTGCGATACGCCTCCTGGAACGCTGTTTTTAAAGAAAGATACTCTTGATAGGTAAAAGAATAGTCGGAATGTTTTTGATAATATTCATAACTGTAAAAATATTGCTCGAATACGCGTTTCCATTCGGATTCCTCATAAATAAAAGCGGCATTGCGGATATACTCCGAGGCTGATCCGGAAAGCTCCCCGGGCAGAATCTTCCCTGCCTTGCGGAAATCCGGAGACAGCTTGTGCATGGTGATCGAAAACGGAGCGCCGTTCATATACAACACATTGACCGGAATGAAGTACGTACCTTTGCTCATCGCAATAAAAGCGCGTTCTCCAACGGGCACTACGGGATACTGCTGCAGGAACGATTCTTCTATTTCTATATAGGGCTCAGAAATGTCAAAATATAATACGTCATAGAAATCCAATTCTACAGGAATGAACGCGTATTGCCGTCCGGCGGGGAAAGAAAGCAGCGTAGTATGGTCAAACGCAACCGGTTCCGCTATGGTATAATCCCACGGCTCCATACCATCGGCCTCGAGGGTATAACGGAAATTACACAGTACGTCGCCCGCTTTGCAGGCGGCCTTCTCCTCGGAAGAAATCGAGAGATAGTACGTTCCTCCTTCCGGCAGATAAAAAAACGTCATACCGGTATGCATGCTTGTCATCAGAAGTTTGTCCACCTCATTCAGGCAGTGGTCGTATATGCGCAGGGTGATATCCGTCTTAGAAGAATCATAAAACAGGCACATGGATTTGTTCTCCCCCGCCTCTATTTTATAATACCGGCCGATGTTTCCCGTATCCGCTTCTTCTTCGGTCGCTGACAGCGTATGCTGCGTATTCGGCGCAAGCGGCGCAAAATCTATTTCCTCGAATAAATTTCTCAAGGAGATATCGATCCTGTTCGACTTGCCCGTTTCATCCATAATTTCGAGACGGAATAAAGTATGCGCCACTTCAGGCGTGACTGCCGGAATGAAAACGCTGTCGGCCTTTGTACGCATTTGCTGCCAGGACGCGCCGTCGTCCTCCGACGCCGCCCAGGTATAGGACAAAGCGTCTTCCCTGCGCAGTCCTGCAAAGAAGATATCCGTGCCGTTTTCCGGATAGATTGTAAAAGGGCTCAGCGTCACCGGCTCGCCCGGTAAATAAAACGCAACGCCCTTTTCCGCCGCAGCTGTCGCCGCCGCAACTGGAATGTGCAGACCCGTAAAGCTGCAAACGAGCATCACGATCAATAAAGCAGCGGCAAATCGTTTCTTTTTCATCATCAAAACCTCCCAGTATATGTAATGGATACGAATCGCTTACGCTGCGGGGGTTCCCGTGCCGCCTGCCGCCGGCGTACTGGTCGGATCGGAGGTTGGCGTTTCCGATGGCGGCGCAGAAGAAGCGGACAATGCATCCAGCTTATTCTGCAGCTCCCGCACAGAAGCAGTCCGATTAATCAGCATCGTGGATACGACAATTGCGAACAGGAGCAGTACGGCAATGATAATCAACAAATATTTATTCAGCAAACGCACGTCATTTACGTCCCGGGAAGAAGTTTTTATGGTTTCCTGTTCTCCCGGCCGTTCTCCCCGCAGAATCTGCTGCGCGTGCCTTGCGGAATTGACCGGCTGCCGATAGACCGAAGGCTGTTTTGCATTTTCCATTCTTTTCGAAGGCGGTTCATAGTAGCTCCCGCTCTTTTCAAAAATTTGGCCCCGGCTGTATTTCGCTTCCTTTTGTTCTGTTTGCGGGTGCGTCCTCGGAGCGCCTCCCATCACACTTTCCGCCTTTCCGCGTTCGGAAGGATACTTTTGGGCGGCAAAAGAGCGCGTCGTCTCCGGTCGTTCCGCCTCTTCTACCAGATGATCGAGAATCCCGATAGAAATCGCTCTCTGCTCCAGATCTTTCACGGAATTAAAGATGCGTACGGCACTGATCCGGTCGCCATTGGCAAATACCAGCACGCCGAGCACCATAATCGCATCATAAAACTCCGGAAAAAGCGCGACTGCTTTGCGCAGATAATTTTTCGCCGCATCATCATGTCCGATCTGAATTTCATGCAGCGCTTTGTTATACAAAACAAACGAGGTTCGCATTTGTTCCGTCGCAGGCCTGTATTTTTCAGGAATCCGCGCCAGATCGATCGGTTGAAACGCGCTGATTTCTCTTACTACATCTATCATGCTTCATACACCACTTCCGAAAAAACAGATCAGCTCCCGCAACAGTTTTTATATTTTTTCCCACTGCCGCACGGACAGGGGTCGTTACGTCCGATTTTCGTGCCCTGTCTCGTAATACTCTTCGGCTTTTTCTTTTCTTCTGATTCCTCTGCACCCAAACGCTCGCGCCCTGGGCCCGCAACTGCTTTGCGTTCCACAGCCGCGCCTTTTTGTACCTTGATGGTAAAGATCATGCGGACCGCTTCGTCCTGTATCGTCTTATTCATATCTTCAAACATGTTAAACGCCTGGAATTTATATTCTACGACCGGATCGCGCTGGCCGTACGCCTGCAAGCCCACGCCGTATCTGAGCTGATCGATGGCGTCGATATGCGTCATCCAGTTCTCGTCCACAGAACGCAATAAAACGACTCGCTCGATTTCCCGCATCAGCTCGCTGCCGAATTCCTCTTCCCGCGCCTCATAGCGTTTCAGCGTGTCCTCCGTAAGCGCTTCCGTAATCGACTCCAGTTTGCAGCCCGCGGGATTCTCTGCAAAGCCCTCTGCGATCGCAGGCGTAATAATGCCCACAAGATCATTTTTAATCATTTCATAATCCCATTTTTCCGGAGAAATGTCTTTATGGCAATAGAAGCTTACGGTTTCCTCGATCCTGTGGCGAATCATCGTATAGAAATATTCCTTCATATTTTCGCCGTCCAGCACGCGGCGCCGCTGCGCGTAGATGACCTCCCGCTGCTGGTTCATGACGTCGTCATATTGTAAAACGTTTTTACGGATTTCAAAGTTTCTTGCTTCTACTTTCTTCTGCGCTCCTTCGATGGCGGAGGAAAGCATTTTATTTTCAATCGCATAATCTTCCTCGATTTTAAGCGTATTCATGATGCCTTCGATCCGCTCAGAGCCGAACAAGCGCATCAAATCATCTTCGAGCGAAATATAGAAACGCGACATTCCAGGATCGCCCTGCCGTCCGGAACGGCCGCGCAGCTGGTTGTCGATACGCCTGGATTCATGACGCTCCGTACCCATAATAAACAATCCGCCGGCTTCCACGACTTTTACGCGTTCTTCTTTCGTCTCCCTGGAATATTCTTCCACCAGGGAACGATACAATTTACGCGCGGACAATATGATTTCATCCTCTGTATCGGCATAGCTGTCCGCAAGCGCGATCAGCGCGTCGTCATACCCTTGTTTCCGCATATCCTGCTTCGCCATATATTCGCTGTTGCCGCCGAGTACGATATCCGTGCCTCGTCCCGCCATGTTCGTAGCGATCGTCACCGCGCCGTATTTACCGGCCTGCGCTACGATTTCCGCTTCTTTTTCATGGTTTTTCGCGTTCAGTACTTTATGTTTGATCCCTTGTTTCGTCAACAGCTTGCTCAGATATTCGGATTTCTCGATGGATACGGTACCGATCAGCACCGGCTGTCCTTTTTCATGCGCCTGTGCGACGTCGCGGATCAGCGCTTTATATTTCCCGTTTACGGTCTTATATACCGCATCGGGATAATCGATTCTGACAACAGGCTTATTCGTAGGAATTACAATGACGTCCAGCGAATAGATATCGTTGAATTCGCCTTCTTCCGTCAGCGCCGTGCCCGTCATGCCGGACAATTTGCCATACATCCGGAAAAAATTCTGGAAGGTGATGGTTGCCTGCGTCATACTTTCTTTTTCGATTTTAACGTGTTCTTTTGCTTCAATGGCCTGATGGAGCCCTTCATTGTAGCGCCTTCCGAACATGAGACGACCTGTGAATTCATCTACGATGATGACGCTGTCGTCTTTTACGACATAATCGATATCGAGTTTCATGATGCCGTGCGCCTTTAACGCCTGGTTGATATGATGGGAAATCGTAGCGTTTTCCGGATCGGAAAGATTCTCTATATTAAACCACTTTTCAGCCTTGTCCACGCCGTGCTTCGTAAGCGTCGCTGTTTTCGCTTTTTCATCAACGATATAATCCTCGGTAACGTCGTCCATCAGATCCTTGCTGTCCGTCTCTTTAATGACGAGACGGGAAAGCGTCCGTACAAATGTATCCGCCCGCTCATACATATCGCTCGATTTAGAACCGGCGCCCGAAATAATCAACGGCGTGCGCGCTTCATCGATCAGGATACTGTCCACCTCGTCGACGATGGCAAAGTGGAGATCGCGCTGCACAAGCTGATTCTTGTAAATCACCATATTATCTCTTAAGTAATCGAAACCAAGTTCATTGTTCGTAGCATAAGTAATATCGCAGTTATATGCTTCCTGGCGCTGCGCGGGAGTCATGTCATGGACGATAACGCCTACCGAAAGGCCGAGAAAATTATAAATCTTCCCCATCCATTCGCTGTCTCGTTTTGCAAGATAGTCATTTACTGTGACAAGATGCACTCCTTTTCCGGTAAGCGCATTGAGGTATGCCGGAAGCGTGGACACAAGCGTTTTCCCTTCACCGGTCTTCATTTCAGCGATTCTGCCCTGGTGGAGCACGATACCGCCGATAAGCTGTACGTCGTAATGGCGCTGGCCGAGCACCCGCCATGCCGCTTCTCTTACGACAGCAAAGGCTTCCGGTAAAATATCATCCAGACTTTCTCCGTCTGCGATCCGTTTTTTGAACGCCTCTGTCATGTCTTTCAGCTCGCTGTCGGACTTTGCCTTTATTTCCGGCTCAAACCGATTGATTTCCTCTACGATCGGCATGATCTGCTTGATCGCCCTGTCACTGTATGTTCCGAATATCTTTTCAAATAACCCCATAGTACAAACACTCGTTCCCTTTCCTTCGCGCATTTCTTTGCATTTTCGTATCGATTAACCTTTACAGTTTACTCCTTTTAATTCATTTCATCAAGCGTTTTGTTATACGCTTCCATATAATGATGCATAAAGTGGGAAACTTCCGGCAGATCCAGCGACCGGAGCGCCGCTCTTGTGGACTCCATCGCCTTGATAAATTCCCGGTTTCCCGCTTTGACTTCTTCGGCACATTTGATATACGCCGACAGTTTGTCCGCCGCCTTGACGAGCGGATAATATTTTTCATCCTCCTGCTCGTAAAACAAAATCGGGCGGTATACGGCGCGCATGTCTTCCGGCAGCATCGACAAAAGCTTTTCCCTTGCAACATCTTCGATCGCCTGATAATTCTCTTTAATCATGGGATTATAATATTTGACCGGCGTCGGCAGGTCGCCCGTAATGATTTCTCCTGCATCGTGAAACACCGCATATACACACGCTCTGTCCGGAGACAGTTCTTCTTTTCCGCACAATTTATTATGGATTACGGCGAGCGCATGCGCGAGGATCGCCACCTGGAGGCTGTGCTCCTGGATATTCTCGGAATCCGTATTCCGCATGAGCCCCCATCGCACAATGTATTTCATTCGTCCGATGTACGCGTAAAAATCAAATTGTTCTTTCTGGCCGGCGTTTTCCATGTAAAGTGCTCCCGTCAAATCCAATATAAATCCTCAAAAGACTGCAGCGCGTAAGCATCCGTCATCCCGGCGATGTAGTCCGTTACGATCTGCTCCGGCGGCTCGTCTTCTTTATAACCCTTTTCATCGATAAAGCCGATCAGACGCCCCATCGCTTTATTTTTATTCTTGCGGTCAAGATTGCGGGCACATTCGTAGAGAATTTCAAAAAGCCCTTCCACAGCGTTTTTTGCATTGATTTCATAGCGCCGGATCATCGCGGATTGATAGATCAATTTATTATTGGTCTGGATCATTTCCCGGAGCGCTTCTCCTTTTGCCTTGCTCAGGCGGATATATTCCGTATTATAGCTATTTTCAATGATATCCTGCACCAGGGTGTTGATCATTTCTCCATTTGTAGCGCCAAGCTCCCGCCTGATTTCCGGATCGATATCTTTATAATCGATCACTTTTGCGCGGATCGCGTCTTCGATGTCGCGGCCTACGTATGCGATTTTGTCTACAAGGCGCACGACGCACGCCTCCAAAGTGTACGGCATACATTGTCTGTGCTCCGTTTCATAGATCTTGTCAGGGTCTTTCATTTTATCCGCGTGTAAAATATATTCGTCGTAATTTTCGCCGCAATGGCTCACAATGCCGTCCCGGACTTCATACGTCAGATTAAGGCCGCATTTTTCATGGATCTTTTCTCTGGAAATTCTGGTGGAAAGACGGTCCACGACACGCAGGCTGTGGTATTCATGCCGGAAGGAGAGCTCCGGATTGACTTTACGGATACAATTGTCGAGCGCCCGCTCCCCCGAATGGCCGAACGGGGCATGCCCGATGTCATGACCCAGGGCAATGGCGTTGATCAGATCCTGATTCAGCCCCAGCGTACGGCCGATCGTCGTCGAAATGGCCCTGACATAAAGAACATGCTCCATTCTGGTACAAATATGGTCGTTTTTCGCGTTGAAAAACACTTGCGTTTTATGGCGCAGTCTTCGGAAGTCTTCGGAATAAAGGATCCGATCCGCATCCCGTTCGTAATCGGATCGGATTTTACAAGGTTCCTCCGGCAGCCTCCGTCCGAGGCTGTCCGCAGAATGCGCCGCAAGCGGCGACAACAATTGTTCCTGTTCTATTCTGATGTCGCGCCACATGGAATTATGCCCACCACATTTCGCCGGCCTGCTCTGAGATTAAAACTTCCTTTAAAAGGGAGATCGCTTTCTGCAGCCCTTCCGTAGGAGACATCAGAGAATCTTCATGTTCAATGCTGATGACGTCGTCATATCCGACGAGCTTCAGCATGCTGACGATATCCTTCCACAGCTTGAAATCATGGCCGTATCCCATCGTCCGGAATACCCAAGCCCGATTCAGGACATCGCCGTAATGCTTCGTATCCAAGACGCCGTTTTTCGCCACATTCGTATGATCGATACGGACGTCCTTTCCATGTACAAAATAAATCGCATTGCCAAGCGTCCGGATCGCTTCAACCGGATCCATCCCCTGCCAGATCAGATGGCTCGGATCAAAATTGGCGCCGATGATTTCTCCGACAGCGGCGCGCAATTTCAAGAGCGTTTCAGGGTTATATACGCAAAATCCCGGATGCATTTCGAAGCAAATCTTTTTGATACCGTGCTGTTTGGCGAATTCCGCCGCTTCTTTCCAATACGGGATCAGCACTTCATTCCACTGGTATTCCAGAATTTCCAGGAAATCCTCCGGCCAAGGGCACGTAACCCAGTTCGGATGTTTCGATTCCGGACAGTCTCCCGGGCAGCCGGAGAAGCCTACGATTCTGTCGATTCCGAGTTTTTCGGCTAGTAAAATCGTATTCATGAATTCCTTATGGAACTTCTGCGCAATTTCTTTATTCGGATGCACCGGATTTCCATGACAGCTTAAGGCGCTGATTTCCAGGCCGTTTCCATATACCGCTTGTTTGAACGCTTCTAATTTCTGATCGTCCTTCAGCAGGATCTCCGGATTGCAATGCGCATCCCCGGGGAAGCCTCCCGTTCCGATCTCCACCGCCTGTACGCCGGAATCCGCAAGATATTTCATAGCCTTTCCGATTTCCATTTGCGCCAGCACTACGGTAAGCACGCCTAATTTCATATGACAACCTCCTGTCTGTTCCTGTTATTTATTTTTATTAAATTCATTTACGAGATACGCATTGATAAAACCATCGATATTCCCATCCATCACTTTATCTACTACCGTTTCTTCATAGGAAGTCCTGTGGTCTTTCACCAGCGTATACGGACAAAAAACATAGGACCGGATCTGGCTTCCCCAGGCAATTTCCATCTGCGTCCCCTTGATATCGGAAATTTTTTCTACATTTTCCCGCTGCTTGATTTCAAACAGTTTCGAACGCAGCATTTTCATCGCCGTTTCTTTGTTTTGCAGCTGGGAACGCTCCGTCTGACAGGAGACCGTCACCCCCGTGGGTTTATGCGTAATCCTGACGGCAGAGTCCGTTTTGTTGATGTGCTGCCCGCCCGCGCCGCTCGACCGGTACGTCCCGATTTCCAAATCCTCCGGACGGATATCGATATCGATCGTATCATCGATTTCCGGCATGACTTCTACCGAAACGAAGGAAGTATGCCTTCTTCCCGCCGCATCAAACGGAGAAATGCGGACAAGCCTGTGAACGCCGTGCTCGCTCTTCAAAAAGCCGTATGCATTGTCGCCGTTGATCTCTATCACCGCGCTTTTGATTCCAGCCTCGTCTCCGTCAAGAAGATCGACCAGTTTTACCTCATAATCATGCGACTCCCCCCATCGCATATACATTCTGAGGAGCATTTGCGCCCAGTCCTGCGACTCCGTGCCGCCGGCTCCCGGATGGATGGTGAGGATCGCGTTGTTCGCATCGTATTCCCCGGTAAAAAGCGTTTCAAGACGAAGCATATCAAAAGCCTTTTTGTAGGCGTCCAGTTCTTCCTGCACTTTTTCTGCCATCGAGGCGTCGTTTTCTTCGTTCCCGATCATGATCATGAGCTCGATTTCCTCGTATTTGGATTCCAGGTACGTAAACTTGCCGAGCTTTGTTTTCAATTGTTTCAGATGTTTCAGCACTGCCTGAGATTTTTCCGGATCATTCCAGAAATCCGGTTCAGATGCCTTATTTTCCAATTCTTCTACTAGATTGCGGATTCCCTCCGTGTCAAAGTGAATCCCTCAAATCGCATAAACTTTTTTGCAAATCGCCCAGCTCGGATTCGAACTGTTCCAATTCAAACATCGCTTATCAACTCCTTCTTTATTATTTTAACATATTATTTCGTAAAATGGAACTCGATTTGCCCCATTTTTACATTACAATTAACAACTTTTACGTTTACCGGATCGCCGATGGCATACCTGCGCTTGTTTCTTTCTCCGGATGCGATCATTTTCTTCTCATCAAAAATCATATAATCAGGCATGCTATTATAAAATACGAGTCCCTCCGCCGAATTCTCCAGCCGTACGAAAATACCAAACGAGGTAATGTTGCAGATCGTGCCATCGAAAGTGTCTCCGATATAGCGGTTCATATATTCCGCGACAAGTCTATCCGTGTACGTGCGCTCCGCATTTTCCGCCTCCCGCTCCGTTTCCGAGCAGTGCTTTGCTGCCTCGCCTGTCATTCCGGAAAGAGCCGTCTGACGCGCGGGAGTCATTTTACCATGAAAAACGTCTTTGATCACCCTGTGTATGAATAAATCAGGGTATCGCCGGATCGGCGATGTAAAATGCGTATAATTTTCCGCAGCAAGACCGAAATGCCCTTGGTTTTCCGGTGAATATTCTGCCTTTTGCATAGCGCGCAGCGTCAGCATACTGATGATCGGCTCGGCTGCTTTTCCTTTCACCGTTTCTAACAAGGACTGAATTGCATGGGCATGAACCGCGCCGTTCCCCTTCAGCGTATACCCCATGCTCCGAATTGCAGTCGAAAGCTTGCATATTTTCTCTGTTTCAGGGCGGCCATGCACTCTGTATAAAAACGGTACGTTTATACGGGAAAAATGTTCTGCTACGGTTTCGTTTGCGGCGAGCATAAATTCTTCGATGATATTGTTTGCAAAGGTATTTCGTTCCGTTTCGATGCTGACCGGGGAGCCTCCCTGATCCGTCGTGACGTGTGTTTCCGGAAAATCGAAATCAATCGAACCGCGTTTGTAGCGCATGGCGTGCCGTAGCGCGGCAAGCTCCTTCATCATGCGCAAATCCTCATAATGCGCCGCAAATTCCTCCCGGAGCGCAGCCTGGCGGTACGGCGGCTGATCCCCTTCGAATAAAGTGAAAATCTGCTTATACGTGATTTTATATTTTACACAGATGATGCTCTCAAAAATCTCGTGATTTCTGATTTGGCCTTTTGAATCGATCGTCATCATGACAGTGAGCGCGAGGCGGTCTTCTCCTACATTAAGACTGCAAATGCCGTTCGACAATTTTTGCGGCAGCATTGGAAGGACTTTATCGACCAGATATACGCTCGTACCGCGTTCATACGCCTCCCGGTCCAGCGCCGTTCCTTCTTTCACATAATGCGCTACATCCGCAATATGAACGCCAAGCAAATAGTGCCCGTTTTGCAGGCGTTCGATCGAGATGCCGTCGTCCACATCTTTGGTTTCTTCCGAATCGATCGTTACTACCGTTATTTTCCGAAGATCCCGGCGGCCTTTTTGCAATTCTTTCCTGATCGTCGTATCACGCAGCGTCGTTCGGATCTGTGCGAGCTCCTTCTTGACCGCTTCCTGAAACTCGCTTCTTTCCTCGATCAACTGTTCGGGCGTTTTATATTCGGGCCTGTCGGAGCGGTCTTTATTTCCTTTTTTTATATTTTTCTCCGGTTTCCCGGCCGCGCTGTATTGTCTGGAACGATGCGGTTTCTTCGGTCCCCGGTTTTGTGAACGTTTTTTCGTTTTCGATTTGATATCGTCCACCTGCCTTTCTTCGTTTGTTATTGTGCTTTCTTTTCTCCTTTTTAATGCCTGCCGACAAAAAAGCCGTGCTTTTGCATGCACGGCTTCTCCTAAACTGCTTTCTCTGTTAAAATCAAGACCGGTTTTCGATCCGGCTTTATCCCATACGCATCAATACGCTGAGTACGATCGCAACGACCGCAAAGAATATGGAGAGTACAACGGTAAGCTTCGATAAAAATCTGTCTTTGCTCAATCCTTTATTTTTGTTATAAAAAGATTCTGTATTTTCACCGGTAATTACGCTGCTGAGCCCGTCGCTCTTCGATTCCTGCATCAATATAATAATGATAACGATCAGACAAATAAGCATGTAAAAAATTCCCAGTACTACCTTTAAAGCTGTCACCTGTTCCACCTCCGCAACTTCAGTTCTAAAAAATCAGGCGATGAAAATTATAGCATACAAGTTTTTGATACGCAAGTACTTTTTTAATGAAATTTAACACACGCTGTCATTTTCTGTTTTAAATTTCTTGTTGACAATACAAAATGTTGTGGTATAATACATTTCGTTCGCTGTTAAGGCAGAACATACAATTCAACGCGGGGTGGAGCAGTTGGTAGCTCGTCGGGCTCATAACCCGAAGGTCGTAGGTTCAAGTCCTTCCCCCGCAACCAGAGAAAGTATAATTTAAGCAAAACTTAAACTATACTTTCTTTTTTTGTGTATAATTTTGTGGAAGATTACCTATCTAATAAGAATAAACTCTGATATTTTACATGATGCATATTTTCGGCCTGTAATTCTATATTAAATATGCTTTTCGAGCTTTTTCACCATCGCAGCAAAGCGTTCATCATTGCGTATTACATCGTATCTTTCTTGCTTCAGTTTATCAAGCGTTTCCTTGCTCCAACTATGCATATAATTTCTAGAAGTATCCAAAGCGTTATATTCCAGCGTATTTACAAGCAGTGAGGAATACTTGATTTTATCGGGTAATGTATCTGAAGTAATTGCAAAATCCACTGCTTTTTCAAGAAACGGAATTGCTTGCTCTCTATTGCCATCCAGTAAAGCCAGAGCTGCCATTAAGCGGTATGTTGTAGAAAGATAAATACTATAAAAATGATAATCGCCGTTTTCATAGATTATTTCAAAAATTTTGTTACCCTTATCAAGAATTGCAATTCGCTCTGCATTTGACCATTTTAATCCTTTTTGATAATTTGCATCCGCTAAATCACTTAATTGTAACCGTATGGCATCTGCAAGCATTTGGATATTTGTTTGCGCTGTATGGATTAGTTCATCACCACTTAGAAATGGTGTGATTGTTGTTTCCCTGCAATCCCAAAGTCCCGGTAATAAGAATGCTTCCTTTGCCGCATTTTCATTATCATCGTTCCAATAATAATTGAAGCATATTAATTTTTGTGCGGTGATACGAATATTGCTATCAGGACAAAATTCTAAAATGCGTCTGCATATTTGCATGGATTCCATAGTATTACTTTTTTTAGCTTCATCAGTAACACCGTCATATGTGAGCGAATGCGCAAGCTCTAACAATAATTGATAATTATGGGGAAAGCATTTTATTTCCTGGCGTAATATGTTGATATTTTCGCTTATTTTTCCGACAGAAGCGTTTTCTTTAAGTTTTTTAAACACTTCGTCAAGTCGGGCGGTGTTTTTGATTTCATCCATCCCCACAAGTTCGTCTATCGTTACATCAAAATAGTTTGCAATCGCAGGCAAAATCGTGATATCAGGATAACCCTCCCCCGTTTCCCTTAATTAAAGATATTGTTGGGTAAAAAAGAAAGGTCAGTCGA
>JBKUJR010000039.1:0-18305 GCA_046952735.1 Clostridia bacterium | reverse complement strand
TTAGACAGCTATCTGATTGAGATAACTGCTGATATTTTACGGCAAAAGGACGATGACGGCACGCCGCTCGTAGACCATATCCTGGACGCGGCCGGGCAGAAAGGCACTGGAAAGTGGACTTCGCAGGCGGCATATGACGAAGGCGTGCCGCTGACGCTGATTGGAGAATCGGTGTTTTCAAGATCTCTCAGCGCGCTGAAGGAAGAGCGCGAAGCGGCTTCTCAACGTCTTTCCTGGGAACCGGAGGATTCCGGTGTTCTCGATCCTGCGGAGAAGGAGGCGTTTCTGAATGCGCTGCATGACGCGCTGTACGCGTCAAAGATAGTATCTTATGCGCAAGGGTATGCGCTTATGGCAAAAGCATCGGAAGAATACGGCTGGAATCTGAATTTCGGTTCCATAGCGCTGCTGTGGAGAGGCGGCTGTATTATTCGCAGCAGATTTTTAGGAAGAATCAAAGAAGCATATGAGAAAGATCCGCATTTAAAGAATTTGATGCTCGATTCATTTTTCTCGGAAACATTGCTCCGCGCGCAAAAAGGCTGGAGAGCCGTCTGCGCGAAAGCGGCGGAGAGAGGAATTGCGGCCCCGGCATTGTTTGCGGCATTGAGCTATTTTGACGGTTATCGCGCAAAACAGCTTCCGGCCAATCTGCTGCAGGCGCAGCGCGATTATTTCGGCGCCCATACGTACGAGCGAACGGATGCGCCGCGAGGGACGTTTTGCCATACGGAATGGCTTGCAGGGCTGAAATCCGGATCGTATTACGGCCGATTCGATGAAAAAAGACTGGAAATGATCCTGGAAAAGATCATCGGAGATTTTACGTATCAGGGGAAAAAAATCGAGCGGCTTCTGCTCGTTCCTCCCGATTATACGCGTCTGCATTCCGGCGCCGGCATCATTACGCGGATCCTATATCGCAAATATACGGAGGCAGGGGCGCAAGTAGACGTTTTACCTGCGCTCGGAACGCATGTGCCGATGACGGCGGCTGAAATAGCCGATATGTACGCCGGGATTCCACAGGAACGGTTTTTGATCCACAACTGGAGAAAGGACGTTGTCAAGATCGGTACGGTGCCGGCGGAATTTATCCGCGAGATTTCCGAAGGGATCGTCGATACGTCTATCGATGTGGAGGTCAACAAACTTCTTGTAAGCGGGACATACGATTTGATTTTATCGATTGGCCAGGTGGTTCCGCATGAAGTAGCCGGCATGGCGAACCGGAACAAAAATATATTCGTAGGCTGCGGCGGCAGCTCCATGATCAACGGCACGCATATGCTTGGCGCGTTTTATGGGCTGGAGCGCATTATGGGACTCGACAATACGCCGGTACGGCGCGTGTTTGATTATGCGGAGGAACAGTTCCTTTCCGAAATCCCGCTTTCGTACATTCTTACTGTGACTGACCTCGATGACGCGGGCGCCATGCGCATGCACGGCTTGTTTGCCGGCCGCGGGCGCGATCTTTTTGAAAGCGCCGTGGCGCTTAGCACAAAGGTCAATATTATACGTGTTGAAAAACCGCTGGAAACTGTTGTCGTCATGCTGGACGAAAAGGAATTTAAAAGTACCTGGCTGGGGAATAAAGCTGTATACCGCACGCGCAAGGCGATAGCGGACGGCGGAAACCTGTACGTACTTGCGCCGGGCATCGATAAATTCGGAGAAGATGCGGGAATCGACCGGCTGATCCGAAAGTACGGCTACACCGGGCGGGAAAATATTCTTCGTATTATCCGGGAATCGCCTGATTTACAGGAAAATTTGTCTGCCGCGGCGCATTTGATCCATGGCTCCTCCGATGGACGCTTCCGGATTACGTATTGTACGAGATATCTTTCCAAAGAAGAAGTAGAAGGCGTTGGATTCCGTTATCTGCCGTATGAGGAAGCGCTGGAACGGTTTCGGCCGGAGCGCTTGCAGGAAGGCATGAATCATACGGAGACAGAAAGCCTGTATTATATCGGCAATCCTGCCCTTGGCCTCTGGTCCGTATAAAATTTGCCCCGCAGAAACCGGAACGATGGAATCTGCGGGGCTGTTTTAGTGATTTATTTATTATGGCTTATCAAAAACCATCAAATCTGCCAGCTGGACGCGGTACGGCGTCTGCGCGGTGCCCTCGTCGGCTGCAATATTGCCTACTTTCGTAACGCTCAGCCGGATATACTGCGCGGTTTGCGAACCGACGTCATAGCTCTGCACCATGTCGTTTACATTTTCTTCTAAGGAGACTGTTTTGACGGAAGTATATGTCGTGCCGTCGTTGCTTACGAGAATTTCAAAAGTAAACGGATAATTCGGAACGCCGTCTTCGATGTCAACGGTATCGGTTCTCGGGAATAAGGAAATGATATCAAAGCTTTTTGATTCTCCCATATCGATATCGATCGTCACCGGTTCTGCAAGCTCCAAAGTGTCTTCTGCTACATTTGAAAGAGGAATCGTTGAAAAACGCGTGTTGATATCTCCGTCGGTAAGGAAATTTTTACCCCATCTGGCTCCTTCGCTTTCTTCCGTTCCGACCGAACAGGCAACTGTGGAATCCAGAGCCAGATTGTCGCCGTATAATGGCTCTACATCGATGTTCAGATTGATTGCCGCTTTTGAAGGAGTGAATTTGATCGTTTCGCCTTCCGCTTTGACGTCTCCGCTCCACCCTTTTATTTTATAAGGCGCGCCCTCTTGCACGACTGCGGTGATTTCGACCTCGCTGCCGTCATTCGGAACAAGAAGATTGATCGCCATTTCGTCAAGATCGAGCCCCGTTGCAGTCGAAGCGATTACTTTCTCCCAGGGTTCGATTGCGTCTTTGTATTTTACATTGACAACATAGATATAGGAGAGATCTTCCACTGTAATTGCTACGGAAGCATTTTCCGAAGGCGCAGGCGTTGCGGTGGCTTCCGGCGCTTTTGTAGCGGGCGAGGGAGTTGCCGTACTTTTCGCGGCAGTCGCCGTGCCGGAGGAAGGCGTTTCTTTTTTGTCCGAACATGCTGTGAAACAGAAACATAACGCAAGAATCGTTATGAGACATAAGTAAAATTTTTTCATAATTTTTACCTCCTGTTGATATTGCGTATCTTATGCTGCTATTTATTATACGAGTTCTGATAAGATTCCGCAACAATATATAAATAAAAAGTGAATAAAATTTATTTGATGAATTGAAAAAGACTATATATAATATAACAGAATATAAAATTAGCCGGAGAAAAATGAATAATGAACAGCAGATCGAAGCTCAAAGAAAAAATAAAGGAAGCTTTTACCTCGGTGATTCCGATAACCGCTATTGTTTTGCTGTTGTGTTTTACGATTTCTCCGATCCCGAGCAGCTTGCTGCTTGCTTTTATACTTGGCGCTGCTATGCTGCTTTTTGGGATCGCTTTGTTTACGATGGGGGCTGATACTGCGATGGCGCCGATCGGAAGCAAGGTCGGAGCAAGTATTACGAAATCGAAAAAGCTTTGGGTCATTATTCTGGTTAGTTTGCTTCTTGGAATTATCATTACGATTTCGGAGCCCGACCTCCAGGTTCTGGCAAATCAGGTTCCCGGTATTCCAAATGCCGTATTGATCGGCGCGGTTGCCGGAGGCGTCGGTATATTTCTCGTCGTCGCAATGTTACGGATTTTAATCGGCGTTCAGTTGTCTTACCTGTTGATCGGTTTCTATACGATCGTATTTGCGCTGGCCTTTTTCGTACCGAAAGATTTTTGGGCGGTTGCGTTTGATTCGGGGGGCGTAACGACCGGGCCGATGACGGTTCCGTTTATTATGGCGCTCGGCGTTGGGGTTTCTTCTATCAGAAGCGACAGGCATGCAGGGGACGACAGCTTCGGATTGGTAGCGCTGAGTTCGATCGGGCCGGTAATTGCCGTATTGATCCTGGGGCTGTTGTATCCGGCGGAAGGAACTTATGTACCCGTAGAAATTCCTGATATGGACAATTCCAGAACGCTTGCCTTTTTGTTTATCGAAGCGCTCCCAAATTATATGAAAGAAGTCGGTCTGGCGCTGGCGCCGATCCTGCTATTCTTCCTGCTCTTTAATTTTTTCGTATTGAAAATGGGGAAAAGGTCGTTTTTTAAAATCCTGATCGGAATCATATATACGTATATTGGTCTGGTCCTTTTTCTAACGGGAGTGAATGTCGGCTTTATGCCGGTCGGGAATTATGTCGGTAAAAAAATTGCGGCGCTCGATTACAACTGGATTTTGATTCCGCTTTCCATGCTGATCGGTTATTATATCGTTGCTGCAGAGCCGGCTGTACATGTATTAAATAAACAGGTGGAAGACATCACTGCCGGATCTATTCCGGCGCGTCTGATGCGTCTCAGCTTATCGGCCAGCGTTGCTGTTTCTCTTGCGCTTTCCATGATCCGGGTTCTAACGGGTATTTCTATTATGTGGTTTCTGCTGCCCGGTTATACGATTGCGATTGCGCTGACATTTTTCGTACCAAAAATCTTTACGTCGATCGCATTCGACTCGGGCGGGGTAGCTTCGGGACCCATGACTGCTACGTTTTTGTTATCTTTCGCCATGGGCGCCTGCGAGATCATCGGAGGAACGGACCGCATTGTAACGGATTCTTTTGGAGTAGTCGCAATGGTAGCAATGATGCCGTTGATTACGATCCAGATTCTTGGGTTGGTTTACAATATAAAATTAAAACGGCAGACGAAGACGGAAGAGAAGCCGGATACATATGGCGACGACGATATTATTGAATTATAATTGCAGGGAGGAATAAGGAGCATGAGCGGTGTGCATTTAATGCTGGCAATTACGGAACGGGGAAAAGCGGAAAAATTTATACGTCTGTTTACTGAGCATAATGTCTATGTAGTGGATTGCTTATTAGCAGAAGGAACCGCTGCCAGCGAAGTATTGGATTACTTGAGTCTGGAAGCCAGTGAAAAAGCGCTGATGCTCGCAATTGTCACAGATGACACATTGATGCCGCTGAATCGGGATTTTGTCGAAAAATTATTCATCGATATTCCAGGCAATGGGATCGTCGCTACGATCCCCGTCAACAGCATTGGGGGAATGCGTTCTTTAAAATATCTAACGGAAGGGCAGAAGCTCGTTTTGAAAGGGGATACAAACATGTCATGGAACACGGATTATGAATTAATTCTCGTAATTGCGAATGAAGGCTATACGGATCTCGTCATGGAGGCCGCGTGCAGTGCGAAGGCCACAGGAGGGACCGTGGTAAAAGCGAAGGGCACAGGAGCGGAACATGCAAATAAATTTTTGGGTTTTACGATTGCCGCTGAGAAAGAAATGATCCTGATCGTTTCTCCAACCGGAAACAGAAACAGCATTATGAAAGCGGTAATGGCACAAGCCGGCCTCGAAAGCAAAGCGCAGTCCATCGTATTTTCCCTGCCGATAAGCAGTGTCGCCGGACTCAGAAAGCTGGAAGAAAACGGGGGATCAGTCGATTTCGATATGACGGAGCGACATGCAGTACATTGCAAGTCCGCCGCCACACGCGAAAAGCGGGGCCGCCCAGTTGAATACGACGACGGAGAAGATCCCGTTTCCCGTGAGCAGCCGACACAGTGCAACAATGGCATATACCGTCATAAACAAAAATAAAATCCAACGCGTGAGCTTATGGGAATAGGCCAGCCCGCACAAATCCGTAATCAAAAATCCGATTCTGAGCAGGGCGAAAATCACCAGTCCGCCGAAAATGAAAGCAAACACATAGGAAACCAGAATACTGACCTCCAGGAAAGTCATCGATTTAAATGCAATGGAATCGATATGTACTTTGTACAGCAAAGACTGCGTGATCCCAAGGCCGGAACGCCTGGAAAAAATCGTCATTCCGATCAGGTTGAGGATGTATACGGCATATATGATGATTCCGCCGAGCATTGTGCGTTCCGAAAAAGCGGCGGACAGTTTTGTGAAAACGGAAGTGTTCCCGCGCGCGGCGGACTCTTTGCTGATTTTTAGCTGCTTCCCGGCGGTATTTCCTTTCTCATCTTCGGAATTGACGGGGCCTACTTCGATTTTGTCAGGCTCTGCAGGCACAGACTGCGTTTCTGCTTTCTCTGCCGCTTCTTCTTCCGACGTTGTAAATGTTTTAATATGCTTTACGAGGTTACTCATAAATTTTTTCTTATTATCATCCATTTTTTTGGCTCCGCGATCATAGTATGATTATGAAAATACTTGTTTACTTTAAAGCCGCTTTTTATTATACTATATCAAGAATGCAGCTTTCTGTAGAATTTAGTATAACACCTTTTTATTTTGAAAGGAATGGTTTTTTGAAAAAAGAAGAGAAAATATTGCGGGATGAAGACAGGATCGATAATTTCAAAGAGCTTCTGGACCGCTCCGCCGCACGTTACGGCGGCCGCGAAGCGTTTATTGTAAAGAAAAGCCCAAAAGAACAAGCGGAATACCGCAGGATTCTATACAAAGAATTCCGGGATGAGGTGGACCGTCTTGGGACGGCTCTGATCGATTTGGGATTCAAAGATGCTAACATTGCGGTAATCGGGGAAAACAGATATGAGTGGTGCCTTTCCTATCTCGCGGTAACGTGCGGATGCGGCGTAGTCGTACCCGTAGATAAAGAGCTCCATGCCGAGGAAGTAGCCATGATCCTGAATCGGTCCGAAGCAAAGGTGCTGATCTTTTCCGGTAAAATTTTCGATAAAAACTTACAGGAAGCGCTGAAATTGAATGAAACCATCCAGACATTGATCTGCATGGATGAAGAAGAACATCAGGCGGAAGACAAAGAATATTTTACGATCCGGGCATTGCTGGAACGTGGAAAACAGCTTCTGGAAACGGGAGACAGACGATATCTGGACGCTGTTATCGACAGCCGCGCCATGAGCGTCTTGCTTTTCACTTCGGGCACTACCGGCGTAGCAAAGGGCGTTATGCTTTCCCAGCGCAATATCTGTGCGGATATCGAAAGCGTCACGCAATGTCTCGATAATGATTGCACCGATTCGGTACTCTCGATCCTGCCGATCCACCATACATATGAATGTACCTGCGATTTCCTCGAGATTTTATACATGGGAGCGCGGATCGCATTTTGCGACGGATTGCGGTATATCGCAAAAAATGTACAGGAATACCAACCGACGATCCTGATGCTCGTGCCGCTCATTATTGAAAACGTATATAGTAAAATCATGAAGCAGGCGAGCGCCAATCCATTCAAGAAGGCGGCATTCCGCTGTATGCTCTGGACGTCCGGAGGATTGCAGCATATCGGTTTTAAGAATGCGGGGAGAAAGATGTTCCGCCAGGTACATGATACGCTCGGCGGAAAACTGCGTCTCATCATTGCGGGCGCTGCCGCGATGAATCCGAAAATTTCAAAAGACATGAACCGGATGGGTTTTAAGCTTCGGCAGGGATACGGTCTTACGGAATGCTCTCCGATTTTATGCGTTAGCCGCGATTCCGGAAACGCGGATGCCTCCGTAGGTCCGGCTATGCCCCGGGTCGAAGTGAAAATCGCCAATCAGGATAAAGACGGGCGCGGTGAAATCATTGCGCGCGGGGAGAACATTATGCTCGGCTATTACAAGGATCCCGAAGCAACGGCTGCCGTATTGAAAGAAGACGGATGGTTTTATACCGGCGACAGAGGATATATGGATAAACAAGGCAGGGTTTATATCACGGGCCGGATCAAGAATATGATCGTGAATAAAACGGGAAAGAATATTTATCCGGAAGAACTGGAAGAAAAACTTATGAAAATCCCCTATATTCTGGAATGCGTCGTGTGGGGCGACGACGAGGAAAAAGAAGACGACACCGTTATTTGCGCCACGGTCGTGCCGAAGGAGGAAACGGTCACGGAGAAGGCCCGCCTTTCCATGGACGATACGCAGGCGATCCATGATCTGATCTGGAAAGAGGTAAAGAAGGTCAATAAAAGTCTGCCCACTTATAAAAAAATTCAGAAAATCGTGATTCGCAAAGAAGAATTTGAGAAAACGACCACGAAAAAAATAAAAAGATATTTATCCAATATAACGAAATTTTTTACCAGCGGAGACGACGACGGGGGCTCCGGAAAGGTGGGCTGAAAGTGAAAGGTAAGATCAGCAAAGAAACGATTCTCATATCTGTAATCGTGGGGGTGATTTGTGTGACCTGCGTATGTTGCGCACTCTATTTGACACGGGATAAAAGCGAACCTTCTTTTGGAAATTATCAGGAGCAGCCGCTTCCCGATTATACGCAGTTTCTTCCGGAAAATGCGATCAAAGCCCTTTTTGACGAAAAGGGCGGCGCCGCTTATTATGAAGGCGCGCTGATTTATTTTGAAAACGGCGAATATAAAAATGCAGATGCATCTCCGTGCGTATCGGAGGACGGCGTGTTATACGTCACGACGGAGCAGTATGGCAGGAAAAATGCGGAGGAGCTTGCTGCGGCAATGGGCGCGGAATATGTCGTATATGACGAAAAGCTCCTCGTGTTATCTTATAAAAAAGATTTTGCCGACACGTTTTCGGACATCTATACGCTCGAAGCGCTGGCGCTCCGGCTGAAAGGAGCCGGCGAAGCCGACATTGCAAATGCTTTTATTACGCTTCCGAATTTTATATCGAACGGTACCACCAATTCGGTCTATTATACCGAACCGAATCTGAACCTCGGCGTTCAGACGGAAATATACGGATTGCAGCTGAACGATTACGATACGGGCTACGAGAAGGTGAAGCAGGCGCCGATGATTGTGGCGGGCCAGGGCGAAAACGGCGCGAATAATACGCTGGTACGCGTATTTAACAGCAGCCAGGCTTGCGTCGCACAATTTCTGGCATTTCCGCCGGAGGTGCAGGGCGGCGTGATCGTGAAAACGGGACGCTCTTCTTCCGGACAGGCTCTGATTGCCGCCGCGGCGTATGACGCGTCGCTGCATGCGGCGAAAACCATAAAAGTATTCGATACTTTCGGATCTCTCCGGTATTCTTTTGCGCCGAAGGGCGTGGAAGCGCCATATTCGATTGCGGTTGGGAAATTCCTGCAGGGCAGCGATCAGAATTATATTTTCGTCGCTTCCAAATTTTCCGACGGTTCTAAATCAAAATATGAATTATACAATATCGACGACGGCTCTTTTGTAAAATCCATTCAAGGCGGGTTTGATTCTAGCATTGGATCCCAGCGCATTACGCTGTCCGCCTATTCTCCGGATGGCGAACATTCGGAATATCAAAAACTGATCGTCACTTTTTTGGATAGTAAAAAGGTTTATTATCTCGACTGTAACGATTCCACATGGACAAAAGCGGAGCTCCGTCTGGCGGACCATGCAACCGGCGTCTATGATTCTGCCTTTCCGGGGGAACTCGTCGCATCGCTGGACGAAGATACTTTTTCGAATGTCCAGATTTACGGAAGCGGCGTTTCCGAGAATCTGGACGGCAGTTTATTGAATGTCGGTTATAAAGAAAATCGTTTTTATTCCACTTTCGCAGAGAATAATCCCGATGGGTTCGTAGACTACGCCGAATTCAATCATATCCGGACGGATTTGGGCAACGGCGTGATAGATAAGCTGAATGGGTACGGAAAACAGAAGCTCGATGCGTTGCTGAACTATTTGGAAAATACGGAGTATGACGATTGGGAATATAAATTGAGCAAAGCCGAGAAGAAAAAATTCCATTCGCAGTATAACGTTTGGGAACCATGTTTTACGCACCGGTGGAATGCGATCCAGGCGATGCAGAATCTTGTCGCGGTGGTTGACAGCGCAACGGGTTATCCCGCTTACGCTTCCATCGGCAGAGATAACGCGAGCGGCGTTTATCAGGAGCTCGACAGCGCGTTTCTGGTGGGGACTTATGCGGACGGCATATTGGATCTTGCCAAGCTCCGGCTATACCCGCTTCGAACCATGCTGCAGCAGCTGGCGGTGGAATTCCGCGGCAGTGGAGGTAATCCGGAACGCCTGGTAGACGTTTCTCCGGTACATGAACAGGAAATCAACGTCCCCGGTTCGGTGGGGGATTACCACCCCAACATGATTGCGGGATTCCGGAAATATCTTCTTAGTCTTTTTGGAAGCGTGGAAAACATCAACCGCCGCTTTGGAACGGAGTTTGCTTCGGAGGCGGAGATCGACGCGCCGCGCTTCGATCCGGAAGGCACGAACGCAAATCCCAGCAGAGGCGAATGGGACGTATACGGAAAGAGCGAATATTTTACGCAGTGGAGCCTCTACACCAGAAATATTATCAATAAACGGATCCTGGAGGCATACCGCGAAGCGCTGCTGGCGGGCTTCCCCCCAGAAGCAATCAATGCGCATCAGATTCCGGAAGGCGATGCGGTCAGCGGTTTTCTGGGAGAGGCCGATACGCGTATTTCTCCGACGGATGTGGTTTCCATATGCGGAACCGCGTACGGCGGTACGAGATACGGATATTTCTGCAACGATCTCAATAATTTCATACAACTCGCATATGGCGGAGGCCATACGAATATGACGCTCGGCGAATATTCTTCGCTTTCCACAGACTGGAACGAAGCGTATGCCCAGCTGAAATACCTGTTCGATCACGGCGTAAAATTCACGCACATCATCGTTCCTTACGATACGAACGACAAGATGTACGCGATGGTAAAAACCGCGGAAGAGGAAGCAATTATCAAGCTGCAGCAGGAGAATGCGCCCAGAAGTGCGGCAACGGGGGGAACCGGCGCTTCGGAACCGGTGCGCCGCGGCGATGCGTCCTATAACATCGTTCAGATCGGCGGCAGCGATAAAAACGGGCTTTTAAAATCTATAAAACAGGACGGTTCCTGGGAGGGTTCCGTTTACCTCGCTCCGTTCCACTCGCAGGTTGCCGTGAAACCTGTGGAAATGCAAAAAACAGAGAATGGATACGATTCGGCGCTGATCAAGGGGCTTCAATACGGAGATCAGGCGGAACTCACGTTCCTGGCTTCCTACAGCGGCGGCAGCGCTTCCGTAAAAATCGAGGTCTATCACGCCGGCTGTTTACTGGAGGATGCCACTGCGGTTTATGAGATTACTTCTCAGCAGACGCCGCTGCGCTATGTGCTGTCAAACCAGCTGTCTATGGAAGATATCCAAATAAAAATGACTTTTCTATGCGATGACAGGAACAACATGCATATTGAAAATCTGCAGTGTACTTCTCAGGTGGAAAACGTCGCGCATAAATACTTTGGCGATATGACCGCTGCGGCAAATAAAGGAGGCGTCTCGTTTGCGATCGTCGAATGAAGACAGAAAGAACGCACTGCAAGCAAAATTAGAGGAGCACGGACAGAGCGGACTGCTTGCATTTTACGAAGAATTGGATGAAAAACAAAAATCCACGCTGCTATATGAGATTGAAACGATCGATTTTACGCTCATGGAGCGTTTGTACCGGGCGATCGGAACGGCAGCTGTTTCGAACAGGGGAGAGATCGAGCCGATCGGGTGTACGGATGCCACTTCCCTGCCTGCGCCGGAACGGGATCGCTTATACCGCAGGGGGCTTGCTGAGATTGCTGCCGGGAAACTGGCGGCGCTGACGATGGCGGGCGGACAAGGCACGCGTCTTGGGCATACAGGTCCCAAAGGAACTTATGATATCGGCCTGCCGTCCCATCGCTCCCTTTTTGAGATCCAGTGCCGCGGCTTGCAGAAGGTCTCCGCCGAAGCGGGCTGCATCGTGCCCTGGTATATTATGACGAGCCATATCAATCATGCGGAAACCGTCGCATTTTTTGAAGCGCATGATTATTTCGGCTATGGAAAGGAAAATATATTCTTTTTCCGCCAGACGATGATTCCGGCTATGGATCGGGAGGGGAAGCTGCTGCTTGAAAACAAATATAGCGTTTTGAAAAGCCCAAATGGAAACGGCGGCTTGTTTGCGTCGCTCCTGCAAACCGGCGGCTTAGAGGATCTGCGCCGCCGCGGCGTCGCCAGACTCTTTATCTGCGGAATCGACAATTGTCTTGTGAAAATGGCCGATCCTTTATTTTTAGGTTTTTTTGAGGATTCCGGAAAGAAGGCTGCCGCGAAATCTTTTATCAAACGCACAGCGGATGAAAAGGCCGGCGTTTTTTGCAGACGCGGGGGAGTACCTTGCGTGATCGAATATACCGAAATTCCCGAGGACCTGGCAGCGCTCAAAGATCAAAACGGCGTGTGGGTATACGGCGATACGAATGTTTTAAATTATATCTTCGACATCGATACCGTGGCAATGCTTGCAGAGACAGGCCTTTCCTATCATGTCGCAGTCAAAAAGCTAGACTATCTGGATCCTCGCACGGGCAAGCCCGCCGTGATTCCGGATGGATATAAATTTGAATTGTTCCTGTTCGATGCGTTTTCCAGCCTCGACGATCTGGGAATCCTCAGAATTGAACGGACAGAAGAATTTGCGCCGGTAAAGAATCCAACGGGCGTAGACAGCGCGCAGAGCGCACGGGAGATGTATCTCGATATCCATAAGGAGGAATTTATACATGAATGAAAAAATCAAAATGACGACACCGCTCGTAGAGATGGACGGAGACGAGATGACGCGGGTGATATGGGAGAAAATCAAAGAAATCCTGATAACGCCTTTTATAGATTTAAAAACAGAATATTATGATCTTGGCCTGGAAAACAGGGACGCTACGGAAGACCAGGTCACCGTAGATGCCGCGAATGCGGCGAAAAAGTACGGGGTGGCCGTAAAATGTGCGACAATCACGCCGAACGCGGCGCGCATGGAAGAATTTCATCTGAAAAAAATGTGGAAGAGCCCGAATGCTACGATCCGCTCCATCCTGGACGGCACGGTTTTCAGAGCGCCGATCCTCGTGGAAGGCATTTCCCCCCTCGTTCCAACCTGGGAAAAACCGATCGTCATCGCCCGGCACGCCTACGGCGATATTTATGCGGCGGCGGACGCAGTCGTAGAAAAAGGCAGCAAAGCGGAGCTGGTGGTAACAGGGCCGGACGGGACTCAGAATATTCTTTTGATCAAAGACTTTTCCTCTTCCGCCGGCGTAGTAATGGGGATGCATAATCTCGATTCTTCGATCGAGAGCTTCGCCCGGACTTGCTTTGAATATGCGCTCTCTCAAAAACTGGATCTCTGGTTTTCTTCCAAAGATACGATTTCCAAAAAGTACGACCATCATTTTAAAGATATCTTCGCCGCCTTGTATGAAACGGAATATAAAGAAAAATTTGCCGCGGCTGGAATCACGTATTTTTACACGCTTGTGGACGACGCTATCGCGCGCGTCATGAAATCCAAGGGAGGCTTCATCTGGGCCTGTAAAAATTATGACGGCGATGTATTTTCCGATATGCTTGCCACTGCCTTCGGCAGTCTCGCCATGATGACGTCCGTGCTCGTATCGCCGCATGGATATTACGAATATGAAGCCGCGCACGGCACGATCCCGCGCCATTATCATAAATATTTAAAAGGGGAAAAAACATCTACGAACCCGATCGCTACGATATTTGCATGGACCGGCGCGCTCGCAAAGCGGGGAGAATTAGACGGCCTTCCGGCGCTCTCTGCGTTTGCGCGTAACATGGAGGCAGCGGTTCTGTCAACGGTCGCTTCCGGTAAAATGACGGGAGATCTCGCCGCGATTTCTACGCTCCCATCCGTTCAGGTATTGGATCTCGAAGGCTTTTTGAAGGAGGTCGCTGCAAAGCTTCTGTTCTGAAAGTAAAAAGTGGAATAAAAAAGGGTTGTAAAAAGACAGCCAAAGAAAACCGCGGTTCATAAAAAGGTGTGCCGTGGTTTCCTTTTTTCAGTAAATAAGACAATCTGATGAAAAACGCTAAACGTTTCATTCAGCCGGATGACGCGGCTGCCTTGGCATTTGCCGCTCTGTTCCCTATGCGGGCAAGCCGAAAGCAAGCAGGGCGGGCTTCCGCCTTTGTCTATTGGAAAATTTATCGCACGGCATGGACCGTCCCGGTATGATTTGTCCGCGCTCTCTTTGTTGTTCATAAAAGTTATTGATCGTCATGAAGCCTGATCCCGCTCAGCCTGTTCTGCGTTCCTGAAGGGCAAAATATCGATTCAGGTCTATATGATCCATAACCTCACAGAAGGTATATACCGGATCGGATGTTTCTATGATTCTTTCTATATCCAGTGGTAATTTCAGTTGATATGGCGTGTAGTTTTTTGTGATCTGCCTTTCATTTCAAATCAATTATATCACAACAAGAGGCGGCATTCTTAAGTTTCTTGCGTTTGCAGCCTTTTTTATATATAAAATAATCGGATAATAAATATATTTAATGCAATAGAAAAGCACAAAAATGAATATATAATGTACTGATAAATAATAAATAATGAATTATATTATAAATAACATAAAAAATAGTATAAGTCTCTAACTGATTCGTCAGGATTCATGAATCAAACTTATTTATAACTATTCTGTATCTAATGGTTTCTTAAGTTCTCCTCGAGCAATTGGCAGTGTAGTAAAGATTAGAAAATGTAACGTATATATAAATAAAAATATAACGAAAGGCCGGGCAAATTTTTTATTATGAGGGATTGATATGAAAAAAAGTTTAATTTGTATAATGTCGTTTTTATTATTATTTTCAATTGTGGGGTGTGCGAAACAAGAAAAAATTTGTTGGATCCAAACATACCGCCGGTTTTAATATTGACATGGAAATTTACCAGTCTGTTGATGCAATAAAAGCGCAGAGCGTTGCCATTGTCATTGCATCCTATTCTGAGGATCCGATTGACTTTTATGAAGAAGAATGGGATTTACATGGTACGCGTTATTCTTTAAACATTGAAAAAGTTTTAAAAGGCAACCTTCAAGAAGACAGCACGGTAATTTTTTCACAATTGGGAAAACCGAACGATGATACTTATGAAACAAAGATAAAAAGAGGACAAAAATATCTTCTGTTTTTAGCACAAAAAGATTTGTCATCTACAAAGGGGGAAATCGTCTATGATGCGGTAGGTATGGAACAAGGGATCCTGGAGATTCATAGTAATGATACTCTGTATTGCTATTTTGACATAGGCATCATGCCGGAATATAACGGCGAAAAATTAAGTAAGCTGGAAGCTGAAATTAATAAATTGTAGCTTTTTTCGTTGCTCTCCTATTTTAGGCGGGGCCGCCGGATTCAAATATCGCGTCCTGCAAAGGGTGCGTGATTGAAATTCTCTTAGCTGTGATCATTCAGCGGCGTATTCAATTCATGGCAGCAAACCAATTATATCAAAAAGAAGGCGGAAGCTCAAAAATAAGAGCTTCCGCCTTTTTATTTGGTTTTTATATCCTTTTTATTCTGCTAAATCAATAATCCCAGTAATAATCCTGATAAGAAATCGTTTTATCCGCCGCCTGCTCGATAAATACATTCTCAGTCGCAAGATGTTCGAACGATTTATAGGCGCTCGACACGATCGTCGATCCCAGCGGAAGGTTCACGGAAAGAGATTCGATCGGGGTATTTACTACATGGCTGATTCCGGTCTGCTTGTTATAATCGCCTTTTGTAAAATGGTATCTGTAAGCCATAAAGAAGTTATTCGTATCGGTACGCAGAACCGGGTCGCCTTTTGGTGCGGTAAGCGTATGGTTTTCCGGGTCATATCCTCTTTCCGTATAGCTGTCAGCGACTCTGAAATGGTAAACGACAGTACCTGCGAGGCCATTTCCCGTATCGTCGTAAAGGTCATTTTCCCAGTTGTTGGAACACATTTGGAAACGGATCGTCTGCCCGATTGCGGCTTCAAATGTGTCGCCGGACTTTAATATGGTTCCGTCCTCCAGACGAACAGACATCTTCTTCGGAATCACAACGGATATCTGGATCTTATCCGCATCCGGGACATCCGGTTCCGGCTCCTGCGGCCCTTCGCCGGCAGTATTTTCCGTAACCTCGTTCCAGATTTCATCGGAAACGCCGCCAGCCGGGCCGTAATTTATAAAAGAATTTCCCGTCATACTAAGGCTGGCGGTAATAAGTCTGCCGGTGATTCCGGCGCTTTCGCCGATTTGCGTAGCGGAAGCAGGCGCCAAAACGAGACCGCTCAACTGGCTGCTGTTCCAAATCGAAACGTTTCCCGCTACATAGAGGTTTCCCTCCATTTTGACATTCTTAACGGTGATATTTCCCTCTGGTACGGCGATATTGGCCCGCACCTGTTTGAAATTTGTCAATTCCGTATTTTCCCCGCGCAATAGAATCATCAATTTTGCAGGATCGCCCGACGCATTCACCGTATTGTTTCTTCCTTTGTCGATGTGATCCGCGTAGATCACGACGCTTCCTTCTCCGGTAATGTTTAAATTTCCGTATAAGTTGAGCGTTCCAACACGCAGAATCAAAACCGTGCCGGCCGCAGGCGCCAGATTCATTTCCAGATCACTGTTTATCGTCAGCGAAGAAAAATATGCGTTTTCCGTCAGCGTATATCCGTTTCCTCCGTCGCTGCCCCACCATCCGACTGTGAAGCTTTTGCTGCCGTCGGCAAACGTGCATCCTGCAAAGACGTCTGATTCAGGGAAGCTCGCTAATACAGGGAAAACTTCCTGCCCAGCCGTACCCTCATAATTCATCGAAGTGATTTTTTGATTTTGGACGACTGCCCCGGAAGCCGTATAGACAATACCATTTACAGGATTTGCCCACTCCTGGCCGCTCATCGTCCCTCCGTTCATAATTACGTTGCCGGATATTGAAGAAGAATTGGACAAGGTTATATTTCCGTTTGCCTCTACCGCCACATTCTCTGCGGCAAAACTTCCTGTGATGCAAACAGAAAAAACAAGCGCCGCTACGATCAGCAAACCGGCGGCTTTTTTCATGTTCATTCCATTACCTCCTCATGTTTCTTTATAGTCGTATATAATTTAATTATATACCTTATTATTATAGTATTTAACTTTTAGTAATGCAATAAAAACCGGCGGAGAAGTTCTCCGCCGGCGACGGGCTCGCATTACAGAGGCTCGATCATCCCGTAATCGTCCTCGGCACGGCGGTAAACCGTAGAGATTTTATCGGTTTCTTCATTTCTGAACATAAAGAATGTATGGCCAAGCATATTCATATTGAGAATTGCGTCCTGGACCGACATCGGCTTCATTTCATAAGATTTGATTCTGACAACCGAGTAAACGTCCGGCTCTTCTTCAGACTCCGGGATTGCCGGAGGCGCGACATCGATGATACGATGCTTGCTCTTTTGAATTTTTGTCTTGGACTTCGCCATCCGGCTTTCCATGGCGTCCATGCTTTTATCAAGAGCGGCCACGGGGCTGATGTCGTCGTATGTCTCTGTTCTTAAAATAAAACCATAATATGGCAGTGTGAGTTCTACTTTAAAACGAAACTTTTTATCGGATATTTTAATACTGAGCACTGTAGCGTCTTCCGCTTCGTTCGCAAAATATCTCGAAAATCTCCTTGCGGCTTTACTTTCCATAATGCTCAAGGTGTTTCCGTCTACATTGGAATTTTTTGTGTTAAATTGAACCAACATAACAATTCCTCCTTTTGTTTTCGTATTTTAATTATACCACGCGGTACGGGGATTTCAAATCGATTTTTACGGCGAGGGTTAAAAGTCTACCGTACAATAGAGCGGATATCCCAGCCGCTCCGTAAACGTATCGGCCCATTCCGCCGTATTGTAAAAGATTACGACCATCTGACATCCGCTCACCAGAAAGAAAAATCTTTTCGGTTTTTTTTCCTCCTCGAGAATAGCATTTATGAAATTCAGGATATGCAGATCGAACCAATCCCCGCTGCAGCTGGAAACGAATTCGTATGGCCGTCCGTTATACCGGAAAAAGATTTTATGGGCTTCTCCGTCGATCGCTTCATATTCTCTCAAATCTGAGAGGGAAAATTCATTTTGATTGATCGAAGAGATCCCCTGAAGAAAAAAAGTGTACATTTTACGCGGCTCGAGCGCTTCCGCATCGAAGCTGTAAACGCTGTCGGAGGAGGGCCTCCAGCGACGCATGGACGAGTCGAACCGTCCCATCCCGGCATAGGATAAAATCGTTGTTGCAATATCCCATACTTCAGCAGCTTCCTCCGTACGCGTGATCAGGCTCCGCTGCGCTATCGCTTCCATTTCTGCGTTTATGCCTGTAATCCCAAGTTCTTTCAAAACGCGCAGATGCTTCTCAATTCCCACAGAAATATCCATCTCCATCACTTCCTATTGCATTTTTGCCCGTCCCAATTAATGATTTTATATTAACATATATATTTAAAT
>JBKUJR010000038.1:0-18502 GCA_046952735.1 Clostridia bacterium | reverse complement strand
CTACTAAGGAGCGTGAAAAAGATGTATTCCACAAATCGATACCGATCGCCATTCGGAACAATTACAATGGCAAGCGACGGAGACGCGCTGACCGGACTTTGGTTCGACGGTCAAAAATACTTCGCAGCAACATTGCCCCAGGAACATACGGAAAAAGACCTGCCTGTCTTTACGCAGGCGAAAAGCTGGCTGGACTGCTATTTTAGCGGCGCGGTACCTGATTTTACGCCGCCGATGCAATTAAACGGCACGCCTTTCCGCCTTGCCGTGTGGGAAATACTGCGGCAGATACCGTACGGACGGGTAATGACGTATGGAGAAATCGCAGATCTGATGGCGGCGCGGACGGGGCTGCAAAGAATGTCCGCACAAGCTGTCGGCGGCGCCGTAGGGCACAATCCCATATCGATCCTCATCCCATGCCATAGAGTAGTCGGCAGCAGCGGCAGTTTAACGGGATATGCAGGCGGGATCGAGAAAAAGATCCGATTGCTCTCGCTGGAGCGAAACGACATGCGCCGCTTTTTTATTCCCAAGAAAGGAACCGCCCTATAAAAACAACGATTTCTTTATAAAGAATTGTTTTGGAAAGAAGCCGGAAATTGCTTTTTCCGGCTTCTTTTGGTATGATACCAAAAGGCATATTGCCGCTGCGGCGAAATCGTTTGCAGATCAATCAAACAAAAAGGATG
The DNA here is from genome assembly GCA_046952735.1 of Clostridia bacterium. Classification (GTDB taxonomy): domain Bacteria; phylum Bacillota; class Clostridia; order UBA1212; family UBA1255; genus Egerieisoma. The sequence goes on along the minus strand of JBKUJR010000038.1, from coordinate 17,810 downwards.
CGGCATATAAAATGGATCAGGAAAGAGTAATATTAGAATGGCAGAAATCGGATCCGGTCGATCCGTCCAGGTTGACGGAAACGTTCCGGAAACATGCGGAAAAGATTTTAACGATGGGAATCGAAGACATGCCGGGGTATGCTTTTGACTGCGTCTGCGGCAGATCCCATCGGATCGATATGGAACATCTGCTCTGCGGCAGCGGCGCGCTATCGCGATTGCCGCAGCTTCTTGGCGCAGATCCGGCCCGGAAAGATCGCACGATCCTGCTGCTGTGCGATCAAAATACGTGGCAGGCTGCCGGACGGAAAACGGATGAACTTCTGCGCGGGGCAGGCTGCCGGACGAAAATATTGGTACTTTCTACGAAAAATTATCCGATCCTCATTCCGGATGAAGCCGCGCTCGGTACGGTGCTCGTCAATATCACGGACGATGTGGGTTATCTGCTCGGCGTCGGCAGCGGCACGATCAGCGATATCACAAAACTTGTTTCATATAAAACGGGACGGCGTTCAATCGTCGTCGGAACGGCGCCTTCAATGGATGGCTACGCTTCTTTAAACGCCGCGTTTGTAATCGGGGGGCATAAAGTCACATATCCCGCGCATTACCATTCCTGTATTGTGGCGGATACGCAAATCATGAAGGAGGCGCCGATGGAGCTTCTACGCGCGGGGTATGGCGATATCGTAGGAAAATATACGGCGCTCTCCGACTGGCGCCTCACAAAAGCCGTAAATGACGAACATTATTGTGAAATTACCGCGCGCCTTGTACAAAACGCGGTAGATCTTTGCGTCCGGAATACGGAGCGCTATTTCCGGCGGCAGGAAGAAGCGGTAGAGCATATGAATGAAGCGTTGATACTCACCGGAATTTCCATGGGGATTACGGGATATACGCGGCCTGCCTCGGGAAGCGAGCACCATCTTGCACATTACTGGGAGTTAGATGCGATTGAAAAGGGAATTCCGCATCCGCTGCACGGCAATTCCGTTGGGCTCGCGTCGATTGCATCTGCAGAGGTATACGACATTATGCGCAACCGCTTTGAAGTCGTCGCGCAAGTCTGTCCGCCGAAGCCGGATTTCCTGCGCGAGATTTATGCCAAGGCGGGCTGCGCCCTGACACCCGCGGAGCTTGGCATTGCTGGGGACGTATTCTTAGCAAGCCTGCACAACGGTTATAAAATCCGCCCGAGATATACGATATTCAATTTTACGCGCGACCACGGTATGCTGGAGGAGGTTGCCGCGGAAGTTGCCAGAAGAATGTGCAGGTAGGCTGAAATGAACATAATTGCCGATCGTTGGAAAGATTACGAGATATTGGATGCCGGGGACGGCATGAAACTGGAACGCTGGAAGAACGTGATCCTGTCCCGTCCGGATCCGCAAGCCATCTGGAAACCGGTAAAACCGGAATTGTGGCAGCAGGCGAACGCAAAATATAACAGAAGCAGAACGGGCGGCGGCGCATGGAGCTTTTACAAAAATCTGCCGCCGAAATGGACGATAGAATATGACGATTTGAAATTTTATATTGAACCTACAGGTTTTAAACATACCGGACTGTTTCCGGAGCAGGCGGCGAACTGGGATTGGATGCGTAAAATGATTTCCGAAAGAATCGCCGGCGGCGGGAGCGTCAAGGTCCTGAACCTGTTCGGCTATACGGGCGGCGCTACGGCGGCAGTCTCGGCGGCGGGGGCGGAGGTCTGCCATGTCGATGCATCGAAGGGCATGGTTGCCCGCGCGCGGGAAAACGCGGCCCTTTCCGGGCTGTCCGGAAATGCGATCCGCTATATCGTTGACGACGCTTTTAAATTCGTAGCGCGCGAACTCCGCCGGGGCAATACGTATGATGCGGTCATTATGGATCCGCCGTCTTACGGCAGAGGCCCGGGCGGCGAAGTTTGGAAGCTGGAGGATAACCTTTTTGCCTTTGCGGGAGAATGTATGCGCCTGCTGAGCGCCCGGCCTCTGTTTTTTCTTTTAAATTCGTATACCACCGGTTTTTCCTCCTCCGTAACGGCAAATATCCTCCAAATGCATAGAAAGGCTGCCTGCAAAGGACATATCGATCACGGGGACGTTTTGCTTCCCATCAGTTCCATGAAAGGAACCTTTCTGCCATGCGGTTCTTACGCGGCATGGAAATCGGACGAATGATGCTGGAACCGGAAATCCTTTATGAAGACAATCATCTGATCAGCGTAATCAAGCCGCCCGGCATATTGTCGCAGGCAGACGGCAGCGAGCCGGCGGGATCGGATATGCTCTCTATGCTGAAAGAATATTTATGTGAAAAATATCAGAAACCAGGGAGCGCGTTTGTCGGTCTCGTCCATCGCCTGGACCGGAATGTAGGCGGAACGATGGTGTTCGCCAAGACCTCGAAGGGCGCCTCCCGCCTTTCCGGCGAGCTGCGGGCCGGCAGGTTCCGGAAAGGATATTTTGCTCTGGCGGAGGGTTCCTTTCAAAAGCGGACAGGCGTGCTTGTCCATACGCTTTATAAAGAGGAAAAGAAAAATCTTGTCACGGAAGATACGGCCAGGGGCAAAAAATCCGTACTGATTTATGATACTGCCGGCATTTTTGGAAAATATACGCTCGTGTTCGCCATCCCGGTGACAGGCAGGACGCATCAGATCCGGGCGCAGCTGGCATTCAGCGGACACCCGTTGGCAGATGATGTGAAATATGGGGGCAGGCGTGTGACGTCGGGTAAAATTTCGTATCCCGCCCTCTGGTCCTCCGTTATTTCCGTAAAACATCCGGTGAAGGAAGAAACGCTTTTATTGCAAAGTACGCCGTCTGCGGTTCCGCCATGGAACCTTGCGCAGCACGGCGCCGTTATCGAACAATGCAGAAAATATCTGAAAGGATTTCAAGAACATGAATTTGATCGCCTCTACAGCCTTTGGCATTGAATCGTGCGCAGCTTACGAATTGAAAAAGCTGCATGCGGACAACATAGAAACAAGAAACGGAAGAATCGATTTTACCGGAGATTTTGAAACGGTTGCCAGAGCGAACATGTGGCTCCGCTCAGCCGACCGCGTGTTTATAAATATGGGAGAATTCCGGGCGGAAAGTTTTGAGGATTTATTTCAGGGTACGAAGCGGATCCCCTGGGAAGAATTTCTTCCGGAAGACGCCTGCTTCCCGGTCTCCGGGAAGTCCGTCAAGTCGGTTCTGCACAGCGTTCCGGACTGTCAGGCGATCGTCAAGAAAGCGATCGTCGAACGCCTGAAGACCGTTTATCACAGAAATTGGTTTGAAGAAACAGGCGCTTTATATAAAATCGAAATCTCCCTTTTAAACGACACGGCGCTTCTCACCATCGATACGTCGGGCACCGCCCTGCATAAACGCGGCTACCGGGCGCTGTCTGTGAAAGCGCCGATCAAAGAAACGCTGGCATGCGCCATGATCGATCTCAGCCGCTGGAAGCCTGACCGGGCCTTTCTCGATCCGTTCTGCGGTTCCGGTACGTTTGCGATCGAAGCGGCCATGATCGGCAAGAATATAGCTCCGGGCCTGAACCGTTCTTTTGATTTCGAAAAGTGGGCATGCTGTGATGCAAAAATTCCGGAACGCGTCCGGGAAGAAGCCCGTCAGGCGGTTCGCACCGACGCAGAGGCGGGTTTGCGGATCTATGCTTCGGATATCGATTACTTCGCAGTGCGCCAGGCACAGGAAAACGCGCAGCTTGCCGGAGTGGACGGGTGTATTCATTTTCAAAAGCTGGATTATACAAAGACCGCGTCGAAATATCAGCAGGGATTTCTTATTACGAATCCTCCGTACGGCGAACGCCTGGAAGATGAAGCGAAAGCGCGCGCCTTATACCGGGGGATGGGCGAACATTTTAAAACCTTCGAAGATTGGTCATACTTTATCATATCGTCAAACCGCTCTTTCGAAACATGTTTCGGAAGAAAGGCGGACAGACGCAGGAAGCTGTATAACGGACGTCTGGAATGCTGCTATTACCAGTATTTCAAAAAACAGGGAAAAGGAGACGGATCCGTATGAAAACCATATTTTACGGCGGAACCATTTTAACGATGGAAGAGGAATTATACGCGCAGGCGGTGCTGACGAAGGACGGCCTGATCGAAGCCGTCGGAACGGCGGAAGCGCTCATGCGCATGGCGCCGGAGGCGCAGGCTTATCATTTGAACGGTAAAACGATGCTGCCCGCTTTCCTGGATCCGCATTCACATTTTACAGGCGCGGCGAATTCCTTTTTGCAGCTTTCCCTGGAGGATACGACGCGTTTTGAAGAAATAGAAGAAAAACTTAGAACATTTATTGCGGAAAATCGGATTTTACCTGGAAACTGGGTGATCGCCGCAGGGTATGACCAAAATCTGCTTCCGGGCGGCGCACATCCGCACCGGACGCTTCTGGACCGCTGCGCGCCGGAAAATCCTGTTGTTTTGCAGCATAAATCGGGCCATATGGGCGTATTCAACACCAGGCCAGCGCCAGGTAACGGCGCAAACGGCTGCGCCTGCGGGCGGCCTGATCGGAAAGCAGGATGGGCAGCTCAGCGGGTATATGGAAGAAAATGCTTTCGTATCTTACCTGCAGAAAATCCCGATGCCGGATTTGCCGGCGCTGTTGGACGCGTATGGAAAAGCGCAGGAATTATACGCTTCGCACGGGATCGTTACCGTCCAGGAGGGGATGATGGTGGAGTCTTTGATTCCGCTTTACCGCCGCTTGCTGGAAGACGGCTTGCTGAAGCTGGACGTCGTAGGCTTCCCCGGGCAGGAAGCGGAGGCAGCTTTCGCCGCTGCTTTCCCACACAGCGTAAAACAATATGATAAACATTTTAAAATCGGTGGAATCAAAATTTTCCTGGACGGTTCTCCGCAGGGAAGGACCGCCTGGCTGCGAACGCCCTATGCGGGGGCTGCGGACTACTGCGGGTATGGTACGATGCGCGACGAAGCCGTTTATGAAGCGATTTCCTATGCGTACGCGCACCGTCTGCAAATTCTGGCCCACTGTAACGGCGACGCGGCTGCGGCGCAATATCTCCGCTGCCTGGACAAAGCCGCCGCTGCCGGTATGGATCTTAGCGCGCTGCGTCCTGTGATGATCCATGCGCAGCTGCTTGGAACGGATCAGCTGGAAGCAGTCAAGCGCAGGAACGTCATTCCTTCCTTTTTTGTCGGTCACGTTTACCATTGGGGGGATACGCATATTCAGAATTTCGGTATGGCGCGCGCTTCTGCGATCAGTCCGGCCGCGTCCGCCTTACAGGCGGGAATCCTGTTTACGTTTCACCAGGATACGCCCGTAACGGAGCCGAATATGCTGGAAACCGTATGGTGCGCAGTAAACCGCATTACGAAAAACGGCGTCGTGCTGGGAAAACAGGAATCGATCTCTGTTTTGGATGCGTTGAAAGCCGTTACGCGAAACGCGGCCTATCAATATTTCGAAGAAGGGAAAAAGGGAAGCATCCGTCCCGGCAAAACGGCGGATTTTGCCATCCTGGATGCGAATCCGCTTGCGGTTGATCCCATGGAAATCCGCGATATTAAGGTAACTGCCGCCATAAAGGCGGGGAATTTAGTATATGGAAAATAATATTTGACAAAGATATGCCGATGTTTTATAATACACAGGGCTTGTCAAAAGACAGCCGCGTGTGTGAAGAGCAGCGGCACTATTTTGTATCATGGAGAAGTCGCCTAGTCCGGTCGAGGGCGCACGACTGGAAATCGTGTAAACCGCAAAACGGTTTCGAGGGTTCGAATCCCTCCTTCTCCGCCAAAAGAATGTCGAAAGAAGTCGATTGCTGTAAAGTGGTCGGCTTCTTTGACTTTATGATTATCATAAAATATGAGGAGGGAAATCAAATGGCAAAAATCATGAAAGTTTACAGGGAAAAAGTTCCGGCAATGCGATTCATTGGTAAAAAATATGGCGATTTCGGGCATTGGGGCGATTGGTTCGCCAATGGTTGGTTTGATATTATTGAAAACGCAATGGGCGGCGTCGATTCGATTCGTCAGTTATGGAAAGACGGCGGCGCTTATGTTGGTCTCGAACGGCGCAAGGATGACGAAGCCTTTGAGTATTGGATCGGTATGTTTACCCAACCAGATATTCAAGTTCCAGACGGATTTTTCTTTATTGATTTTCCAGAGACTTTTTTGGGCATTTGCTGGATTTATGGAGAAGAGGGCGCAACACACGGTATGACAGGTGCCTGTGCGCAAAAACTTGCGGACGAGGGCATGGAGATTATGCCTGATAAAGATGGTGCGATATGGTCTTTTGAGAATTGTACATGCCCGCGTTTCACAACACCAGATGAAAAGGGGAATATCATACTGGATTATTGCTATTTTGTGAAATAAGCAGATTTCTGATACGAGAGTTCAAGTCCCTACTTAAACTCTTCAAGCCGATCTTTTTTGTACCACCTTTACATATTTTGTCCGAAAAGTCCGATTGGCGGGTTTTTCGGACAAATTTTTTGCTGCGAAATCCGGTGTTGTTTGCCACTTTTACCGGAATATAAAAAAAGGGAGGTTTACCCGTCACATTTCCGCGATCAACCGCTGAAATCCAACCAGATTGATCGCTCGTCTTCAATTGTACGCAAGGAAACGAAGCCCCGGTTCTGCTGCGGCTTTTTCATTCCCCGGCATAAAATAGAATGCGCGCCGTCCGACCGGTTTCTTCATTTTTCGGCTGAACACGTTCTATCGCCTCTATATCCAGTTTATTGACGAACGCATCTATCATCCGTACCGGATTGTTTTCGCTTATGTAATCTTTATGCAATCAGGCCTCATCCTCAGCGATTTCTGTCCTCGCCATCTATTTCTACGCCCCCTTTTCCTTGCTTTTTCGGATGATCCGGCCATGTGGGAGCTTGGCGGGATGTGCAAAAACGGTATCGGAGCATGATATCGCAGCGCCTACGCCATCAGAATCCGCTGCCTCCAAGCTCAAGCTATTCACAAAATGGGGCTTCGAGATTGACGCCGCACCGCGCCATCTATTTGCATGACCGCATGGGATAAGGAATACAAGGCGTGGTCCAGGAATCAACACCCCAGCTGTCGAGCTCCTGCTCCACCGTTAAATGGGCGGTTAAAGACATTGAAAAAGCCAACTGATACGAAAAGAGCCGCACTACCGCGAAAACGGCAGTGCGACATCCAATCGCTATTATTTGATTTAAAAATTTTATCGACTCACAAGGGGGAGCCTCCGCCCGTTTTTCTCTGCCGTTTATGAAAAAAGTGAGATAAAGGTCAAAAGAGAAGTATATTCCAAGTGGAAACCGGCGCGGATAATGGACGACATTGCTTTTCGCAAAAGAACCATATTTTCCGCTATCTCTCTAAATTTTTGAATATAATAAAATATTTTTCATTATATTGACATATGATGAAAAATATGATAATATCTTATCATATTAAAGAAGGTGTTTTATAATATTTTAAGGAGACCAGCATGTATAAAGAACTAAAGCTTCAAATACCCGTTTTTTCATACTCTGCATTTTACCATTCCAGCCCCTATACCTGTATTATATCAAAATATAATACAGCACATACAGCGTAAGGATAGTTCACGAGGACTAATCTTGCGCTGTATTGTTACCAGTAACAAATTTAAAGTGAAATTTTTGTTATGGCATTTTTTAGTTTGTAAAGAGTGGAAATATAGGCGGGTTCGCAGTTTTAAATATCAAAAATTATCTTTTACTTGTTGAATAGCCATTTTATATGCAGAAATTTGTTTGTTGTCCGCTGTATGATTAGGCGATTATATAATTATTAAGAAAGGAGGTTAACAAATAGCATACATTAAACCATCAATATTAAGTTTCTCCAAAAAACAATTAGAAGAATATATCGTTGCCTCAGCTTCGGGATGTCAAAACACTTTATGTTCACAAGGCTCAACGTATACATGTAATGCGGGTACCTCATATGGATGTGCAAATTACAGTTCCGGTTCGAATCCTTGTCCGAGCGGGATTTCGTTTTCTTGCACATCTGCTATAAGTCATGTCGACAGAATTGTTGTAAGCGCATAATTCAAAATAGTATGGCGGACAACTAAATCCTCTGCCAACCTCCAAAATCCTGTTATTAAAAATTTTTAATACACTCATATTATTTCAGGGTTAATAATTTAATGTAATGGGATTTTGTAGATTGCATTTATTTAACAAACAAATCACAAGGAGATTCAATTATATGAGAATTAATGATAAAATGTCTTATGATAAATTTGATGATGGAGATCTTATTATTTACGATAAGGAAAAAGAAATGACTCATATTTTAAACTCAACTGCAGCAGAGATTATAAAACTATTTGATGAAGATGAGGATATAGATAATGTTTTTTCGCTTTATTGTAATTTATTTAATATTAAGGAGCAAGACGATTGTTATATCGAATGCAAAGACGATTATTACAATGTCATAAAAAACTTGATAGAAAAACAAATTCTAATAATATGATAAAAACGGAGAAAAATGTTATGGTGAATAATTATAGTTTAAAATTATCTGGGGCGTATGTAGAATTAACGACAGCTTGTAATGCTTCTTGTCCGTATTGCTATAATGATTCTGGAAAAAGCAATGTAAGTTTAAAATCGGAATATGTGTATGAAATAATCGACGAATTGGTTTCTAATAAGTTATTTGCCATTGTTTTTTCTGGAGGTGAACCTTTCTTGCATCCAGAAATATATAAGCTTATTAAATATGCAGAAGATAAAAATGTTAGACCAACAATCATTACAAATCTAATGTTATTATGTAATGATGATATAAAAGCGTTATTGAATCGTAAAATTACTTTGCAAATAACTTTCGATAATATTATCGAAGAAAAGCATGATCTTATTAGAAGTCGTGGGAATTATGAAAAAATAATGTTTTTACTCAACTTCGCGCAAATTGAAAATTTAACTGATAATTTATCTGTTCGTATTAATTTAAGTAAAAGCAACTATTTACAAATAAATGATTTTATTAATCTTTTGAAAGGGTATAACATCAAAAAAGCTACTTTTTCCTTTTTACATAAAAGCGGCAGAGGACTTACATATAATGATGTATTTGACTACAAAAATGATGTTATGTTGTTAACGAAAATATTAAATTATTTAGAAGAAATTAAAGAAAAGGTAAGTGATACATTTACACTTACTTATGGGGAATTAAATAAAAGTTTCGGATGTGCATTTTTTGCAAACGAAGAAATTGACTGTTTACCAAGAATTGATCCATACGGAAATGTTTATATGTGCCAAATTTTCACTGGCGATGTTAATGTATTGGGTAATGTAAAAGAAAACTCATTGTCTGATGTTCTATGCAGTGAAAAGTGCATAAATATCATCAATAATGTAAGAGAAAGAAAACATAATATAAAAAAATGCAAAAATTGTCCTTTTGAAGATTTGTGTATGGGTGGATGCCCTGCTGTTGCATACAATTCGACATCAAGTTATGATGTTGTTGATTCACAATGCACTATGATACGTTATACTATGAAAAACATTTTGAAAGCAAACATTGTAGAGTGTTTTGAGGGCTTGCCAAAATGATTGAAAAATATAAGATACATATTTTCCTTGTTCAGTTTATTTGAAAAAAACGATTATGACAAGACAATTGATTTGTTTATAAATAACACCAATAACTGTTATCAAATCGAAAGCCATAATTTTTTTATTTCAGGTGATATAGATGATGCTATATTTTATACATACAGACAAATGGAATTGAAATTAGAAAATATTAATAATGATGTTCAATGTTTCATGGAGGTATTGTAAGTAAAAATAAAAAAGCGATTGCATTGTTAGCACCAACAAAAACCGGAAAATCAACATTAATTACACATCTTTGTTCAAAAGGCTGGGAGTAGCACTCATGAAGAATGAAAGAAATTAAAAGGTAAGTATTATGAAATGTTTACTAAGCAAGCGGAAAAATACATTAATTGAAAGGGATGTTCCATATGAAAAAATATAATAAGCCTATCGTTATAAGCAAAAGTAAAGACGAAGTATCAAAAGAGGTTAAGCGTACATTTAATAAGACTAATAGAAAATTTACATGTCCGCCAAAGATTTCGTATGATACGCCTTCAGCCAAATGTGGTAAAGGTTCAACATATTCATGTAGTTCAGCACCATATAATGATTCGTTATAAACGAATGTTTATGTTAACACAATATAAAATTAAAAAATGTAAAAACCCTTTTGAAATATCCCTATATAAATTCCCCTATGCTGTTGTCAAGGGAGAAGCGTTATCAATTGAGGCATATAATAAATTAGATCAACGCCATATTGGTGATATTGATATCCTTTTGCCGCGCAATAAATTGTCAAGCATAGAAAATATTTTGATCAATGCGGATTTTACGACCACCGCAAAAACACGCTCTGATAGAATAATTATGTTATCAAATTCACATCAAGTTGCGCCATGGATCAAGCTTTTCCCACCAATCGGAAATATAGAAATCGACATAAACTTTGATCTCTTTTGGGGTGAATATACTGGCAAACGAATAGATGTTGATGTATTTTTATCTGACACGCTTGAAATGGATATTTACGGAGTGAAAGTTAAGACATTACCGCCGCTCAAAGCTATGATTCAACTTGTTTTGCATCATTACAAGGATTTGAATTCCATATTTCTTATTGCAACCCGACAGACAATAAAGCAGAATATGTTCAAGGATGTATATTATCTGTTGAAAAATAACCTCGACACGATAACATTGGACAAACTGTATGCGACGAGTTCGGAATACGGGATTATTCCGTATGTATTTTATGTCCTGTACTATACCGGGCAAGTATTTGACGATGAAATATTAAAACTGTATATTGAAGCGTTCAGAACATCGGAGGGCGAGGCACTGCTCAATTGCTACGGACTATGTGCCAAAGAGCAAAAAGAATGGAAATATGATTTCAAAACACGGCTTGAATCAGATAATCTGTACGAATTAATAAAAGATGATCTGACCGAAAAAGATAGAGAAAAGATTGCGCTCAACAAACGTGTTTTTCTGGGGGTATCCGAATGAAAGAAGTTACAAAAGAAAAGATACTTGAGATAGTCAACACAAACATCGAAAACGGTGCGATAACTGAGGAGCAATACAATAACGATTTGTCTGAACTCAGAATGGATTCTATCCGATTTATTCAAATTATTGTTTCTCTTGAAGAAGAATTTGAATGTGAAGTGCCTGATTCAAAGTTGCTTTTAACTGAAATGAACACTGGAAATAAAATGTATGAAGTTTTAACATCAATTGAGCCAGATTCCGTCGGATAAGGTGAAGTATATGAAGCTGAGCGAATTACAAAGCCAAGTGAAAAATCAAAATGAAGCACAGCATATGACTCTTGCTGTGCTTTCCAATGTTACATTTGAGCCGTATTTTCAGCTCCTGTTAAATAAGTCATTTGCCGAAAACAATATTTACGTTAGTGTTGTCCTACTCTATTATTCGGAGTTTTTGTCCAGTAGCATTACCGAACAAATTGCCGAAGCCGATATTGTTGCGGTGATACCGAATTTCGAAGGCTTTTATCCTGAAACATATAATAAAGTGTTAACTTCAGATAAAGTTCAGTTATTGATAGATATCGAAATGTCGAATATGCAAAATATCATTTCTATCATTAGATCAAAATCAAATGCGTCCATTGTTTGGTTCGAATATGAGGATTATTGCTGCAAGGGTTATAGCACTGTCGGTAATACCCCTGTTCAAAACGGTCTTGTGGATAAATTAAATCTGCAGATTGTCAGTCAAATGAAAAGTGATATTGTCTATGTTGACATGAAACGACGGATTGCCAATATAGGTATTGCAAACGCATATGACAACAAAAATAAATACCGCTGGAATTCTCCGTACAGTCAAGCGATGATTGAACAGATTTGCAATGAAGCGGAAGAAACTATAGCTAAAACTTACATAAGACGTTTTATACAAAGCGGAAGGTTAAATTCACGACGCGCCCTCCTAGATGAAGCGGTAGTTGCCGTAATTTGTGCCAAAGTAAGTTGCAATGACTTCATCAACTATATGAACAATTTTGAATTGAATGAAAAGGAAATCCAGCGGATAATAAAATATGATAGCATAGCTTCGAATGCTCATTAAAAACAAAGTGTCAATATCCGACTATATCCCAAATTGTTTCATCATTAAAATGTCATAATTCAAATCGAATGGCAAAGGATTTTGAATTATTTAAAAATCGTTTGTTAAATTAATGAAGGAGTGAGCGGCTTGATAAAGGGGTTGTTATTTTTTATAAAATTTAGTTGGCATGAGAAGAAATCATATATTATTCTTAATGCAATTAACCAGCTGTTGATAGGGCTCTTGCCCATTGTAATTATTGCTGTACCCAAATACATCATTGATGAATTAATGGGACAACAGCAAATGGTGGATATCGTCGTTTATGTTACTATGCTGCTCGTTGCCATATTCATCAATAGCTGGGGTGTTTCACATATAAATTTGATGATCTTCAATCAAAGATGCTATTTGTCGTCACGTTTTTCGAAATTTATGCACGAAAAGCTTGCTAACACGGATTTTTGTAATCTTGAAAAACCGGATTATTTTGAAATGAAAGAAAAAGCAAATAAATTCCTGTATGGAGATTGGCACGGATTTTCATACGTTCTGGAAAGTGCTTTTACGATAGTCGGTAAAGTATTTACGTTAATCGGAATCATTGCCATTATTTCCGCAATGAACGTTTTTATAGTTTCTGCTTTTTTATTAATGGTTTTGGCAAGTGCTTTTATCGACTCAAAAGCAAAAAGAAAAAGTCATCAGCTTTCAATGGATGCAGTGAAGGTTGAGCGGCGCTGGAACTATTTCACCCGAATTTTAGAGGACGTCTCCTATTCAAAAGAAATACGAATGAATAACATTAGTAAATGGCTGATAGATTCCGAGATGGACTATTCATATAGAGCGATTGATTTTTATAAGAAAAGAAATAAATATTTTTCCTTGTCAAGTCTTTTTAGTTCTGTTTCAGGCTTAATCCAGAACGCAATAGCATATGCCTATTTGATATATAGAGTCATCGTAAATACAATATCAATTGGTGAATTTACAATGTATCTTAATGCTGTTGCCACCTTTTCTGGTGCCATTCGCGACGTTTTATCGAGTTTGGTTGATATAAAAGTTTATGGTCTCTATTATGAAGCACTTGATAAATATGTGAATATTCCGGAGACGCTTAGAGACAATAAAAGGATTCCTTTGCCTATCAAAAATAATAATAGCTTTGTTATTTCCTTTCAAAATGTTTCATTTAAATATCCCGGACAAGATACATATGCAATAAAAAACCTGAATTTTGAGATAAAATCAGGAACAAAATTATCAATTGTGGGAGAAAACGGAGCGGGGAAAACCACTTTTATAAAATTGCTTTGTCGATTATATGATCCTACCGAAGGCGAAATACTCTGCAACGATATCAATATAAAAGATATTGATTATGATGAATATATGAGTATGTTTTCTGCAGTTTTTCAAGATTTTAAATTATTTGCGTTCTCAATAAAAGACAACATCGTATTTAACGATAAAAATAATATTTCGAGGGAAATGATATCAAAGCTCTTGCATGAAGTTGGAATTGACGAAAAGGTCAAGACTTTGCCAAACGGTATTGACACAAGCGTATATAAAGAATTTGACGAAAATGGATTTGAACCTTCCGGCGGAGAAGGACAAAAAATAGCTATTGCGCGTGCCATCGCAAGAGATTCAAAAGTTATTATTCTTGACGAGCCACTTTCTGCGCTTGATCCTAAAGCGGAGCATGAAATATTTCAACAGTTTGGTTCTATGATTGGCGACAAGACCGCAATATATATTTCACATCGTCTGTCATCCTGTCGCTTGTGTGATTATATTGTAGTTTTTGAATCCGGAAATATAATTGAATACGGTACTCATGATGAACTAATAGCGCAAAATAGAAAATATGCAGAACTTTTTAATCTGCAAGCACAGCGTTATATGGATAAAAAATGAAATACCTATTGATATCCGACCTCCTGCGGTTTGGACGTCAATAGGTATTTTATGTTTCATCCAAGTATTCATGCTGGGTTTTAAATTAATGCTAAAATGTAGTATTCCAATTCTTTCTCCATCGGCGTCTTGTATGCGTTATTTTTATGCGGACGCTTCTGATTATAAAATGTTATATAGTTATCTTTTAACAAGGGTTCAATCTTACTCCGAGGGGATTCGTTTCGTTCTGCCTTTCCAGTGAATGGCAAGAGAAGTCGATGCTCGTAAAAGTGTAAACTTCTTTTGCTATGACAGCATGAGAACAATTATTATAGTTTAGAAGATTCGGATTCCTTGAAAGTGTTCTTACAAGATACTCGAAAACTAATAGGAACAAAAAGCCCGCTTATGGAAAGGATAGCAGTGAAATGTGTGATTATGGGATATGGTGCGGAAAAGCTGCAACAGTGCCTGTCATTGATGATTTTAGCATAGCTTTTTTGCATGTACGGAAAGATAAGATTGCGAGAATATTAAAGCATCGCGTATTATGGGTACAGCGGGAGACTTTGCGGTAAAAAATCCGGTTGTTGATACTCTTTCGATCACGAAACGAATGACGTTATGGGGTGTAAAGAAGTTTTTAGTATAAAGACGGATATTTGAATGTACAATGTTTCTGTTGAGGAGCGTTATGTGTATTGTCGCATAGGGCAAAACGGATATGGCGATCTTTTTTGTACCACCTTTACAAAAAACGAAACCTGCCGAAAAGGAAGGGTTGCTTTATCGACGGGTTTTTGCTATCATAGTTCCATGGATCATATTTCAGGTTTAAAATCATAAAAAGAGGAGGCGGCTTTATGAACATCAAAATCCGAAAATTGACACGTGATCTTGCAGAAGATTATGTGCATTTTTTCGACGTAACGCCCCACGACGTCAACATAGATGAACATAAATGCTATTGTGTTACTTGGCGTAGCGACGATTCCTACACCGGCAATGGTGACCACTGGTTTTCAACACGGGAGGAAAGAAGGGCGCGCGCCCTTCAATTTGTGAGATCCGGCAGTCTGCAGGGCTATCTTGCTTATCACGGCGACCAGATTGTGGGATGGTGTAACGCAAACGCGAACTGTCAGTGGTGTATCCATTATTTGCGTTCGTTCTGGCCGATCGAGCAATACCCTGCGGACATCAAGGTGAAATCTATCTTTTGCTTTGTTATCGCACCGGAAATGCAACGAAAGGGCATTGCCACACAATTTGTGGAACGTGTCTGCAAAGACGCGGCCGACGAAGGGTTCGATTTTGTGGAGGCTTATGTCAACAAGGAATTTATTGAAACAGACCATGACTTCAGAGGGCCTTTGGCGATGTATTTAAAATGCGGATTTGAAAAGTACGCTGAACAGGGTGACAAAGTAACTGTACGAAAAGCTTTAAAATAATAATCGGGAGATATCACGCAATTTTGGAATGCGTTGTTTTCTGCGGCGAGAGCCCAAGTCTTTATCGCATAGCGTCAGGCGATCTTTTCTGTCGCACCATTATACATCAAAACTATATGCTGAAAAGGCAGCGTGCTTAACTTAGCAACGTATGTAACCGAATGATGGATGGTTCACAGAGAGGACCTCATCAGGAAAAATATGAAAAGGGGATCTTGAATATGCATGCTTTTCAATTGCACACCTACGTGCAGCGTTTAGCAAATCAGAATTACAACAAAATTCCTCCTGTGCCCAGCGGTACGATCATTCCGGTTCAATATAGGAATGGACTCGATCATCCGGAGTTTGTCAGAGCGCTGTCGCAGTATCAGGAACTTCTTAAAACTATTTATAATGACATTGCACATGATCCTGAAAGCTTTGGTATGATTTCACTTCCAATCGATTTTGAATATCATGGTCCGGTAAGCAAGGATGAGGGAAAATCCAGAAAATCATTTGCCCGCTTTGGAAACACATTGCATGCGCTCTTCACATCCTGTCTGATTCAGGACGGAAAACTGATTATCGATGAGGATGATTTTAAAAGCTATAAAATTCCTAAATCAGACATTATAAAAGCACGGCTGTTGGATTATGGATTTGTTTTTCAAGACTCGTCGATCCTATATCCGGATAATCCCCATATATTACGGGTAATGAAGGCTTTTACCGACGTGGAGATCAAACATGGAGGAGACAATATGATCGACGCATGCCTTGCCACCGCTGATTGGCGCACATTTTTATTTGAGACGATCCCTTATGATCTCGACGATGTGCTTAGAAATATACTTTTAGAGACGAACAAAAGGCTGGTTACAATAGTCGATCAAAAATTAACGTCCATCGGTTTCAAACGGCAGGTGATCAATACGGGCCTGTGGACCGTAAAATATTTTTACAAAAATGAGCGTAAGGAAACGGTCGTTTTTCACGTAGAACGCGACGATTCATTTTCAATGAATATCCGTCCGCTGCACGTGGCAGAGTATTCAAACCGCTTTAACGCGCTGTCGGAGCACGTCCGGTATGCTTGCCTGCATGGGCGGGACTGCTGTCACTGCGGATATTGCAATCATTTTTACACTTTTCAATATGAAGATAAATCCTATGAAAAGTGCCAGATTATCTGTTGTAATTTTTGTTTCTATGATATTGAAGAGCAAGATATCGATTCGATTCTGTATTTGCTGGATCTCGAATTGCGCTATAAACTGAACGGATAATCTGCATCGTGCATTGTGTTTCCGCATCTTTGCGCCACGATATAGGCGGCCGATGCAATACAAACAGTTCCTGGCATAGATGTGAATCCGGATCTGCTACAGCCGTCCGCAGAAACGTTATGATAGAGTTCTGGCTTGACGCCGCTTCTTTATGCTCCATATGAAATTCATAAACCTATGATATACTGATAACAGAGGTGATCCATATGCAGATGATTTTAATTGTTGAAGACGACCCGGATATCCAGGAGCTTTTGGTAAATTATTTGGAAGCTGAGGAATATGCAACGGTTACCGCCTCCGACGGCGTGGAGGCGGTAACCGTGTTCAGGGAAAATACGATCGATTTGATTTTACTGGACATTATGCTCCCCCACATAGATGGATACAGCGTCTGCGAGATACTGCGGCAGGAATCCGATGTGCCGATCATCATGCTGACCGCCCTGGACGACGAGTTTCATCAAATCCGCGGCTTTGATTTGCAGATCGATGATTATGTTACAAAACCTTTTTCCATGCCGCTGCTAATCCGCAAGGTCAAAGCGGTATTGCGCCGGGCGAGCCGTCAGGGAAAAGAAAAAGCAGGCTCGCAGATCGTTTATAAAGATTTAAGGCTTATTCCCGAAGATTATCATGTAACCGTCAAAGGAAAAGAAACAGAGCTTACCCAGCGGGAATTTGAACTTCTCCAGACGTTCCTGGAGAGCCAGGGCCGCGTTTGGACACGCCAAATGCTGCTGGACCGGCTATGGGGAATGGATTTTTATGGAGATGAACGGATTGTGGATACCCATATTAAAAATCTGCGTAAAAAGTTAGGCGCAGACTATATTAAAACGGTTCGAGGGGTGGGATACCGGATTGAAAAAGAAAATAAAGAATAGCCTTGCTTTACGGGTGTTTCTGCTTACGTTTGCCGTGCTTCTGGCGGTGAGCGGCATCACCTATGGGTTTATCGCATGGACGCTGCCGGTTACTT
>JBKUJR010000037.1:0-19201 GCA_046952735.1 Clostridia bacterium | reverse complement strand
GTCTGCCGCTTGCCATTTTTTCTTTCAGCGTCATAAAAATGCCTCCGTCTGCTCTGTTTTTGAAATAACGAGACAATTTTATCCGATTCCGCATGAAAAAGCAACGGCGGATTTTCCGGTCAGGGAAGCGCCGGAATCGCTCCTACGTTTTCTAAAATGAGCCGCGGCCGATACGGATATTGCTGCATGGTTTCGCGCGACGTGACGCCGGTAAGCACCAGCACGGTATCGAGGCCGCTTTCGATTCCGGCAATGATATCCGTGTCCATCCTGTCGCCGATAATCGCAGCATCCTGCGAATGCACCCCCAGCATTTTCAAACCGGTGCGCATCATCAGCGGATTTGGCTTTCCCACATAATAAGCGGATTTTCCGGTAGCCATTTCAATCGGGGAAAGCAGCGCGCGGCAGGCCGGCACGAGACCCTGCTCCAAAGGCGCAGTGATATCGGTATTCGTCCCGATCAGCTTTGCGCCGCCAAGTACGTGATGGACCGCGCGGCAAATGCTGTCGTAATTGTAATTATTCGTTTCCCCCACAATGACGTAATCTGGATCCACCGTATTGATCGTGATCCCTACGTCATGAAGCGCGTTGAACAGCCCCGGCTCCCCGATTACAAAAGCGCTGCAGCCCGGATTCTGCGAACTGACGAATTTTGCCGTTGCAAGCGCGCTTGTATAAAAATGGCTTTCATCGACGTCCAGTCCCATGCGCCGCAGCTTCATCTGGAGGTCCTTCGGCGAATACCCGCTGCCGTTCGTCAGAAACAAAAATTTCTTCTCTTTTTCGTAAAGCCATTCTACGAATTCCTTCACGCCCGGAAGCAGACGGTTGCCATGATAGATAACGCCGTCCATATCGCAGAGGTACCCTTGTTTTTCTCTTAAAATATCTATAACGATCCACTCCTTGCCTGTCAGTATTTCGGCCCGTTTTCCACTATAAAAAAAGATACCGGAAAAAGCAATCCGTTTTTCATCAAAACCATGTAAATTTTTATTCGCATCAAAAAGCGCATACTGCGCTTCAGAGGCAGCATGCGCTTCTGTCTGAAAAAACATGTTTACGCAAGCTCCGCTTTCCCGGTGTAAAGGCTGTAATACCGCCCTTTCTGCGAAAGCAGATCGCCATGGTCGCCGCGCTCGATGATCTCTCCGAATTCCAGCACCATGATCGCGTTTGAATTCCGCACCGTGGAAAGGCGGTGCGCAATCACGAATGTAGTGCGCCCCAGCATGAGCTTATCCATGCCGTCCTCGATCAGATGCTCCGTCCGCGTATCGATAGAAGACGTCGCTTCATCTAAAATAATGACCGGAGGATCCGCAACCGCGGCACGCGCAATAGAGAGCAATTGGCGCTGTCCCTGCGAGAGGTTCGTTCCGTCGGCGGAAAGCACGGTATCGTATCCGTCGGGGAGCCGTTTAATAAACGAATGCGCATTTGCGATTTTAGCGGCCCGCACGATTTCTTCATCGGTAGCGTTCAGCTTCCCGTAGCGGATATTGTCCCGGATGGTGCCGCGGAACAGATGTACATCCTGCAATACGATACCAAGCGTGCGCCGCAGATCATCTTTCCGGATTTCCCGGACATCGATGCCGTCATACGTAATCGTTCCCTCCTGAATTTCATAGAACCTGTTGATCAGGTTTGTAATCGTCGTTTTCCCGGCGCCGGTAGAGCCGACGAATGCGATTTTCTGACCTGGTTTCGCATACAGGGAAACGTTTCTGAGCACGGGATGGCCCGGCACATAGGAGAACACCACATTGGTAAAACGTACGTCGCCATGCAGCTCGATCAGCCGGCTGCCGTTTTCCTCCGGAACTTTCCACGCCAGGAACTTTCCACTTCCGCTATCAAACGTAGCGGCGAAATCCGCAAACGGATCTCCGGGAACCTCGAACAAAGCGCCGTCAGCCGTTTTTTCCGCAAGAACGAGAACCGTTTTTCCATCGTCCGACTCCACCGGTTCATCCAATACCTCAAAGATGCGCTCCGCGCCTGCGAGAGCGGAAAGCAGCATATTCATCTGATTGGAAATCTGCGTAATCGGCTGAGAGAACTGCCGCGTATATTGCAGGAAGGCGGCAACGTCGCCGATCGTCGTGGCCGCGAAAATGCCCCATCCCATCGGATTGACGATCATCACGGCGCCGATCGTAGCAGTCAGCGCATAGTGGAGATAAGAAAGATTCCCCATCACCGGCATAATAATGTTTGCAAACGTCTGGGCGTTGACCGCCGCATCTTTCAGCTGGTTGTTTTTTCTGATAAAGGCTTCGTTTGCGGCGTTTTCATGATTGAATACCTTCACGACCTTCTGGCCCTGCATCATTTCTTCGATATATCCGTCCAGGTCGCCCAGCGCCGCTTGCTGTCCCCTGAAATATTTTGCGCTCTTGCCGCCGATCTTTTTAATAATGAACAGCATCAGGAGCAGCATCAGCACGACGAAGATCGTCAGGAACGGGCTCAGCACCAGCATCATGATAAACGTTCCGACAACCGAAATCAGAGAGGTAATCGTCTGAGAAAGGCTTTGTTCCAGTGCCATCGCCACATTATCCATATCATTGGTAAACCGGCTCATGACCTCTCCATGCGGATGCCTGTCGAAATAGCTGACCGGAAGATCCTGCAGATGTTCAAAAAGCTCTTTCCGCATTTTGTTGGCGGTTTTCTGTGCAACAGAAACCATAACGCGGCTCGATGCGTATGTTCCCACAGCGCCAGTCAGATAAATCGCGCCCATAGCCGCAAGATTTTTCCCCAGATCCGTCAGTACGAGATTGCGTGCCGACGTACTGGCCAGCCCGCTGTCGATGTAGGCTTTCAGGTTGGTCGTAAGATTATTGATCAGCGGTTTCAGGATGTAGGAGGCCGCCACGCCTGCCAGCGCGCTTAAAATGATCATGATAAATGCGACGGTTAAAAGCGGTACATTCCCGGACAGATAGGAAAACATCCGGAAAAGCGTTTTCTTCGTATTTTTCGGTTTTCGGAAGCCGTGCCCTCCGGGCCCTCCGCCCGGCCCGCCATGCGGTTTCTTCATCGGGGTACTCATTCGGAAATCACTCCTTCCTGCTGCGACGTATATACGTCCCGGTAGATTTCATTCGTTTCCATCAGCTCTTCATGCGTGCCGACGGCGCCGATTTTACCGTCTTCCAGCACGACGATCCGGTCCGCATGAGAAATAGAATTGATCCTCTGTGCGATGATGATCGTGGTGATTCCGCCAAGTTCTTCCTGAAAAGCCTGGCGGATTTTTGCATCCGTCGCCGTATCCACCGCACTGGTGGAATCGTCCAGAATGATGATCTTCGGATGCTTCAGCAGCGCTCGCGCAATACAGAGCCGCTGCTTTTGTCCTCCGGAAAGGTTCGCGCCGCCCTGGCTCAGATCCGTGTCGAGACCCTGCGGCATTTGACAAACAAAATCCCAAGCCTGCGCGTGCAGGCATGCCTCCTGGATTTCCGCATCGCTGGCATTCGGATTGCCCCATTTCATATTGTCGCGCACCGTTCCGGAAAACAGCGTGTTTTTCTGGAGCACCATCGCTACTGCATCGTGCAGCGGTTCCAACGCATAATTTTTCACGTCGTGCCCGCCGACTTTGACGCGGCCGCCCGTAACGTCGTAAAGGCGGGGAATCAGCTGTACGAGCGTCGTTTTTGCAGAACCTGTCGAACCGATGATTCCGATCGTTTCCCCGGATTTGATATGTAGATCGATTCCGCTCAGCGTATCTTCTCCGGTGCCTGTGCGATAACGGAAGGAAACGTTTTCGAAATCGATCGAACCATCCGGAACTGCGGCGATGGCATTTTCCGGATCCGTGATATCGATCCGCGTATCCAGCACTTCCAGGACGCGCTGGCCGGAAGCCCGCGCCCGCGTGAATTGCAGGAACAGCATGGAAAGCATCATCAGCGACATCAGAATCTGCGTCACATAGGAAATAAAACTAAGCAGATCGCCTGCGCGGAGGCCTGTCGAAGCATATACCTTCCCCGTCAGATCTGCGAGACTCGTATCTACGACGATCCTGCCGCCGAAAAACAGAATTGCGATGACGCAGGCATATACGATGAGCTGCATAATCGGCATGTTCAAAATGACGAGCTTCACCGCATGGATGCCGGTGGCAGTCAGATCGTCGTTCGATTTTTTAAATTTTTTCTTTTCATACTCTCCGCGTACGAAAGATTTGACGACGCGGATATTCGTAAGGTTTTCCTGCACCGAAGTGTTCAAATCGTCGATTTTATCCTGAAACGCCATAAAACGCGGATGTGCCTTTTTCATGATAATGACGATCGCTACCGTTAAAAGCGGAATGGCAACTAAAAAAACGCAGGCAAGCTCCGCGTGGATCGAAAGCGACATGATCAGCGCGAACAAAAACATAAACGGTGCGCGTACCAGCATGCGCAGACACATCATTCCCGTCTGCTGGAGGTTGTTGACATCCGTCGTCAGGCGCGTGATCAGAGACGGGATACTGAAATAATCGATGTTCGCAAAAGAAAACTTCTGTATTTTCACGAACAGCGCCTCCCGCAGCTCGGCGCCCGCGCCCTGGGAAGCGATCGCCGCAAGACGGCTGCTATACGCGCCGCAGAACATGGCAAACAGCGATACGGCCACCATCAGGCCGCCGATTTTCAGCACATAATAAATATCTGCCGCGCTGAATTCCGCCGCATGGGACACGTCTACCGTATTGATAATTTTTGCCATCAGCCAGGGCATCGCTACGTCTCCGAGCACTTCAAAAAACATGAGTACCGGGCACAAGATCGCCGGCAGCTTATAATTTTTAAAATAGGCCGCAAGTCTCTGAATCATAAATCCGTTTCCCTTCCTCTCATATTGTCGATATTGCGCTGTACTCTGTCCAGGTAGGAAAATAATAAAGCCGTTTCCTCGCCTGAAAAGCCGTCGAGCATCCGGCGGTCGATGGACATCGTTTTGTCGAAGGTATCATCGTGGATCTGCATCCCCTGCTCCGTCAGCTTGATCTTATTGATGCGCGAATCCGACACATCCGAAATTTTTTCCACCAGCCCCGCTTTCTGCAGCCGTTTCACGGAAGCAGACATCGCTGCAGGAGACGTGTTCATTTCATCCGCCAGTTCTTTTTGCGTCGCGCCGTCGCGGTAGCGTATGATTCCCAGAATCCGCGGATGCGTATAGTGCAATCCGTATTCCGAAAGCATATCCGTTATCACGTGCATTCTGCCGTGGGATATATTCCGCATTTTCCACTGTAAAATCGCGCCGTCGTTTCCTTCGAACGGAGGCGGCATTTTGCAGCCCGTTTTTTTATGCATTTCGTATCGCTCCTTTCTGTCATACGTTTTGTGCAGACAAGTTAACCGGTTAACTTGTTATCCGGCATATCTTAATACGATTCGGTTTAATTGTCAACCGGTTAATTAATATTTTTCGGGAACAGATTATTTCCGGAATCAGGGAACTGTTCGCCGGCGCAGTTCATACTATAATAGTGAATTGCTATTTAAAGAGGCAGAGAGAATGGACGCACAGAAAACGTACAGATTTTCAATCATCGGCGGGGACATGAGAAACGTAAAATTATCGGAGCTGCTGGCAGAAGACGGGCATGAAATCCACACGTTCGCCTTAGATAATACGGGTAAAATCTCACAGCGCTGTTCCGATCTGAACGAAGCTTTCGCACTTTCCGACATCGTCGTAGGGCCGATGCCTTTTACTGCCGGAGAAGGAACGTACCTGAACGCGCCGTTTCATCCCGAAAAAATCGAGATTGTAAAAATCGCCGATAAAATCCGGGAAACCGATTTCAGAGGCCTGCTCATCGGAGGCCGCGTTCCGGCCGCGCTGAGCAGCAGCGGCGTTGCGGTAGCCGATCTCCTGCAGCGCGACGATCTCGCCGTACTCAATTCGATTCCCACCGCGGAAGGCGCCCTGCAGATCGCCATGGAAGAATTGCCTTATACGATCCGCGGCATCAAAACCGTCGTCTGCGGCATGGGCCGCGTAGGCTCCACCCTCGCGCGCCTGCTGCAAAGAGTCGGCGCCGATGTGACCATAGCGGCAAGAAACAGCCGTGATTTTGCAATCTGCGAAGCGGAAGGGCTACGGTATTGTACGTACTCCCAGTTACGTAAAATCCTGCCCGACACGCTGCTCGTATATAACAGCGTGCCGGCGCTGATTTTCAGCCGCGAGCTTCTCGACTGTATGAATCCGGAAGCGCTGCTCATCGACCTGGCATCCATGCCGGGCGGCACCGATTTCGAATACGCAGCCATGCGCAGAATCCGTACGATCCACGCGCTCTCCCTTCCGGGGAAAGTAGCGCCTTCCGGCGCCGCGCAAATCATACAAAAGGTGATCTACAATATACTCCACGAAAAAAACATGTAAATATTTTTATAAGGGGTTGGTAAAATGTTCGAATGCTTCGATGGTCTGCGAGTCGGGCTGGCTGTGACCGGCTCTTTCTGCACCCATAGAAATATCGCCGCCGTCGCTGACAATCTTGTGAAGCGCGGCGCTGTTGTTTATCCGATTTTATCGTATGCCTCTTCCGAAACGTCTACGAGATTCATGACGAGGGAGGAGCTATACGACACTCTGGTACGGATCACCGGCCATGAGCCGATCTGCACCATCAAAGAGGCGGAGCCCATAGGACCCAAAAAGCTGCTCGATGTGGTCGCCGTCGTACCGTGTACCGGCAATACCATTTCCAAGCTTGCAAACGCGATCACCGATACGCCGGTTCTGATGGCATGTAAATCGCATCTGCGCAACAACCGTCCTGTGGTGATTGCCGTTTCCACAAACGACGGGCTGGCGGCCAACGCAAAAAACATCGGCGCTTTGCTCGGTATGAAAAACTATTACTTCGTTCCCTTCCGCCAGGACGACAGTGTGAAAAAACCGTTTTCGCTTATGGCGGACTTCTCCCTCGTAAACGAGACGATCGCGCTGGCGCTCGAAGGGAAACAGATACAACCTATTTTACTTTAAACGTAGCACATCCGCAAACTCTTCCGGGAAGCGCGCCGAGCCGGAGCTCAGCAGCTCCCGGACATTTTTTGCCTGGCGCACGCGAGAAAATAATCGAAAATACGGCCGCAGCCCCGGTTTTTTTCATAAATCAGCTCGGGATGCCACTGCACGCCGAAAACATACGGTCTTTCTTTCATACAGACAGCTTCCGCGATGCCGTCGTCCGCCGCAGCCATCAGAAGGAGCTCCGGCGCAAGCGCTTTGATCGCCTGGTGGTGATATGTATTGACAAAAACGCGTTTTTCTCCAAATATTTCGGCAATCGGCGTTCCGGCTGCCAGATTGACAAAATGGCCGTCCTCCGGATATCCCGCTTTCTGCCTGTGACAGACGGGGCTGCCCGGCATTTGCGCAGGCAGATCCTGATAAAGCGTTCCGCCAAGAACCACATTCAATACCTGGATGCCGCGGCAGATTCCAAGGATGGGTTTATCGAGCTCCAGCGCTATTTGAAACAAAGGGAATTCCAGCGTGTCGCGGCACTTGCTGATCTGTACGGTATCATTCAGCGTTTCTTCTCCGTATAAGGCCGGATCCGGATCGATGCCTCCCGTAAACAGGAAGGCGTCACATTGCAGCGCAAGCTGCCGCATATCGGCTTCTTCTTCTAAAAAAGTGAATAAGAACGGTACGCCGCCGTGCGAAAGCACTGCATTCATATATCCGGCGGACAGCTTCGTGGCGCCTGTCATGTCGTCTACCGACGGCAGCAGCCCGACGACCGGCTTTCTGTTTGCGTTTCGTTTCTCCATATCATTCATGCATTCCATTTTCACGTAAAACCTTCAGCACTTTATCGGGGACGTTTGTAATGATTCCTGTGACGCCAAGTTCCATGGCCCGTTTGATATCATGATTGGAATCCACCGTCCAGACGTTTACTTCAATGCCGTTTTTCCTGCATGCCTCCATGATTTTTTCATTGACGGCGCCGATCTGCGGGTGGATGATATCCGCGCCGAAATTTTTTACAAAGGCAATCGTTTCTTCCGGCGACATGCCGTGTCCGTATAGAAGCGCGGTTCTGAGATCCGGATGCACCGCTTTCAGCTCTTTCAGGGCCGGATGGTCGAAGCTGGAAATAATGGTGCGGTCCGCGCATCGATATTTTACGAGCGCATCATATAAAGTTTTAAAAGCATACTTTTTATCTTCCTGGGGGGAAAACGGCTTCAGTTCGATATTGATGACGCGCATATCTTTGACGATTTCCAAAAATTCTTCGAGCGTCGCAATTCTGGTGCCTTTGAATTTCTGGCTCGTGCGTACGCCGAAATCGTATTGCAGCAGCTCCTCATACGTCATTTCGTTGACTTCGCCTTTGCCGTTCGACATCCTGTTGATATTGGAATCGTGGCTCAAAACATAAACGCCGTCTTTTGTGAGACGAATGTCGTTTTCTACGCCGTCCGCGCCGAGCTCTACGGCCAGGCGGAAAGAAGGCGCCGTATTTTCCGGCGCGTAAGCCGAAGCGCCTCTATGTGCCTGCACATTTATTCTCATCGTATTACATCCCCTTTGTTTTTTTATTTTTGTATTATAGCTTCATACATATTAATTGTCAATTTTGCGCAAAATAATCACGTAATAAATTATGAAAGGATTTTACCGATATGGAAAAACAAAATAAAAATATATCTGTCAGTCATATCGTGGCCACGGTGCTGATTTGTTTTACATTGATCGGCCTTGCGATATACGGCGTTTACTATAACACAAAAGCGAAAAGAGCGGAGATTGCGCTGGAGAACCAGTATCACCGCGCTTTTACGGATATGGCGGACTACGTCAGCTCCGCTGAGAATTATTTACTGAAGGCATTGTCTACGAGTACGCCCGGCACCATGTCCGCGATGCTGGAGGAAGCTTCGAAATGTTCCGCGCAGGCGGAATCCTGTCTGGCGTCGCTGCCGATCGACCAGCGGTTAGTGGAAAAAATTTCCGGTTATCTCGTGCAGCTTGGCGACGTTTCGAAAACCTGGAGTCGCAGAGCGGTGAACGGCGGCGCGCTGAGCGCCGAAGAGTATGAAACGCTGGCCGACCTGTACGGATACGCGCAGGATCTTTCTGGCGGACTTTACACCCTTTCGGATGATTTAACGCAGAAATCTTATTCCTGGGCGAATATTTCTACCGACAGCAGTAAAATACTCGACAACGGTTCTCTGGCTTCGAAATATGCTACGCTCAGCAAGCTGAGCGATCCGTTTTCCGAATATCCGACGTTGATTTACGACGGTCCGTTTTCGGAGCACATGACCTGCGTAGAACCGAAGGGGCTGACGGGGAATGTCCTCAGCCGGGAGGAATGCCAGGCAAAAGCGGCGGAACTCTTTGCCGGGATCTGCAACTGTCCGGCGGCGGAAGTTAATGTGCAAAGCTGCGGAGAAAATTCCTTCCAGAATATCGATACGTTCTGTTTTACGCTCAGCCATGAAAATATCAGCGCGCATCTGGATCTTACGAAGACAGGCGGTTCTCTTTATTCCCTGATTATATCGCGTCCGAGCGGCAATGCGAATTTGTCTCCGGAGCAGGGAATCGAGGCCGGCAGGAGCTTTTTGCAGTCCCTCGGAATGGATTCGATGTCCCCTTCTTATTATACGATCGAAAACAATTTTATCACGGTCAATTATTCGTATGAGAAAGATAATGTTCTGTATTACCCCGATATGGTAAAGGTGAAAATCGCCCTCGACAATGGTACGCCGGTTGGTTTTGAAGGTCACGGCTATCTCGCCTGCCATTCGGCGGAAGCGGGAAGAATCAAACGCGCTTCGATTTCTGCGGAGGATGCGAAAGCGGTATTGAGCTCGAATCTTACTGTAGAAAGTATGCGCGAGGTGGTCGTTCCGAACGATTTCGGCGGCGAATACCATGCGTACGAATTTAAATGTATGGCATTGGGACATCCGGTGCTCGTCTATATCGATGCGGATACCGGCGCGGAGAGTGAAGTCCTGCTGATATTAGAAAGTGATAACGGAATTTTAACCGTATAAAAAAGCCGCCTCACGGCGGCTACATAGTTTACATTTGTTTTGTAATGGTTTCGATATCGATCATCCGCCCGCCGTTCTTTTGTTCTGTTTCTATGAACCGCGGGTCGTGCGTTACGCAGAGCACCGTGATATTCCTGCTGCGGTTCAGCGTTCGGAGCATTTCAATCAGTTTTTCTCCGTTTGCCGCATCCAAATTTCCGGTTGGCTCATCGGCCAGAAGAATATCCGGATCATTTGCGATTGCTCTGGCAAACGCGGCCCGCTGCTGCTCCCCGCCCGACAGCGTACGCGGATATTCGAGTTTCCGTTCGGAAAGGCCCACAGTTTCCAGAAGCGCCTCTACACGCTTTTTGATTTCCGTTTTCTGCATGCCTGACAGCAGAAGCGGCACCGATACATTGTCCCATACGTTGAACTGCTGAATCAGATTAAAAGTCTGGAAGAGATAACCGATCCGTTGATTCCGGTATTTACATACCGCCGTTTCCGGCATTGTACATAAATCTGCGGCGTCTACAAAGATTTTACCGGCCGTAGGACGGAGAAACCCCGAGACAAGATTCAGCAGCGTTGATTTGCCTTTTCCCGACGGCCCATAGATCGTCACCAGCTCCCCCTTGCCGATTTCCAGATCCAGCTCCTCAAAAATCGGAATTCGCTGCGTTTTCGTCTGAAATGTAAGTGAAACCTTTTGAAATTCAATAAAGCTCATAAAAATACCCTTCTTCCTGAAATTGTTTTCATCGCAAACAGATCGCGGAGCATGAGAAACAGCGCTGCCGGGAGGAACAGCAGAAATCCGCAGAGAAGCAGCAGGATCGGTTCACAATATATTTCCAGCAGCAGTTCAAAGTAGATATATTTACAAAGCAGAAGCGCCAGGAACAGGGAAATACAATAACTGAGAAAGACGTGGGCGGACAAAATCCGTTTCCGATCCTTTTGCCGCATGCCGAGCATGCCTAAAATCTCCATATCCTTGGCATTCTTTTTTTGCACAAGGCTGTATTCGAGGACAAGAAGGAGAACGACGACACTGGCAGAAATCAGAATTTGCAGTAAAAATCTGCCATATACTTCTTTTTGTTTTAAAATTCCGCAGAGCGCGGAAAGATTTGTGTCCCGTGCGGTTTCCGCGATTCCTTCCTCTTCCTCGAAATGCAATCTTTCGTTTGTAAAAGCAGATAATTGCAGATCCGTATTATGCTCGATAATCCGGGAATATAGCGCCTCGTCCGCAATGACGAGGGACGGGAACGCCATATATCGATTATATTCCGTTTCTGTATTTCCATCGGAGGCTCCGTCATATCTCGGTTTTAAAAATCCGCGTACAATCCCGTCCGCGGAAAGACCTCCTTGACGGGAGAATTGTATGGATATACGATCGCCTTTTTTTACTTTTAAATATTTTGCAGTATTGTAAGACAAATAAATTTCTGTCATCCCTTTGTAATTCAAGTGATAAGGCGTATCGCTTCCGATAAAATTTTTCTTGGAAAATATCGTTTTCGATAAGTCCGTGCCTTCTTTTGCTACGTAGAGCGCCGCAAGAGACGTATTCGCATAATAAGGGTTCCGTTCTGTGGAAAGCGTCTGATCGTACCCTGCCCGCAGCTGTCTGTCATTGAAATATAATAATTTTTCCGTTCCATCGTTTTCCATCAGTTTATCAGCGGATGGCCTGATCCGCCAGCCGTCGGCCGCCATATATTCATAATAAGGGGTTTCGTAACAATACCGATATGCGGAGCGGCGTTCAAAGAAAAGATTCGCAGCAAGCGGGGTCAGCAGTTGAGCCGTCGTGCATAATACAAGGAAAAGAATCGGAACTGCGTATAAAAGAGCGAATAGCTGTCCGGCGGTTTTTCTTTTCCATAATGCAGTCATGTATCGAATCGTAAACATCTGCAGCCTCCTTATGCTATTGCGCAGACAGGGCTTCCAGCATTTTCGTTTTGCTTACCATATGGATCGCAAAATACCCGGAAGCAGCCGAAGAAACAAAAGCGCCGATAACAAGCGGCACGTAGGAATGCCGCATAACAAAATCGTTGAAAACATGTCCTGTCTCGGGAGAGGCATGATATAAGAAAAGGGCGTGCATGACAAAATAGGACAACACAAAAATGAGGATTTGTTTAAAGAACGAACGCGTAAAAATATAGAAAAAGAGCTTGCTTCTTTGCATGCCGAAAGAAGACAATATCCCAAAATTTTTTCTGTTCAGTTTCAGGCTTTTATAGTCTTGATTGATAAATAATAAAGAAACCGCCGCTGTCGATAGGATTGTTTGAAATAGAATTACGGAAAAATCAACAACCGTGTTTTTTTCTGCATAAGCAAGCTTTACCTTTCGGAGTTCGTATTTTCTATTATCGTTGCCGCTTTGCAGGACAGACGAGGCATAATCGTCGTAAGTCATATCATTTTTGTAAAAATCACCGATATGCTCTTTCCAATCCTCCCCGTATTTCTGAAAAACCATTGTGTCTGTTGGGATATAACGCTCCAATTCCGGAATGCCTTTCTCGATATCATAAAATTTTACATATGTTTGAAAAAACGATTGAAAAACGTTCTCTTGATTTTCTCTCTCCGGATAACTTTCGGTAACGATTTCTTTCAATGCTGAAATCTTAAGAACCGCGCGCGCTGAAATCATATTTGTCTGATAAACAGCCGCGATTTTAAAACGATATTCCTGATCAGAGTCAAAATGATATTTAAAAAATCCCTCTTCTTCCGTTTCTGTGACGGATGTATAGCATTTTAAGGCGACGGTATCTCCGACATCCGCTTTGATCCGCATGGCGATTGCATCCGATAATAAAATTGCATCGTCCGCCGCCAATAATTTATCATTTTTTTTAATCGTACATCCGCTCAGTACGGTATCTGTAACAGGCTCTAGCGAGGTTCCGTAATAGCCTGCAATATTGCACGTGGTGGAAGGAGATAATTCATCAAAATATTCGTTTGAACCATATAGAAATTTACAGTCTAACAGAGAAGTCGAAAGCGGGATGATTTCCGCGATATTTTCTTTCGTAAATTGACTTTCGAAATCTTTTTCTGTCGAATCATATACGATTGCATCGAATTTTCCATATCGATATGGGCCGGTAAAGAAAACGTAATTCGAATACATTCTATAAAAATTATCGAGAATATAAAATATAATAACGAATAGCGCAATGAAATACAACAGAGATTTTACGATTTGTTGTTTCGAATACAATGTTTTGTAAATCAAATAATATGCTCTCATTCAATTTTATCCTCCAAAAGGATACCTGCCGATGAAACCGGCAAATAGAAAGACCTTTGTCTGTACAACTTTTTGATAACTTTGGTATTATTATATATCATAAATACTTTCTGTCAACAAATTGCAACAAACTCCTTATGAACATATCGATAAAAAAGCGGACCGAAAAGGCCCGCCGTATTTTTGAAAGATATTATCGGTACAGTATTTTACAGCTGCACCATGCATGCGATCAGGTTCATGGCATAGACGCGGATGAGCCAGTCGTTCGGGTGATTGACATGGTTTCCGCTCGTAGCGGAGAAGTCTTTCACCTTAAGAATATCGCTGTGGACGGAAAACATGTCTACGAATGCGATTCCCTCGCCTGCAAGAGGCGCAAGCGCTGCGGAGAACTGCCCCTGCGTGCTCAGATAGCCTGATTTTTCATTTGCCACCATCGGGGTCACTACGATAAACTCACAGTCGGGATTCGAGGCCCGAATCGTATCGATGATCGACCGGATATTCTCTGCGACCTGTTCGCCCGTTTTCCCGCCGTCGTTCATTCCAAAGCCGATCAGAACCAGATCCGGCGATTTTTTTGCAACGAGCGTCTCCGCATTGTCGGCGCCCCATTTCGAATCCATGCCGCCCTTCGAAGGATTCCGCAGCACGACGTTCCCGCTGTATTTTTCCTCCAGAACTTTTTCCAGCAATTTGAAAAAATATTCCTGCATCGGCGCGCGCGCATACATTTTACTGGAGTCGCAGCCAACGAAAATACTGTCTCCGTAAACGGAGATCGCCAGATCCTCTCCCGCCGCAAGCTTTGCTTCCGTTTTCGGCAGACGGCCGCCCTGATATTCCGTAAGGCTCCCCTGCCAATCTTCATAGCGATATTCATACGTAACGGCAATTTGTTTCGCGTAATAAAACTCGCTTACGCAAAACAGCGCTTCTCCCATGCGGGCGCGGCCCAGGGAATCCCACGGATTCGCTTCCTCCCAGCCTGCGGCCGTATCGCCCCACGCCGGAATAGGCGTGCCGTTTTCCTCTTTCCCGGCCAGATCATTTTCCGTAAAATACGGAATTTCAGATCCCTCGATCCAGGATAACGTATTCGTACCTTCGTTCCAAACGTAATCTTTGCCTTCCGTGTACGTTTTTTGCAGCGTCACGTCGCGTACTGCCAGAATTTTCACCGGAGTACACAGCAGCTTCCCCGTGATACTGCCGTTCCCTCTGTCGATCATCGTAACGCATTCGTCGTACATAATATTGGTACGCCAGAACGGCAGCGCATTTTGCTCGAGCTCCGTTTCGTACCGCAGCATTTCTCCATACGATTTATGCTCCTTTTTGGGGTCGTCCTGTTCTTTGGTCTTTTCACATGCGGATGTAAAAGAAAAAAGCAGCAGCGCGCACAGCAAGAGCGCCGTTCTCCGGATAAGGTTTCGTTTTCCGTTCATCGTCCATCACCTGTCCATTCAGTCGATTTGTTTTTTATTTTCCCATAAATCCGGCGATCGGTCAATAGAAATTTGATCTTTGCGCTTCGTGCTTTGCGGATTTCGTAAAATGAAAAAACCCCGAAACAACGTGTTTCGAGGTTTCCCTATGCTCTATTTCAATTTTGCGGGGCGTTTTCACACGTCTTTAATGGAAAGATCGATTCTGCCCTGCTTATCGAGACCGATGAATTTTACCTTCACGATATCGCCGGCTTTGACGACGTCTTCCACATTCTCCACACGATGTTTCGCAAGCTTTGAAATATGGACGAGTCCCTCCTTGCCCGGCAGGAATTCCACAAACGCGCCGAACTGGAGCGTTTTTGTGACTTTTCCTTCGAATACGGTACCCACTTCGAGGTCTCCTACGATGCCGCTGATCATTTTCATCGCTTTATCGGCATTTTCCGCCTCGATCGCTGCAATATAAATCGAGCCGTCGTCATTGATATCGATTTTTACATCCGCTTCCTGAATGATCCGGTTGATTACTTTTCCGCCCGTTCCGATCACTTCGCGGATTTTATCCGGGTCGATCTTCATCTGGAACATTTTAGGCGCATATTTGGAAACGGTTTCCCTTGGTTTGTCTATACATGGTAAAATGACATCGTTGATGATCTGCATTCTTCCCTTGTGCGTCAGTTCGAACGCTTGCCGGATCACTTCATAGGAAAGGCCGGTTACTTTGATATCCACCTGGATCGCCGTGATGCCTTTCTCTGTTCCGGCAACTTTGAAATCCATATCGCCGAAGAAATCTTCGATGCCCTGGATATCCATGAAGGTTATGAAATCGTCCTCATCCTCCGGGTTCGTAACGAGGCCTGCGGAAATACCCGCAACCGGACGTTTGATCGGGACGCCGGCATCCATGAGCGCCAGCGTGGAGCCGCAGACGCTGCCCTGCGAAGTAGATCCGTTCGACATCAGGACTTCGGAAACGAGACGGAGGGCATACGGGAACTCTTCTTCCGAAGGAATCACCGGTTCGAGCGCCCGCTCTGCCAGCGCGCCGTGACCGATTTCGCGCCGTCCCGGGCCTCTCGAGGTTCTCGCCTCTCCTACGCTGTAAGAAGGGAAATTATAGTGATGCATATATCTTTTTGTTTCTTCATTGTCGATTCCGTCCAGCATTTGGATGTCCGACATCGGCCCGAGCGTTGCGATCGTCAGAACCTGTGTCTGGCCTCTGCGGAACAGCCCCGATCCGTGCGTTCTCGGCAGAAGGCCCACTTCGGCGCTGAGGGGACGGATCTCTTCCAGACCTCTCCCATCGACACGTTTATGTTCTTTCAGCAGATAATTTCTTACGACGCTTTTCTCCAGCTTATACATGGCTTCGCCGATCTGCGCTTCCACATCGGGGTACTTCTCCGCCAGCGCTTCTTTCACTTTCTGCGTCAGCGCATCGATGTTATTGTCGCGTACCGTTTTGTCCGTCGCGAGAACGGCGCTTTTCATTTCTTCGAGCGCAATTTTTTCCACGTCCTCGTACAGCTCGTGCGAAACTTCGCAGGATTTATAGGCAAACTTTGGTTTGCCGATTTCTTCTGCAATTCCGCTGATAAAATCGCAGATTTTCTGAATCGTTCCGTGACCCTTGATAATGGCGCGGAGCATCACGTCGTCCGGCACTTCTTTCGCGCCTGCTTCAATCATGGTAATCTTGTCTTTGGTCCCTGCGAGCGTGACATACATCTCGCTCTTTGCGCGCTGCGCTTCCGTCGGATTGATCACGACGTCTCCGTCCACCAGTCCGAGCACAACGCCTCCGATCGGGCCCCCGAACGGGATATCAGAAATACAGAGCGCTACGGAGGTTCCGATCATTGCTGCAATTTCCGGCGAATTATCCTGATCTACGGAAAGGACCGTGTTGATGATGACTACGTCGTTTCTGAGATCTTTGGGGAACAGCGGGCGGATCGGCCTGTCGATGACCCTGGACGTCAGGATCGCTTTTTCGGACGGCTTGCCTTCCCGCTTGATGAACCCGCCTGGAATTTTACCGACGGAATACAATTTTTCTTCATAATCGACGCTCAGCGGGAAGAAATCGATTCCGTCCCGTGGTTCTTTGGATGCCGTCGCCGTCGAAATGACGACCGTATCGCCGTAACGCACGAGTACGGCCCCGTTG
The DNA here is from genome assembly GCA_046952735.1 of Clostridia bacterium. GTDB lineage: Bacteria > Bacillota > Clostridia > UBA1212 > UBA1255 > Egerieisoma. The sequence goes on along the minus strand of JBKUJR010000037.1, from coordinate 2,215 downwards.
GCGAGAAGCGCCATTTTACCCGTCTCGATCGTGAGCGGCCTGCCTGCCAGTAACATGGAATAAGTTTTAAACATAGTTTCTCCTTTCAATCTGCAAGACAGGCGGTAGCATGTAGATTCTGCGTTAACTGCCGGCGTCCGATCGCATTAACGTACAATCTACGCTCTACAGCACTGTCCTGATTCAATAAATTTTGTAAAAAGGCGGAATCCCTGCTTCCGCAAAGCTTCCGCCTTTCTTTTCGATTATTTTCTGAGTCCGAGCCGTTCTCTCAAATTACGATATCTTTCGACATCGACTTTAATGAGATAGTTAAGCAATGCTCTTCTCTGTCCTACCATCATCAGAAGCCCTCTTCTGGAGTGGTGGTCTTTCTTATGTGTCTTCAGGTGTTCATTCAGGTGGTTGATCCGCTCCGTGAGCAAAGCGACCTGTACTTCCGGGGAACCGGTGTCCCCTTCATGAATTCCATAAGCGGCAATAATTTCCTGTTTTCTTTCTTTTGTCATCGTCCATTTCTCCTTTATTAAAAATCGCCGTTATCATGGGAGCGGTCGGAGTTTCCTGCTGCCGCGAAAACGGTATCACAGATTATTTTAGCACGATTTCGATTGCTTGTCAATACGGCTCCTATCTTTCTACCGGCCTGTAAGCGTACATAAAATTTACCAGCGGTTCGCTGAACGGCTGTACGCTTCTGATCCGATCGTCCGTCCCGCAGTCATAGCGGTAATAATTCCGGCCTTCGCTTTTCCCTGCATGGAGAAACGTGTGCCCTGCGTAGACCTTGCCGGACGGCGTCGTTTTAGGATGGACAAAAACGATGTCTCCGGGCTGCAACTCCGATTCCTCGGTAATTTTAATAAAGCCGTTGTTTTCGCACCATGTGGGTAAATCCCGGGGGTCCCCGTCTGCGTATACGAACAGTCCGCTTTGTTCCGGCTGATCGGTGAATCCTGCGTTATAAAGGACCCATCCGACGAGCCGGTCGCAGCTGACTTTCTTCGCGCTGCAATCGATGGCAGGATTCACGGGCGCATCTCCGTACGTAAAATGATTCTCCCTTACAAAATCCGTCACCTTTTTTGCTTCGCGTAAAATACCGGCGGCCAGCTCGGAATAAGTCGTATATACGATTTTACCTGTAAAGCTGAAAACCTGGTATCCGTAAATCGCGTTCCGGTCGGCGCATTCTTTCGCTGCTTCCAGGGAAAGGAACGCACCCTTCTGCGACGCGGCGTCGTCAAACGCTGTTCTTACATAATATTTCGCGCCGCGGTCCAGGAATACGGCGGCCGACAAAAGCAGCGTCCCGCATGCAAGGATCTTGAATAATACTTTTGAAAATTTCCGGCGGTTCATCGCAGGTTCCTTCCTTATCTCAATACCGGTTATCGAAAACGCGCGTGGACTTTTTTTCGCTGCGCGGCAGCTCTCCAACCGCGACCAGCATGACATTGGTGAGAATGCCGATTTTGGCTTTAAACGCCGTCCGAATCGCTTCTTCCAGCTGTTTTTTATCGGCGGATACTTCCGCTTCTACAAATAAGGTGCAAATATCTTTTCCATTCAGATGGTCGATCATAAATTGATATTCGCTTGAAGCCCCGTCCACGTCGCGCAGCATTTCATCGATCTGACTCGGGAAAATATTGACGCCTTTGACTTTGACCATATCGTCTGTCCTGCCCAAAATCGTGTCGATCCTGGGATACCGGCTGCCGCAGGGACACGTTCCCGGGCGGAATCTGGTCAGGTCGTGCGTCCTGTAACGGATCAGCGGCGCGCCTTCTTTTCGCAGCGTCGTGATTACAAGCTCTCCGATTTCGCCGTCCGGCACATTCTCCCCCGTTTTCGGATCGACGATTTCAAAATAAAAATAGTCGTCCCAATAATGCATTCCGCAATCCTCGTCGCAGCTTATGCCGATGCCGGGGCCGTATACTTCCGTGAGGCCGTAGATGTCATATAATTTTACGCCCAGCTCCCGCGCGATCCTGCGGCGCATTTTCTCTCCCCACCGTTCGGAACCAATCAGCGCTTTGCGTAAATGGATCCGATCCCCGATTCCGCGTTTCTCGATTTCTTCCGCAAGGAGCAGCGCGTACGAGGAAGTTGCGCATAAAACGGTCGATTTCAGATCCATCATTATTTTCAGCTGTTTTTCCGTATTGCCGGGGCCCAACGGGATTGCCATGGCGCATAACAGCTCCGC